>JBALWO010000113.1:0-2442 GCA_036960775.1 Pseudomonas marincola | reverse complement strand
ACTTTACCACATATCATGCTTTTGTGCCTCGGCACGACCAACCACCATATGATGTACTTCGTCCGGGCCATCAGCAAACCGCAGGTGACGTTGATGAGCATACATAGTGGCCAGCGGTGTCCATTGCGATACGCCAGTTGCCCCATGCATTTGGATTGCCTGATCAATGATCACACAGACTTTTTCCGGCACCATCGCCTTTACCGCACTGACATAGACGCGGGCTTCTCTATTGCCGAGCACATCCATGGCTTTTGCCGCCTGCAGGACCATCAAACGCATCGCATCAATTTCAATTCGCGCCCGGGCAATGACTTCAACATTCTTGCCGAGCTTTAGAATCGTTTTGCCGAAAGCTGTGCGACTACCGGCTCTTTTCACCATCAATTCCAGTGCTTTTTCGGCTTGTCCCAGTGATCGCATACAGTGATGGATGCGCCCAGGCCCCAATCTGACTTGCGAAATTTCAAACCCGCGCCCTTCACCCAGCAACATATTCTCTTCTGGCACTCGGACATTATCGAATTTAATATGCATGTGGCCACGAGGCGCATGATCTTCGCCAAAAACTTGCATGCCTTCCAGAATTTCTACACCCGGCGTGTCAATCGGCACCAGTATTTGCGATTGCTGTTTGGATGCCGGTGCATCAGGGCTGGTTTTGACCATGGTAATCATAATCTTGCACCTTGGGTCACCTGCACCAGAGATATAGTATTTCTCGCCGTTAATGACCCACTCACCATTTTCCAAACGCGCTGATGTACTGATGTTTTTTGCGTCTGAAGATGCTTGTCCGGGTTCCGTCATCGCATAGGCTGACCGAATTTCTCCATTCAGCAGGGGCTTCAACCATTTCTCTTTTTGTGCAGGCGTTCCAACCCGCTCCAAAACTTCCATATTTCCAGTATCAGGTGCGCTACAGTTCAAAGTTTCCGATGCGAGACTATATTTGCCAAGCTCGGACGCAATATACGCATAGTCTAGGTTGCTCAGTCCTTCGCCGGTATCTGCGTCAGGTAGGAAAAAATTCCACAAGCCAGATTCCTTGGCTTTTGCTTTCGCACCATCAAGCAGCTCCAATTGGCGAGGATGCCAACTCCAGCGGTCTTCTTTGCCTTCGTTTAACGCAAAGAATTCTTCCGTTATTGGTGCGACATTTTCCTCAATATGCTTTTGTAAAGCATGAAGGAGCGGGCGGGCCTCTTCTGACATAGCTAGATTGAACAACTCTTGGTCGGTTCCCGACATATTTTTTTATCCTCATTGTTTAAAGGTCATTTGCAGACAATGCTGCGTTTGTTGCTCCCATCTGTCAACCGCCATCCCCTGAACTGGAAGAATGACGACTGCCAATGGGTTTATAAAGGTCCTGTGAGAGTAGCTCGCTGAGATAATTCTATCCAATTGCCATCGGCATCACGGATAAATCCGTACCGTACTGTCGTGCCAAGAGTTTTCGGCTCCTGCCCGCCGCCGCCGCCGAGATCGATGACCTTTCTATATTCCCCATCCGCATCGTAAATCTGTGCGGTCAAATAGCGATATCCTTTTGCCATTTGTTGAACGTCGTTGGTCGCTTCTGGATCTAACTCTCCAATAATAATGCTGTCACCGCAAGCATACACGTGATCTCCAGATTCCGTTTTTGCAGGGAGGGATAAAATACGACCATAGAAATTATCGAACGATATTAAACTTCTTACTTTTGTCCGAATACCAATTCCCGTAATTCCCAAGTAATTAATTGGAACCAACGTCACGTCGTTTCCGTCCGGATCGACATAACTTTCAGGTTCGGTAATATTGTCACGGGCCAATAAAAGTTCTCTATAGCCCGCCGCTGGTGCAATTGGTAACGGATCGCGGGCATGATTTATTTTCAGGATGGGACCGGTTGGCCCATCTCCCAAAAAGTGACGATGTTGCTGAACGCCACTTCCCAATTTTCCCATGTGATCATAGGGTAAGCCTATTTCAGATTGCCAAAATTCCAACATGGCATCGCGATTATTCGTATAAAGGCCAATATCCAAGTGTTGTTTCGCGAGTTCTATAACAGTCTCCTTTTTTTGAACGAATTAGAGACCTTTTTGGCAAAGAAATAAACCCCGTTTATAATATTCTAGAAAAAAATTCTTACAGAACTATTTAACGCAAAACTTGTTCACTATCTGAGTCTGGATTATCCTCAATCTCATAATCGCACGTAAATAAAAACAATATGGGGTGTTACCCTAAGCAAAAGGAATGCGATGTGGCTTTGAAAGACGCAATTGAAAAATCTCACAGGTCAATGGTGGAAGGCCGTGACGTCCCTTGGTTGCTTAACCAATGGGTAACGCGCACTCCGGATAAGCCTTTTTTGATTTGGGAACCGTTTGACGGAACTTCCAAAACCTATACGTATGCAGAATTCGGGCAAAAAGTAGACGCTCTGGC
>JBALWO010000058.1:9627-20232 GCA_036960775.1 Pseudomonas marincola | reverse complement strand
TTTCACGACCTGGCCTGCAAAGAACATGGCTGATTTTTACGGTGTCATCGTCATCGAATTGCCGAGCAACCCAGCCTCCAATGGCACCATGCCCGATCATAGCTACAGAAATCATCAAATGTTACCTCCTGCTGGGAAAGTAATGTGCCTCTAATCGGGCTGCAACAGATTTAAAGTGAAATAGGTATTTGGCTTACATAAGCAATGGTACTGAACGATTGCATCGCACCCTGAACAGCTGGCAACATCAAATAGCGGAGAACTGTTGTTGAATGTTGCCGGTTTCCTGTATAGCTATGCCATCAGAGAAACTTACTTGCTTCACGACCCAACAGGATAATCATAATGGAAATAAACGGTAAGATCATTGCGCTCCTGGAAGAGAAATCGGGGCAGTCAGCAAACGGCACATGGCGTAAGCAAGAGTGCATTCTTGAAACTGAGGGCCAATACCCCAAGAAGATCTGCTTCATGGTCTGGGGAGATAAAATAGACGACTTCTCCATCAAGCAGGGAGAAAACCTTGTTATCTCAGTAGACCTAGAAAGCCGCGAATATAACGGTCGTTGGTATACTGATGTAAAAGCATGGCAAGTTAAAAGAGCTGGTGCTGAGGCAGAATACATTCCAACCTCTGCTCCTGACGGTCCCGACACCTCACAGGGTGAAGGTTCATATTCATTTGATGACGATATTCCGTTCTGATCTGAACTAAAATTAGACAACCAACTGAAAAGTTCGTTACGTACAGGATAAAAATGCCCAATGCTTCAGCAAACGTATGTGTAGAGCATCACATTATAACCCTTGTAGTTGTTATTATGGTATTGTTCATTTAGCGTCGGAGCTTCAGAAGACGTACAGCAACTGAGGGACCTGCGTCCGGCATGACAACAGAACCCACTAAAGAAGTACCAAACCATTTGGCTGAGTACCTTAGCAACAATGTGCCTCGACGCGGTTTCAGTGTCTGCCTCGACACAAATCAGTTAGCGCATATTGGGTCTGTAATTGTGCAATGGTCCCAGCTTGAACAACAATTTGGATTTTTCATTAATATGACAAAAGCCCAACCGGCAGTTCCAGCTGAGCTACGGTCTAAAGATATTGGGCAAGGCGCTGAGAGGCAGTTAAAACATGCTAGGAAAGTTGGGAAAGTTGCCTATAAAAATAAGCGCGATGGTAATGCATCTACTGAATTAGAAAGAATTATTGCGGAAATTATGGAGCTTAAGGGCGTTAGAGATGCTTTGGCTCATGGAACATTTGCCAAGAATAATAACGCAAATTCGAACGCTATAACTGTTCATCACAAATCCGAAAACAAAACTTATTCACTCGATGAAATCGCGGATACTGGGCAGAGAATAGGTGAGTGCACTTCTGCGATGCTGGAATTCCATATGTGGGCTGACATTGATATCCATTTGGAACTGCATCGAAAACTTACAGAGATGATAGAAGCGGACTAAGCGCGGCTCTAAAATTCGCTCCTGGCACAAAAGGCGACTCTTTCAGTGTCTGCTCCTGACGGTCCCGACACCTCACAGGGTGAAGGTTCATATTCATTTGATGACGATATTCCGTTCTGATCTGAACTAAAATTAGACAACCATTTGAATAACCGCCTCAGAGCACCTCATAGACTCTTTAGCTACAAATTCCTGGAATTCGAAACTATTAAAGACTCTCTGAGGGCTCTAAATGGCCTTACAGGACCTGTCAACTCGCAAGGCTATTGGCTTCGCTCACTGTACAACGCGGCTCTGCTCTATTTCAATTACGTTTGCTAACCCCATCCTCACCGAAAAGCAGAAGTGTTTTCAAGCAAGTAATAAGGACCGTTGTTCACCTAAAGCGGACCTTCGCTGCTTCTCAGTTCGACGTCTAATCAGACACTGCTTTTCTTAATTGCCGCGGCCAGTTGCTCTCTTTTGAAGGGCTTAGCAAACAAATCGACACCCATTGCATTGATCTCGCCCTGGCCAGAAATTCTACCGGAGTAACCGGAGGTCAACAGAATTTCTATATGGCTATGATCAATGCAATTTGTTTGGCGGGGAGATATTAACCAAGTCTATGAATTGACAGTCGCCGCCCAGGCGGCACGGTTGGCTTCACTATCTTCATTTGACTCAAGGAAATTCTGATAACTCTCAGGATCGAAGTTGACGGGCACCAATGTGATGTCATCTCTGTGAAGCTCTATCCGCGCTCGGGTGATAACTGTGCTGTACACCTTGTGATAGCGAAATACCTGGTATAAATCCGGCTTCCATTCTTTAAACAATTTATTACCGAGGTATCGTATAATGGGGACGCTTTCGGGCTTACCTTTCGCTTCGACTATATCGTCGATGCTGACTAGGATGTCATCCACATGATCCTCAACTGTTTCTTCGAGTTTGAGCAATTCTGCGGCCTTGGCATCAGGGATTTCGGACTTCCCTTGTATCCAGCTAAAAAGGTCTTTTGCTTGGACCCTGAGAACGCCGGCAGCTTCCCGGTGGGTCATTCCCATTCCAAAAATAATATCATCCATTTGATCTGGCGTAAGCTTTGACAATTTGTAAAATCCTGTTTTTGTGAGGGTGTTGTTAGCATAACGTGAACAGTAACAACAATAAAGTTAGAAAGCCTCATCAGCGTTGAAATTAGGGAGTGGCGTGAGGTCTGATTGTTCTGACGCTTGTGTAGCACGATCTGACAAATTATGAACTATTATTTCAAAAGGGTTTAGCAAACTTCGAGCGGACAATCAGATTAAATTGAAAATGAGGGTTGGTGCGCAGTCATCAGCACACAGAAGTTCTCTTACAACTTGCGGGACATTACCGTTACTGTGGCGATCTGGATGAAATCTGACAGCATCCCATTCTGAGCAGAACCAACAAAACCCGGGCAACCTCTTGTATAACGGCCTCAGAGCTCCCGAAAGAATCTTTAGCTACAAAGCCCTAAAGACTCTCAGAGGGCTTTCGATGCCTTACAGAGTCTGCCAACTAAAAGATCCCAGTATTTGTACCTATAGTTTCTACAAGCTGACAGGCAGAAGGCCAAACAAGTTTGTCCTCTAATATATAGAAAAGCGTGAGCTCAATAGGGAACAGCAATTATCATATTATTTTCCAATGTCCGTCGTTAGGGGGCTAAGCAAACTAAATTCAGCAACCGTCAAAACTTCTCAAGTTGATCCAAGGCAGACCTAAAGTTAATAATTCAACAGGGTGACAGCCAGCGGTCCTTATTGTAGCTTTTGTATCAGCGGTCGGGCGGTAGATTTTCATAATCCTGATCACAGCCTGAACTTTTTCTTTCCATCGGAGTGACCTGCAGGCCCTCCAATTTAAGTGGAAGTGTTTATAGGTGTTGCCTGGATATAGGCGTCCCGAAACATGTGAGGAGAATTCTTTATGTACCGAATGGGAGTTATTGGATTGGGCCGGATGGGAAGTGCCATTGCGCAGCGCATGACTGCCGAGGGGGTTTCCGTCACTGGCTGGACCCGGAGCGGCCGATCCGTTGACAGTGTAAAATGTGTCCCAGATTTGGAAACAGTGGTGGCGGACAGTGATACGCTGATCCTGAGCCTGTTTGACGACGACGCGGTTGCGGACATACTGGATAGGCTTCTGGCCTTTGACCTGACGGGCAAGCAAATCATTGATACCAGCACCGTCATCCCCGACATCCTGCAAGACCGTATCGAGCAGATTGCAGCAAAAGGGGCGAGCGCCGTTGATGCACCGATTTCCGGAGGGCCCGAACTGGTCCTGGCCGGCAGTTGCGGGGTTTTTGTTGGTGGCGATGAAAGTTCAGCCGCGCGGGCAACCGAAAGTCTTGCCGCGATATCCGGACGCATCATGCATGTCGGGCCGCTTGGCTCGGGCCTTGTGATGAAAGTAATCAACAACGGAATGGTCCAGGCGTACTTTGCCGGTCTCCGCGATTTGATGCCGTTGGCCAAGCGGGCCGGGCTCCCTCTTGAAACAGCGCTGCGCATTCTGTGTGGCGGACCCGCCAGCATGCCGCTGATAGCCGACAGGGTCGCCAAGGTTCTGGGCAAGGACAAGGAAGTTGGCTTCGCCCTGAAAGCCGCGTTCAAGGACAACGAGGTGTTCCAGCGCGTTGTTGAATCCTATGGACTGAGCTCCCCAGTTCTGAGCAGTTTTGGCAGGATGAAAGAAGAGGTCGTTGACGCCGGATTATGGGAAAGCGACCCTGCGTCGCTGATCAATCTGGCCTATGACAGTGATGACTAGTTTTTGGCAGATCCCGAATCGGCAATGATATCACCGCATATGGCACAAAAGAGCCTCTTTTAGTGTTTACTATTAACGTCTGCTTTGAGAGGATCAGCGGAGGTTTGATGTCCGTTTTTAGTGTTCAGAGATATCCCATTGAGACTAAAGCGTACTCCAATGAGGAAGAGCTTGTTTAAGTGATATTTAGGCCGGGAGTGGTGGGACACGTAAGTGAGACATTGATCAACCTAGCTGTTGTCAAAACTTAGATATATCAGTGCATTGACGCTATGGCGGTGTTTCCCCGTCCCTTCACCATTTCTATTTTGCTCTATATCTATGATCGGAATGCACTGCTATAGGACAATTTTCGTGCTTATTAAGCAGAACTATCAATCAAAAGAAAATAATCACGTAAGCGCTACATCAAATACAAGTCCAGTTTAAGCGCAAAGCATTTGCTACCTACGATGTTACCTATTTCGAAAATTCGATTTATCCGTTTCGCAATTTTAGTAATTAATACAGGCAATAGCTTACTTTACATTTGACAATTACCTTTCAAGACGAAATTACTCAACAATACAAAAACGCTGTCAGTTCTGATAGCTTTATATGGTAGTTTAGATACATGACAGAAGTAAACACACACAACCGCGATAAGAACTATAGAATTCAAGGGGATAGCTTATTCTTGAAGGCTTTGGGAGTCTCTAACGATGCGGGTGAAGTTAAACCGAGCATGTATAGCAAATATCGCCAGATCTGCCGGTTTATCGAGTTGTTCATGGAACGAATGGAGCGGACCCAAGCAATAAAACAAAGCCGGGTTAAAGTCTTAGACATTGGCTCAGGGAAGGGTTATTTGACGTTTGCGATGTATGACCAGCTTGCGAAATCGGGCCTCAATCCTAAGGTTGACGGTGTTGATACTCGCTCTGAAATGGTAGATTTTTGTAATGACGCAGCGCAAGCATCCGGCTTCGAAAACTTAGCTTTTCATAATATGAAAGCGGAGGATTTTGTTCAAGGATACTATGATGCGATTATCGCTTTGCACGCATGTGACACGGCGACAGATGATGCACTATTCTATGGAATTAAGTCAAAGTCCAAACTGATCGTGTGTGCACCATGCTGCCAACATGAGGTTTTACTTAGCCTTAGAGAAAGTGAAGTTTCGAACCGAAAGTTCATATCTCATGGCTTACTCCTACAAAAACAAGCCGATCTCATCACAGACAACAGTCGAGTTATGCTGCTTAAGTCCCAAGGATATCAGGTTGATGTTATTGACTTTGTGCCGACCGAGCACACCCAGAAGAATACGCTCATAGCGGCTGTTAAGAAAAGCAAGCCATCTCTCGATCACATCGTTGAGTATGAGGCCTATAAAAAAGCCTTTGGTTTTGAGGGAATAAAACTGGAATTTTTAATGAGAGACGCCGGATTGATACGCAAGGAATAACAAACCTAGATCCATGTATTGAACAGTAGCACAATCGAGCCACTGTTCTTTTTGCTTAAAACTCCGAGTTAGGTCAACATCGGCTGTTTTCGAAAGCCCGAAAATACTTCCGCTTTCCGCCGAGTTCAGCCGTTGGCCGGTATTTGGCATAGGTCGCTTTGTCCGCCTAGCTGCCTATCAATTTATCAAATGCTCTTGTTTCAGATAAACGGCGAAGAATATTCGTATGATTATTCCCAAGTTCTCATACTTTTTCGCAGCCCGGTTTTTTTATTATGGCAATGGCATTTTTTAAGTATAGAAAAATCCAAAGTAAAAAATACAAAGTGCGTCTTCACACACTTATGGTTGAGGCCCCCAAGGAGCGGCGTTGAGCAGTTGGACATTCTGCGTCATGAGCAATGGACGGATTTTCCCGGCGAAAACCATGAAATCTTTATCGGCATATAATGTATCCCAATGATTGCGACGATCAGCATCGTCATCAAACTTCCAAAGATGTACCAGTTGATGTAATCCACCCGTATCAGATACAAAATATCCGACTATTTTGTCATCAAAACCACCCTTTTTCAAAGCAGGCCAGCCATAATCAGTGTAAGCCCCGACAGCGTCTTTCATCATACCTACATAAACTTGGTAGGTGCGCAGTTCGTAAATGACCATGGATCAGTT
Organism: Pseudomonas marincola; assembly: GCA_036960775.1. Classification (GTDB taxonomy): domain Bacteria; phylum Pseudomonadota; class Alphaproteobacteria; order Sneathiellales; family Sneathiellaceae; genus Sneathiella. Next base: position 13,845 of record JBALWO010000058.1, on the reverse strand, counting down.
CCTTTATAATTATTGTCTGTTTATTGCTTTGTGATAATCTGCATAACTAGAGATAGTATCTTATTTTCATTTAATTGGGGAGATGGCAATTGACCTTAACAAAAAAACTTGGGGCCGAATTTTTAGGGACATTTTGGCTCGTACTTGGTGGGTGTGGTAGTGCTGTTCTTGCCGCTGCTTTTCCAGATGTCGGCATTGGACTACTTGGCGTATCACTGGCTTTTGGACTTACTGTTTTAACAATGGCATTCGCAATTGGTCATATATCCGGCTGTCACCTTAATCCTGCGGTCTCCATTGGACTTTGGTCTGGAGGAAGGTTTCCAAAATCCGAAGTCGGCCCTTATATTTTGGCACAAGTGGCCGGTGGTTTAGCTGGCGCTGCTATCCTTTACGTCATAGCTAATGGGCAAGCAGGGTTTGATGCGGCAGCAGGATTTGCCTCCAATGGGTATGGAGACCATTCTCCTGGTGGATATAGTCTAACTGCCGCACTCGTGACTGAAATCGTGATGACCTTCATGTTTTTGATCATTATCCTCGGAGCAACAGATAAGCGAGCACCAGCAGGCTTTGCACCTATTAGCATCGGCTTGGGCCTTACACTTATTCATCTCATCAGTATTCCCATCACGAATACATCGGTTAATCCTGCAAGAAGTACCGCTGTGGCAATATTTCAGGGAGACTGGGCACTTTCTCAACTTTGGCTTTTTTGGCTCGCCCCTATTGCAGGCGCGATTTTAGCAGGCCTCGTTTACCGTTGGTTGGGATCAGAAGAACAAGTTGAATAACTAAAACCGCGGAGTCCAGACATTCAACGTACAAGTTTATAAGTAACTCAAAGGTCAAGGGTCGCCACAGCAATAGCTGATGGATTGTGAAAAAGTCAAAAGCGGCGTTTGGCTCTTCCGTTGCTAGGACTTAACTACGGCTAGACAGTAAGGGACTAACCCCAGGATCAGCAGCTTAAGCGCCCTATCTTGGTCACTATAAATATCCTCGTTTTAGTATCAAAATGGAAAACAAAACACAGATCAAGATTTTGCCACACAATTATGGTCATTAGATTGCTTCTTGATGCTATTTCCCATTCATGGAATTTTTCAATGCGTTTCAAATTAACCACTGTGCCGTTTGGTGTATCCTTGGCTCTTTTCATAATTGGTGCACCCTTCCTTTCGTCCGCCGAAAGACAAGGTATTGCTATGCCTCAAATTCTTGAAGGCCGTTTTCTAAATGCAACTAAACCCTCTGTTATTAGTGTGTCTACAATTCGACACAGTGATGTTGATAGCCTGCTCATCAAAATTGCAGCCAAGAAACCACATGAAATTGAACTCATCGGCGAGGTTATAGCGCTAGATCTGTGTTTTTCTGAAAAACAGAACCGGGACAATGTTCGGGTTGGGATTTGTGACAGTGGAAATGGTGGCAATTGTCGTGAAGAATATGTCTTTTTTGACAGTAAAACCGATGCTTTAATGAGCTACACCCTGACTGAGCTCGCTGAAATTGAAGAAATGGAAGACGTCGCTGGCGAAAAACCATTCTGCGATTGGGAATTTGGGCGAGATGCTGCAGTTTTTTTCGGCGAACTACTGGATCGATGGAGCCCAAAAAAATCTAAAGATTACTTTTCACCTTTTGCAGAAAAAACTGACCGCACTTTTTCAATGCCCATAATAAAATTGGATCCTGCAGATGTGGCCAGCTCACTATTAGAATTTAGCCTCTATTCAAATTTGGAAGTTGAGACGCAAACCCTTATCGAAACGGAAAAATGGAAGCTCTCTTCCATCACCGGCTCAAAAATTTGCGATTCCGCTGGAGTGATTATTGCACATAACAAAAGCGAAAATACTTTTACATCCCTTTACCATATTGCAAGTGGATGCAGCAAAACGTTCAATTTTCCGCCGAATAGTTTGACGATAAACGGTGACGTGTTAGTTGCAAATTTCTGTACGGATTGCGAATGGTGGGGAGAATGGAGCCGATACAATTGGAATCTCAACACTCATAAGGTATCGCGCGAACCTAACACCAAATAAGATCCGCAAGAGCTTTGTCCTTACTCGATGACTAAATCATATGGGAATGCTTGTAACGACTAGCTTTTTCTCCGAAGGACCCTTAACTGGTTCTTTGAAGGAGATGGGTTTCAATTTCTTTTAAGTAATCTTCGACCGAAATTGCAAGTTCGGAGGTAACCTCTAGGTCACGATCCTCGAACACATCACCATCCGGGTTTGCTTTTTGCCAGTCTGCGATTTTGGCATCTCGTTCAATAATCAGTTTCTTTATGATCGGTTTATATAAACGGATTATTGCCGTTAGCCATATGTTCACAGGCCATGATGGCGGAACGAGGTCGATTTCAAAGCTGTCGAGGAACCGGAATACATCTTCTGCCTTGTACCAATTTTCTGCGGTGACCCACCGGTTGGTGGTGAATAGGCTCGTTGGAAACCCTTTATTATCCATAGAAATGGCAATCAAATGGCAAATTTGATCTTCGCGTTCTGCCATGTAATCTTGGTCAGACTGTTGAAGAATGGGTTTAGCGCTGCTGTCCATGCCTTCGGAGCGCAGGAAAGTGTGGAAATGGCCGTGCTCGCCGCCTCGGTGGGCATGGTAATAATATTGACTGTGGGTTGCAGCATCGTAAATATCACCCGGCGGGTAATGATCCATCTCATAAAAAGTATCGGAACTTTTCAAAATTTCGCCGATGATATTATCGCTAGATTTGGCAAGCACACGATAACATTCTAACACGTGGTGTCCGGCCTCAACCATCGCTTCCAGTTCGTCTCGCGAGAGAGTGTCCCAATCCAGCATATATCAGCGCCCCGTTATTCAAAATACGGCCGCGCGAAGCAATTAAGCACCGCGCGGCTTGTGATTAAGATGATCCTTGCTCATAAAAGCATGGATCCGTAATTCAATCCAGCTTTGGAACTTAGCTGGCTTTACAAGGGTTCTTCGCTGCACATGGATTGCAAGGATTTTTGGCTGCACATGGGTTGCAGGCATTTTTAGAGGCACATGGGTTGCAGGCATTTTTCTTTTTTGCAGCACATGGGTTACATGGATTGCAAGCATTTGCCTTTTTCGCTGCACATGGGTTGCAAGCCGCAGCCACGACAATTTGGCCATCCCGTTGTTCAGCTTGAACTGCTGGAACTGCGGCAATCGCCGCTGCTGACAATGCTGTTAAACCAAAAGCAGTTGCGGTAAGTGATTTTTTAAACATGATATTATCCCTAGTTGTAAATTTTCGTATTATGGGGCGGTGGTGAAAGAGTTTGGCCATGCCCTGTTAGCTGCCAAATCTACGGAAAACCGTTATTTACGGTTCTCGTCAGGCAAAAGCATCAAATGATCCTGATCTTCTGCAACGGCTTCGTGACAATCTGAACAAAAGACCATCGCTGCCGAATTTTTTCCATTAGTCCGGCCAAAAACCGAACCGTCTGGCATTACCATTGTGTAACGCCAGTCTCCGGTCGCTGTCGCAAAACCGGGCTTCATTTTCTCCATGAGGAACATTGGACCAGCGGCTGTTTGACCTTTGCCATTTACAGAAAAACTGTCTTTGGCAACAACAGATCCCACGGGCATCGTGCCAAGGTCTTCATATTTTTGATATCGGGCTTGGCCAATGTCGTTCACCCAATTGTTCACATACCGATTGCCGTGAGTTCCGGCCTGGTAAGGGCTGGTCGCCACATTAACCCAATTTGTATAATCAGCCATTTCAACGACACCTGATTTAGAATAACCAGCCGCCATACTTGCTTTTAGGCAATCATACGCGGCGCTTGCTTCAGCTGCTGTAAGTTCTGGGGCCTCGCCTGCTGCACAAGGATTGCAGGGGTTACATGGATTGGAGACGGCACACGGGTTTTTGGCTGCACAAGGATTGCAAGGGTTCTTCGCAGCGCATGGGTTTTTAGCAGCGCACGGATTACAAGCATTCTTCGCGGCGCATGGGTTTTTAGCAGCGCACGGATTACAAGCATTCTTCGCAGCGCATGGGTTTTTAGCAGCGCACGGATTACAAGCGTTCTTCGCAGCACATGGGTTTTTAGCAGCACACGGATTACAAGCGTTCTTGGCAGCACATGGGTTTTTAGCAGCGCATGGATTACAAGGGATCATTGCTGCATGTAGGCGTGGCACAAAGCATTCTGAAGAGGCTGAACCCGCGCT
>JBALWO010000058.1:0-9527 GCA_036960775.1 Pseudomonas marincola | reverse complement strand
TCATTGCTGCATGTAGGCGTGGCACAAAGCATTCTGAAGAGGCTGAACCCGCGCTTGCAGCACATGGATTGCAAGGATTACAAGGGGCTTTGGAAGCACAGGGATTTTTGGCAGCACACGGGTTGCACGGGTTCTTTGCAGCGCATGGATTACAAGGATTTTTCTTAACAGCACATGGGTTACATGTGCTGGCGACCACAACCATTCCAGTGCGCGCGGATGTTGACGCAGTTTTCGAAACAGCAGCCGGGTTGGTTTTTTGAACCGATTGGGTTTGCACTTGCGGCTGGTTTGCAGCGACTGCACTTCCAATGGTTACAAGACCTGCCCCTAGCAATACTGGAATGATAGTTGTGTATTTGAGTTTCAGACGTAACGCACGCATTTTAATGAACTCCTGCTAGTCAATTGTTTTGTGTTTGGGTTACTGTTTCCTTGAAATGAATATGGCAGAGCCGGCCTGTACTCTCTAATAACGTTGCTTCACATAATTGTGACGCTTTGTAAGGAGCCCCCTAAATGAAAACAATCAACATGCTCATAGGCTTTGTTCTAATTGCATTGCAAACACCTGACTTAAGTGCGGCTGAGACTCCCGCAGATGTGAAAATTCCTGAATTAGTTCAAATCCCATCAGGTGATTTTATAATTGGCTCAGACAGAGCTGAAAGAGAATACGCCTATCAGCTGGACGAGTTTGCTTATGGCCACGCCATTACACGGTCCCAGAAATGGTACGAGAGTGAAAAGCCTCTCCGTTCTGTTTTCGAAGCAGAGTTTTCCATCACCCGCACACCAATAACCAATTCCCAATACGCGCACTACGTCCAAGAGACCGGCATAACGGCACCCATGGTTACAGAAACACTGTGGAGGAGCTATGGACTTATCCACCCCTATAACCGGGTCCAAAAATTTACTTGGAAAAATGCAGTTCCGCCGGAAGGCAGGCACTCCCACCCTGTTGTCCTCATTTCTTATGAGGATGCGACTAACTTTGCAAAATGGTTGAGTGACAAAACCGATCGACGTTGGCAACTGCCGACGGAACAGCAATGGGAAAAAGCGGCCAGAGGCACGAAGGGCAATTACTACCCATGGGGAAATACCTATTCAGCGTCCAATTTAAACAGTCACGACGCGGGACCTTTTGACACGATGCCCGTTGATCAGTTTCCCTCAGGTCTAAGTCCCTATGGAGTGGCCGATTTATCGGGCCAAGTCTTTGAATGGACCCGGAACCAAACCCCAAACGGGCGTGTCATTGTAAAAGGGGGTTCGTGGGATGATAAGGGATGTGGTGTGTGCCGGGCGGCAGCTCGTCACAGCCGCCCAACAACATTAAAACACATCCTAATCGGTTTTCGTTTAGTGATCGAAGGTGCCTCGTAGCATCAGCTATCAGAAACGATCAAACTGTAATCGGGTGTTGTGTTCAAAGGGCATGAGAACAGGTATTCACCGGGCTCTAACGTCACTTTATAATCCAGCGTTGTTCCCAAATGCATACCGCCGCCAGAGACACTCGTTTTCGTAAGTTTATGAACGGGATTTGCCCAGTTATAGTCTTTCTCTCGCAACCAAAATCCGAGCTCATAGGGGACATTTTCATTGCTCACGCGGAAAATATACTCTCCGGGCTTAAGTTTCATGACTTCTGCTTTTTGAAGACGTTCTACTCCAGTTTTCTCATTTATAGTTTCGCAGTCGGCCTTTTTCGAAGACGAGAACCCATGATCTTTCTCAATATCCAAAAACTGACAGGGAACCTGAACCAGTTCAATAATTGTCGGCGCTGCTATAGCTTGATAACTAAACGTGCTGGCAGCGATTAGTCCGGCGGCAGCAATCCCTATTTTCCCTGTCGATGTCTTCATTTTGATCAGCATTATTCTCTCCTATTTTGTCTATATTGGGGCTCTTGGCCCCTAGTTCGTTAATTGAAAATACGGTCTTAATTTCACGCCAATCCAATTCCCCGGTAAGGCACATAAGATCCAAACCCATCCATGTAAACTGGTGGAGGCCACGCCGCTTACAAAGGCTCCTATATTGCAGCCATAGGCGAGCCTTGCGCCATATCCAAGCAGCAACCCGCCTATTACAGCCGCCAAAAGCGATCTCCAATGTGTTTTGTTATTTTTGCTAATCCTGCTTGCCAAGATTGAGGCAAGGGCGGCACCTGCCAAAATCCCCATATTCATTACAGAGGTAACATCGGACCAGATCGAATTTTTTAACGCGTTCGCTTGAAAGCCATTTGCCCAAAAACTACTTGAAGATGGATCCCATCCCAGTAGAACGGCAACTTTTCCAGACCATAATGTAAATCCCCAAGTGACCGACCAAGGGTGGCCCACATTGACGAGTGTTAGCCAATTTAAGAGGGCAAGAGCCACCGCACCCCACACCAATGGCCATGGCCCCCTAAATATCTTCTCAATTGAGAACGAGGTCGTTGTTTGCCCATCGGTACCATGGCGCCGGTGATTTAATTTCCTAAGAAGCACGAAAAGGAACGCAAATACGATCAACTGAGACGCCACCGCGGCAACCCATCCGAACTCATCCCCCAGCGAAATGGATTTTACGCCCGGTAAAGACTGCCACCACCCTAAATCAAGACTGCCCCAAAAGGCTCCGATACAAAAACAAATGAGGACAACAAACATCCGCAAGTTTCCGCTACCGGCCGTGTATAAAGTGCCAGACGCGCAGGCGTTGGCAAGTTGCATTCCGATCCCAAAAATGGCCGCACCAAACGCCATACCGACACCGACAGGCGCGATCGCACCGCCAACCGAACTTCCAAACGCAGTCCCATCTGCCAAAAATGGAGCAAAAAATATAGTCGTCAGGGCGAGAAGGATAAGATGACTTTGTGCACCTGATGTATCACCGCCGGTAAAGAGATGACGGTATGCGGCACTGAAACCAAAGGACGCATGACATAGCGCAAGCCCCATGACCAAAGCAATGGCGAACATAACCGCCATTTTGCTGTCCGAAATCAAAAACCCTCCCGCTAGAAGAAGGCCTCCCAAAAGTGCCGGAGCAACTTTTCTATTTGAAAACAGTATCGCCTTGGCGGCATCGACGCCCATGATGAACTCCACATTGAATTATCTTTCAAATGTAGACGGAGATGTGTTCACATGCAGTTCAATTTGCCGCGAGGAAGCGTTTAAGGTTTGGATTTCGGGTCGACGGTGAGCTCAAAAGTCCCTCTCCAAAGGCCATGTTTCCGTTTTTTTGCTTTATCTAATGAAGAAAGTAAAAAAGGGAAATCAGCAGTAGAGGGGATTGCCCAACCGGTGTGAACCATGCCTTGAGACAAATCATAACCTCCAGCCAAACATCGTGCAGCCCGTTGGTTAATGTCAGTATTTTCAATGTGTTTACAATGAACGATTGTGCCTGCTGTCAAATCTTTCAAACCCGCAGCTGCTATCGCTCCGCAGTCATAATCCTTGCCTGACTTATTCTGACAAATATGGCCCGGTTTTGGAACTGTGATCCCATATAAACGAAAGCGCTCGCCTTTAATTTCTAGCTGCTGAGCATCCAATACAATCACGTATCCCGTTGCCTCTTCCGCAAGTGCGGGCATGGCAAAAAGCACAAAAAACAATCCAACTAAGCTCCGGCATATCATTCCATTGTTTTCCTTGTTAGGGCCGTCAGCCAATAAAAATTGGTCAATATTGTTTGCGTTGCATCTCAATATCACGGTGAACGTAGACACTCATAATCAGGCCAAAACTAATCAATAGTGTCAGCATTGATGTTCCCCCATATGAGATTAGAGGTAACGGCACGCCTACCACTGGAACCAACCCCATAACCATTGCGATATTGATAAATATATACAGGAAGAAAACGCCGGTGAGCCCCAACGCGAGTAACCGTCCAAAATGATTTTGAGATCTGAAAGCAATGGCATAGCCATAGGCCATGAGCAAAATATACAAAGCAAAAAGTATCAAGCCGCCCATCATTCCAAATTCTTCGGCGAGCATACTGAAGATAAAGTCGGTCCGCATTTCAGGCAAATAATTCAAATGACTTTGGGTCCCTTGCACGAAGCCTTTTCCAAAAATACCACCTGAACCCAGTGCGATTTTTGACTGCATAATATGGTACCCCGCGCCCAACGGATCAGATTCAGGATTAAGGAAAATCAGAATTCGTTTTTTCTGATATTCGTGCAAGAATTGATAGGCGAAGAAGCCAGACGGAATAGCAGTTCCAATGATCACTGCGAATTTCCACCATTGAACGCCGGCGACGAAAAAGACAATTCCCGCGCCTGCTACCAATAACAAAGCTGTCCCAAGATCGGGCTGCCGAAGAACTAATGCTGCGGGCAGAGCAACCATAACAAGCGGCGGAAGTAGCCATCGAATGCGCCTGACATCCTCCAAGGAAACCCCATGAAAATACCGGGCAACGGCCATAACCAACGTGATTTTCATAATCTCGGAAGGCTGCACCTGAATGGGGCCAATTTCCACCCACCGACGAGCGCCCATGCCAATAACCCCCATCACCTCGACCGCGCCAAGCATTAACAGCGCAATCGCATATAACGGATAGGACAGTCGCAGCCAAATACGAATATCAGTTATGGCAACCACAATCATAATACAAAGGCCAGCACCAAAACGGATCATTTGCCGCGAGGCCCAAGGCTCCAAGTTTCCATTTGCGGCTGAATACAACATCAAGAAGCCCACTGATGCGGTGGCACAAATTAAAAGGACTAATCCCCAATTTAGGTCCCAAATTTTCCGCGAAAGCGAAATTGGTTTATCGGGCCCACCGATCTCTCTAAGCATCGTCGGCCTCTTTCTTACGAGCAGGATCCAGTCGCAACGCTTCTTCTAACAAATCCCGGGCAATTGGCGCGGCAACTTTTGATGCGCTGCCACCATGTTCCACAATCACAGAAACGGCATATCGCGGGTTATTGAAAGGAGCAAAGGCCACGAAAAGCGCATGGTCTCGATACTCCCACGGTCGTTCATTGGATTTCAAGACACCGCTTAGTCGTTCTTTTTTTGAAATTCTGCGAACTTGAGCAGTCCCCGATTTGCCCGCCATCTCCCAGCCTTCTGTCTTAATTTTTGAGGCACGGGCTGTGCCCTTCTTGCCATTGACCACATCGAACATGCCACCAAGAACGGTTCTAAGGGCAGCCTTGCTAACGCCCATATCCTCATTTTTAATTTCAGATTTATCTACATCCGGATTTTCGTCAATGTCTGTGGATCCGCGCGGTTTAACCAGACGAGGCTCAACAGATTTACCACCATTCGCCAGTCGTGCCGTCATTACCGCAAGCTGGAGCGGTGTTGTCAGAACGTAGCCTTGCCCAATCCCCACGTTAAACGTATCACCCCCCTGCCATCGCTCCCCGCGCACTGCCTGTTTCCATTCAGTGGTTGGTATAAGGCCTGACTTTTCACCGAAGAGGTCAAGATCGAGTTTATTTCCAAGGCCAAACCGATTGGCCATTTCTGCAATTTTATCAACGCCTATTTTTTTTGCGATATCGTAAAAATATACGTCGCAAGATTGCTCTATGGCACCGCGAAGATCCAATTTCCCATGCCCGCCTCTTTTCCAACAATGGAATTTATGACGACCCAATTTTGTGGACCCGTTGCAATAGACTTTGTGATCAGATGAAATCACACCCGCTTCTAAGGCCGCCAAGGCAACGATCATCTTAAAGGTTGATCCCGGCGGATATTGTCCGGCAATTGCCTTATTGCTCAATGGATGTTTTGGATTGGATTGTAGCCCCTTCCATTCTTCAATACCGATACCAGTGGTGAAACTGTTGGGATCGAAACTTGGAACAGAAACCATGGAAAGGACATCACCAGTGTGGATATCGATGATAACCGCCGCTGCACTTTCAGCCCCCATGCGTTCCACAGCATATTTTTGGAGTTTGACATCAATAGTCAGTTCTAAGTCGTCTCCGGCACTGCCTTCTTGTCGGTTTAATTCACGAATGACCCGCCCAAAGGCATTTGCTTCAACTCGGCTTGTTCCGGCGGTTCCCCGAAGAGACAAATCATAGTATTTCTCAATTCCATTTTTGCCGATTTTAAATCCCGGAAGCTCCAGCAATGGATCAGGTTCAAGGTTTTGTAAATCCCGCTCAGACACCGATCCAACGTAGCCCACAATATGAGCGAAAAGATTTTTGTAAGGGTAATGACGGGTCTCTCCAACATCAAGCTGAATACCCGGTAACTCAGGGCTGTTCACATTAATGCGGGAGAACTCATCCCAGCTCAAATTCTCCATGACAGGAATGGGGACAAATCCCCGTTTTCGTTTGGTTTCTTTCAAAACCCTTGCGCGATTGGCATCAGATACGTGGACTAAATCAGACAACCTATCTAATGTTTCGGTAACGCTTTTGGTTTGTTCGCGAATAAGAACAACCCGATAATTCTGCCGATTGCTGGCAATTTCTTCGCCAAAGCGATCAAAAATACGTCCTCGAAGCGGGGCCAACAGCCGCATATTCATGCGGTTCTCGTTGGCCATCATTGTATATTCGTCTGACTGCAACACTTGCAGATAGTACAAACGACCTGCAAGAACGGACATAAGCGCCGCTTGTCCGCCCGCCATGATCAGCGAACGACGGGTGAATAATCTGGCTTTTTCTTTATCGCGGGCTGTCGACATGTCAGATATGCCTCAACAAGCTGCTTTGCACTATTCCGAAAACCCATGCAAGTATTGGGAATACCAAGATGGTCAATAATAACTGGATCAATAGCGGCAGAACGGGGATGAGGGTCAGGGATAGAAGGCTTGCAAAACACCACGATAAAATTGCAATTCCTGTTCCCACCAGCAAATAACCCCACCACGTCAGCAGGAATGCCTTACCAACGAACACCTGTCGCTGTGACGATGCAATGCCATGAACGATCAGCAACATGAGAGACGATAGTCCCATTGGGGCTCCAGTTAGGATATCAAATAATAGGCCAAGGGCAAAAACCAATGGCGCCGGCATTAAATAAGGGCGGTGCAAACTCCAGTAAAATACAGAGATAGTCAACAAAGACGGCGTGACTATGGCAAAGCCGTTAATGCGCAAGGGTACAACGCTCAATAACACAAGGAAAAGCGAGAGCCAAAAAGGAATGCTTCCGCGCAAAATGCGGTTTATTTGATAAGAAACGATCGGTGTCACGGCTGATACACTTTGTTAGTTGCCCAACTTGCTTTCGCCAAGATCGCCAGGATTTGTTGCCTTGTCTGTAAGTCCCGGCAAATCGTAGCGCAATACACTAATATATTCGAGGCGCGTCCAATCGGCATAGGCTTGAACACGTACTTGTCCCTCCGCAACGGAAGAGACAATTCCAATAGGCCAACCGGCTGGCAACATGCCACCGTCACCAGATGTAACGACCCGGTCACCAGCAGACACTTGCGCATTTGTTGGCAGGAATTCAAGTTTTGGAGAAGAAGAGTTATCCCCGACCAAAATGCCTTTATTACGGGATTTTTCGAGCTTCACTGGAATACGAGAGTTCAAATCCGTCAGCAGTAAAACACGGGCTGACTGATGGCCAACTTCAACGACCCGGCCCAGAACACCATGCGGTCCAACCGCGGCTTGTCCGGTGCGAACACCATCAAGAGCCCCAGCCCCTAGAAGCAACGTGCGCACAAACGGTCCGCCAGAATCGCCAATCACCCGCGCCGTAATGGGAAGGACAAGCGGGTCCGACAACGCATTCAGAAGCTGCCGATAATATTCATTTTCTTTATCAAGAGAGCGGCTAACAGATTGCCAGCGCAGCAGACGTTCGTTTTCCCGGCGAAGGCGTTCATTTTCTTCTACCAGTAACGCCAGTTCCCGAACCCGTTCGATCCCTTTGTTAAAGGCATTTACAGGCTGAGACAGCGTCCCAAGAACCGGGGACAAAGCGTCTGTACTAACGGTGCGAATACGTTCCATCAATACAAGGTCGGCTTTTCCCAAAACCAAAAGAACGACAGATAATGAAATCAAAGACAGAAAGGCAAAACGTTGAAAAAATACTTTCAACGGAAACGCTAAGCTCCAACCTGTTTTCTGCTCCAAAGCCATTTCTACTATCCCGACACTCGGCCCAAAAGAAAATCCGTTTTACCGGCAAGCGATCTCTTAATTCTCGCCGCTTAACACATGGCGTAATGTTTTGATCTCTTCAAGTGCGCGGCCTGTACCGATCGCAACACAAGATAGAGGCTCATCCGCAATGGAAACCGGCAAGCCTGTTGCATTCCGAAGAACGGCATCAAAATTACCAAGCAATCCACCGCCGCCCGTAAGAACAATGCCTTTATCCACAATATCGGCGGCAAGTTCTGGAGCTGTATGCTCAAGCGCGACTTTCACCGCCTCAACAATGGCACCGACAGGTTCGGCAAGGCTTTCGGCAATTTGGCGTTCACTGATGATCAGTTCTTTTGGAACACCGTTCATCAAATCACGGCCTTTAACTTCCATCGTTTCGCCGTTGCCATCTTCTGGTGGGCAGGCGGAGCCAATAGTTTTCTTAATCCGTTCAGCAGAGCTTTCACCGATAAGAAGGTTATGATTGCGGCGGATATAGGCAATGATCGCCTCATCCATTTTGTCGCCGCCAACACGGACACTTTTCGAATAGACAATACCACCAAGAGACAGAACTGCCACTTCGGTTGTACCGCCGCCAATGTCCACCACCATAGAACCCGTAGGCTCTGTCACGGGAAGACCGGCGCCGATTGCGGCTGCCATAGGCTCTTCGATCAAGTAGACGGCGCGGGCGCCAGCGGCACCAGCCGCTTCTCTAATGGCTTTACGCTCAACCGCTGTGGAGCCTGACGGCACACAAATTATAACTTGTGGGCGGACGAAGCTGCGGCGATTGTGAACTTTATGGATGAAATGCTTGATCATTTCTTCGGCGATTTCAAAATCGGCGATCACACCATCCCGAAGAGGGCGAATAGCTTCAATATTTCCCGGTGTCCGGCCCAACATCATTTTAGCTTCATCACCGACGGCTAAAACCTGTTTGTTACCCTGCCTGTGAATAATAGCCACAACCGAAGGCTCGTTCAGAACAATGCCGCGTCCCTTGACATAAACAAGGGTGTTAGCTGTTCCAAGGTCGATAGCCATATCGGCAGATAGCATGCCGAGCAATTTGGAAAACATTAAATAGCCTCACTCACTTTAGAAAAGGCAAGTCCCCCCGCCCTTCAATCTTATTCCCAACAGGTTCCATTGGAACCAAACGATAAAAACAGTCAACAATATCTGACATTTACTGTCATTAACACTACCACTGAATCATAAAACACATAAAAACACCAGCATTTACCTACGCGTTAATAGATATGGCAGAAGATGGTTAATATTTTCCAAGCGTTATGAACCACTTTTACGCCCATTCCGGCCCTTCCCGCAACCGATTTATCAAACAAATCCGCCTAAAACCGGAATTAGATCA
>JBALWO010000112.1:0-2535 GCA_036960775.1 Pseudomonas marincola | reverse complement strand
TGATGACCTAAACAGCGGTACACTTAGATTAGGTTTGGCGCAAGATCAAAAAAATCGAGACCTTTAATCCCCTATATTTGAAGACATGCCCTATGAAACCATGTTCGTTGCTTCATTAGTCCACACGATCTAAAGTGAGGTCACTTTAGCTCACTTAATCTAGGTTGGTTGAATGTCATCGAAACGCGAAGCCGAAAAAGATTTTCTATATCAGAAATACTTTACGACCATGATCTTTATGGTGATTGGCGCCATAATGGTGTTTTGGTCAGATGATGAGGGAATTCCATATGCTCTGTTTCTGATGGACACTGGCACAGGTTCTGGAACCGTCACCGAATTTCACGGTATAGGGCACGATCGCATACTGTCTTTTAGTTTTACAGATCAAAATGGGAACGTATATTCCAAGACGAAATTGATACATGCCGGTACGCCATTTGTTGTCGGTGTTGGCGATACAATTGGAGTAACCTTCTTCCCTCGGTACCCTGAAATATTTGAGGCTACCTCCCTGATATCTGTTATGGAGACGGGTTTCTGGATTATGATTATTGGGATTGCATTCGTTCTTTTGGGGGCTGTTTTTTCTGTTTTTTCAATTCTTCAACTGCTCAAACATAACAAGGAAGATCTATTTTATTGAAGAGTTTCATCCAAAATTGATCGCTAGCAGGATAGCTCTAACTAGCGATGAATTTTGAAGATCTTGGTGGCAAATCTTATCGCATTAAAAATTTACCGGTTCTAATGCGTTGCGGGTGATCACCGACCGGAACGCTGGCAACTTCTTTTCCTGTATCAAAACTAATAATTGAAACCCGGTCTTGCTCACTAACAGATACATAGCAGAAGCGACCGTCGGCACTTTCTGTCGCCCAATAGGGTTTAGCGCCTAAAGGCTCCTTGGATAGAGAAACTGTTTTATAGGTAAAATCTTCGCGGTTCACTATGGCAACATAGCCGGACATGGTTGCGGCCACGCAGAGTTTGGTGCCTTCATGGTTGATGGCTAAGCCGTGATGAGCGGAATTAAGTTGATAATCCCAATAGCTCATTTCCTGAATTTCCTTAGGGATAGGCAGTTCCATCTTGCGCGTTATTTTATCTAACTGCAGGTCATATTCAAAAAATCCATGAAAGAACGACACTTGCAAATAAATGAAACGTCCATCTGGTGAGATAGCCATCGGTCTCACGGCTTTATCAACCCATGGCATACCCGCTTGTTCAAGTTTCTCGCCAATATCAATCCGCTTTAGAACTTGCAAAGTGTTGGCATCGACGACTTGCACCCAGCGATCGCCCTTAATCCAATCGAGCCAAGCGCTTGTCGTTGGTACATATACTTTACCAATGCTGGCATGATAAATGAGCTTGCCGTCTTTAGAATAATTATTCTCGTGTGGCTGGTCACCAGATTCAAACTCACCAGTAATACGGCCGGTGGCAGTATCAATGGCATGTACTTTTTTAGCTGTAGAAGCCGAGACCAAGAATGTTTTCCCGTCAGGTGAGATGGCAGCATGATCAGCCCGCATTCCTTCAACTAGCGTCCGCCATACAATTTCCTCGCTCTGCATATCAATGGCGACCACATCGGCAAAGCTCGGGCGTGATGCATAAAGGAAACGACCGTCCTTGGAGGTGAACATGTCATCAACCAACTGGTCATGCCCCTCACCGATAACAGTCCGGATTACCCTAAAGAATATCTGTCGGACCCAACTTGAATTATCAATTTCCTCTAAACGCTCTTCCAAGTCTGGAACGATGTTGATGCGTTTAATTTTCTCAAAGCTCTTCGCATCAAAAATATCAGCCGTGCCATCCCAGTTATTACCAACCACCATGACATCCCGTAAGTCATCGGATGCATTGGCCCAAGTTGGATAACTCGATAGAACCAAGATAACACTCAGCAGCCTGAGGGGAAATTTAAACGTACGCATAATGGGGCCCTGATCTTCAAAAAAATACTGTGTTTTAATCACGGTAGTATAGGCAGGACAAAGTACTCAGCCATAGCCAATTTTTATTTTTTTGCTGAAATCATCAATATTGAAGAGATAACGAACGAGCAACGTTATAACTACATATGGAATTCTAGCAGCCAGCCAATTCTTCTACAGCGGCTTACTAGTCCTACAAGTCAGCAGCTCTCTCATTTACTGTGAACTCCTCCACATATACACAATACATTGTTATTATAGAGTTATGATGATTTTTCTCTACGAAATACGCCACACGATCTACGCTCTATTTCTCGACAATCTGCTTACCCTATGCTTACCTATTTGGTTCAGGTCAAATTTGGTATAAGGTTATCTGACCGATTTTCAGAAGCCCAACGCCAATCTTGCACAGGTAAGCAGAGACAGTCTGAATTTGAAGTTACCGTATATCTGCATCAAAGTGAAATTCGATACAGAAAAGTAAAAATGGATCGCCCCATAACTGAGATAAAACGTTTCTGGGAAGAAACCCGTACCGCCGCTAGTCTTCCGGACATCCGACTCCATGACTTACGCCATA
>JBALWO010000057.1:0-21399 GCA_036960775.1 Pseudomonas marincola | reverse complement strand
TGAAAATAATGGTGCACCCGACGAGATTCGAACTCATGACCTCTGCCTTCGGAGGGCAGCGCTCTATCCAGCTGAGCTACGGGTGCTGATTGGAGGCTCATGCTATAGCCCAATGAACTGCGGAGTGCAACGGCAAAGTCACGGAAAGAAATGTCTAGTGACGGCGCATATTGTGTATTTTGTCGGTTTGCCGGGTTTGCGACTTTTTCAGGTTGATAATCTGGGTATATTCATCGCTATGATTTTGTAATATTTGGTGCTGCATGGCCTTTTCCCGCTGCAGGCGCTGCCAGTGACGCGTTTTCTGCGTTAGTTGCCGTTCGAGGTCTCTGCTCATATTCATAATCCACCCTCCTTCAATTTACGGATGTCTATTTGGGCGCCATCTCTAAATAATGTAGGTCAGAGCTTTGAAAAAGCGAAAAGCCGGACGCAATTGGCCCGGCTTTTCAGATTTGTGATTGATGATGGGTTGCTTAGTTAAAAACAACCTTGCTGCCGTTTTTGATAACCATCAGGTGGTTTTCTGATCGAGCCGCCATATTGATATCCGTTTCTGGATTACCTTTTACAATAAGCATATCGGCCTTAAAGCCCGATTTAAGCTGTCCGCGATCTTCATATTGCATACAGCCGTGAGCCACAGATGTTCCGCTTTTAAGGCTGTCGATTGGGCTCATGCCGCAATCAACCATGTAGGCCAGCTCCAACGCGTTTTCGCCGTGGATATTAAACGGTGTTCCAGCGTCTGTTCCCATGGCGATCTTGCCGCCCGCTTTATAGAACATTTGAAAGCTTTCCCGGTGACGATCATAAACCCGAAGGGCCTTTTCAACGATGAAGGAGGCGATGCCGTTATCTTTGTTATTGATGATGTTCTTAACCGCGGCCAATGTGGGCACAAGATAGGTGCCGCGCTCCATCATAGCGTCCAGGCATTCCTGATCCATAAAAATGCCATGCTCGATTGACGTAATGCCCGCCTTAACTGCGTTCATGATGCCCTCAGCGCCTTGCGCGTGGGAGGCAGAGGTTCTGTGGAACCGTTTGGCTTCATGCACACCAGCGGCCATCTCTTCGGCGCTGTAATGGGCGTCCTCAGGGTCAACGCCGGGTGTCATCACGCCGCCTGTTGCCATGATTTTTACCAAATCACTGCCCGCATGGACTTGTTCCCGAACAGCCTTAATCACTTCATCGCAACCATCTGCAACTCGGCCGCTTCGATTGCCATGGCCGCCGGTCATACAGATCATTTTACCGGATGCCATAATGTTTGGGCCGAGGAACCGGCCACTGTTGCAGGCGTCCCGCACGGGAAATTCTAAATATTCGCGGCCGCCGCAATCGCGAACTGCGGTGATACCGGCTTTCAGAGAGGTTTGTGCATTTTCCAAAACGCGCAATGTAATTTCGGCTGGGCTTGCTTTTTCAACGCTGCCGTTAGGATCAGCTTCGCCGCGGTAAACCAAATGGACATGACAGTCCGCAAGGCCGGGCATTAAGGTCGCGCCAGTTGTATCAACTGTTGTTCCTTGGAAATCAGCGTATTTCGCAGTTGGCGCAACATCTTTGATGGTGTCGTTTTCGACCAATACGGCGTGATCTTGCAAAAGCGGTCCGGTCCCGTCAAATACGAGGCCGCCGGAATAGAGTGTAGTTGTCATGAAGTGCTACCTTTAATGCGTTTACGGGCGGGATACAGGTGACATATTGTTTGAAGGGCAGCAATATTGCAAGCCTTCAAGAGATGTATCCGCCAGTAATTAAAGGTTAGCTGACTGCCGTTTTGATGACGTCATTTGTAAAAATGCGTCTTCAAGGTCCGGCTCTTCGGTTGAGAGATCGGTAATAACCAATCCACAATCGGCAACCCGGTTAAGAATGTCACCGATGGCCACACTGCTGGGCTTATAGTGAATGGAAAGTCTTCGGCCATGGCTTAAAACCGGATCAAACTCGTTTAATTCTGCTGGAACTTCAGAGAGTTCTTGTTCAAGCACGAGCGTTACGGTTTTGCTATCCAGTTTGGATAGAAGGTTCACCGTGGGCTCGCAAGCGACCACTTCACCATGATTGATGATGGCGATTTGATCGCACAGCTCTTCGGCTTCTTCCAGATAATGCGTGGTCAGAATGATGGTGGTTCCAGCCTCGTTTAGGGCGCGAATATGTTCCCACAATTGCTGGCGAAGCTCAATATCAACACCTGCGGTTGGTTCATCCAAAATAAGCACTTCTGGGCGGTGGACCATTGCTTTGGCAACCAAAAGGCGGCGGCGCATGCCGCCAGAAAGTGTGCGTGCGTAAGAATCTGCTTTATCAGAAAGGCCCATGGCCTCCAATATTTCAGAAGTGCGGCGCTGAGACTTGGGGACACCATACAACCCCGCTTGAAATTCCATGACTTCGCGGGCAGAGAAAAAAGCGTCCAGATTAAGCTCCTGCGGGACAACACCAAGGGCGCGCCGAGCAAGGCGCATATCCGCATCAATATCGTGGCCGCAGACGGTTGCATGGCCCGACGTTTTATTCACTAAACCGGCTAGAATGTTGATCAAAGTGGATTTGCCAGCACCGTTGGGGCCGAGCAGTCCAAAGAAAGATCCGCGCGGGACATCAAGCGTAATGCCTTTAAGGGCATGCTTGTCTGGAACTTTGCCTTTTCCCTTATAAATTTTCGTAAGGTCACGCACTTCAAGTGCATTATTTGAGGTCATTGGACGGGCAGCAGCTGAGGTCATGGGGCATAACTCTTAAAACAGGTCAGTTTTTCCGCATTTCAAGGTTGCGAAAGCATGGGCATTCGATATCATCCGACCCAGAAGACTGGGCCTATTGCCAAAAGACTTAATAGGTATAGGCCGTAGTTGCAAGTGAATGAGCAGAAATAGAGAACGGAACGGGTTATGAGCGCACCGGCAAAAACTGAAGTAGAGAGCATGAAAGTCCATTGTGATGGTGGCGACGGGGCCTCCGGTCATCCGCGGGTTTATCTCAATCTTGGCAATGATAATAAAGTCGAATGCCCTTATTGCGGTCATGAATTTGTCTTAAAGCCTGGCGCTAAAGTTTCAGACGCACATTAAGAAATAAATTCTGGGTTCGCTCAAAGTAAGGGAAAAGTATGACGGAAGCTGACGTAACGGGCGATCCGAAGCAAAAACACCGGGTATATCTGGTGGACGGATCTGGCTATATTTTCAGGGCCTATTTCGCCATGATCCGCAGCCGCGGGCCTATTACACGCTCTGACGGTACGCCGACAGGTGCGGTTTTAGGCTTCTCCAATATGCTGTTCAAATTGATCCAGGATACGCAGCGCGATGCGCGGGTTAGTCATTTGGCGGTAATTTTCGATACAAGCCGGAAGACCTTTCGTACAGAAATTTATCCAGAATATAAAGCCAACCGTGATGCCCCGCCGGAAGATTTGATCCCTCAATTCCCACTGGTGCGAGATGCAACACGGGCGTTTAACGTGCCCTCCATCGAAAAAGCAGGCTATGAGGCCGACGACATCATTGCGACCTATGCCCGCCAAGCGCGAGAGCAGGGAATGGAATGTGTCATTGTCTCGTCTGATAAGGATTTGATGCAGCTGGTTGGCGGCCCGGTCACTATGCTGGATCCCATGAAGAACATAATGGTGGGTGTGGATGAGGTTCGCGAGAAATTCGGCGTGGGACCTGAAAAAGTTGTGGATATTCAGGCGCTTGCCGGCGACAGTGTCGACAATGTTCCGGGCGTTCCGGGTATTGGCGTTAAAACTGCAGCCTTGCTGATTAATGAATATGGCGATTTGGATACTTTGCTGGCGCGTGCTGGCGAGATCAAACAAAAAGGCCGGCGCGAGAAACTTTTAGAATTTGCAGATCTGGCCCGCGTTAGCCGCGAACTGGTCCGCTTGAAAGATGATGTGGAACTGGACATTAATGTTGCAGATTTAACCATTAAAAATCCAGATGCAGACGTACTCACCAATTTCCTTAAAGAAAATGAGTTCCGTCAGCTCAGCAGCCGTGTCTCGTCTTATTTTGGCAGTGATTTCACCGTTTCTATCCCAGCCGATGCCCCTGCCCAGAAGACGTCTGAGGCGGCTAAGACAAGCGGAATTGACCTCTCAAATGTTGAGAAATCCTATAGCACTGTGACAACAATGGACGCGCTGCAAAGCTGGATCGATCACGCTCAAAAAATTGGTCATGTTGCGGTTGATACGGAAACAACCAGTTTGAACGCTATGGCAGCGGAGCTCGTGGGGATTTCGCTTTGTGTGGAGCCGGGTATTGCCTGTTATATTCCCGTTGGACACCGCGCGCCCAAATCTCAAGGCGGCTTTGATTTTGGAGATGACGCCAGTGATAGCGCCGACGATGGCAAGCTGGATCAACTGCCAAAGGCCGATGTGATCGCAGCTCTTAAACCTTTGTTGGAAGATGTTGGTGTCCTGAAAATTGGTCAGAATATGAAGTATGACCAAACAATATTGGCCAATGAAGGCGTTACAATTGCGCCCATAGATGACACCATGCTGCTGTCCTACTGCCAAGAAGCGGGACTTCATGGTCATGGCATGGACGAGCTGTCCAAATTGCATTTTGGATATGCGCCCATTCCCTACAAAGAGATTGCGGGCACAGGTAAATCACAGATTAGTTTTGCAGAAGTGCCCATCGATAAAGCAACTGAATATGCGGCAGAAGATGCGGACATAACCCTTCGGTTACATAAAACGCTGAAACCTGGCCTTTTCCGGAATAAGGCAACGGCTTTATATGAGACCGTTGAGCGACCACTCGTCCCTGTCATTTCGCATATGGAACAAAATGGCATTAAGGTAGATGCGTCTTTTTTGAGTAATTTGTCTGAAGATTTCGGCGCTCGGATGGACGGTTTTGTAAAAGAAATCTACGTGCTTGCCGGTGAAGAATTTAACGTTGCTTCTCCTAAACAATTGGGTGAAATTCTGTTTGACAAAATGGAGATTTCTGGTGGTAAAAAAGGCAAAAACGGCGCCTATACGACAGATGTAAACGTACTGGAAGGCCTTGCTGCCGACGGCGTGGAACTTGCGCGTAAAGTTCTGGAGTGGCGTCAATTGGCGAAATTGAAAAGCACTTATACGGATGCGCTGCAGGCCCAGATCAACAGCCGGACAGGGCGTATTCATACGTCCTTTAGTTTAGCCGCAGCAGCAACGGGGCGCTTGGCATCAAGCGAGCCAAACCTTCAAAATATCCCCATCCGTAGTGAAGAGGGCCGCAAACTTCGGAACGCTTTTATTGCCGAAGATGGATTTAAACTCATCAGTGCCGACTATTCACAGATTGAACTGCGGATCTTGGCCCATATTGCTGATATCGAAAGCCTGAAACAGGCATTTGCTGCAGGCATCGATATTCACGCAAAAACCGCATCCCAAGTGTTTGGTGTCCCGCTTGAGGGAATGGATCCCATGATGCGGCGATCGGCAAAAGCCATTAACTTTGGCATTATTTACGGCATCAGCGCCTTTGGTCTTGCCCGTCAGCTGGATGTCTCTCGAACAGAAGCTCAAGGATACATCGAAGCCTATTTCGCGCAGTATCCGGGTATTCGCCACTATATGGAAGAAACCAAAACCGCCTGTCATGAAAATGGCTATGTCACCACGCTATTTGGCCGCAAGGTGCATTTGCCCGGTATCAATGACACAAATGGCGCCCGCCGCAGTTTCTCAGAACGGGCTGCTATTAACGCGCCTATTCAAGGGTCAGCTGCCGATATTATCAAGCGGGCGATGATCAGATTACCCGGCGCTATTGAGCAAGCCGGTTTATCTGCTAGAATGCTGCTGCAGGTTCATGATGAATTGATATTCGAAGTCCCAGACAATGAAGTTGATCAATCAGCAGCCTTAATTCGTGATGTCATGGAAAATGCAGCGGCGCCCGCCGTTGAAATGGCCGTCCCTTTAATTGTTGATGCCGGAATTGGTGATAACTGGGGAGAGGCGCACTAGCCTACTTTCGAGGTAATCAATAAGGAAACCGGTGTAAATGTTTACAGTGCTTAATGTCATAGGCCCCGTATTTTTGCTTGTGGCTATCGGGTATATGAGCGTGCGATTGCGACTGTATCCTGAGGCGGGTATTGGCGGCTTGATCAGCTTTGTGAACAACTTCGCAACGCCTTGTTTGTTGTTCCAGGCAATGTTGTCTGTAGATTTTGCCAAAACCTTTAACGCCCAATATTTGCTGTCTTTCTATGTGGGGGCGCTGGTTTGTTTTGCCCTCTCCTACATGGTTTCTCGGGTGTTTTTCAAACGAAGGCCCGGCGAGTCGGCATCAGTTGGTTTTTCTAGCTTTTATACGAATACGGTGTTGCTGGGACTTCCCATAATTCAGCGAGCCTATGGCGATGACGCGCTACCGCTTCTCTACGCTATTATTGGTTTTCACGCGCCGCTGCTAATGAGTTTTGGCACAATCGTCATGGAACTTGCCCGCCGCGACGGAGAGGCATTGACAACCGCCATCCCAAAATCTCTCATTCGTGTGGTTCGCAATCCCTTATTAATCGGGATTGCGCTTGGAGTTTCCCTAAACCTGTCAGGGTTTGAGTTACCTGTCGTACTTGATGATGCCACCAAGATGATGTCGAGGGCAGTTTTACCTGCGGCATTGTTCGGTTTGGGCGGCGCATTGGTGCAATATAAACTCCGGGAAAGTTGGGGACAGGCGTTTGTCGCGTCCCTGTTCAAATTGGTTTTGCATCCCATAATCGCCTTGACCCTTTCCCATTATGTCTTCGAATTGCCGTGGGAATTGGTCAGAGTTGCCGTGTTAACAGCGGCTGTGCCTGCAGGTTTGAACGTCTATATTGTGGCATCTTTGTATAACCGGGCGGTAGATGTGGCCGCGAATACGGTCTTGCAAAGCACCGTCCTTGGGGTGTTCAGTATATCAGCGTGGCTGCTGATACTTGAGGCGTTGGCACCTGTCCCTTAATTATTTATGGGCTGTCTTTGCAAAATTGATGTTACTCTTGTCCGCAATTAAAAAAGAAAAAACCTGATCAGGGCAGAACCGCTAGATGTCAAAAAACTTTGAAGGTGCTTTATGGGCGCTTGGGGCGACAGTAATGTTTGCCATTGCCATCGCAATGAGCAAGCTAGCGGCGCAGGATTTCCACATCTTAGAGATTTTGTTTTTTCGCCAGGCTGTGATTTTTTGTTACGTATTACCGGCGATTGTCCGGCATTTTCCAAATAATTTGAAAACTAAACATCCAATTACGCATGCATTTCGTTTAGTGGGTGGGTTTGCAACCTTATCGATTTCCCTGTGGGCGGTGACTTTTATGCCCCTGACCACAGTTGTGGTTTTGCTGTTTTCATCGGTCTTCTTTGTTAGTATTTTAGCGACCATCTTCCTCGATGAAAAAATCGGAATTTACAGAATTTTGTCCATCGTTATCGGCTTTGCGGGTGTCATCATTGTGGTGCGTCCAGATTTTGGATCCATTTCAGATGCGTCTTCACTTGTTGTTCTAATTGCGGCCCTGGGCACTGCCACAGCCATTATTTGCGTTCGCAAACTAACTCAAGTGGATAGCACGGTTACATTGCTGACCTATCAGGCGCTATTTGTCGGCCTCCTGTCGGGAGTGCCTATGTTCTGGCTTTGGCAAACCCCCAGTTTTTCTGATTTCCTGTTTCTAATAGCAATTGGCGTCATCTCAACTGCGGCCCAATGGGTTGCCATACATGCTCTTCGGTTAGGGGAGGCAAGCCTGATCAGTGCCTTGCGTTACACGGAAATTATCTACGCCACTGCTTTGGGCTTTTGGCTGTTTGATGAATTACCAGATGTATACACACTTGGTGGGGCCACGTTGATAATTGCATCGGCTCTTTTCATGATCCAACGAGAGAAAATAAAATCTCAAAAAACCGCCTGAGATCGGCTGCATATTGACAGTCTTTCGCAATTCTGGTTCTATTAGGGTATGGGGTATGCGAAACACCCCGTGAGGCGACAGCCAAAGGATCGCGTCCCCAACCCTTATTAAAGGAGGACGCATTATGCCCTCACCAACTGAAATTACTGTCTCTCAGCTCTCCCGTCTTATGGGAACTCCCAATACGCCAACCCTTATCGATGTCTGTATTGATGAAGACTTCGAAAGTGATCCCCGCTTCATTCCTGGCTCCTTTCGCCATCCGGCAAAAGACATCGCGGCATTGGCCCCGAGTTTGCAAAATAAAGATGTGGTTGTGATTTGCCAAAAGGGCAAAAAAATGAGCCAAGGGGCGGCTGCAATCTTGCGCGCCCACAATATCAAAACGGAAACATTAGAGGGCGGCAACTTCGCCTGGCGTGATGCCGGGGAGCCAATGATACCGGCGGCAAAACTGCCACCGCGGAACGCGTTTGGACAAACTGTTTGGGTGACCCGTCACCGGCCAAAAATTGACCGCATCGCCTGCCCATGGCTGATCCGTCGGTTCATAGATCCAAATGCTCAGTTTTTGTTTGTCGCCCCTTCTGAAGTCTTATCCGTTGCAGACAAATTCGATGCTACGCCTTTCGATGTTGAAGATGTTTTTTGGTCTCATCGGGGCGATAACTGCACCTTTGATACCATGCTTGAAGAATTTGCACTGCAAAGCAAACCGCTTCTTCATCTGGCCACCATTATTCGCGGTGCAGATACTGATAAGCTCGATCTCTCCCCTCAATCGGCGGGATTACTTGCCGCTTCTCTTGGGTTTTCGCGGATGTACCGGGATGATTTAACTCAATTGGACATGAGCATGGGGCTTTACGACGCGTTTTATCGCTGGTCGAGAGACGCAAAAAGGGAAACCCATGATTGGCCTCAAACACCCGGAAAGGCCTAGTTATGGATGGATTTCAATTGGCGCGGGAAGACGCGCAAAATCGCCCGTCTTTTACGTCTGCTTTCCAAGTTTGGTTTATGATCGGTATTTTGTCGTTTGGCGGCCCTGCGGCTCAGATTTCATTAATGCACCGGGTTATTGTGGATGAGAAAAAATGGCTAACTGAGAGGCAATATCTAAACGCGCTTAGTTTTTGCATGTTGCTTCCAGGGCCGGAGGCTATGCAGCTTGCGACCTACGTGGGTTGGCGCCTGAATGGGGTGAGGGGCGGCTTGCTGGCGGGGCTGCTATTTGTCCTTCCGGGGGCAGTGGTCGTTCTTGGACTTGTTGTGTTCTACGGGGCTTTTGGGTCTGTTCCGTTGGTTGATACGTTGTTTATGGGTATTAAGGCGGCAGTTCTTGCAATTGTGTTGGAAGCGCTTCTCAGGGTTTCAAAGAAAGCTCTCATTTCTTCTGAATACTGGCTGATAGCCGCCAGCTCCTTTGTCGCAATCTTCTTTCTAGGGCTGCCTTTTCCAGCCTTGATTGCCTTGGCGGCGTTATACGGATTTTTGCGGCTGCCAATAGATGCGCATGCGACTGAAAAACAGGCGGTGCGTCCAGCATTATTTCAAACAGTGAAAGTGGTGGCCCTGTGGTCGTCAATCTGGTTTTTGCCGCTCATCTTAATTGATGTGTTTATGGGGCAAGGTCAGATATTAAGTGAAATCGGCTGGTTCTTCTCAAAACTTGCGGTGGTCACTTTTGGCGGAGCTTATGCGGTCCTTGCCTATATGGGACAGGATGTGGTGGTTGCCAAGGGCTGGCTTGAGGCCGGACAAATGATGGATGGGCTGGGGCTTGCGGAAACAACTCCGGGGCCGTTGATTTTGGTCACTGAATTTGTCGGTTATCTGGCGGCCTACCAACAGGGCGGAACAGCTTCTGTGCTCACTGGTATTGCGGGAGCGCTTATATCGCTTTGGGCAACATTTGTTCCGTGCTTTATGTGGATATTTGCCGGTGCCCCCTACATCGAATGGCTAAACGGCCAACCAAGACTAAAAGGGGCGCTTGCCGGCGTTACGGCGGCGGTTGTTGGCGTGATTTTGAACTTGTCCGTCTGGTTTGCACTGCATGTGTTTTTTGCAGATGTTAATCAGGTTAGCGCTGGTTATTTGCAACTTTGGGTTCCTGAATTGGTGTCTATCAGCTGGATTGTGGTGTTGTTAGCATTCGTGAGCAGTTTTTTACTGTTCCGATTGCATTGGAAAATACCGATGGTGCTTTTAGTTTCTGCAGCTGGAGCCGTACTTTTGGGCTGAATTACGGCAAAGATGGCGTTGTTGTTTCTGAACGGGGCGGTGCCTAATCTCACCGCCCTTTTTCAAATTAATTTACAATTGCGATTTTTCCAAAATGAGCGGAAGTCGCCATTGTTTGGATCGCTGCAGGCAGATCGTCGAAGTCAAACTTCTGATCCACAACAGGTTGAATGTTATGTTTGACCATATGATTTAGCATGTTCTCAAACATAACTCTGTTACCCACCATAATTCCTTGCAGCCGGATTTTCTTAAAGAGAAGGGGAAGCGGTGAAATGCTTTGATCGGCGCCGGCTTGAACCCCAATCATTGTCACCTGACTGCTAAATCCTGCAGCCGCTAAAGATTGATTGAGAGTGCCAGGGCCGCCAGTTTCGATAACAACGTCTGCACCCTTACCATCGGTTAGCCGCTGAACTTCTTCCGCCCAGTTTGGCGTAGTCACATAGTTGATCAGGATGTCGGCGCCCAATTCCTTTGCACGAGCGAGTTTTTCATCGCTACTGGACGTAATGATGACCCGAGCCCCAACGGATTTTGCAAACTGCAAAGCGAATAGGGAGACCCCACCTGTTCCAAGGGTGAGAACCGTTTGACCGGCCTTCAAATCGCCGGTTTCCATCAATGCATTCCACGCGGTGAGAGCGGCACATGGAAGCGTAGCGGCTTCTGCGTAACTCAAGGTGTCTGGAATTTGAACCAGTGCGTGAGCCGGTAGAATGATTTCTTCAGCCAGCACGCCATCTATTTCGCCGCCCATTGCAACATGACCTTCTTGCGCAGGACCATCAATCCAGTCGCGCCAAAATAAATTAGCCACTCGATCACCAAGGGAAAGGCTGTCTACATTTGCACCGACCGCTGTTATTTCTCCCGCACCATCTGAAAGGGGGGTGATAGAGCCTTCAATGCTTACCGGATATTGTCCGCTCAGGATCATAAGATCCCGTTTATTGAGGGACGCGGCGTGAATTCGAACCCGCACTTCACCCTCGCCAGGCTCTCCGATGCTTACGTTGTGTTGATCTAGGTCCATTCCGTTTTGGCCGGGACTTAATTTCCATGCTTTCATGATCTTCTCCATTGTTCATTTGCGTCTGAACAGAAGATAGGAATTAATATTGCATATAATTAATTGATAGATCATATAGTATTCATACTATTTATGAATGAGTGGGTTGTTTTGGCAAATATTGAATTAAATCTCTATGTCATTTTTGACGCCATCATGACGGAACAATCAATCACGGGGGCGGCCCATGAAATCGGTATGACCCAACCGGCCGTATCCAACGCTGTGGCCAGAATGCGGCAAATTTGGAACGACCCTCTTTTTGTAAAACAGGGGCGGGGTGTTAAGCCCACACCTTATGCAGAGCAATTATGGGAGAAGATCCAAAAACCGCTGTTTGAAATTCGGCAGGTAACCTCTCAAAATACTTTTGATCCTTCGACGGCAACGCGAGTGTTTCGCATTGGGGTTACGGAACATCCTGTGGATATGATTTGGCTTCCCTTGCGCCAACATATGGAGAAAGAGGCGCCCGGTATCTCGCTGCATTCAGTGCCGATCCATCGAAACGTTGAAGACCTTTTTCAGACGGCATCCGTTGATCTGGCCATCCACTATTACGTTGGCGGGCATCAACATATTCGAAGTTCTCGTTTATTTAATAATACGCTTGTTTGTACTGTCCGGGCTGGTCATCCTCTGTTGGAGCACATGAGCGGAGATAATGTTTTAGATCTTGATGCCTATCTTTCTGCCGACCATCTAATGGTCTCTTTGTCTGGGGAGGCCCGTGCAAATGTTGATCAAATTCTGGCAGAACAGGGATTGCAGCGGAAGATCGCAATGACTGTTAATCATTTCTCGCTGATCCCTTCAATCTTGAAAGGCAGTGATTTGGTTTGTGTCACACCTCAGTCGGTTATAGCCCCCTCTGTTCGTGCAGGAGAACTTGTGATCCTACCGCTGCCGTTTGTCATCGATCCCGCGCCTATTTCACTTTTGTGGCATACCCGCCAAAGCCGAGATCCTGGAAATTTATGGCTGCGAAACCTCATTACAAAATTTGCGAATTCAGAGATTTTGAAACGGGTTGCTCGGCTGGAAAAGAGCTAAGGAAAGACAAAATCGGCTTTCTATCTAAAAAGGCTTTTTCAATTCTGAAGAGTTAGATAAAATAGTCAAAATGTCAGGGAGGATTTCCATGGAATTGAACAAAATAGTCGATAGCAGTGCATACCCCATGGGGAGCGACGATTTTCGAACGGCTTGCCGGCAGAAATTTGACGCTGAAGGTGTTTTGGTTCTTCCTGGATTTGTAACCGCTGATGCCATTGCAAGTCTCCATGCCGAGGGCCTCGCCAATGAAGATAAAGCCTATTTTACAAATGACAGCCACACGGTTTATTTAAGCCCTGTTGATCCGGAATTCACGGAAAGCCACACGCGAAACAGACAAGTTGTGTCTTCGAAGGGCTGTATCACGGATGATATTATTCCAGAAGGTTCGGTATTAAGGTCGCTTTATGATGCCGAAATATTTCGCGGCTTTCTTTGTGAAGTTTTAGGGGAGAGCGCACTGTATGAATATGCGGATCCGTTATCCTCTATCAATCTGCACTACGCAAAAACGGGGCAAGAGCTTGGCTGGCATTTTGATAACTCCTCCTTTGCTATTACGTTGATGGTGCAACCAGCGGAGTTGGGCGGGAAATTTGAATATGTGGGCGGCGTTCGCGATGCGGATGCTGGTGAAATGAATTTCGGCGGCGTCGCTGATGTTTTGGATGGCCGGACTAATGTTGAAGAACTCTCAGTAGATGCAGGTGCGCTTGTCCTTTTTCGGGGCCGCAATGCCATGCACCGGGTTACCCCTAATGAAGGATCACGGACGCGAATGCTCGCCGTTCTTGCTTATAATTCAGAACCTGGAGTTGCCCTGTCAGAGGAAGCAAGATTGACCTTCTTTGGACGAACAGGTTAGCTGAGGTTGGTCAAGAGCCAAACAGCGCCGGTATGCCAAGGTATGGCAATGCAGTAGAGAGGGCAGTCCAGACCAGCAAGGCTGCTAGGGATCGATTAAATATATGGAAGTATTGCGGGTTTCGGATGGTCGATCCCACTAGGCGCCCCAAAGCTGAATAACTGCCAGGTGCCCCCATTGCAAGAAACGCCAGAAGCCCAGAACTTATTAAAATTTGACCTGTAGATAAGTCCAGTGCTGGAAAATATAGGGTACCAATAGGGACAGTGGCGATGATGCCCTTTGGGTTCAGAATTTGCATCAGCAAACCCTCCCCATAAAGGGCAAAGTATTCTGGATTGTGCTGAGGGATATCTTCCAAGTTTTCTAGGCTCGGTGATGCGGTATATATGCGATACGCCAGATATAAAATATATCCAGACCCCACCAACACGATGTATTTCATGCTATTGGGTCCCACAATTTTTTCGCCTGTAAGGCCAAAAACCATGAACAGGCAAAACATTGCACTGCCCACCCCAAGGCAAAAAGGGATAGATCTGCGAAACCCGCTCTGTGTCCCCATGTTTAAGGCGTGCAAGTTTACGGGCCCGGGAGAGTACATGACCCCGATTGCATACAGTGTTAATTCAAGCATTAGTTAATCGCTAACCAGTTCTGTTGCCATTTTTTCGGCGTGGTTCCATAGATTGATTTGAATTGCCTATTGAAATGACTGTGGTCAGAGAAACCATAGTCAAAAGCGACATCTACAATTTTGCCCCCTTTTTCAAGGGCAAGGCGGGCCTGATTAACCCGGTAATTAACAATATATTGCCACGGAGTTATGCCCGTATGGTCACGGAACAATCTGAGAAAGTGGTATTTCGATAACCCTGCAATATTAGCTAACGTTTCAATGGAAATAGGATCGCTTGAGTGTGCGTGAATATACTCTGTGATCCGCGCAAGCCGCCAATCGGTTGAACAAAGCTTATCTTCAGATGCCGCGCAACCATTATGGTGGGCCAATGTAACTGCAATATCAAATAAGGCAGCCTCTTGATCTGCGGCGTTTGAACTCCCGCTACGGATCATTGTTGATAAGGTTAGGATTTGGCGATGTAGTTTTGGGTCATTTATCAAAGTTTTATCAAGGCGGTATTCATTTGTGCCTGACATATTTGCAGCTTGCAGCAATGGGTGCATTTGGTCTGGTGAAATGTATAACATGCTGTAAATTAAATTGTCGTCAGCGCCAGATTGCCCGTCATGGGCCATGTCTGGGTTGAAGCTTATTACGTTACCGGAATGGCTTTTGTGGAACTCACCGTTGCAGGAGAAATGTTGCTCACCGCTGCAGGTCGCGCCAAAGCTATATTCTTGATGAGTATGCCGGCTGTATGAAAAATTGCTCATTTGGGCATCGAGCAAACTGACACCTGGCAGCGCTTTGCTTTGGCAATATTCGAACTGGTTATTATCCGCCATACTATTCTACGTGAGTTAAAGTTGGTTGAGGGTCAAATTTCATTTTGGCCCCCTTGGTGATTTTGTCGACTATCTTGCGATCTGCGCGTATTCCGATCCCAACAAGGTTTGCCGATTGCGCCGAATATTTTGCAAACTCCGCTCTGTTAGCTTCATCATACCCAGTTTTAAACATTTCTTCAATGAAGGCTGAGGTTTTGATCTGGAGGGTAAGTGCTCTCCCGTGGATTTTCTTCATCACGCTGCCGGGCGCTGATAGAATTATCATCGGCTGTTTCGATAGGCCATGGAAGACATTGCCGTCCTTGTCAGAATAATCTTCGCCAATCAGATTGCTGTCTTGCCCTATCACGCCGCTTGTGAGAAACGCGCAAACGTTCAGCCACTGCCAGACTTCCAAATCATCCCGCAAGATAAGTGCAATTTTCGTTTCAAATTCCATAGCATCTCATCCCAATAACCGTTGAGTTCTGGGGCAACCTTAGGAAAAATACGCGGGGATATCTTGAACGATATTGCTGTTTTTTACATATTGTGTTGACGACATATACTCATCAATTTATATAGATGTATATGCAACTAATAAAGTGATGATTTATAGTATGGATATAACGCAAAAAAATAAAAGCTGGGTTTTAGTAACAGGGGCAAGTTCAGGCATCGGATTGGCTTTTGCAGAAGAGCTTGCCGCGGACGGAAAAAATCTAATTCTTGTGGCAAGAAATAAAACGAAACTCGCAGAAATTTCCGAACGCCTGACACGTCAATATACTTCGAAAGTCCATGTGGTATCTGCAGATTTGGGTTCGCAAGATGGCATTCAGAAACTGTTTAAAGAGACAGAAGATTTTTCAGTAAGCTTTTTGATCAACAATGCGGGTAGAGAAGATTCCGGGCATTTCCTCGATTTGGATGTAAGTGCAATGGTTGGGACGGTGTCACTAAATTGTGTGGCACCTCTTATGCTCAGTCATCACTATGGTAACTTGATGAAGAAAAATGGCAGCGGTGAAATTCTTTTCGTTGCCTCTATCGTTGGTTTCCAAGGTGTTCCATTGATCGCAAATTATGCGGCTACTAAATCTTTTGACCTTATTCTGGCGGAAGGCTTAGCGGCTGAATTGAAACCGCATAATATTAAAGTAACGGTTGTTGCTCCAGGGTTTACAGACACTAATCTGTCAACGGAAATTAGTTTTACCAAGGTGCCAATGAAGCCCGCCTCTCCGCAATCAGTCGCGCGCTCTAGCCTAAACGCCCGCCATACAAAATTGCTCTATATTCCGGGTGTTATTAACAAGGTTCTCTTTTACCTTGGGAAGTATATTCAGTCTCGAAAAACGAACACCATGGCATTTGGTAAAGTGTTTTCAAAAGTACTGTCTGATAAACTGAAGGCAGCTTGATAGATTCAATAATCTAAAATCGAAACGTGGTTTCTGCTCTTATTTCCAACACCGCGTCTCGCTTAGCCAGTTAGGTAAAAAATAACTTCAAAGTAAATATTGAGATAAACCCTAGCCCCATTGTCGCCACCACATTGTTGGAAATAACAGCCACAATGAGAGCAAGGGCCGCGGCCACCCATGTCAACGCATTGGCATCTGAAAGAGATGAGGCCACAAGCGCCACAATGAGGCATCCCGGCAGATCACCCAGAAATTTATTGAGGCCGGCGTTCTGGCTGACAATTTGCCCGCAGACCAAACCTACAAATCTAATCGAATAGGCGCCAATGGCCAGAATTGCGATCAATAACCACTGAGTGTCAGTCATTTTTTCTGTGCCCTTTAAAATGGCGGGTAAGCGCAGTTAAGGCGACGCCTGATACGCTGCCCATGAGAATGGCAAATGCGTTATCAACTGAGAGTTTGATGAGCCCTATAGTGACGATGAAAGTGACAATCCAGGGCATGGCATCTTGCCGTCCTCGCCACATAGCCCGCGCCATGGCGATAAATGCCGCTGTGAAGGCGAAACCAAGCCCGTATTCGGTGAGATCAGGTATGGATTTGCCGATCAAAGCGCCCGTTGCGGTGGAGATAGTCCAAACCAAAAGCATGGTTAGTCCCGACCCCATAAGGAAGGGCGCTCCTACTGATTTATCTTTCGCCCGTTTTGCAAATGTTAAAGCCCAGTTTTCATCACCCGTAATATGAATGGCGAGCAATCGCTGCGGCAGCGGGATCACTCTCAAAATCGGATCGAGGGATGCAATAATCCCAATATATCGCAAGTTTAGAGCAAGACCAGCAAGTGCTGCCCCGACGATAAAACCTTCTGAGGCGAATTGTTCGACCGCAACAATTTGGGACGAGCCTGCATGAACGGAAGCGCTCATGAGAGCTATTCCCCACCACGGGAAGTCCAATTGTGCAGCCAGCACGCCAAAAGCGAAACCGTAGGCCGCCGCACCTGCTGCCAAGGGTAGGATGCTTATAAATCCGTATTTCATTTGTATTGCCTATCATCACCATTTTAGTAAGTGATAGACTAATAAATGTGTTTGATTATAGGTGATCAAAATTGTAATATTATTGATCAATATACATCAATTTTTTACGAAATTTCGGAGTTACGTGTCATGGATGACGTTGATCGTCGAATTCTGACGGAAATTCAATTGGATGTTCGAACCCCCATATCAAAGCTCTCAGAAAAGGCCAATGCTTCCACAGCATCGGTGCAGCGCCGCCTAAAGCGCTTACGAGACGATGATATCGTTAAATCTGAAGTTGCCGTCGTAGATCCAGAGGCGGTGGGGTACGAAGTAACTGCCGTGATATCTGTTGATCTGGAGCGGGACCGTATGGATGAGGTTGATGCCTTTAAGCGCCGTGCAAAGGCAGAACCACAAGTTCAGCACTGCTATTGTGTTGCAGGCGGCGCGGATTACATTCTGATTGTGATTGCCAAAAATATGAAAGATTATGAAGCCTTCACCCATCGATTTTTCTTTAATGATAGCAATGTGCGCAGATTTCAAACCTCTATCGTCGTCTCGCGGGTTAAGGCGACGACGTTCGTGCCCTTACTGCCATCGGACTAACTTGCAGCCTGTTGTTAGTCCTCAGCCAAAAGTGGGGACATCACGTTTGAGGTCGGGTTGGTCGTGAAGGAAGGTGATGGATATTTGAGCGCGAAGATCCCCTTCACTTCGGTCAGGCATTTCATGATCAAGCTGCGGATCAAATGAAGACTGTTTTAGACTAGCAAGGAAGCTGTCAGTATTATTGGCGGGAAATTCAAAATTGATCGTCGCCGCTATGTTTGAAAATAGCGTGTGATTAACAATCCATCCATCATTGGCGCTGATCGCGCTACTGACCCTAGCGATTGCATCGTTCCGTTCGATCTTCGTCATAATTGAAACGCTTAAAAATTTCTGCTTCATATTCCGGCCTCTTTCCTAAATCACTTTGGCAAGCGAGGAGATTTCAGTTTCACTAAAAACCTGTATGCCATGCTTAATCAGCAGTGCTGTGACCACTCCCATGCCAGTTTTTTTTCGTCCAGTGAATGATCCGTCATAGATGAAATTACTGCCACAAGACGGGCTGTTTTCGGTGAGTAGGGCGAAATGACAGTTGTTGTCTTGCGCCATTTTGAGCGTAAGTTCTGCCCCTTTAATAAACGCGGCTGTTTCGGTCTTGCCATGACTGTCAACGATAGAGGCCCGGCCGTCTAAAACATCGTCACCTGATCGCCCGCCAGTTATCTCGCAGGGGAGGCGCGGCGCCGAAAAACCTGCCATCATTTCTGGGCATGCTACCACCAGACGTCCTTCGTCACGCCATGTTTTTAGCAGTGAATTGTCCAGCAATTTCCCATTACCGTCATATCTAACAGGATGACCGAGTAAGCAGGCACTTATGAGTAATTTGGGTTTTTGATCGTCTGATTGCATTTCACAGGATTACGCCATAGGGAGAGGACAGGCAAGAGCTGGATCAATCGTCTGATTTAGAAATCTTACTGCGGTGTTTCTGTGTCACGTCCAGAATTATCTATTCGAGCGATATTATCTAGAAGCGCATTTTCAAGGTCGCTTTGGTTTTCCTCTAGTTGCTGTATAAACTCGCCTGGTACCTCTGTTTCAGGGTCATATTTTTCTGACCACTGGATAATGCTGAGCATTATTGGCATTAGCGCCAGCCCTTTTTCTGTGAGCCTATAAATCTTTTTCGACTTCTTTACAGGGTCAATTTGCTTTTCAATAATGCCGTCATTCTCGAGTTTAAGGAGGCGATTTGCCAGAATATTGGTAGATATTCCTTCGCCAGCTTCTAAAAACTCACTGTAATAGCGCCTGTCCTTAAACATGATGTCACGAATTAATATCATGGACCATTTGTCGCCGAAATTCGCTGAGGCATAGCGGATCGGACAGCCTCGCCACGCAACTGATTTAGCATTTGTCATTGTTTAATAATAACTCAAAAAGGTAGCACTTGCAATTTGCAAGTGAATGCGTGATATTTTAACTTGCAAAAAACAAGTAAATTACGGAGTTCCATTTTGACTAAACATATTCTGACGATTATTGCCTTTATAATCGTGACGTTCACTGTGCAAGGCCTCTCCCATTTTGTCATTAACAAAGCCCACTTTGATGCCATTAGTTTTGCAAGAGCAGAACCGATCATGGCGCTAGGGTTTTTGGTAATGTTGATTGAAGGAGCTGTCATCTCGGGCGCTTTATCTTCATGGATGGGCCCCAATGTGACGATCAAGAATAGCTTGATTGTATCCTATGCGTTTGGATTGTTTCTTGGATCCTACATTGCCTTCACTGAGCCTGCAAAATATGAGGTGGTTTCAATAGGGAGTTGGGTTGCTGTCGAAGGACTGGCGAGCCTAATACAATTTGGCGTTTTTGGTATATTGATGGGATTGATCCACAAGAATTCATATAGATCGAAAGGCTAATAGTTCTATTTGGAGACCTTGGCACAGGGTTTTCTTAGTCGCACCGCGTAGAGTTTTTTAGAACAATCGCTACCTTTTCGATAATTCCAACCAGCCGATCCCGAGCATCGGAGCTGTTTGTATTATGACTGCGATGTTATTTGAATTCTATTCCAATTCCTTGGCAATATCAAAAAGCCAATTTTTTGTGAGAGTAAGTTGATGATTTTCCAGCATATTATTGGGATGAATAATGCCATAGGAGGTACTGTCTTGCATAAAACCAAAAGGTGCGATCAGTCGACCACGATTAAGATCGTCGAAGGCGAGTACTTTGGGGCACATAGCAACACCTAGCCCGTTGGCTGCGCCTTCAACCATTAGAAAATGGTGGTCAAGGAAACGGGTTTCTTTTGGTGGAGGGATGTCATCGTGTGCCTGTATCCATTTTGTCCATGCGTTCGGGCGTGTTTTCGACGCAAGGGCGATATAGTCTCCGTGGCGAAATTGAGCAAGCGTATCTGGTTGCATGACAGGACCCATGCTTTCTTCTATGAGGGGCTCAATAAGCCAATCAGGATTGAGGGCGAAATCTAGGCGCCGAATTGCGAGTGTAATACGGTCTTTTGCAAAGTCGATATTTCCTCCACCAACGGATAGGTGGATCTCAATTTCCGGATGGGCATCTTGAAATACACTTAAGCGCGGTATTAACCAGTGCATGGCGACGGAACGCTCACAAGATAAGAGTATTGGTTCGTTATCAGGTATGGATTTAATATCAGAGAGTGTTTTAGTAAGAAGTGCGAAGGCCTCAGTTGTTGTTTGGGCGAGTTTTTCTCCGTCTATAGTAAGTTTTATGCCGCGGCCATCACGTTCAAATAACGCAATGTCAATATCGTCAGCTAACTTTATGATGCGACGGCTAACAGCGCCATGCGTCAACGAAAGTTCTTTTGCGGCAGCTCTTACAGACCCACTTCGAGCGACCGTTTCAAATGCCCTTAAATCATCAAGGGAAGGTATTTCATGCCGTTTCATTGTTTAGTAAATATCACCAATTTTGGACAGATTATATAGATTTACGCTGAAATTTATCCTGATAAGCTTCAATAGTATATAAAAACTATCCGATGGAAAGTAGCGTGATGAAATATAATAGCTTTGGAAGCTTTCAAATATGAGTGGTTGGGAAGCGCAAATTCCTGTCGTAATAGTAATCACCATTTTGGCAGTTATCAGTCCTGGCCCCGATTTTGCTATGACTTTACGTAATAGTTTGGTTTTCGGCCGTAGAGCTGGGCTCGCGACCAGCGTTGGAATTGCTGTTGGTGTTTCAATTCATATCATATATTCAATTCTTGGCTTTAGCCTTGTTCTTGCGGAAGCTGTTTGGTTATTGGATGTCATACGTTATTTCGGGGCTGCATATCTTGTTTGGCTTGGTATCCAACCCTTTAGAATTAAGCATACTGCTCTCGATACTTCAGCGAAAAATGCGGATGACGGTAATGCGTTATCTGTTGTTCACGCGTTTAAATCCGGTTTTCTTTGCAATGCACTTAATCCAAAAACAACTATGTTTTTTGTGGCTCTGTTTAGCCAAATTGTTCATCCGGAAACACCAATTATCGGTCAACTAAGTTTTGGTGTATTTATCGCTATTGCTCACTTTATTTGGTTTGCATTTGTGGCAGTTGTTCTTACACACAGAAGCTTGAGAGCTAAGTTTGATAGGTATAGAAGCAAGATTGAAAAAGGTATAGGTCTTTGCCTTCTTGGTCTTGGATTACGCCTTGCTCTTGTCTAATAAATATCGTGTTGTTCCCGTTTTTTC
>JBALWO010000056.1:15173-21572 GCA_036960775.1 Pseudomonas marincola | reverse complement strand
TGGCAAAGGCAGATGGGGCTAAAATTAAATATGTGTTTTTAACGCATTTTCATGCCGATTTCGTTTCAGGTCAGGTAGATTTAGCTAAAAAAACTGGCGCTACTATTGTTTTTGGACCTAATGCAAATCCGATTTACGATATTCATCAAGGAAAAGATGGTGAAGAATTTAAAATTGGACGGGATGCCTTTGGTGTCTACAATCCTGATTTAAAAAATGAATTCAATCTGTTGCAAGCTGAAGCTGCGCTTGAAGATTATGATATTGAGTTGGCAACCACCGCCCTTGAAGGTATTCGAACTTCTTTAGAAGAGGGTACGAACCCTGAAGTGGCCGCTAGACGGGAATATTTGGAAGGTATAGCGGCTCTTCGATCTGGAGATATAAACAGGGCGATCGCCAAGTTTGATCAGGCTATTGCGCTTGATGTGCGACCCATTGCAGTGCGTGCGCGGTACGAAAAAATAAACGCTGAATTGGCTCAAAAAATCATCACACCGGAAGAGGCTGTCGAAGCATTTCAAAAAACGACATTCGCTTGGCGCGGTGATGATCTGGAACTGAATATTCTGAAACGTATTGGTGATTTACATATCGCTAACGGCAAAATTCGTGAGGGAATGCAGGTATTTCGCAATATCGTCATGACGTTCCCAAAAGTTAAACTCGCCAGAGACATCGCCCGCGAAATGAGCGATATGTTTGATCAGTTATTCCTTGAAGGGGCCGCCGAGAAACTGCCACCTATTAAGGCATTAGCTCTTTATTATGAATATAGAGAATTAACGCCTCTTGGGAAAAAAGGGGATAAAATGATCCGCAACCTTGCAGATCGTTTGATCAAAGTTGATCTGCTGGAACAAGCGGCTCAACTACTAGATCACCAAGTAAACTTTCGTCTGAAAGGTGAGCTGAAGGCCCTTACAGGCACCAAACTAGCGGTTATCCATTTATGGAATGACGAGCCTAAACAGAGCCTTTCAATTTTATATAAAACACGCTGGCGCGCGCTCCCTGATAAAGTAAAAAAAGAGCGCCTCTATATTCAAGCGCGGGCAAATGCGGACTTGTCTAATTTCGATGAGGCATTGTCATTGATAGAAGATGATAAAAGCAAGATCGCCGACCAACTTCGAGCTGACATTTACTGGAAATCCAAAAAATGGCCCAAGGCAATTAATGCGCTTGAAAAATTAATGCGACAAAGCGGCGCAGATAAGGCCAAAAAACTATCCCCCGTTGACCGTCAACGTCTGATGCAAATAGCTGTCGCCCGCAGCCTTGCAAATGATCAAGATGGTATCGCTACCATGCGACAGAAATTCCGTAAAAAGTTAGTAGATACGCCAGATTTGGATGCTTTTGATTTGATTACGGATAATTCTGATGGATCAGAAACTAATTTCCGTGAACGCTCTACCGCCATTGCTAAAATCAGCCAACTTGAATCCTTTATGACAGGATATAGAGAGCAACTTAAAAACGGTGAGTTTTGGTCAACAAACTGACCCAACTGTTCATAATAATTGATTTACCGTAAACTATTCCTTGTCCTTCACTGTATTTTTCCGTAACCAACGGTAATGCAAATTTTGCGACATAGGAGGAAGATATGAGCGGATTGTTACCTGACGTGGATCCAGACGGACTACTTGAATTTTCAGTGGTATTTACAGACCGATCGTTGAACCACATGTCTGCGGCCTTTCAAGGCGTTATGCGAGACATTTCTTCAACAATGAAGAAAGTTTATAAGGCCAATTCCATGGCTGTTGTACCGGGCGGCGGAACATACGCTATGGAAGCGGTTGCTCGGCAGTTTGCCACAGGTAAAAAGACGCTCGTCCTCAGGAACGGCTGGTTTAGTTTCCGTTGGTCTCAAATCTTTGATGCAGGTCAGATTCCTGCGAGTACGACTGTGCTGAAAGCCAAGAGAACGGATACAGCCCATCAATCACCGTTTGCGCCGGCACCCATCGAAGAAGTTGTCAGCACAATCCTTGCGGAAAAGCCTGATTTCGTGTTTGCACCCCATGTTGAAACGGCCTCAGGTATTATTTTACCCGATGATTACATGCGCCGTGTCGCTGATGCTGTTCATGAAGTTGGCGGAATGTTTGTTCTGGATTGTATCGCCTCAGGTACGGTCTGGGTAGACATGGAAGATGTCGGCGTTGATATCCTTATTAGTGCGCCGCAGAAGGGCTGGAGCGCGTCTCCTTGTGCTGGACTGGTCATGCTGGGAGAAAAGGCAAGTGAAGCCATTAAATCAACGGTAAGTTCAAGTTTTGCCTGCGATCTTAAAAAGTGGATGGATATTATGGCTGCGTATGAAAATGGCGGACATGCCTATCATGCGACGTTGCCGACTGATGCGTTGAAAAAATTCCGGGATACCATGAAGGAAACGGAAGATTACGGATTTGAAAAAGTCAAAGAAGAGCAATTAGACCTAGGTCGCCGCGTTCGTGAACTTATGGGAACAAAGCAATTTAGAAGCGTCGCTGCAAAAGGTTTCGAAGCACCAGGCGTTGCGGTTTTCTACACGGACGACGCTGAAATTAACAATGGTCAAAAGTTTGCAAAAATTGGAATGCAAATTGCGGCAGGTGTTCCGCTACAATGTGATGAGCCAGATGACTTTAAAACCTTTAGATTAGGTTTGTTTGGCCTGGATAAGTTGCACGATATTGACGGCACTCTCGAGAGACTAAATAACGCGCTCAACGAAATTCTATAATTTTCGTTTGTCCGTCATTTAAAGCCAGGCCTTGTGCCTGGTTTTTTTGTGCGAAAATGATCGTGAAGTTTATGTATTTGGCCAACCTTTCCAAGCAACCTTGCAAACAGAGCGAGACTGTTTTTTTAGATCCAGACTGTCATTTACCGCAGGAGGCAACGACGGTTGGCTTTAATAGTTATGACAAAATGTGTGTAATAGTGGCGACTAAATCCCGAGAGATAGCAAAAGATCTAAATTGAGTATTTCTATTTTGCGAACAATACCAACAATAAGAAAACAGTTTATGATTTTTTAATGATTTTTCTAATATAGTTAATATCTTGTCTAACTATATGTCTGGTTAAATTTATGTTGAAAATCCTTCCATGTTATACCGCATTAAAACTAATCGTGACTTCATCTCTTTTTCTCTTTGGCCTGACATCATTAAGTTTTTCTGCCGAAATTAAGGTTGGGCAAGGAATATTGCCTCCCTACGGCATCAAGGATTCCAATTCAGGAATTGAAGTGGATATTGTCCGTGCTGCATTGGCAGTAAAAGGACATACGATTACGGTGAGATACGTACCGTTTGGGCGTGTAGGTAAAGATTTTCAAGATGGAAAAATAGACGCTGCTAATACTTTGACAGCAAGTTCAGGTGTAGAGGCAAATTACTCTGACAGCCATATCTCCTACCAAAATGTTGCGACAGTTCTTAAAGAAAGCGATCTAAACGTAGCCAATATTGAAGGCTTAGGCTCGCTAAAAGTAGTGGCGTTTGTAAAAGCGTCTGTCTTTTTGGGAAAAGAATTCGCAGAAATGGCAAAGAAAAATACCAAATATCGTGAGGTTGCTGATCAGTCTACTCAGAATAAATTGCTGATGTCTGGACGTACTCAGGCTGTCGTCGGTGATATCAGAATTTTCAAATACTATAATAAAATTATCAAAGATCAAATCG
Organism: Pseudomonas marincola; assembly: GCA_036960775.1. GTDB lineage: Bacteria > Pseudomonadota > Alphaproteobacteria > Sneathiellales > Sneathiellaceae > Sneathiella. The sequence goes on along the minus strand of JBALWO010000056.1, from coordinate 17,886 downwards.
CGTTGAAAGAAGTTGTATTCCACAAAATATTTAAACCTACTGAATATTCTGTAGGGTTTAAGGATGCAAATATCCGCGATGATTTTAACGTCGGATTAAAGGCTATTCGCGACAGCGGCGAATACGACAAAATTTTGGCGAAATACGTATCTGAGTAAATGTTTTAAATACATACTTGAGAACAGGGTTACTTAATGGAAAATCAAAGCAATAATACGAGATTAGAAGCAATTAGCTCTGGTCTTTCATTGCAGGCAAAAATTTTGCTTACAACCATTGGAATGACGCTACTGGTGCTGGTAATTTCAGAAACTGTGGGGGTTATTACAACGCGCCAATCTCAAATTGAGCAGCTACAGGGCCGTGCTGATATTGTAACGACGTTGCAGTCGAAGGCAATCGTTGCGCCCATGTGGGATTTGGATAACGCGGCGACGCAAAAATTATTGGAAGATCTTGCGCAAGATCCAGATTTCCAATTTGTCGAAGTACTTGATCCGAAGGGAAAACAGCTTTTCTCTCATGGTGAAGCGCCCGGCAATGAACAAGTCACAGAAAGTAGCCAAGATATTGTGCAAATTGAAGACGGTTCGAGCGAAATCATCGGTACCCTTCATTTGAGATTTTCACACGTTAGTGTGGACGAGCAAAGAACGGATCTGATCATTGCAGCTGTGCTATCTGCCTTAGTTGTTTTAGGGGGCATATCTGGTGTTGTCATTGTCTCGTTTAGAAAACTGACAGTTCCACTTGGACGAATGACCGAAGAAATGGGCTCTTTGGTTACCGGTAATCTTGATATCACAATTGGCGATCTTGAACGGACCGATGAGCTTGGAAATATGGCAAAAGCCATTCAGGGTTTTAAAGAGTCTGCCATTGAAAAACGTCAATTGGAAGTTTTACAAAAACAAAATCAAGAAAAGCTTGAGCAAGATAGAATAGAGACAGAAAATCGCCGTGTTCAACGTGAAAAAGAAGACGAAGAAGGCAAGAAACAGGCTGAAATTGAAAAGCAGGAGGCCCTAATTTCTCTAGTTGGGACGTTCGAGACATCTGTTGGAGCCGTGGTTGACGGAGTTGCATCCGCAGCAACGGAAATGCAGTCCACCGCGCAAAATATGACAAATATTTCAGAGCAAACCACTAGTCAGGCTAACTCAGTTTCTCACGCCTCTGAAAATGCGACGTCAAATGTGCAATCTGTAGCCTCCGCTGCAGAGGAACTATCCGCCTCCATCCGGGAAATAAGCTCACAAGTTTCACAATCTTCAAGTATTACAAATCAAGCTGTTGATGAAGCTAACAAAGCGAATGTTCTTATCCAAAGCCTGGACGAAGGAGCTAAAAGCATCGGTGAAGTTGTCTCTCTTATTCGGGACATTGCAGAGCAAACAAACTTGCTGGCCCTTAATGCGACCATCGAGGCTGCCCGTGCAGGTGACGCCGGTAAGGGATTTGCTGTTGTCGCATCTGAGGTTAAAAACTTAGCCTCGCAAACAGGAAAAGCGACCGAGCAAATTTCTGATCAAATCTCAAAAGTTCAATCGTCTACAGCGGAAGCTGTTAGCGCTGTTCAAGGAATTTCGGGCACCATTAAGAAGGTAGATGAAATTGCGGCGGCAATCGCGTCAGCCGTGGAAGAGCAGGGCGCTGCAACACAAGAAATATCATCGAGTGTTCAAAAGGCGGCGGCGGGAACGCAAGAAGTTTCAACATCAATTATGTCTGTTACGAGTGCCGCCAACGAGTCCGATCAAGCCTCACGCGATGTTTTGTCGGCATCTAGAGAACTCTCGCAACAGGCAGAAAATTTGAGAACGCAAGTTGCTGATTTTGTTCACAACGTCAGAACGGGTTAGAAGCGACAGCGTAACTAGCTAGACTTACGGGCGCGCCTTGATTGCTTTGCATATAGGCCGCGCTCCCGTGATTGCGGGGTGCCAGGGGCAACTACTGTGTCGTAATAGTTGTCCCAATCATCAGCCGTGAAGTCATCTAGGTTTTCGGTGAAATCAAAGGACCGCAAGATACTTTCCGAATAAGTTGATCGGTGAAGCGGTTGCACCTGAATCAATGGCATCTCCCGTTTAAAACTCACCGGAATATCAGTTTTTGTCAGGCGAACGTTTGTAAATAATGGCCCAAACCACCGGTCGGTTTCTATTATTCCCTCATAATATTCATAGAGTTGGCTACCGGGTAAATTTACCGGACGCCGGACAAGTAGGCTCCAGTCGGGTTGCGTTTTAGCAATGAAACCACTCCAGATTTTAAGAACACCTGGTTCAGGCGCAGACGAAATAAAGGGCGGCGCATACCCTTTCAATGTATCTGGACAGCTCTCATCGAAAGAAGATGAAAAATCTGGATATTGGGCAGCAGTTAATGGATACCAATTGGTTGCGTCTGCATATCGCCAGTAGAGATCATTTCCGTCCCATAGGACGCTAAAATCCATGGGGGGAAAGATATACCAGCCATATGCAGAAGCTGTCGTCATAGGTTCACAGTATCGAAAAGCACGTGTGGGAATCAAACCGCCGGCAGATCGGTCTGCACGTTGAGGTGCCGGGCAATCACGTATCATGCGGTAAAACTTTACGAGCGAAGCTGAACTCTCAATTGGCTGAGGGTTTAGCATCGTTTTCGGTGTTTGAATTCCCATATCGTAACTCCTACTAACTGGTTAAACCCGAAATGCAGGGCTCAT
>JBALWO010000056.1:0-15073 GCA_036960775.1 Pseudomonas marincola | reverse complement strand
GCAGGGCTCATGTTTCCCAGACGAACAGTCTCGTTGTCAGTCGCCTGTTCAGGCAATTCTTCAACTTTAAATGCAGGGCTCATGTTTCCAAGTCGAACAAATCCGCTATCTTTAGTAGAATTTGTGTTTTCAGTTTGTGAGTTTACTGATTTTGTCATTAGAAAATTCTCCAGTTTGTGAGCCAAAAAAATTCGAAATAAGAAATTATTCTTGCGCCCAGCATGATGTGAATATCAGTTGCTATTTAGCAGTCTCAATAAAAGTCGTTGTAAATCGCGACTGCTTGAACAAACGCTATTTAATTGAAATGAAGGTGTAAAGAGGTGGGCGTTTTTGCGCCAATATGTTGAATATTTATACAATTTTTGAATTTTTATATTTAATGTTATTTGTTTAATATTAACTGTAAGATATTGATTTTAAAACATTAAATAAAAAAATATGTTTATTATTAAAATTTTAATTAGTTGTAATGGATATTTAGTATATCAGCTTGAGGTTAAGTTTAATTTTAATTATTTTTTCAACTTATACATGTCTAATACATGCAACTGATTGATAGTTATGTGGTAATTATTGGGGGAATATTAATTTGGAAAATCTACAGTATTCCTAAAAAAATGATTTTTTTTTGTGTCAGGCCACATTTGTTGCCAACTTGTATCAACTCGTAATACAAGTTTATAAACCTGATCTAGATTGAGCCGTCAGAACGTATAAATAGACCTCTGATTTATTCGCTGAAAAAAGGCGTAATAGGCATTGTTTTTCTGCCATCACTATTCAATAAGCAGAGTTTTATCGAAACAATGAACGCGTAAAAAAAATAAAGAGGAAGGAGCTCGTTGTCCTCCCTCCTAATTCTTTATATTTGGGACATTAAATCTGAATGCTTATTTGCTTTGAAGAAGGCGTGCAAAAAGCGCCGGATCAATATTGCCGCCGGAACCCACTGCGACAATGACCTTGCCTTCGATTTCTGTCTTGCGGCTAAGAAACGCGGCCAATGCAACGGCCCCGCCAGGCTCGATTACGACTTTGAAGTGGTGATAGGCCGCGCGAACAGCTTCGGCAACCTCGTTTTCCGTAACCACAAGGCCGCGTGCCTTAATGGCACTTAGTATTGGAAACGTGATCTCGCCGGGCATGGGGGTCATAATCGCGTCGCACAGGCTTTTGTGATCACCTGTATTACCCACTCTTTCGCCGGAGGCAAGGGAGCGGGCGGTGTCGTCAAAATGCTCAGGCTCTGCCGCAAAAATCTCCGTATCAGGGCTATTTGTTCCCACAGCAAGGGAAATACCACTTAATAGGCCGCCGCCGCCACAAGGGGCTGCAATGCAGTCTGCTTTCAAGTCTAATTCCGCAAGCTGTGCGATAATTTCAAGTCCAACAGTTCCCTGACCAGAGATTACATTTTTATTATCGTAGGGCTTAATAAGCGTGAGATTTTCTTTACGGCAAATCTCTTCGCCGATTTCTTCGCGAGATTCAGTATACCGATCATAATTGAGAACTTTAGCGCCATAGCCTTTCGTATTCTCGATTTTGATGGCAGGTGTATCCTCTGGCATAAGGATAGTCGCTTTGATCCCCATCATTCTGGCGGCAAGGGCGATCCCTTGGGCGTGGTTTCCGCTCGAAAATGCAAAAACACCGTTTTCTTTCTGTCTCGTTGTCAGATTTGAAATGGCGTTAAAAGCCCCGCGAAACTTAAAGGAGCCTGTTTTTTGAAGCATTTCAGCTTTCAGAAACAATCGACACCCTAGAATCTCATTTAAGGCAGGAGCCTCCAACAATGGCGTTTTAGCAGCGTGACCTTTTAGGGTTTCCGCAGCGTTGCAGACAGTTGCAAACGTAGGTGTGTATTCAGACATTTTTTAAAAACCGCGTTAGATGTTGCATTGACAAAGGTTCATTTAACAAGGGGACATGACCCCGATTTTCAAGGGTTACCGCAGTCATGTCGGGGTTCGTATCTTGCATTTTTTGAAATACGTCAGCGCTTAATACGTCAGAAAGTGCCCCACGGATCGATAACACAGGAATAGCGTTCATTGCCTCAAAAAATGGCCAAAGATCAATGGGGGCATCATTTGAGATTTGGTCTTGAAGGGCTTTACCAAGTGCCAAATCGTAATTTGCCCTGAAATTCCCAGCTTTTTCATCAAGCACGTAGCCGACTTCTGTTGTATGACGCCATTCGTCATCATCCAAATCAGGGTAGGCTCCGGTATATTGTGCTTTCTGGGCGGCAATTGCTGCGGCCAATGTTGGATATCTGACGTCTTTGCCCACATAACCCGCAATACGTTCACCGCCATCACTGCTGACTTCGGGGCCTACGTCATTTAGGACGGCAGCGGCCACATATTGGGGAACTAATCCGGCTAGCCCCATGGTGAGGAGACCTCCAAGCGATGTCCCAATAAACACGGCCTTTGTGATATCGGTGGCTTGGAAAAACGCCATTATGTCGCCCAAGTAGACTTGCGGGTTATAATTAGCGTGATCCGTATCATACTCAGACTTTCCGCGGCCTCTATAGTCGAGAGTGTATACAGCTCGATCATTAGAAAAATGCTCAGCAAACTCCGTAAAGTCACCTGAATTTCGCGTTAAACCAGAGAGACAAATAAGAGGAAGCTTTGAGCTGGATTTACCGTATTTTCGGTAATATAAATCCAATCCGTCGTTCGATTTGTAGAAGCTCTCTGAGTATGTCATATGACCCGTCTGTTGTTAAACGCCCACAAGTGGGAGCATCTGGGTAAGGTTTGTGATTTGAAAATCGGGTCCAGATGGTAAGCGCTCATTAGCTTGCCCAAAACGATTGCACCAAATGGCATTAAATCCGAAATCTTTGGCAGAATAGGCATCCCATCCGTTGGATGATTGGAACGAAATATGCGCCGCACTGATATCCAATTTTTCGACTGCCAATTCGTATACGGACGGATGTGGTTTAAAGACGCCAACATCTGCAACCGAATAAATGCCATCTAGTAAGTCTGCTATCCCTGCGTTTTCAACGGCAGCGTCCAGCATTTCAGGGGAGCCATTAGACAAAATCGCACATTTTATGCCAGCGACTTTTAAGCTTTTGAGTGTTTCTGGGACTTCGTCATAGGCGCTCAATTTTAAATATAAATCCATCAGCCGTTTTTTTAACGCTGCGTCATTCATGTCCGCGGAGGCCAATGCAAAATCGAGTGCATCTTCGGTTACATTCCAAAAACTGATGTAGTTTCCTTGTAAACTGCGAAGCCAAGTATATTGCAACTGTTTTAGGCGCCAGACGTCTGAAATGACTTTCCAATTGTCACCCAATGCTTTTTGTTCTTGGCGGGCGGCAGCGTCCACATCAAAGAGTGTCCCATAGGCATCGAATACACAGGCTTTGATATTTTTTAACGGCGTATCGGTCATTATTTATCGCTTTCAAGGGTTGCGCGCCCATAGTAAGAGTGTGGCCTATCCTATTATTATTTCAAGCAAATAATCATTTTAGTTGGTTGCATTTCCTCGTGCCAAGTCGGACCCAATTTTGACAATGCGATACTCACCGGATCCAACAAGTTGTCGGTAAACTTGTAAATTTTCCATGACCCGCTGAACATAGTTTCGGGTTTCGCTAAAGGGTATAAGTTCAATCCAATCAATTGTGTTGATATCGCCGCGGCGAGGATCTCCCCAGTCCTTTATCCATCGTCTAACGCGAGACCCACCAGCATTATATGAAGCGATCGCCAAAATGTAGGATCCGTCATTTCTGTTGATTAATCCGCCAAGATAAGTACTTCCCAGTAACGTATTATATTCAGGGTCGCGGGTGAGTTTCGACTTAGTGTAAGGCAGTTTCAACTTCCGTGAGACAGATCGTGCCGTTGCGGGCATCAACTGCATCAATCCAAGGGCTCCAGCCCTTGATACGGCATCGGTTGCAAATGCGCTTTCTTGACGGGTTATGGCCATTATGAGAGCGGTTTCAATGGGAGGCGTTATCGGTGAATAGGAATGAGTTGGCCAACTAATATAAGGCAGTTCGGTTCCCAGTTGGGACGCGCGTTTTGCAACGGCAACGGAGTAGTCGGGACGGCCAATATCTTTTGCTAACTGACCTAGATACGCATAATCATCCGCCACTACAGCGTCTTCAGTCATCTTTAGAAGGAAACCACGCGTTTGTTTTTCTTGGCCGAGTTCGGCTAAATGCCGAATGATTTTAATCTGTTCATGGGCGTCAAGGCGCAGTCTGGCTTTTGCACCGGTACTGGAATTCCGGCGTAAATCCGGTGCCTGTTTGAGCCCAAGCTCGCTCATGGCAACCTGCCCATAGAATGTTGAGCTGTATTTTGAGGCTTCTTCATACCAATAGGCGGCTGATTGTTTGTCTTTCATTACCGCATACGTGCGGCCGATCCAATAGGCCCCGCGAGATCGACTAATGGGAAAGCTAACATTTTCGTACAGCCGCGTGAAATGCTCCAGCGCGACCTCATAGTCATGAAGAAAACGAAGAGATATCCAGCCTGAAAGCCATTCGGCAGTCGCAAACCGTCCACCGCTTGACATGCCGTGATGACTGGACAATTGGTAGGCTTGTGAAATGTGGCCAAGTCTTAATAGTTTTCGCGCCTGTATTTCGCGTTCCGGCCACCAAATTTCTGGATAAGGAGCGTCTTTCCCGTATTTGAGGAGAAGTTCCCTTGCCTCTTCATGTTTGCCCTTACGGCGGCGCCATTTAACCCGGTCAAAGGCGAACCCAGCATCCGTATGGAGCGAGCGGGGAACTCTCTTAACAGCACCATCAACATTCTTTTTCATTCGCATTAGCCGAATACGAGCTATTGCGACACGTTTTTTATCCGTAGAAACACGTTCTAGCATTCGGATCGCATCAACAGAGCGTCGATCCCAAAGTAGCCGATCAAGACGAAATTCATGATCTTCCCGAGTTAAGAGATTTTTATGGGATTTGAGGAATTTACGTTCTAGGCCTTCACTAAAATTCCCAATGCTCCACGCCTTTTTAACCCATTCCTCGCCTTTTTTCGTTTGCCCGTTAGCGAGCAGCGCTTCGCCGTATCTCAGCATGCCCATTCCGGTAAGCGGGGTGCGGTCACTAAACCAGGACAAAGTCCGGTCTTTGGAAATTGGGTTCACCAGCGCTTCTTCAGCACGCCGCATTAATGTCGTGCGATAAGGCCAATTTGGGTTATCGATTACGAAAGATGTAATATCTTCAAAACTGGCACCGCCTTTATAACTTCGAAGCCAAGCCCACCGAATATATTTGGCCGGAAGTTGGTATTGAGCTTTTCCCGCGTGGGCGAGTGCTTTTTTCCATTTGCGGTTTTTAGCCTCTTTAAGGGCGCGTAGATAATGAACACGGTCGGCTTTGGAAATGAGACCGGTTGCATAGGGCGGCGGAGCGAACATAATTCCAATAGGACGAACTAAAGGAACAGGGACTGCAGCCGTGGATGCTGTGGTTGTGGGTTTTGGAAGTACTTTTGCCGCCGGTTTCTTTGATGGTATCGGTGACGTGTTTGGAATTCTTAGATCTTTAACCCGCGGAAGTGGGACAGTCGGTCGCGCCGCAACAGGTCTAACACTTGACTGCCTATCAATTTCATCATCTTCAATAACGTCGAGAGTATTTGCTGACGCGGAAGAGAGGTCGGGCAGCGCAAACGACTGCCCGATCAACGTGGCTCCCAAAAGAAGCGAAAATAAAAGTTTTCGGTCTCTCATCATAAAATAAATGCCGCTTTCATAAGCAGTGATTAAGTGTTCAAGCTCTTGTTTGCCATTTCGAATACATCATTTGACAGGTTCTCTGTGGTCAAAATGGATTCAAGTTGGTTTTTCATTAATCTTTGGCGATCTTCATCATATCTGCGCCATTGGCCAAGAGGGCCCACAAGGCGCGCCGCAATTTGCGGATTTGTTGTATTCAGTTCTACAATACGATCTCTTAAAAATTTATATCCTTCACCAGATTTGTTATGGAAGTGTCTTGGGTTTCCACTGGCAAATGCAGAAATAAGGGACCGGACCCGATTGGGATTTAAAAGTGTGAAGGCGGGATGATCGAGGAGGGTTTTCACATCCTCCATAGCGGCGTCTCGCGATGACATGGCTTGCAGAGTAAACCATTTATCGATGACCAATGGATCATTTTCCCAACGCTTATAATAATCAGCAAGGGCTTCGTCCCGCGCAGGATGTTCAGTGCTCACAAGCCTTGCAAGAGCCGCAATTCGATCTGTCATTATTTTTGCGTCAAAATATTGAGAGCGAGCGAGTGTTAAATGGGTTTCATCCCCGGTTGCTGTCAAATACGACAGCGCCACGTTCTTAAGGGCCCGATTGCCGTTATTATCAATACCGTGATTTTCAGTATAAATAGTTTTCAAAATACTTTCGAACTGAAGGCCGATGGACTTCACAGCATTTTTCCGTGATGTGTGGATTGCATCCACGTCAACCACAGCCATTTGCTGCCCAATATAGGATTCCCCTGGGAGTGTCATGGCATCAGCTTTAAACGCGGGATCAAGACTGTTGTCCAAAAGGAGGTCTTTTAGGGCTTCCAAATAGTTGGCAGGTAATGAATTCGATCCGCTAGCGGCCTCTTCATCAATGTTAGATAAAAGGCTTTGCGTTGCGAGCCTTTGGCCTGCTTCCCAGCGATTAAACGGATCACTGTCATTTCTAAACAAGAAAGCCGTATCTGCATCCGCAGGGCTTTTCTTCAATTTTACAGGAGCCGAAAATCCTCGGAATAAAGAAGGTATCGGTTTTTCTGGAATATTTTCAAACGTGATTGTCTGGCTTTTAGTTTTGAAGTCAAAAAGAACACTTCCGTCGCCGTCAGGCCCGTCCAGCAGTTCTTGCCCCTTACTGCCCAAAAGTCCCAATTTTAAGGGAATATGCAGCGCGTCAGCATTTTTACCAGCTTTGGGGTTTGTTTGTTCTAGAGTGAGTTGATACTGCTGCGTTGCGGCGTCATAGACATCGTTTGCGATGATTTCAGGCGTTCCAGCTTGCGTATACCACAATCTGAATTGTTTTAAATCGGCGCCACTAGCGTCTTCAAGTGCCGATATAAATTCTTCAGTTGTAACGGCTTGTCCATCATGGCGTTCGAAATAAAGGTCCATTCCTTTTCTAAAATCGCCTTCCCCAAGAAGGGTATGGGCCATGCGAATGACTTCTGCGCCTTTTTCATAAACGGTTGCCGTATAGAAATTGTTTATTTCCACATAGCTTTGAGGCTGAATTGGATGGGCGAGGGGGCCTGCATCTTCTGGGAATTGCGCCGCTCTTAACCGTTGGACATCTTCAATCCGTTTTACAGGGGCAGAATTCATGTCAGCTGAGAACTGCTGATCCCGGAAAACGGTGAGGCCTTCTTTCAAGGTGAGTTGGAACCAATCACGGCAAGTGATCCGGTTCCCGGTCCAGTTATGGAAATACTCATGGGCGATAACGCTTTCAATACCATCGAAATCCGCATCTGTCGCCGTATCTGAAGATGCCAATACATATTTGGAGTTAAAGACATTAAGTCCCTTATTTTCCATGGCACCCATATTGAAATCACTGACAGCAACGATCATGAAAACATCCAGATCATACTCTCTGCCGTATTTCTCTTCGTCCCACGTCATGGATTTTTTCAATGATGTCATGGCATGGGCACATTTGTCTTCGTTCCCATGTTCCACAAAAATCTGCAATTTGACGTCGCGCCCGCTTACTGTGGTGAAGCGATCTTCAACACAGGCGAGGTCACCCGCAACAAGGGCAAACAGGTAGGCTGGCTTTGGGTGCGGATCAAACCATGTATTGAAAACCCGACCGTCATCTAACTTGCCGTTATCCAACAGATTTCCGTTGGATAACATCACTGGGTATTTGTCACCATCGCCAATGATCTTAGTGGTGTATTTTGCCATGACATCGGGTCGGTCAAGGAAATAGGTGATTTTCCGAAAGCCTTCGGCTTCACATTGCGTGCAGAAATTCCCACTGGATTTATACAAACCCTCTAAGGCTGTGTTCTCTTGAGGTTTGATTTCTGTGACAATTACAACTTCAAACTCATCTGAAGGGGCAAGGAAACTAAGTTCCTTACTAGACTGTGTGTAGTCTTTCTTTCCAACGATTGTCCCGCCCGCTGTAAGGCTGACCAGTTTCAAATCTTCACCGTGCAATCTTACCTGATCTGTCCCAGCTTGTTGCCGCCTAAACTGCAAGACGGATGTTACTAAAGTCACGTCCTCACCAAGTTCTACGGTGAGGTAAACATCGGTGATGGTAAATGCAGGTGCGGTATAATCTTTAAGATGAATAGTCGCAGGGGATTGAGCAGCTTTTGTCACATTATATCCTTTGGCGAGTTGATGCCAAAGTAAGATAAACGGTTTACAGCGCGGATCAAGTTTTGTTCCGAGAAACATTCCGATTTTTCAAAATATGTTTTGGGTTTGTTTTGGCTCCTGCAGGAACCTGATTGTAACCCTTTTAATGTTCTTAATCGTTCCTATTTACCCTTAAAGTGAAAAACTTGCGTCCAACTGTGAAGTTACACCTTGCCAAGTGTGCCTGACTGCATATAAGTCATTCTTCCGGCTTTTTGGAAAGATTAATGGTTATAGACCGCCGGAATCTAGGAAAACCAATTTAAAAAATATTAAGGATACTGTCATGTTTAGAGGATCAATCACTGCACTAATAACTCCCTTTCTAGGTGAGAGTGTGGATGAGAAGGCGTTCCAATCTTTCGTGGACTGGCAGATAAAATCCGGAACTAAGGGTTTGGTCCCTGTCGGTACAACAGGGGAGAGCCCAACTTTGAGCCACCCTGAACATGACCGCGTTGTTGCGCTTTGCATTGAAGCTGCTGACGGACGCGTTCCTGTTATGGCGGGAGCCGGATCAAATAATACGCTAGAAGCCATTCGCTTGAGCGAGCAAGCACAAAAAGCGGGTGCTGATGCTGTTCTTGTGGCCATGCCTTATTATAACAAGCCAACGCAAGAAGGCATGTACGCGCATTATGAGGCGATCAATAACGCAGTTGATATCCCCATTTACATTTACAATATTCCGGGCCGGAGTATTGTTGATATGTCCCCTGAGACTATGGGCGCTTTGTCGAAATTGAAAAACATTGTCGGCGTAAAAGACGCAACTGGTGATGTTGGACGTGTATCGTTGCAGCGGCTTCATTGTGGTACTGATTTCAATCAGATCTCAGGTGAAGATGCGACGGCTATTGGCTTTAATGCTCATGGCGGTAACGGCTGTATTTCTGTGGCATCGAACGTAGCGCCTGCGTTGCTTTCCCAAATGCAAGAAGCAAGTCTTGCCGGCGACGGTGCGAAAGCGCTTGAACTTCAAGATCGCTTAATGCCACTTCACCGGGCACTGTTCTTATATGCCAGCCCAGCACCTGCAAAATATGCATTGTCATTGCTTGGCATGTGTAAGGAAGACGTTCGCTTACCATTGGTTGGTGCGCCTGAAAGTGTGAAGGCAGAAGTCAGAGCGGCCATGCAACACGCAGGCATACTGGACTAAGCGACCTGAAACGGATTACCGATGACTAGTAAAACAATCGCTGAAAATAGAAAAGCGCGTCATAATTATTTTATTGAAAATGATTATGAAGCTGGGATTATGCTTGTCGGCACAGAGGTGAAAAGCCTCCGTGCTGGCGGCGGCAATATTCAGGAATCCTACGCGTCTTTTGAAAATGGCGGTTTGTACCTGGTAAACGCCCATATCGCTGAATATGGTTTTGGCAATCGGAACAATCACGAACCCACGCGCCCACGCCAGTTATTGATGCACAAAAAGGAATTGGCGAAACTTGAAGCCCTGCTTCAGCGTGCCGGTAAAACACTGGTACCGCTTTCGTTGTATTTTAACGAAAAAGGTAAGGTGAAGGTGAAGATTGGTCTCGCTGCTGGTAAGAAGCAGCACGACAAACGCCAAACGGACAAGGAACGTGATTGGGGACGTGAAAAACAACGTCTTTTAAAGAACGACAGCCGTTAAACGTTATTGCATCACATATCCCTCGGGCATGTGGATCTGCGATAAATCAAGTTCTTGTTGAAACGAAACACCCACAGATTGGTCTTTAGCCCAAACGATATGCCCCTCATGGGCTTCATCCATTAATACGGACGAGCGTAACGTTATAGGTGTTCCGACTTCTATTTCCAGATGCATCCATATGCGTGCGCCGCCTTCACTAAAATCAATGACATTACCGTTATAGCGGCTTTCGTTCACAAGTAACGTTGCAGGGCAATTGACCTGAACACGATCAAATTTGCGATTTGATTTATGGATAGCATCTCGGTCGAGAGCGACCCCAATGGCACCTGGCGGAAGAATGTCGTAAGCCTTCGGCGAGTAACTAGTATCTTTTAAGGCTTTTTCGATGACAGAGTAATGGACTTTTTCTGTTCCCGGAATTTGATTGCGGGATAAATGGGTATCCGCTTTGCCAACTTTTCGAAACTGCGATTTCATCCCAATTTTTTGGGTGAGACTATCCAGTTTAGTGGTTTCTGTAACACATCCCATGGAATCAGGTGTGCTTAAATCATCAATTTTATTGGAGTCAAATTCAAGACCTTCTTCGGAGGCTTTATTTATTAACCAGCGAAAAGCGACATCAGAAAGTCTGCTGTCACGCTGACCCCCAGTGATGTTTTCGTGGGTACCCGCAAACCAGACTTGTTCTAGGCGCTTGAAAATTTCTGATTTCACGCCGGTCCAAATATTGGGAGTTCGGGAAGGGTTCATCTCATCAAGCGCCAACGCTTGATAGGCTGATTGAACGTTGGCACTTACGTTTTCCGATAGATATTCGGTCCATAAAACAGATAGTGATCGCAGTCCGCGGGTAGGGACACCACTTCCACCGACACTGTCCCAACAGCCGAGAAAACGAATAGGAATTTTGCGTGATTTAAAACTTTTCCGCAGAGATTGTCCTGCCGGTCCGCGCCTAGCAGCCCCAGCTAAGTGGCTGTAAATATAGGCTTTATTTAAATTATTGAGAGACTCAACTTGGAGCAAACCTGAAGTGCTAATCATTTCAGCAAGACATTGAAGGGAATATGCACCCCGGCCAGCACCAATGAGATAAATTTCATCGCCCGGCATGTAATGATGTGCGAGAAAATGATAGGCTTCCGTTATTTCATCTCGGATGCCGGTGCCGAAAGTTTTATTGATGAATTTGAAGAATGACCAATTTTCTTGATGGTCATTTTGAAGAAGTGAAATTTGGCGCGTGCCATGTTTCGCATGTGGTAGAAGGCACCGTTCAGCAAGAGTAGCATTACCAAATACGGGCCGATGCTTACTCCGATATTGCGATGCGGACCAACTGTGGTCGTTAAATATGACTAGCTTTCTTGTCACTATATCTGCTCCCGTCCAAGGGATTTAGCTAAGAATAAATCGCCAAATTAAATTGCAGGACATGTATAACTATATAAGAGAAAGGCGAAAATATTAATATATAATAAATTTTTCGAATTTTCGAAGAAGAAATAGGGATTGAATACGGCTTATTAAGGGCTGAATTGGTGAGATGACTGTCCCAAATACATCCCCACGATTCCGCGGAACTCAAAGCCCCATATCTATATTTATTTCAGTGAAGCCTATTTCGGCTAATTCTTCAGGCAGATTGTTCGACGTCATCCAAATTGTCATAATCTTTCGTATCAGTTCCCTCGTCATGGTCTTTTTGAGGGATTGATCTGCTAACGACTGAATTCATGTTATTCAAGTCGAGGAAGAAATCAGCTTGCCTGCGAAGTTCGTCCGCTATCATTGGCGGACTGGTCTTTACAGAACTGATGACAGTTACACGAACGCCTCTCCTTTGAACGGCTTCCACTAAACGCCTAAAATCGCCATCTCCTGAAAATAGGACAGCGTGGTCGATGTGTTCGCTCAGCTCCAACATGTCAATGGCAAGTTCAATGTCCATGTTGCCTTTAATTTTTCGCCGCCCCGTTGGGTCTGTAAATTCCTTGGCGGGTTTTGTCACCATGGTATAGCCATTATAGTCAAGCCAATCAACCAAGGGCCGAATAGGGGAGTAGTCTTGTTCCTCGATCAAGGCCGTGTAGTAAAATGCACGGACAATGCGTCCCTTTGATGAGAATTCGGTTAGAAGTTTTTTATAATCAATTTCGACATTTAATGCGCGAGCTGAGGCATATAAGTTTGCACCGTCAATAAAAAGAGCAATTCTTTCTTCAGGATAAAATGTCATTAAATGTTCCAACCGTTTGGTGATATTGTTGTTGTTGTTTATTAGTTATATCCTTAGCAAATTAATTGTTTGAATGCCAGCAATCTTTAATTTGTTATACAGGGCATTTATTCAACTATTTAGCGGCAAAGGGCTCGGAAATTAAATGATACTGATTGCACTGGGAGCCAACCTTAAGCACCCAATACACGGCGCCCCGCTAAACAGTTTGACTGCGGCTGTTCAAGAAATTGAGAAATGTGGATTGACGATTACACATCAATCTAGCTGGTACAAAACGGCGCCGGTTCCCATTTCAGACCAGCCTTGGTTTGTGAATGCGGTGATCGCCGTTAAAAGCGATTTGGGCGCTGAGGAGTTGTTGAAAAAACTTCATGCAATCGAAGAGGTTTTCGGTCGGGTTCGGGATGTAAAGTGGGAGGCAAGGGTCCTTGATCTCGATTTGTTGTGTCATGATGATTTGATCAGCGAAAACAGGGATCAAACGGCAGGGTACGTTATTCCGCATCCATATATACAAGAGAGAACATTTGTTTTGGCACCCTTAGTTGAAATTTTACCTGCGTGGCGACACCCCGTAACGGGGCTGACTGCAGGAGAAATGTTAGAGAAATTGGGAGGTAGTCAAGCCTTTGAAATCATTTCAAACGCTTGATAAGCGCTCATTTTGGTAAAAATAACGAAAAAAATGGCAATTACTGAAATAAATGCTTTGTTTAACTTGCTTATTGGGGCGCAAACGAATATCTAGATAGGCTAATCACAGACAATTGGAGTGTTGTTAATGGCTCGCGTCACCGTTGAAGATTGCGTTCAAAGAATTCCTAACCGGTTTGAACTGGTTTTGTTGGCTGCCCGTCGCGCACGGGCGATTGCCGCTGGATCAATGTTGACAATTGATCGCGATAACGACAAAAATCCTGTCGTTTCATTGCGTGAGATTGGCGAAAACACCATCGACCTTGGTGAATTGAAAAACAACTTGATCGGTGGTTTACAGCGCCGTGTTGAAGTTGATGAGCCAGAAGAAGACAATATGGCAGCACTCATGAGCTCAAGCACTGAGTGGGCCGGTGTTGTTCAAGAAGAAGAGCCAGTAGAAACGTTTACTGCCAGCGAAGTTGGCGCAAGTGAAGCTGCAGCCCCTGCGGCTGATGCTCCTGAAGCTGCTGCGGCCCCTTCAGAAGATCCTTTCGCTTAAAACTCTTAATGCGTTTTAAAATCGGGGCACACTGGCGCTTTTAATGTGCTGGTGTCCCCATTTTTGTATATAGTAGACTGGCAACCTATTAGGAGCCTGGCCTCGGATCATTGAATGTTACGACAAGTCGAACTTGTAGAACGCGTTTTAAGTTATGACCCTCATGCTGATGAGGATCTGTTAAATCGCGCATATGTTTTTACTATTAAAACACACGGCAGCCAGGTTCGAGCTTCCGGTGATCCCTATTTTTCACACCCCATTGAAGTTGCTGGTATCTTAACTGAGCTTAAGCTCGATACAGCGACAATTATCACTGCCTTGCTCCACGATACCATTGAAGATACCGTTGCGAGCAAGGAAGAAATAGAACTGAATTTCGGTCCTGAAATTGCGGTTCTTGTGGATGGTGTTACCAAACTCTCACAGCTTGAACTGCAATCAGACAGAACTAAACAAGCCGAAAATTTCTCAAAATTGCTATTGGCAATGTCCAACGACATTCGGGTTCTCTTAGTGAAGCTGGCTGACCGTTTGCACAATATGCGCACGCTCCATTTCATTGATAAACCTGAAAAACGCAAACGCATTGCAACAGAGACTATGGAAATCTATGCGCCACTTGCAGAGCGTATTGGTATCCAAAGCTTCCGCGATGAGCTGGAAGATTTAGCCTTTGTTGAGCTGAATAGCGAAGCGCGTAAATCGATCTTGCGACGGTTAGAATATTTACGGGCTGAAGGCGAAGATATTGTCTCCAAGATCGTTGTCGGTCTGACGGACGAACTTGCTGCGAGTGGTTTAGACGTTGAAGTTTCTGGCCGGGAAAAACGGCCTTATTCCATCTGGCGCAAGATGGAACAGAAAAACGTCACCTTTGAACAACTGTCCGACATTATCGCGTTTAGAGTGGTTGTTGCAGACGTAGAGCAGTGCTATCACGTGCTGGGCAACCTACATGCAAAGTATTCAATGGTTCCTGGACGTTTTAAAGATTACATTTCGACGCCAAAGCGGAACAATTACAAATCTCTTCACACAACCATCATTGGTCCCGAACGCCAGCGCATTGAGGTTCAGATCAAAACCGTTGAAATGCATGAAACCAACGAATTTGGTGTGGCGGCTCATTGGCAATATAAACAACAGATCGGCGCACCGCTCAGCGATAGCCAACAATACCGATGGCTTCGAGAATTACTGGAAATTTTGGAAGACGCCTCCGATCCTGATGAATTTCTTGAGCATACAAAACTCAATATGTATCAAGATCAGGTGTTTTGTTTTTCTCCAAAAGGCGATTTGATTTCACTGCCCGCCGGTAGCAGCCCTGTTGATTTTGCGTATGCGGTTCATACGCGAGTTGGAGACACCTGCGTCGGCTCGAAAGTGAACGGCCGCATGGCACCACTTCGCACGGTGTTGAAAAATGGCGACCAAATCGAAATTCTACGCTCAAAAAACCAAACACCATCACCCACGTGGGAGAATTTTGTTGTTAGCGGCAAGGCGCGGTCAGCCATACGCCGATTTATTCGCCAGCAGCAACG
>JBALWO010000055.1:0-21731 GCA_036960775.1 Pseudomonas marincola | reverse complement strand
TAGGTTCCGTCCGCATCAATAACGGCCGCGGTATTATAATAAATACCCGTCTTTTCTTCCTCATAGATGGGAACGACGATAACCATATTGTATTTACGGGCATATTCTTTCATCAAATTGATAGTCGGCCCGTCAGGTACCTTTTCAGCTGCTGCATACCATTTTGGATCTTGGGACGGACAGAAATATGGCTGATTAAACACCTCTTGAAAACTGAGAACTTGCACGCCCTGCCGTCCAGCTTCTTCGATATGGGGGATATGTGCTTCGATCATTAAATCGCTAATTTCTTTGGGCGACATGTCGGTGTTGCCCTTCAATCCCACCTGTATCAGGCCCGATTTTACAATTGCCATATCAACGTTCCTCCCAGAACTTAAAATTAATTGATGTTTTTGACCAGTTGGTCAGGATTTTAACTGTCCTTTTTTAAAAGGCAAAGCTAAAATAGGAAAAACTACCTATGATAATAGTTAAAATAGTAGGTACTAACTGATCTGGGATAAGAAAACAGGAGATGGGAATGTCAACTTTGATACGTGGCGGCACGGTCGTTACCTCTGAAACTACCTTTCGCGCGGATGTTTACTGCGAAGAGGGTATTATCAAAGCCATAGGAAAAGATCTGGAAGTTCCTTCCAGTGCAGAAGTTGTGGATGCTGGCGGGCAGTATGTTATGCCGGGTGGCATTGATCCCCATACCCATATGCAACTTCCCTTCATGGGCACCGTTGCATCAGAAGACTTCTATACGGGGACCGCAGCTGCACTTGCAGGTGGTACGACCCAAATTATCGATTTCGTTATTCCTGATCCAGAAGAGCCTATCATCGAGGCTTACCAAAAATGGCGCGGCTGGGCTGAAAAATCTGTAGCAGATTACAGCTTCCATGTTGCGATCACCTGGTGGGATGACACTGTGCACCGGGATATGGGTATCCTTGCTGAACAAGAAGGTATCAACTCTTTCAAGCATTTCATGGCTTACAAAAATGCCATTATGGTGTCCGATGAAATGATGCTAGCCAGTTTCAATCGCTGCCGTGAACTCGGCGCCATGGCAACCGTTCACGCCGAAAACGGTGAAATGGTTTATTACCTTCAACAAGAGATGTTGAAAAAAGGCATCACTGGCCCAGAAGGCCATCCACAGTCCCGTCCCCCTGAAGTCGAAGGGGAAGCCGCAAACCGTGCAATCCGGACGGCACAACTTCTCGACACACCCATTTATATCGTTCATGTGTCCTGTAAAGAGTCACTGGAGGCGATCACTCGCGCCCGGCTTGAAGGACAACGTGTCTTCGGCGAAGTGCTTGCAGGTCACTTGCTAATCGATGATAGCGTATATTACAACGAAGACTTTGAATTTGCTGCCGCCCACGTGATGAGCCCGCCTTTCCGGCCAAAAGATCATCAGGAAGCCCTGTGGCGTGGCCTACAGTCCGGTAACTTGCAAACGACGGCAACAGATCATTGTTGTTTCTGCGCACCGCAAAAAGCGGCTGGTAAAGATGATTTCACAATGATCCCCAACGGCACATCAGGCGTTGAAGATCGCATGGCGGTTCTGTGGCATCACGGTGTAAATTCTGGCCGATTAACTATGAATGAATTTGTAAAAGCCACATCAACAAGTGCTGCTCAAATCTTTAACATTCATCCACGTAAAGGTTCCATTTCTGTTGGTGCCGATGCTGATATTGTGGTGTGGGATCCTGAAAAATCTCGGACCATTTCTGCAAAAACTCATCATCAAAATGTAGATTTCAATATTTTTGAGGGCATGGAAGTCAAAGGCTCACCAAGCCATACCATCAGTCAGGGCAATGTGGTCTTTAAAGACGGTCAATTGAATGTGGTGAAAGGGGCTGGTCGGTATATCAAACGTCCGACATTTAACACTCATTTCGATGCTTTATCAAAACGCAGGGAACAGAACGCTCCTAGAAGTGTAAAACGCTAAATGCCATAACAGTTAGACCTAAAGCCTCGGCAGAAATGTCGAGGCTTTTTTTATTTCATTTTTGGGCAATATACGGACGACCGATAATTTTTTCGATTTCGTTACTTTCGATCATTTTTAAGATTTCTGCATCTACGTCACTCACCAAATCTTGACGTGATTTATGTAAGTAATGATAGACGTACATTAGACTAATGGGGTCGCCTTTATACACTTTTCTGGAGCTGTTCAGTTTACTAAATTCATCTTGTATTGATTTACCACTCGCCAGAATAACGTCGACTGAACCTTTCAAAAGCTTGTCTGCCAAATCCGCGGTGCTATCGGCATAAACGACCCATTCTCGGTCCTTCACCAGTGTTTCAGCCCAAATAAATCCTCGGACTATTCCAACCCGCAGCATTGGCTTCAGGTCATCTGCTGAATTGACAATATGTCTTTCATCGAGAGTGAACGCATAATTGGTTATTGAAATTATAGGTGTTGGAATTCGCACCAAATTTTTATAGATTTTGTTGACACTATGGATGCGGTAAACTTCGCCATCCGTTTTACCTGAGTTGCTTAACTCCAGTGCGCGGCGGCCCGGTGCTTGTACAAATGTAGCTTCAAACCCTAATCTTTTATACATTACGGTCAGAAAATCAGCAGCCGATTTCTGAAGTTGGTTTTCATTTATTTGCGAGAAGGTAAGTTTTTTTGGCTCAGCCGAAGATTGAGCGGAGCCAAAATTTATTAGGCTCATTACCAAACAAAGAAAGGAAAATTTAAATACGTGACGTAAATTCATGGATATGCCCGCAACTTTTCACTCAACAAATACAATAATCAGAACAAACATACATTTTAAATCAATAAAATCTAATTAACGTTATGAAATGGAAAATTTGCTATTTTCTCCAACTCTTTCGTTTTCGTCATCTCCATAATTTCACGGTCTACTTTTTCAAGCAAGCCTTCATGTTTATTGTGTAAATAGTGGTACACCTTAATACTTGTTAGTGCCTTGCTATGATGCAGGGTTACGTTTGTATTTTTCTTTGAAAAATCCTCGACTATCGCGTCTTCAGTTGCCAGTGCCACATCAATAGCGCCCTTCGCTAATTTATCTGCCAACTCTGCTGCAGTTGTGACCCTAACAACTCCCTTGCGACCTCGAACGGCGTTTTCTGCCCAAATTATCCCGCGCTGAATACCAATTCGTGGAATGTCATTTAAGCCCTGAAGATTATCGATTGTCGGCGGGGTTAACATGAAGGCATAACCGTGCAAGGTTAATAAGGGTGTTGGTACCCTTATAAGATTGGGGTGTGTAAATCCCACCTCCCAAATTCGAAAAATTTCACCATCAGTATCCCCAGCATTACTCATCCGCAATGCTCGGTGGCCAGGTAAATTTTTGAATTCAATTTGCATATCCAAACGCTGATAAAGCTCTTTTAGAACCATCGCGCCTCTGGCCTGGGCTGGACTTCCATCAATTTGGGAAAACGTTAGTTCTTGTGAAGTCGCGATGCGCGCGCCAAACAGAAGAACCCACAATAAAGTGGTAACACATGTAAATCATTTTAGGATCATCTCGGTCCTAACTCAAAAAATAGACGCAACATCATAAACGAATAAGTATCCTTCTAGATGGAACAGTAACAGGGATAGGTCAACAAAAAAGGAGGGCTAAACAGCCCCCCTTTTCAAATACAGAGTGTTTCACTCTATTTAATTGCGTTCGCTTTATCCCAGATTTCTTGGGTAAAAGCGCCGACAGGTGTCTTGCTAATAACTGGCGCAGACTTGCCACTCATTAGAGTTTCAACTGTACGGTTATAGGCGGCTTCATCTAGGCGGCCTAACTTGTCACTTCCGATAAGTTTAGCAATTTCGCCCATCATGCGGCGCTGGTGCTTTTCAGTTTGTGCACCTGTTCCATCATTTTCAAGAACGATATCTGCGGCTTCGTCATTATGATCGACTGCATATTTCCAGCCTTTCAAAGACGCTTTTACAAAACGAGCAAGCTTGTCTTTCATAGCATCGTCTTTCAAGCTTTTTTCAAGCACATAAAGACCATCTTCAAGCGTTGCAACGCCTTGATCTTCGTATTTGAAAACGCTCAATTCAGCTGGTGTTAGACCGGCATCAATGACTTGCCAATATTCGTTATATGTCATTGTTGACACACAAGCGGCTTGTTTTTGCAAAATTGGATCAACGTTAAAGCCTTGCTTTAACACTTTGATGTCTGCACCCGAACCTTCAATCTTAAGACCAAGCTTGTCCATCCATGACATAAACGGATATTCGTTGCCATAGAACCAAACACCCAATGTTTTGCCTTTAAAATCACTCGATGCGTTAACACCCATGTCTTTACGACAAGTGAGCATCATTCCAGATTTTGAAAAAACCTGTGCAATGTTGACCAATGGCACGCCTTTTTCACGGGTTGCAAGTGCAGATGGCATCCAATCGACAACCACATCAGCGCCGCCGCCGGCAAGAACTTGTGCTGGCGCCACATCTGGTCCGCCCGGTTTAATCGTTACATCAAGACCAAGGTCGCTGTAAAACCCCTTGTCTTTAGCAACATAGTAACCTGCAAATTGTGCTTGAGTTACCCACTTAAGCTGCAATGTCAGTTTATCTGCCGCTTGCGCGGATACTGCTGCCAAACTCATAATCGCAGCCGATGCGATAAGGCCAATTTTTTTCATAGTTGAACTCCTCTCCTGTTCAGAACTTAATATTATTATCGTCCCTTTAACTTCCCTACTTTTTACTTTTTACTTATCTTGTAACTCTACTCTAATTACGCGCACCGCGATACGATGGATGCCAGAATGTCATGCTCCGCTCTAAAAGAGCGAGTAATCCGTATGACAGAGACCCTGCAACCGCCGCGACCGCTATTGATGCCCAAACCACATCAACATTCATTCTGCCGACTTCCGTTGAAATACGAAATCCCATTCCAACAATCGGTGTTCCAAAAAATTCGGCGACGATGGCGCCGATTAGTGCCAATGTTGAGTTTATTTTCAATGCGTTAAAGATAAAAGGTAATGCGTTAGGTAATCTAACAAACAACATGGTTTGAAAATATGTCGCAGCGTAAGAGCGCATCAAATCTTTTTCCAAATGACTTGTTGCTTGCAGCCCTGCCAGCGTATTCACAAGCATTGGGAAAAACGTCATTACCACAATAACGGCGGCCTTTGATTGCCAATCGAACCCAAACCACATGACCATAATGGGCGCAATACCGACAATTGGAATGGCACTTACAAGTGATCCAAGCGGAAGCAGGCCGCGCTGAAGGAAGGGGACGCGATCAACAAGAATGGCGACAATAAACCCACTACCGCAACCCATGGCAAAACCACTCAAAACAGATTTTACATAGGTTTGATAAAAGTCAGCTGCCAATGTGTCTAAGTTTCCAGCAATAGCCGCCCCAATTTGCACAGGGCTTGGCAACAATACTGATGGGATTTCAAACCCTGTCGTCACCACCTGCCACAGAAAAATAAGCCAAAGCCCAAATGAGGTCGGTACAGCAATTTTGATGAGCAAATTATGATCCGCATGACTTGATAGCATTTCCATGGCGCGCCACGCATAAAGCCCCAGAGCGACAACAAACAGCCAAATACCTGCTGCCGTTATGCCCTGCTCCAGTTCTTTTTCAATCACACTTAAAACAGCACCGCCGCAAAAAATGACGCCCATAAGAATTAAAACTGCGATGGCTAGGTTGTCCCGTTTAAACAAAAGCTGATAAATGGCGATGCCAATTCCAGCAGCCATAAAAGCAAACGATACTGGCAGGTTATACCAATGCAGAGAGACGGCGTCCGGAGTAAATCCAATGGGAAGGAGAAGCGAGATCAGGCCCAATCCTACAAAAGCTGCTAATGGACGATCAATTGTACTTATGGAAATCATGTTCGCCCTCCCATTCGTCCAAGCGCAATTTTTTCAGTAACCGCTACGATGTAGACGAGTAGCATTCCAAGAACTGAGGCCACAACTAATGCGGACCAAATCTGAATGGTTTGTCCGTAATAGGAGCCACTGAGTAGTCTCGCGCCAATACCAGAAACCGCACCTGTTGGAAGCTCACCAACAATGGCGCCCACCAAACTAATGGCAACAGCAACCTTCAAACTGGCGAATAGATACGGAACGGAGGCTGGCACCCGAAGTCTCCAGAAAATCTGGGCCGCAGACGCACTGTATGTTCGCATCAAATCCATCTGCAAGACATCAGGGGAGCGTAATCCCTTCACCATCCCAATAGTTATGGGAAAGAAGCATAAATACATTGATATAATGGATTTGGGTATGGTTCCAGTAAGACCAATATTACCAAGCACCACAATGATCATAGGGGCAATTGCCAATATGGGAATGGTTTGGGATGCGATAACCCACGGCATCAAACTGCGATCCAACGTGGGCACATGAACGATACCGACAGCTAACAAAATCCCCAGCAGTCCACCAAAGGTGAAGCCCAGCAGCGTCGCCGATGTGGTAATCCACGCGTGATACACGAGGCTCCGTTTTGATGTAATTTTCTTCTGGAAAACGGTCTTATTGAGCTCCACTGCTATCTGGTGCGGTGCCGGCAAAATTGGACGCTCCATTGACCAAGCGTCATTTACCAGTTTCTCAGCGCTCCACTCGACATTTTTCCGCTCATAATTGGATATGAGCAAATCTGAATTGAGGTAGATAGCGCCGCCATACCACAGCACCAATATCCCCAATATCATTGTCAGGATTGGAATTGTTTTGCCGTAGTATAGTTTGTTCCATACCCCAGCGTTATTTGAAAGGGCTGCATCAGTCATCGTATGAATGCCCAGCCCGAAGGCCTTCTCTCACCCGATGTGCAATTTCTAGAAACTCTGGACTCTCGCGAATATCAAGCGTTCTATCACGGGGTAGGTTACAATCGATAATGTCTATGATTTTGCCGGGGCGCGGCGACATAACAACTATTTTGGAAGACAAAAAGACCGACTCTGGGATGGAGTGGGTCACGAATACCACTGTTTTCTTGGTTTGATCCCAAAGACGAAGCAATTGTTCGTTCAAATGATCACGGGTAATCTCGTCAAGCGCACCAAACGGCTCGTCCATCAATAGCAAATCAGGTTCAACAGATAACGCACGTGCAATAGATACCCGTTGTTGCATGCCACCTGATAGCTGCCAAGGGAACTTCTTTTCGAACCCTTCCAGATTGACCAGAGCTAGATTTTTTTCCGCTCTCTCCAATTGTTCAGACTTAGAAAGTCCCATAATTTCAAGGGGTAACATGACATTCTTCTGAACACTGCGCCACGGATAGAGCGCTGGTGCCTGAAATACATAGCCATAAGCCCGCTGTTCGCGGGCATCTTTTGGGCTCATACCATTTACTGTAATATGGCCGTCAGTAGGTGTTTCTAGGTCAGCAATAACCCGCATAAGAGTCGTTTTACCGCAACCCGACGGGCCAATAAACGAGACAAACTCACCTGAATTAATTTTCAAGTTTACATCACTCAGCGCATGAACAGGTGCGTCTGGTGTCTGAAATGTCAAATTCAGGTTTTCTATGTCGATGACCGGTTTACTTATATCGGTCATCGAAGCCGCGCTTTCACGGACAATATTGTCTTGATGCATCCCAATGCCACGCCCTTTATTCCCCTATATTGGATGGGTTTCTCTTTCTTCTGAAGAGTAAGCCCTGACCAAATCAATTATTATAATTTTGCTGTTTACGCTAAGTTCGCCCGTTCGACAATAGCGTGCAGCAACACGTTACAGCCAGCGGCCAAATCTTCAGGTGTCGCCTCTTCTTCCTCGTTATGGCTAATGCCATTCTCGCAAGGAACAAAGATCATACCTGTTGGCGCAACTCGGTTTATGTAGCACGCGTCATGACCGGCACCTGAAATAATATCCATATGGCCATAACCTGCTTGTTCAGCGCCGTTTCTAACCGCGTTCACACAATCAGCGTCGAATTCAACGGGCGGTGAATACCAAATTTCTTCAAACTTCATCTCATATCCACCTTCAGCGGCTGTTTTATCAGCGAAGGCCCGAAGTTCAGCGTCCATTTTAGATAAGATTTCATCTTTTGGATGACGGAAATCAACGGCGAAGAAGACTTCACCTGGAATTGTGTTGCGTGAGTTAGGAGTCACGTTCAATAGACCAACTGTCGCGCACGCAAACGGCTGGTTGTCATTCCCAATCCGGTTTACTTCCTGAACAATTTTGGATGCAGCAACAAGGGCGTCTTTACGGCGTCCCATGGGTGTTGGTCCGGCGTGGGCTTCCTGCCCGGTAATGGTCACCTCATACCAGCGTTGGCCTTGAGCACCGGCGACAACGCCAATTGTCTTCTCTTCATGTTCAAGGATCGGACCTTGTTCAATATGCGCTTCAAAAAAGGCTTTGATTTCACGGCCACCAACCTCTTCGGTTCCAGCGTAACCAATACGATCAAGTTCTTCGCCCATGGTTTTACCGTCAAGATCGGCACGGCTCAAACCATATTCAAGATCAAATACGCCTGCAAATACACCTGATGCGACCATGGCTGGCGCGAAACGAGACCCTTCTTCGTTGGTCCAGACAGAAACCTCAATTGGATGCTCCGTTTGAACGTCGAAATCATTTAGGGTGCGCAAAACTTCAAGTCCGGCGAGAACACCGAAAACACCGTCATATTTACCGCCAGTGGGTTGTGTATCGAGATGCGAGCCCGTCATAACAGGCGGCAAATCGTTATTTTTACCGGCGCGGCGAGCAAAAATATTGCCCATTTTATCAACTTTAACCGTGCAGCCAGCTTCTTCACACCATTTCACAAATAAATCCCGGCCTTCTCTATCAAGATCGGTGAGAGCCAAACGGCAACAGCCGCCTTTTACAGTTCCCCCGATTTTAGCCATTTCCATTAGGCTGTCCCACAAACGATCGCCTGTCACTGTCATGTTTTTCATTATTTTTGCCCGTCTTATTCTGCTGCGTTGCCATGAGGGTTACGTGGATCTTGGTTCCAGTTCATGTACGGTTTCCCATTATCAACTTCCACCATGCTGATGCATTCGTCAACCGGACAGACAAGCTGACATAGGTTACAACCAACGCATTCTTCATCGACCACTTCATACAGGCGTGCATCGTTCACACGTTCAGCCGTAATTGCCTGATGGGACGTATCTTCACAGGCAATATGACACAGGCCGCATTGGATGCATTTATCCTGATCAATCAGCGCCTTAACATCATAATTTATATTAAGTTTGTTCCAATCAGTAACGTTCGGTGTCGCCATACCTCTGAAATCATCAATGGTTTCATAGCCTTTGCTATCCATCCAATTGCTAAGACCCGTTTTCATGTCATCAACAATTTTAAACCCGTGATGCATGGCCGCTGTACAAACTTGAACAGTTCCGCAGCCAAGCGCCATGAACTCAGCAGCATCCCGCCAGTTTGAAATTCCGCCAATTCCTGACATCGGAATGCTTTGGCATTCTGGATCCCGTGCAATTTCAGCAACCATATTAAGGGCGATTGGTTTTACCGCAGGACCGCAATAACCACCGTGGGCACCCTTGCCATCTACCGTCGGCATTGGTGCCATAACATCAAGATCGATACTCACAATTGAGTTAATTGTATTGATCAGAGAAACCGCATCCGCGCCGCCCCGAACAGCCGCCCGAGCAGATTGGCGGACATCAGTGATGTTTGGCGTCAGTTTGACGATGACAGCCATATCTGAATGTTTTTTACACCAAGCCGTGACCTGTTCCACATATTCTGGAACCTGACCAACTGCTGCGCCCATACCCCGTTCGGACATACCGTGCGGGCAACCAAAATTAAGCTCCACGCCGTCAGCGCCGGTTTCGGCAACACGGCCTAGAATATATCTCCAAGGCTCTTCCTCGCAAGGCACCATCAACGAGACAATAATTGCCCGATCCGGCCACGCCTTTTTAACGCGCGTTATTTCTTCCAAATTTATGTCGAGCGGACGATCCGTGATCAATTCAATATTATTCAAGCCCGCCATACGCTGACCATTATAATTGATGGCCCCATACCGGGATGACACGTTCACCACCGGAGGGTCTTCGCCCAAAGTTTTCCAAACAACCCCGCCCCAACCAGCTTCAAACGCGCGAACGACGTTAATTTCCTTGTCTGTCGGGGGAGCACTCGCCAACCAGAAAGGATTGGGCGTTTTAATTCCTACAAAATCGTAGCTTAGATCTGCCATTTTCCTAATCCTTCGCGTTATGTGCGGCTTGTTTTTAAATAAGTGTCAATTGCATGTGCGGCGAGTTTACCGTCCTGCACTGCGGCAACGGTGAGGTCTTCACCGCCAAGAATACAATCACCACCAGCATAAATGCCGGAGACTGATGTGGCACGATCGTCATCAACAACGATCCGCCCATCTTGGATTTCCAAAGAAGTTGCGCTGTTGGTTACTGGCTCGGACACGAAAACCTGGCCGATTGCCTTAAACACCATGTTTGCCGCAATCTCAAAGGTTTCGCCCGTCCCTACAAGTTTTCCGCCAGCATCCTTTTTTGTGTATTCAAACGTAATTCCTGAAACACTACCGCTACCTTCAATTGAGATCGGTTTGGCATAATGTTTGATAGTCACGCCGTTAATTTGTGCATATTCCTGCTCATGGTGAGTGGCGCTCATGTCCTCAACCCCGCGGCGATAAACCAGCGTGACATCTTCTGCGCCCAATCGTTTAGCTTGAACCGCCACATCGATGGCAGTGTTACCACCGCCAATGACAACGACTTTACGTCCGACGGCAAGATCAGTCTTTGTTTCTGACTGGCGAAGGTCGGCTATATAATCAACTGCGTTATAGACACCGGTCAAACCTTCGTTTTCAAATCCAAGGGCTCGGACTGCGCTCAAACCACTTCCCACAAATACCGCGTCATATTTTTCATGAAGCTCAGCAAGCGAGATATTAGATCCTAATGCTTTACCGTTATGAACAGTGATACCGCCAATACTGAGGATGAAGTCGACTTCTTCCTGCGCAATTCCGTGGGGGAGTTTATAAGCTGCGATCCCGTATTCATTTAGACCACCGGATTTCTCGCGGGCTTCAAATACCTCAACGTCATGTCCGAGCATTGCAAGGCGGTGAGCCGCTGAAAGTCCAGCGGGTCCCGCACCAACTACTGCAACCGTTTTACCGGTAGAGGCCGCACGGGCAAAAGGTTGCTCGCCCGTATCCATGAGCCAGTCAGTGGCAAAGCGTTGCAGCTTGCCAATTGTCACCGGTTTTTCTTCTTGTGACATGCGCACACAAACTTCTTCGCACAGAATTTCGGTGGGACACACACGAGAACAAGCGCCGCCCATGATATTCTCACTTAAAATATCGATGGCCGAGCCGCGATAATTTCCAGTTTGAATTTTGCGAATAAAGTTTGGAATATCAATTCCGGTCGGACACGCCTCCATGCACGGGGCGTCGTAACAGAAATAGCAGCGACTGGCTTCTATTAGTGCCTTGGATTCCCCAAGTGCCGGATACATATCATCAAAATTTTTGGAGAGTTCTTCAGCAGACAAGCGGCCCGCTGCGATATCAGCGATATCACCCATTTCAATTTTCCCTAGCCCAGTATTTTTGATCCCGACTTATGCCGGAGTTTTCCCTGCGGAAACCATAGTCAAAAACTGACCAAACGGTCAAGTTTAATTGAAAATAAAATCAAAACGGCGAAAAAGTGGCACTTTTAGCCATCAAATTCGCCGCTAAATTAGGAAAAACCGAAAAAGAAGAATGAATAAACTCGTAAAATGTAATGTTGGGAAGATAAAGTCAGGCGAGAATCAAACACCCCGCAACCTGTCTGCTTTCTTGTTCAATCCATCTAACGCAGAAAAAGAAGCCGCATCATTGAAACTATCAAATGATCCCGTCTGCAAAATAGTATTAAAGGAGGAAATCATGGCCCCATAAGCAACCCGTGACAAAGAAGAGCCGACACTTATCCGTTTTACGCCTGCGATCTGAAGCTGACTGAAAGTTACACCCACCAAACCAATACCGGCCACAACATTGACAGGTCGATCGACACTTTCGCAAACAGTGCGGATTGCATCAATATCTGGAAGTCCCGGCGCGTATAATACAGAGGCGCCTACCCTCTCATATCCAACTAACCTTGCGAGGGTATCTTCAAGATCGTAGCGCCTAAATAAGTAATTTTCTGCCCGTGCGGTTAGAACAAAATCGGGATCGTACTTATTGACGACCTCTACTGCAGCCGCAATCCGTTCGATCGCCAATGATTTATCATAAATGGGATTTTCTGGATCCCCTGTCGTATCTTCAATAGCGCAACCAGCAAGACCTATTTCCATGGCTAACTGAACAGTTTCTGCTACTTCTTCTGGGCTGTCCCCATATCCATTTTCAAGATCAGCACTCACGGGTAGATGAGTGGCTTCGAGGATTTCCTTCGCATGATCCAACACATCAGAACGGCTCAGTTCTCCCACGCCATCTGGCACCCCTTTAGAGAATGCAAATCCGGCACTTGTCGTTGCCAAGGCCTCTGCTCCCAAAGCCGTAAGCATCTTCGCAGAGCCAACATCCCACGGGTTTGGAATAACAAAGGTTCCCTTTCGCTTGTGAAGGGCCGAAAATTGAGTGGTTTTTTTGCTTGTAACTTTCACGCGAAGGCTCCTTTGAAGTTTGGCGAAATCAACTTCGTTCTTGTTATGTTCTTAAGTATCATTATTTTGTCATAGAGTGCAATGCCAACTGAGTAAAAAACACCTATTTGACTAAATATGAGAATAACTCTTGAAAAACTTGTTCGCTATCAACACAATTGATCAACAATTAGGCAATTAGTGAATCAAATATGACGTCAAATGACAACAGTACGAACCAAGGTCGCATCCGTCAGGAAAATGAAAAACGCATCCTTGAAGCCGCTGAAAAAGTGTTTTCGGAAAATGGCTTTCGGGGCGCAACAACGGCTGCCGTTGCAGAACAAGCCGGCCTTCCTAAAGCAAATATCCATTATTACTTTGGGACCAAGGAAAAACTCTATCGCACAGTTATCGATGACATTGTCGAACTCTGGTTATCGTCATTTCGGGAAATCACTGAAGATGATGATCCTGCATCCACTCTTGCCGATTACATTCGGGCGAAGATGGAACTTTCTAAAAATCGGCCTGAAGCATCCCGAGTTTTTGCTAATGAACTGATCCGCGGGGCTCCCCGTATTAGCGAATATTTGTCTGGCGACTTGAAGGAATGGGTGGACCGTAAATCTGCAATTCTTGATACATGGATCGAGCAAGGAAAGATGGCGCCCCTTGACAGTACCAAACTCATATTTCATATCTGGGCCATGACACAGACCTGGGCTGACTTTGAAGTTCAGTGGAGTGCGGTCCTAGGGAAACCCAAAGGGCTTACCGACGCTGACTTTGAAGATGCGACCAATGCCATTATAACGACGGTTCTCAGAAACTGTGGTTTGATCCCCGTGCCGCCGCGAAAAACACAAACTGATCTTCACATTGCCATGTGATTTTGGACATAATAATAAAGTAGCCAACCATGAACACCTCCAAAATATTCTTCAATAAAGCTGTCATATTTATAATTATCTTTGCCTTGGTCTATCATATTGGGGCGGTGGTAATGGTCTTCAGCGAATTCCCAACGGATGCTGATGCAACGGCCACCGAGACAACCGCGGCAGGATTAAATTTTGCTTCAGTGCAGTCTATAAAACAAACGAACCCGTTACCTGATCTGACGAAATGGTCAGCCCGCGACGGCAACGCTTTGTATTACCGCCATTATAAAAGCGAAAACCCCTCCCCTAAGACCCTGATCCTTCTTCATGGGTCAGGATGGCATAGCCAACAGTTCCTGGCGCTTGCATCCCATATTGCAAAATCCGGAATTGCAAACGTCATCACGCCGGACCTACGAGGGCATGGGGTGAAGCCAGCGACGCGAGGAGACGTTTCATATATTGGACAATTTGAAGATGATCTCGCAGACTTGATTTCAGAACTTGGCAAAACACAACCAAACCAGAAGATTATTATGGGAGGACATTCGTCGGGCGGTGGCTTAGCTGTTCGTTTTGCCGGCGGGGAATATGGAAAGCTTGCCAGTGCTTATGTTTTGCTAGCGCCATACCTCAAATATAATGCCCCAACCACTAGAGAGAACTCAGGGGGATGGGCACGCCCCCTCACCCGCCGAATTATTGGGCTGTCCATGTTGAACCAAATGGGCATCACGGGACTTAATAACCTGACGGCTATTGAATTTAATTTTCCAAAATCTGTATTGGACGGACCACTTGGAGCCACAGCAACATCTAGTTACACCTATCGCCTCAACACGTCATTTGCCCCAAGAGACGACTTTGAAGCAGACTTAAAAGCTATGACGCAGCCGTTTTTGTTAATTGCAGGATCTGGTGATGAAGCTTTTTATGCAGTGAAATATGAGCCTGTAATTTCTGCAAACACCGCCTCCGGTAAGTACGCGATTTTGCCGGACCAAGATCACCTTGGTATCGTCAATGATCCAAGAGCGCTTGACGAGATAGCCAATTGGATTACCCTCCTCAAATAGTATTCCCCCTGAGGATGTCAGGGGGAATACTTAAAGGACAGATGCAAGCGCTTACTCTTTGGTTAGAGCGTCATTTGATTTCTTGATCATCTCAATATCACTGAGCTCTTGATAGAGTTCGCTACCTGATGCTTTGAAAATTTCAGACATATCCTTCATGCCGTCATCTGCATAGGTGTCACGAATTTCCTGACTAATTTTCATGGAACAAAATTTCGGGCCACACATGGAACAAAAATGAGCGATTTTGTGAGCTTCTTTTGGAAGCGTTTGATCATGGAA
Organism: Pseudomonas marincola; assembly: GCA_036960775.1. Lineage (GTDB taxonomy): Bacteria > Pseudomonadota > Alphaproteobacteria > Sneathiellales > Sneathiellaceae > Sneathiella. Next base: position 6,801 of record JBALWO010000055.1, on the reverse strand, counting down.
TTCAATTGCTGTCTCCGGATCCAGCGATAGATTAAACTGATCCATCCAACGGAACTCAAACCGTGCCCGACTTAACGCATCATCTCGGAGTTGTGCACCGGGATGCCCTTTGGCCAAATCGGCGGCATGAGCCGCGATTTTATAAGTTATGACGCCTGTTTTGACGTCATCTCTATTGGGTAATCCCAAATGTTCCTTTGGTGTCACATAACACAACATTGCACATCCGAACCATCCAATCATAGCTGCCCCAATACCGCTGGTAATATGGTCGTATCCCGGAGCAATATCTGTGGTTAGCGGACCCAACGTATAGAACGGGGCTTCGTCGCATTCTTTCAGTTGTTTATCCATATTGATTTTGATTTTATGCATGGGTACGTGGCCTGGTCCTTCAATCATCACCTGTACATTTTTCTGCCAAGCAACTTTTGTCAATTCTCCCAGAGTTTCAAGTTCGGCAAATTGTGCGCGATCATTTGCATCGGCAATACTTCCAGGGCGCAACCCATCCCCAAGCGAGAAACTAATATCGTACTGGCGGGCAATATCACAAATATCTTCGAAATGAGTGTAGAGGAAATTCTCCTTGTGATGTGCAAGACACCACTTCGCCATGATAGAGCCGCCCCGACTGACAATACCGGTCACTCGGTTCGCTGTCAGATGGATGTAGGACAGGCGAAGTCCCGCATGGAAGGTCCAATAATCAACACCTTGTTCAGCCTGCTCAATGAGTGTGTCTCTAAATACTTCCCAGCTTAAATCTTCCGCAATTCCATTCACTTTCTCTAGGGCCTGATAAACCGGAACAGTTCCGATTGGAACAGAAGAATTGCGGATGATCCATTCTCTAATGTTGTGTATATTTCGGCCTGTAGACAGATCCATTACCGTATCGCCGCCCCAACGTGTTGCCCAAACCATTTTGTCAACTTCCTCAGCCACAGAGGAAGTAACCGCAGAATTACCAATATTGGCATTCACTTTAACCAGAAAATTACGACCAATAATCATTGGCTCAAGCTCTGGATGATTGATATTAGCTGGGATGATCGCTCGGCCGCGCGCAATTTCATCTCGAACAAATTCTGGCGTAATGATATCTGGGATCTCTGCACCAAAGGCTTCGCCGTCCCGGGTCGCGACTTCTACCCGTCCCATGTTTTCACGGATGGCAACAAATTCCATTTCCGCCGTAATTACGCCCTGCCGCGCATATTCTAATTGGGTTACGGCATGCCCTGCAGATGCACGGCGCGGAGATGAAAAATTTGGAAATTCTGGGACTAAGTGGTTTTCACCGGCAAAACCATTATCGGCATCATTGACCTCGCGTCCCTGATAGACTTCTACGTCTTTTCGCGCATCAATCCATGAACTCCGTAATTTTAGAAGGCCATTTTCAAGATTGATATCCGCATTTTCTGCAGTGTAGGGCCCTGAAGTGTCGTAAACCAGAACCGGTTCTTCATTTGCACTTGGGTGAAGACTGATTTCACGTATTGGAACGCGAATATTTTTGTGAATTTCTCCGTGGAGAAATATCTTTCGAGAGGCTGGCATAGGCCCCATCGTTACTTGAATATCAGTTACTGTTTTAGATTTTGTCATTCGGATCTCCTGTTTTCAGAAGATCCGGGAATGCGAGCGGTGTGGATATAGGAAGGATATGATTTCTCATATTCCTTTTAAAAGCCCCGTCCCTCCGCCGGTATTACCCGGATCAGGTTCAAAGGGTTTCCGCGGCGCTCACATTGTGGGCTCATCGGTGTCTCAACCCTTTCACAGGGCTCCCCTCGGTATTTGCATACTTAGCGAAACCCAGTTTCCGGGTCAACAGGGAATTTTAACGGATCAGTTATCCAGCTCTTCTTGCAAAATCTCAAGCTCCAACCAGCGTTCTTCAGATTTTTCATGCTCAAGTTTAGCGTTGGTAAGTGAATCCAATGTTATCTGAAATTTATCAGGACTTTTTGTAAATAAATCTGGGTTTGCCATGTCAGCTTCTAGCTGCACGATTTTAGCTTCAAGTTCTTTAATAAGCGTCGGTAATCTGCCTAAATCCCGCTGATCTTTATAGGTCAGCTTACCCCGTGATTGTTTTGGTTTATCAACTGTAGCTGTCGTTTTTTTTGCCTGTAATTTTGGCTTTTTTGCTTCATTTCTTTGTCGAATATAATCGATATATCCACCAACATATTCTTCAACACTGCCATCGGTTTCAACGGCAATAACGGAGGTTACAAGCTGATCGAGAAAATCACGGTCATGGCTAATGACAATGAGTGTACCGTCATAACTCCCGAGCATATCCTGCAACAAATCCAGTGTTTCCATATCGAGATCATTGGTCGGCTCATCCAAAACGAGAAAATTACTTTGGCGAGCGAGCAATTTGGCCAGCAACAATCGGTTTTTCTCGCCGCCTGACAATGATTTTACAGGGCTTTTCGCTTGTTTTTCATCGAACAGGAAATCACGCAAATAGGCGACTACATGGCGGACTTCGCCGCGAACAAGCAATTGTCCGCTGGCGGGATCAGCAAGCGTATCCCAAAGACTTTCTTCTGGGTCGAGGGTGTCACGCTGTTGATCAAAAATCGCCGTTGTCAAATTGGTGCCAAGCTTTACCGTTCCGGTATCGCATTCCAACTTGCCCATCAACATTTTCAATAGGGTTGTTTTACCGGCACCGTTCGGGCCAATCATACCAATGCGATCGCCACGGATGATTTTCGTTGAAAAATTGTCAATCACCATATGATCGTCAAAGGATTTACTAATTTCAGTCGCGTTGACGACGATTTTACCACTTTTCTCACCGGCGCTGGCTTCAAGTTTCGCATTTCCAACCCGCGAAGTCCGTTCCGCTCTCTCAGATCGTAATTTATGCAAATTCCGAATACGGCCTTCATTTCGGGCGCGCCTCGCCGTGATCCCTTTGCGAGACCAATCGGTTTCTTCGGCAATACGTTTATCAAGTTTTTTCAGCTCCACCTCTTCAGAGCGGAGAATTTCTTCAGACCATTCATCAAAAGCCGCAAAACCCTTGCCGTGCGTGCGAAGCTTGCCCCGATCCAGCCAAAACAGCCGGTTCGTTAGATTTTTCAAGAATTGGCGATCATGACTAATGATCATTAACGCGCCTTTAAACGACTTAAGTTCAGCCTCCAACCAAAGGATCGTCTTAATGTCCAAATGGTTTGTCGGCTCATCCAGGAGAAGTACATCGGGGTCAGATACTAATGCTTCGGCAAGGGAGACACGTCTGGCTTCACCGCCAGAAAGTGTTTCCAAAAACCGGTCGCCATCAATTGCAATGCCATCTAGGACCTGATCAACCAAATACCCATGATCCATACCGTCTTGGCGCAGTTCAGGCGGCAAACCCTCGGTCACTTGTTGGTATACAGTGCGGCCTGGAATAATTTCCGGCTGTTGACGTAAATATCCAACACGTGTTCCGCTTTGCGCAAATCTATCGCCGCCATCAAGTTCGATATCACCGGCAATTGATTTCAGCAGCGTTGATTTTCCGGATCCATTACGCCCAACGAGCGCGATCCGCATTCCCGGCTCAATTCCGAGTGAGATTTTATTGAAAAGATCGCCACCACCAAAAGTGATACGCGCGTCTTGAAGGGCCAGAATGGGTGCAGCCATTGTTAATCCAGAAGTTAAAAATTACGTCACAAGACCCGGCTTCTAGCATTTTACTAGCCCCCTCGCAATTTCTATCAGTTCCTTCTCTTGCATAAGAGGCGCGCTCTTTATATAAGTGGGCCATTAAGTTTAAGAAAAAATGACGAGAAAGCTTTCATCGCGGCTTCGAAATCGCTTTAGAAAAGAGATACAAATGTTTGTTATTGCAGCACTTTATCAGTTTGTTCCATTACCCGATTACAAAGACCTACAGCCAAAAATATTGAAGGTCTGTCTTGAAAATGAAATTCAAGGCACGTTGCTTTTGGCTGAAGAAGGAATAAATGGAACTGTTGCAGGCACGCGCACCGGCATTGACACACTTCTATCTTACTTAAAAAGTGATCCTCGTTTTGAGAACCTGTCTCCTAAAGAAGCCATAAACGAAGAACAGCCTTTCTACCGTATGAAAGTGCGCCTTAAAAAGGAAATCGTGACGTTGGGCGCGCCCGGTACTGACCCTAAAAAGATGGTTGGTGCTTATGTAAAACCCGCCGATTGGAACGCGTTGATGGCTGACCCAGATGTATTGTTAGTGGACACACGAAACGACTACGAAGTTGAAGTTGGCACGTTTAAAGGCGCGTTAAACCCAAACACGACAACCTTCCGCGAGTTTAAAGATTACGTTGAGACTAATCTGGATAAAGAAAAGCATAAGAAAGTTGCCATGTTCTGCACCGGCGGTATTCGCTGCGAAAAATCCACATCGTATTTACTGCGGGAAGGCTTTGAAGAGGTATACCATCTTGAAGGCGGTATTCTTCAATATTTTGAAGATGTTCCCGAAGAAGAAAGCACCTGGGAAGGTGAATGCTTCGTGTTTGACCAACGGGTAACTGTCAATCACGCTCTTGAAAAAGGATCATACGATCAGTGTTTTGCTTGCCGCTTCCCCATTACCGAGGAAGAAATGCAGTCCTCTGATTACGTTAAAGGGGTATCCTGCCCCCGTTGTATTGACAGCCTCACGGAAAAGAAAAAAGAGCGTTTTTCCATGCGCCAGAAACAAATTGAACTCTCCAAAGAACGGGGAGAAGATCATATTGGAAGCAAAAGTATTGCATAAGATTTTCTAATGTCTTTTTTCATAAAAACCAAGATCGCCTGCACGATATTAGTAGTCTTAATATCGCTGATCACTTCTTCCATTTTGACAAGTGCGTCTGCTATTGCCGACGCGCCTTTTAAAATTGTTTACGCATCCGCATGGCCTCCCTATTCCGAAGGTGAAGGCCCTAGGGTTGTTGGTATCCTGCCATCATTAATGGAAGAGCTAATTAGTGGGAAATTGGACATACAAGTTGAACATTTTGGTGTTCCATGGGCACGCGCCCAACAAATGGTCAAAAAGGGCACTGCCGATGCTTTTATTACGGCGCCAACTGCTGAACGCTTAACATATGCCTATAGTTCCGCAGAATATGTGTATTCCGTTGAGTTCAATCCGGCTGTCATTAAAGGCACCATAATTCACAAGAGAATTTCTAAAGGTGCAAAAATACCGGACGACCTCACGAAGTTTCGGTTTTGTGATGTTCTTGGGAATAATTGGGCGAAGCACTATTACGGCAAGCGTAATATTACCTATACGATTGCAAGAAACGCCGAAGAATGCGTGAAAATGATCCATGCTGGCCGATTAGATATTTTTATTCACCCCTCCGACGTTACAAGACAAGCCATTGAAAATTGCGGCTTGGGCGATGCCTTTGAAATTTTTGACGCTGTACCAGAAAGCCCAATGTTTACGTTACTTCTGTCGAAAAAATCAAAATTTGATGTGTCACTGATTAAGCGTTTTGATGAGGTTCTCTCAAACGCCAAATCCGATGGAACGTATGCCCAGATGTTGCTAAAATATCGAAAAACACATCAAGATGATAAGCAGTAGCTCTCGCCCTATTTGTCATTTAGACATTAAATAGGTGAGATAATCACCGCTGCGAATATAAGTATGCGGTGTCACATCGCGGTTATAAATATAAACCCAAGCCTTAACTTCCAGATTACCGCCCAATATAACTCGACAAGACTTCCTCAAGTATAATTTTGGATCTGGAAAGCTGGCCGAACATTCTTCCCATTCGTCCAGCTCGCTTAAAACTACGCCAGAATTTTCGAGTTTAAAGCATTCCCCATAAACTCGATTTATTGGGTCTTCACTTAACACTACGCCTGGGTAATCTCCCAAATCATAAAGAGCCCCCACAATATAGCCGTCTGACAGGTAATGGCAGTGGTCTGATAACAGATGAGATTTAGGCCCGTTACTATTTTTTCTTAACGTGCCATATACGAAAATATACTCATCTGCCATCGCCGCGCTCCTTACTTTTTAGGGTAACTGAAGCCAAGACCCGCGCGGGCGTCATTTTGAACGCTGTATGGCGGAATTGGATACCGTAGACCGTTTGCAGACAGCTTCGCTAGGCCTTCAATGGTTTTGGGAAGATATGCTGGCGGAATAGCCATCAGAAGCTCGTCCTCCATCACGCCGCCATAACGCCGCTCAGCGAAACACGGAAGTGAAAGGCTTGGCTCTCCCGTTGAAAGAGCGCGCCCCCAACTATCTGCACAAGAGCTTTCCCCAACGACTGAGAAGTCCAGTTTTTTGTAACCGGCCCATTGCAACCCATTGATAAACAGGATCATCTGCGCTGGTGTCATATAAATTAGACATATGTCCGGCGGGTCGAGCTTACCTGTCGCGAGCGGCGAGACTGCCATCGCTTTATATTTTCCGTAAGGGACAACCGTCATTTCTTCTTGGTGAACGCGGGTATCTTCCTCTGTTTCCCACCACACGCCAGTATAACGTCCGCCTTTTTTCCATTCTTCATCTTGGGGGTGAAGTCCTAAGACAGCGCCGCACTGAGATCCTACGAAATCGTCTTGGGTGGCACCAACAGTCCAACCAAGTCGGCATGCCTGCCCTACAATTTGATCGGCAGTGTGAATGGAGTCTGGCCGGCGAATACGTGGAATAGCTTCCATTTCTTCAACCGTTTCGAATAATTTCATGCCAATCGGCGTTGCCCGAACTCTCAAATATTTGGTGAGCCCATCCAGCAATGCTGTCCAATCGTAATGTCC
>JBALWO010000054.1:8978-22515 GCA_036960775.1 Pseudomonas marincola | reverse complement strand
CTGCTGAGGAAATAGATGGCGTTGGCAAGTTCTTCTTCAGTGCCGTAGCGTCCCAGTGGGATATTATCGTGATAGTCAGCGCGGATTTCCGGCGAATGAACTTTCTTCGCCATGGCCGTATCCACAGGACCCGGAGAGACAGAATTAACCCGAATTCCTTGGTTTCCAAGTTCGGCTGCAAGCTGCTTGGTCAATTGTAAAATACCAGCTTTACTCGTGCCATATGCCACCCGTAATGTGGAGGCTCGGCCGCCGGAAATTGATCCGATATTAACGATGCTACCGCCGCCATTTTCCAGCATAATCGGGGCGCAAGCTTGTGTGCAGATAAAAGCACCGCTCAAATTAACCGATAAAATTTTGTTCCACTCTTCAAACGTGGTTTCGAGCACGGGTTTGAAAATTGCGATACCGGCATTGTTGATCAGGGCATCAATTCGACCGAATGTGCGGCTTACTTCAGTGACGGCTTTTGCAACTTGTTCCGGATCCGAAATATCACATACAATTGCAAGGGTGTTTTCTGGTTGCCCAAGGTCTTCATAGGCTGCGCGCAATGTCTCCCCATCAATGTCTAGCAGGGCGACTTTCCAGCCCTCTTCGAGGAATTTCCGGGTTGCCGCAAGCCCAATTCCGCGCGCGGCGCCTGTTACCAAAGCAACTTTTGACATACTGATTTTCCCATCCCTGATTATTTTTATTGTTTTATACTAAACAGAAAAACCCCATGATACACGGCTAATTTTCAGGCTTTGGCGATGGCGGCTGACCCTATATATCAATTTTCTTTTCTTTTAGCAGCGCACGGATGCGCCCCACGGCTAGTTTATTCACGTCTGCGCCCCATTTGGCACCTAAAACCATTCCTTTTTGAGTGAGAACAGGCATAAGCCGGGCTGCTTTTTGGCCAACGGCGCTACTTTGAAATCTGATAATTTCGCGAAGTTCGTCAGCAGTAAAGGTTTCTGCGTATAGCTGGCCAATGGGAATGATAATGTCGTCTGCACTTTCCTCGAAAGTTTCGCTCAAAATCAAATACATCTCGTTCAGAAGCTCGCTGGAAATTTTTGGATTGGATGCAAATTTCTTTTGCAATTCGAGTTTGAGAAGATCTCGGGTCAATATGACCACATTCTCCCGCATGCCCGTGATTTCGATAAACTCTTGAATCAATTTCTCTTTTTTAGCGTCCTCAGAGGCTGACACTGGGCCTGTTAGCGTAACTAAAAGCAGAAGAGCGGATAAAGAGAAAAGCGGTTTCAGAAAAGTCAAAGCAGCCTCCGATTGAGAGTTGTTATTTCTATGCAAGTAGTTTGGCTAAAAACAACAATCAACGGAAGCCCTTTTTGGATTTTCAATTCATCAGATCAATGTCCGGGCCGTTTTGTAGGTATCTTTGTTTTTGGGTCCATCATGCACGGCCACTGATATGTTTTGTTTGGTCATTTCGAAAATACCGGTTGCAAGAGTTTTTCCGTAATCATCATCTTCACTGGTTGGTGCGCGCAGAATTTCTGATCCCGGTTTCCGGTCGAATAAAACGGCTGTAGGATCTTCGTTTGCTAAAGCATCTTGTTTGAGCAGCTCGTCAGCCCGGTTTTGCCTGACGGTTGACGAGGTGGTGATTGATTGTGGCATATGTCGAAGTTCAGCTGATATGAGGTGGTTGGCGTGGGCCGAGATGGTTGTTGTTACCTGTTTCACATGGCAATTACTGGCAGGCGCCTCAACAGAGCACATGAGCGCTTCCTTGGCTGAGCCAAGGTTGTGGTGAAATCCGGAAGCACGGTCTTTTCGGTTAAGAAGATTAAGAGCCTCGTCCATGGTTTTGCAGCTTAATATGGCGCGGGTGATAAAATGCCGAGGAATGCCCGGTTTCAAATCGTGAACCCGGATATTGTTGATGACTTGCACGATACCGGCGTCGTTAAATCCCATGGTATGGCCCGGGATCATACCGGGGTAGAGGAAACTCTCAAACCCGGGACCCGTGTCGGGTTGGACTTTGATCCAATAACAAGATCCGTGAAATTCTGGATTGCCATCCTCGTTATGAGAGATAACGTTCGGTTTCTGGTCAGTTCCCGGAATTATTAGTGATGTACAGCCTTCGCTCAAATCGGCGGCAAGGGCGGGCGAAATGTCGTCAGGCCAACTCAAATCCCCCCGGCAATTCCACAAAAATGCCCGCTCGAACGGAATATCCATGCCCTCTGCCATGCCTTCCAACTCCCGGACGTATTCAGGGAAGGACTGCCGCGCGGCGTCCATTAATTTTTGAAGGTAATCGGCGCCCTGCCATTTTAACTCGGCTTCTGCCAGCTCGGGCACATGAACAGTGACATTGTGGACGGTTTCCGCAATGGCCTTTCCAATGGTATGGCCGATAGTATAAGGGTCGCCAGAGGCGGTGATGGTTTTAAGTTTCATGGGTATTATCCTAGTTTAAATCACTGTCTTTCCAGAATTTTGTGCCTTGAATTGTGGCTTGCAAAGCAAGTCCTTGTCGGGTGATTTGATACAAATGAACACCGGGCGCGATGGCGATAGCGTCGCCCCAACCGTCTCCCTTGTTTTCAGATTTGGCGACCGCGTCAGCTTGCACGCCAGCATCCCAGCCATCTTCAACAAACTGATTAAGAGCATCTGTTGTTGAAAATACAAAAACGCCCCGAAAATCTTTGGCACCCAGCCCCAGCCCAACACCAGCACTGTACATGTTCATGTAAACATCTTTACCGCCCTTGTACCCTTTTACAACACCCCATCCACTTGCAGTTGATAACCAAAGAAGGTTGATGCCGACATTGCTAAAGACAGCGTGTCCTTTGGCTTGATTGATTTTATCTTTTGCGTGAGGGCTTATCTTGTATAGATCCGTCAACGTATTTGACCGCATGGTTTGCACGGATTGTCTTTTGTCCTTGGTAGTTGCCCCTTCTGGAGAAGTACACCCAGAAATCAAAATTATGGCAAAGAAACCCATTAAAAATCGGGGCATGTGGAATATCCTTTAAAGCAAGAGGGTTGGCTTCTAAATCATAGTCTGACTTCTTTATAAGTTTCAATGCCATTCCCCTTGCGCATAAAGCCTATAATGTTTCATTATCAGGTATAATTCAGCCTTATCCAACTCTGGAGAGCACTTCATGGGCCATAATCATAAACATAGTGAACCTTTATCCGATACTGCCCTTCGGGTTAAAACACTTGAATCTTTACTGGTGGAAAAAGGACTAGTTGATCCCGCCACGTTGGACGCACTTGTTGACCGCTATGAAAATAAAGTTGGCCCGCGAAACGGGGCTGCGGTCATTGCAAAGGCTTGGTGTGACCCTGGCTATAAGGCCCGCTTGCTGGCCGATGGATCAGCGGCTATTGCCGAACTTGACCATGCGGGCGCTCAAGGCGAGGAACTCGTTGCCAAAGAGAACACAGATGGCGTCCACAATGTGGTGGTTTGCACCCTGTGTTCTTGTTATCCGTGGCCGGTTTTGGGATTGCCGCCGGTGTGGTATAAATCCGCGCCCTACAGATCCCGTGTTGTGCGAGAGCCGCGCAAGGTTTTAGAAGAGTTTGGCACGACCATTGCGCCGGATGTTGAGGTTCGCGTATGGGACAGTACAGCAGAGACACGATATCTGGTGATCCCGCAACGGCCTGAGGGAACTGAGGGCATGAGCGAGCAGGAATTATCTGACTTAGTGAGCCGGGATAGCATGATCGGCGTCAGCCGCGCGTTGGACCCAAATGATGCGGAGGCGCGCTAATGGATGGTGTTCATGATATGGGCGGCATGCATGGCATGGGCCCCGTTGAGATGGAAGACGAGTACGGTCCTAAATTTCATGCGGAATGGGAGAAGCGTGTTTTTGCCATTAATAACGCTATCGGCCCGCTTAAAGTCCGGAACATCGACGAGTCCCGCCATGCTCGCGAACGCATGAAGCCTTCTGAATATATGGCGAGCAGTTATTACCAAATTTGGCTGGATGGGCTGGTTCGGATTTTGTCTGAAAAAGGTTTGATCAGTGACGCTGAAATGACCGGCGCTATTGCCGCGCAGCCTGTCACAGTTGCCCATAACCCTTTACTGCCGCCAGAGGCCGTTGAAATTGTCATGGGAAAAGGGGCAAATTATATTCGTGAGAGCGGAAAAGCCGCGAGCTTCAAGGTTGGCGACAAAGTTCGCGGACGTAATATTCATCCCTCCGGTCACACGCGCCTTCCAAGATATGCGCGCGGTAAAACCGGTGAAGTGGTCACCGACTATGGCGTCCATGTTTTTGCTGATGCCAATGCTCATGGATCGGAAGAGGCTCAACATCTTTACAATGTCCGGTTTTCCTCTGTTGAATTGTGGGGAACAGACGGCACCGAGGGCGACTTTATTTACATTGATCTATGGGATGATCATTTGGAGGCGGCCTTATGAGTGAGATGGAAAACGCGTTACTTGATATCCCCATACCGCGCGATGAAGATGGCCCGGTATTTGATGAACCTTGGCAGGCGCAAGCCTTTGCTCTGACGGTTCAAATGTCAGAGGCCGGTCATTTTAGTTGGAGCCGTTGGGCGGAGACTTTTGGAGCAGAAATCGCTCTTGCAACGAAAGATGGGCGGGGCTGCGGCAATGAAGATTATTATCTGTGTTGGCTGCAAGCGCTGGAGAAAATACTCGCAGATACAGGCATTGTGAGTGCTGAAGTCCAGAACACACGGAAAGAAGAATGGCGCCACGCCAACACCCATACGGAGCATGGAAAACCCATAGAGCTGGGGGCTTGAGTATATTTTCTTTGCGAAATGCGCCTGCAGACATTATGTCTGTGTCAACATTTCTTAATTGAACGGACGAAATCGTGGAAGATACACCGACACCTGGCATGCCAGAAATTGAAGTTCAGCAAAAGCTGGATAAAGCCGCTAAAATTATTACAGGACATCTGGATAAGGCTTTACAAGATTGTACCGAAGCCGGGTTGGAGCGTGATTTCTTTAATGCAGGCGTTGTGGCAACCCTTATGCAAGCCATGGAGACTAGCCTCGGCGGTGCTGCGGCTGTTGCAGGTGCCTTGCACCAAATGGCTGACATGGCGGCTCATCAAGCCGAACTAGAAGCTGGAAATGCAAACTAAGCTCAAAGTTGCGGGCTAAGTGTTGAGATTTAGAAAATTAGATCCATAAAAAAAGGCGCCGGTTAGGCGCCTTTTTTGTCTTAATCGAGGGTATGAATGGGCAAGTTCAATAATGCCCGGCGGCGCAGCCACTGGCTGGGACGATACCGTTCCTCGCCGGTGATCCGCTGAATTTGCTCAAGGATCGTATAGGTATTTTGAGATCCCATATATTCGGCAAGTTCAATTGAGCCAAGCGGGTAGTTGAGCCCCAGCTTCATGCCTTTATCAATATCTTCAGGTGTCGCAACACCAATTTGAGCCATTTCACAGCCAAGATTTGCCACCATGGCCCGAATGCGCTGGGCGATGAAACCTGGGCAATCCTTGATCCGGGTAACAGAATTTGTAACCTTTCGAAGAGCCGCCATGACGCTTTCAACGACGTCATCATTGGCGCCAGGTGCGGCCATGACTGTTGCATGTAGATGCACACCCGTTAGCATGTCGATGGCCACAAGGCGCGTCGCATCGATGTTTAGCCGTTGGGCTACGCTGGTGCAATCTTCACCAACAGGGGCTGCAAGAATAGGCGAAACCCCATCATCGATTGCCAAAATACTGATCCCTAAATCCCGAAGGAGGGGCTCAATGGCAGGAATGGCTTCTGGCAAGAAGGCTTTTTTAGCAGGCTCAACCGACGGAATATCAGCAAGTTCAGGGCGGATTATCTGGCCGTCTTCATCGTATTCGTAGAAACCGGCCTTTGTTTTCCGGCCAAGGCGACCTGCTTCCATCATACTTTCATGTAAAGGGGAGGTTGCGAGGCGTTTATCGTGAAAATAACCTTCATAGATAATTTGGCTAACCGGAAAATTAACGTCAATTCCAGTGAGATCGATCAATTCAAACGGTCCCATGCGAAAGCCGCAAGCATCCCGCATGATCGCATCGACTTCATGAGGCTCTGCGACGCCTTCAGAGACAATACGAAGGGCTTCGGTTGTGTAGGCACGGCCGCCCAAGTTCACCAAAAATCCCGGTGCATCTTTCACAACAACAGGAACCCGTCCCATGCGTTTACCGATAACGCACAAGGCATCAGTGACGTCTTTGCTGGTTTCAGTTCCGTTAATAACCTCAACAAGTTTCATCAACGGAACGGGGTTGAAGAAATGGAGGCCGGCGATGCGGTTTTTGTGTTTGCAAGCTGACGCAATTGAGGAGATTCGAATGCTTGATGTGTTGGATGCGATGATCGCGTGCTCAGAGACAACCTCTTCGATTTGCTTGAAAACCGTTTGTTTGATGTCAATATTCTCGACAATGGCTTCAACAACCAAATCACAGTCTTTAAAGTCTGCCAGAGTTTCAGCAACGGATAACCGTTTTTTTGAAGCAGCGCCTTCGGCCTCTTCTGTACGGCCTTTGCTAACGGCCCGGTCAATCATATTTTCAATAAAGCCACAAGCATCAGCGGCGGCACCTGGATTGGTATCAAAAATAATGGCCTGCATACCACCGGTTACTGAAACTTGGGCGATGCCGCGCCCCATAGCGCCAGCACCGACGATGCCAATTTTCAGGGTTTCTTTGTGGGGGTCAAATGTCATGGAAACGCTCCGATTCTCTACTCTATATTATTATTTTTTTTGTGCGCAGTCGGCATTTTTACTAATCTTATTAAGTGCAGCCTTGATGACAGTGCCAAGGCAACCTACATTAAATGATGTGTTAGCGCCATACTGGGCTAGCAACGAGGCGCCAATTTAGGGCTTCACTGTAAACTCGCTCAACTGAGGAGATAGAATAGTGTCAACAATGTCTGTGTTTAACAGCCCCCAAATGCTGGGTTTTGATCGCTTTGAGCATATGCTTGATCAGCTAGCAAAATCGAGCGGTGAAGGTTATCCCCCCTATAATATCGAACAGGTCACAGATTCGAACATTAGAATTACCTTGGCTGTTGCTGGTTTTTTTAGGGATGATCTGCAAATTACACTGGAACAAAACCAACTTATCATTCATGGTAAGCAAAATGAAGAAACAGGCCGTGTTTATTTGCATCGAGGGATAGCCGCCCGTCAATTTCAACGCAAATTTGTGTTGGCTGAAGGCGTTCAGGTTGCCGGCGCTGAAATGGATAGCGGGTTACTTCATATTGATTTGCAGCTTCCGATCCAAAAGAAGGATGTGAAGCAAATTGAGATTAATGTGAAAAATAGTGGGCACGATATAAAAACGATCAGCCCTAAAAATAAAGTAGATTAAGTACCAGTTCTGAAGGAACTTTGTACAACAGGAGTTAGGTAATGCAGTATCAGGAAGCGACACTTCGCCAAATTAGTCCGGCGGCGCTTGCAGTTCTGGGGTCAATGGATACGGCTTATGTGCGTAAAGTGGAAGAAGATGGCGAGACAATATATGCCATATATTCAGCTGATGGACAGCGCCTCGGGGAAGAAGACAGTGCTGAAGTTGCGCTGGTTATTGCCCGTCAAAACGATCTCGACGCGTTTCTAGTTAGCTAGCTCATAGACGAGCTGTTCAGATAGCGAGTAGGCCAGCAAATATTGTTGGCCACTTTTCTCTAGCGAAAAACAATAGTTGCTGATTCTCTAATTTTCTTGCCGTCTCGCAAAATAGCAATTTCCCCGCGATATATCCCCTGTTTCCAGCCACTTGAGGGTCTTTTGACCCCAATGAACAGCGTCCGGCTGATTTGGTGTTTCCCCATGGGTTTTGTGGTGTGTTTTGTCAGAACCTTGCCATCTGGATCCATGAGTTTCAGGGATACCTTATCGCCTTTCCGGCTGCCGATATAGTAGTTCCAGAAGAAGAGATGGCGCGCGCCAGTTCTGAATTCATCTTGCTTTTTTCGGCCAGATTCCAAATCTTTACGGCCCTCTGGACGCGTTTCTGAAAAGCCGGAATTTACGAAAAATGTGGGTACGTACGGGAGTTTTGCGCTCGTCTTGGCACTCCAGTAATTTTTCTCAAACTTACCGCACGTGGCATCTTTTTCAAGGCCGGTAAAAGGATCTATACGCTTGTTTTTATGACGAAGTTCGAAGTGCAGATGGGGGAATTCTGTAAGGCCGGACATTCCGACGTAGCCCAAAATTTCACCTTTAGAGACCCGTTGGCCCTTAACCACCTGGATAGAGCCCTTTTTAAGATGGGCGTAAAAAGTTGTCCATTTTCCGCCGTGATTAAGTATGACAACATTACCAAGGCCGATGTTGTATATTTCTTTTTTCTTTTTCTTGGAATAGTCACTGTAGTATTGGTCGTTTACGCCGCGGCGAAGGTTGGTAACGGTCCCGTCTTCTGCGGCTAGAACAGGCACACCTTTATCCATCTGTGCTAGGTTTCTGATCCGTATGTCTGTCCCTTTGTGACCGTTGTACGTGAGGGAGCCGCATTGATTGTCAGCGGCTTGTTGGCCGGGCCTGACATCCATGAAATGCTGCACAAAACAGTCAACGCCGACAGTACACCTTAAGGGGAGGTCGAGAACGGGTGCTCGCGCAACCTTGGCAGAGGCTGCGGCTGATAAACCGAACGTTAGGACTAAAAATACAAATAGACGAGCAGAGGATACTATCATTCCAAGTCCTTATAGGGGGCTTCGGCTATTTGAAAATAGGCCTAAGCTCCTGAATTTACGTCTTTAACTCTGCTTATTATCAGATTTCTTATGCCGCTTTATTATCATCAGTTAAGACGGCAAAGATGGCGTCTGCATTTTCTGTTCCGCGCAATCGGGCGCAGCGATCGGCACTTCGTAATGTTCTGGACACCCGGGCGAGAGCTTTCAAATGATCAGCCCCACCTTCTTCAGGGGCGAGCAGTAAAAAGATTAGATCAACAGGCATATCATCCATGGCATCATAATTAATGCCAGTGTCCAGGCGGGCAAAGAATCCCTGAATGTTATTCAGGGATTTCAATTTACCGTGCGGGATCGCAATACCTTGTCCCACACCTGTTGTTCCGAGGCGTTCGCGCTCGATTAACACACTAAGAATCTCACGCTCGTCGCATTTAGTAGCGGCGGCGGCCCGGCGGGATAATTCCTGTAACGCCTGTTTTTTGCTGGTTGCTTTAATATCTGCAAAAACAGTTTCCGGGCTGATTAAGTCACCAATATCCATGAATCTCTAACTAGTTGCTTCGGGCGAATACTGGAATTATCCCCAATATCTGTCATTTTATCCTATTTAGGATCAATCCAGCCAATATTACCATCTGGCCGCCGATAAACAACGTTTAGTCCTTTCGTTCCAGAGTTGTGGAACATCATTGCGGGCACATTTGCCAAATCCATACGCATCACAGCCTCGCCAACAGAACAATCGGGGATGTCTTCACTGCGTTCAGCAATGATCATTGGGTGCCACTCTTCGCTTGATGGTGGTTCGACCTCAATATCCTCAGGTTCAGAAGCTAGAATATATGCCTGCGCTGCAATTATCTGCTTCGCCTTCACACGTTCTTTGCCGTGATGATCTTTCAAGCGTCTTTTATATCTTCTGAGTTGTTTGTCAATGCGTTCGCACGCTAAATCAAAGCAAGCGTGGGCATCGATGTGGTTTCCTGAAGCTGCAACCGTAATTCCAGAACCCATATGGACGGTACATTCAACGTGGAAATCGTGACCTCGTTTGCTGAGGGTTACCTCGCCGTTGACGGCGTTGTCAAAATATTTTGAAACTCTTTCATTCAAAGTATCCTCTACATATTCAGTAAGTGCAGCTCCAACATCAACCTGTTTACCTTCGACAATCACATGCATATTTTGACCCAATTCTTAAAAGTTTACTTAAAGACAGTCGCTGATAACTCATGAATTTACATGTCGGCATCTGCGACCGCGGTTTGAACTGATCTTGATCAGTTTCTAAGCTGGCTTAAGGGCATGTTTTGGTGTGGTGGTTCCATTTTTAGAGCTCCTTGTTGTCAAATAGTTAGCAGTTTTTTATCTCTCCTACGCTGTACGGAAGAAGGAATTTTCAAGGCATCGCGGTATTTGGCGACGGTCCGCCTTGCAATGTCTATTCCGTCTTTTTTCATGAGTACGACAATTTTATCATCTGAAAGAATAGCATTGGGGGTCTCGCCGTCAACAAGCTGTTTCAGTTTATGCTTAACTGATTCAGCTGCATGTTGATCGCCGCCTGCTGTGGCGTTAATGGCTGAGGTGAAAAAGTATTTCAGTTCGAAAATACCGCGCGGAGTTGACATGTATTTGTTGGCGGTTACCCGGCTAACAGTGCTTTCATGCATCTCAATGGCATCTGCAATTGCTTTAAGGTTCAACGGTTTCAAATGGGCAATCCCATGTGTGAAAAACATTTCTTGTTGCCGCACAAGCTCGCTTGCAACTTTCAGTATAGTATTTGCCCGTTGATCAAGTGACTTAACAAGCCAATTTGCCGTGTTCAAACACTCTGAAATGAACTCACGTTCCTGCTTTTTATGTGTCTTACTAGTGATCTGTGCATGATAACGATTATTTACAAGCACTTTGGGCAAGGTTTCGCTGTTTAATTCCACATTCCAGCTTTTATCTGGGTTTTGAGCAATAAAAACGTCTGGAATAAGCGTTGCCGCGATACTTGCGCCGAACTTCATGCCGGGTTTTGGGTCCAGATCTTTAATCTCTGAAATCATATCGGTTAAATCTTCTTGGTCGACACCGCATCTGGACAACAAGGTTTTCATATCTCGCGCCGCGAGTAATTCCAAATTATCAAGGAAAGCCTGCATGGCCGGATCAAGTCGGTTTTTCTCTTTTAATTGAAGGCCAAGGCAGTCAGCAAGGTTCCACGCGAAAACACCAGTGGGTTCAAACTCCCTAAGGATATCAAGTGTTTCTGTAACCATAGCGACCTCACAATTTAGCGTTTGGCTTATCTCCTCCAGATTATGGGTGAAATATCCAGCGTCTGAAATGAGGTCAATCAAATAGGCGCCAACAAATTTTGTGGCGGCGGGTAAATTTAGAAGCTGAAGCTGCGCGACCAAGTGGTCTTGCAGGGAAATATCTTCTGTAAGGCTATCTTCAAAGGAGTAATCGGAGCCATTAAAGCTGCCGCCGGGGCCAATGGGGCCATTTAGATAGTCGGCGGCACCGGGCTCGCTTGCGGAGGCTACGGGAGCTGGGAGGTCAGCATTGCTATCGTTATTATACAGATTGTCATAATCCGTATCGAGGGGGCTGTCCGCGGTTTCTGGAAGAGCTGTTGCCTCGCTCATGGATAAGTCAGCAAGACCTTCTGTTTCTGGAGTGTCTGCGCCAAACGCTTCCGCATCATCACGAACAACATCGGCGGGCTTCTCTGTATTGAGGTCTGCATCACCGCGTTCAAGAAGAGGGTTTTTTTCAAGTTCCTGCTCAACAAAAGTGGCAAGATCAAGATTGGAAAGTTGCAGCAGCTTAATGGCCTGCTGCAATTGCGGTGTCATGACAAGTTGTTGACTTTGCCGTATGTCCAATCTAGGCGCTAAAGCCATAATCTCTCCCGGTTACTATTGACAGAGTAGATCAAGAATCCTGCTCAAAGGTTAAAGCGATCACCTAAATATACTCGTCTTACGCCTTCATCTTCTACAATCTCGGATGGGCTTCCTTCCATGATGACATGTCCATCGTTAAGAATGTATGCGCGGTCGATAATTTCTAGTGTCTCGCGGACATTATGTTCGGTAATCAAAACGCCAATGCCACGCTCTTTCAAATGTGAGATTAAATCCCGGATATCCCCAACTGCTATGGGATCGATGCCAGCGAAAGGTTCATCCAGCATAACATAATTAGGTTTTCCAGCCAACGCCCGCGCGATTTCAACACGGCGACGTTCACCGCCAGATAGGGCGATTGACGGGGTCCGTCGTAAATGGCTGATAGAAAATTCAGCAAGGAGTTCTTCCAGCATATTTTCGCGTTTTTCGCGGATAGGCTCAATTAATTCCAAAACGGCCCGAATATTTTGTTCCACATTCAGACCTCTGAAAATTGAGGCTTCCTGCGGTAAGTATCCAATGCCTAAACGGGCCCGGCGATACATGGGGAGCTGGGTCACATCAACACCGTCCAGTGATACGGTTCCGTAATCGGCACTAAGCAAGCCAGATAGAATGTAAAAACAAGTGGTTTTACCCGCGCCATTGGGCCCAAGAAGGCCGACAGCCTCGCCCCGGTGAACCGTTACATCCACGCCGCGCAAGACGGGGCGTTTTTTAAAAGACTTCCCAATATTACGAGCAGACAGCCCGGTGTTCTCAGCGATGAGCCGAGGACCGTTTTCATCTGTATCTGGTGTTTGTGTCATAAGTCCCGGTAATCCTGACTAGTTTTTCTTTTGTGGAACGAAAAGACCGCGAACGCGACCACTGCTATTGCCAGTTCCGGATCCGACAATTTGACTTCTGCCCGACGCAAGGTCCAAGACCATCTTGTCTCCGCGCAGGACGTTTTGACCCTGGGTTAAGACGACATTTCCTTGCAAATTAATTTTCTTATTAATGACGTCATAGGTGCCTTTATCGCCCTTGGCGGTTTCACGCGGGTTCGAAAGGAACACATTTCCCACGGCATCGATTTGCCGAATTTTGGGTGCTGATGTATCTGATGAGTTGGTATTTGCCGCCTTATTATCGGAATAATACACCATCAACCGTGCCGCTTTTAGCCGCATTTCACCTTGTATAACCTGCACGTTCCCCACAAAAGTTGCGATTTGCTGTTCCTGCTGTACTTCCAATGAATCTGCAAGGATTTCAATGGGTTGATCAGTGTCAAAGCTACCGCTTGATTTTGTCGATTGGGCAGAAGCGCTTGTCGCACCCAGAAATAAAGGGACGATTAGAAGCGCCGTCATGCAAATCGAAGAAAGGGTTCTTGTTGGTGTCATTTTTTTTCCAGAAACCTTATGGGTACAGTGTCATTTTTACGTTGCCTTCAAATCTTAGCGTACCTGCTAGCTGGTT
The DNA here is from genome assembly GCA_036960775.1 of Pseudomonas marincola. Classification (GTDB taxonomy): domain Bacteria; phylum Pseudomonadota; class Alphaproteobacteria; order Sneathiellales; family Sneathiellaceae; genus Sneathiella. The sequence goes on along the minus strand of JBALWO010000054.1, from coordinate 9,403 downwards.
GGCAACAAAGCTATCGGCAGAGATATCCCCAAGCGGCCCATGACCCGATAGGCCTTCAGGGCTCATAAAGCGCTGTTCGTTTAGTTTAACTCGGGCAGTTTTGGCAAAAATTTGGTTGCCATCATCGGAGAATATTTCGACGCCGCCGATCAAATCTAATATTTCGCTATCAGGATCAAGCCAGCCCTTTGGAGCTGAAACTGACAGCCAATGACCATTTTTGAGCGTGATATCGGCTTGCATGTTCACCAACTCGATTTTCCGAGAATCCACGCCTACTTGCGTGGCACTATCAGCGGTTACTGTATATTGTTGGTTGCCTTTGTCGCTGGACATATATCGCGGCTTAGTCATTGTCAGTTTCTGATCGCTCTCTGACACACTCTGAAATTCAAGGCTGATGGTGTCGGGCTCTTTTTCCATTG
>JBALWO010000054.1:5951-8878 GCA_036960775.1 Pseudomonas marincola | reverse complement strand
TGTGGGCCCTTTGGGCTCCGATGGATTTGGAATGCGATCCATGGACCTACATTACGCCTGCGCGTAAGCAGTCATGAACACTCAAAATACCCACGGGAGTGTCGTTTTCAGCCACTAATAAGCAGGTAATGCCGTTGATGCCCTTGCTATTCATCTGGGATAAGGCTTCAGCTGCAAGGGAGCGGGGATTAATGGTTTGCGGCGCGGATGTCATAACATCTGCTGCCCGTTTTAAGAGCAGGTCACTGCCCATATGTCGCCGCAAATCGCCATCCGTGATTATGCCAGCTAGCGTGCCATCTTTTCGGATAATACCAACGGTGCCAAATCCCTTGGTTGTCATCTCCAGCAGCGTTGCCTCCATCAAGGCGTCTTCGTCAATGAGCGGGATTTCATCGCCGGTATGCATCAGATCGCTGACTTTTACCAAAGACCCACCAAGTTTGCCGCCAGGATGGAAGACGTGAAACTCATCTGCAGAAAACCCTTTTCGTTCAAGCAGGGCAACTGCAATGGCGTCGCCAAGGGCAAGAGTGAGAGTTGTTGATGTGGTGGGTGCCAAACCAATGGAGCAGGCTTCAGGGGCGTCAGGCAAAATAAGGGCCACATCGGCTCGGCGGCCAAGGGTACTGTCTTCTTTTCCCACAATAGCAATGAGCGGGATATCAAAGCGCCGTGTATAGGCAATGATATCGGAAAGCTCTTTCGTGCCGCCAGAGTTTGAGAGGCACATAACAACGTCGTCAGGTGTAATCATGCCAAGATCGCCGTGACTGGCTTCTCCTGGATGGACAAAATGTGACGGCGTGCCGGTGGACGCTAGTGTCGCGGCAATCTTTTTACCAACATGGCCGCTTTTTCCCATACCGGAAATGACCACACGGCCGCTGGATGCGGAAATAAGATCCAATGCTTTAATGAAATCACCGTTTAAGGACCGCTGCATCTGCAAGATGGCATCGGCCTCAATCTGCAAAACACGCCGGGCAGATACCAAGTCTACTTGCGTATCACCATCTGAATTTTCATTTGTCGCATCGGTGGAGACTGTCATAAGCGCCTACTGTTCCAAAGGTTTTGCTGCGGAAACCGCAAGCACTCCTGTAGATTTCTAACTGATTGAAATATATGGAAACCAAGTCGTTTTAACAAGGGTTCAGCCATATTAATGCAGTCTTGCGGCCACATTAATATCCAGTGGTGGCCCGAAATTTCATTCCGGGCCCAGAACATATAGACTTAAGAATGGGCGAAAATATCTGTTTCATCCCAGCCAACCAGATCAAGTTCGGCGCGAGTTGGCAGGAATTTGAAGCATTCTGCAGCCAGCTCTGTCCGGCCTTCGCGGGCCAACATAACGTCGAGTTTTTCGCGAAGTTGATGAAGATATAACACGTCTGACGCCGCGTAATCTTGCTGCGCTTTTGAGAGCTCAGGAGCACCCCAATCTGAGCTTTGTTGTTGTTTAGAGATATCAACGCTGATCAGTTCCTGGCACAGATTTTTTAGGCCATGGCGGTCTGTGTAGGTGCGCACAAGGCGGGAGGCGATTTTTGTGCAGTAGACCGGATCACAGGTGACCCCGAGATATTTTTTCAAAACCGCAATATCGAACCGACCAAAATGGAATAATTTAGTCCGTTTCGGATCCCCAAGTTGACGCACGAGATTGGGGGCATCATAGGTAATTCCGTCAAATTTCACCAAATGGGCATCACCGTCGCCTGATGAGAGTTGGACGAGGCACAATCGGTCCCGGTGTGGGTTCAGCCCCATTGTTTCTGAATCTATGGCAATTTGATCGCCCAGATCAATGTCATCTGGCAGGTCGTGATGATGAAGATAAACGGTCATTAAAGACTCCTCTTGTCGGCATATTCCGTCAATCTAAGGAGTGCGGCCGCAGATTTCAACTTTCAATTGGAAATAGCCTCAAATTTGAGCCTTAATGATATGCTGGAGCCCACAGCCTTCATTTTCCTGTGCGGATTTGCCGCAGTGCAGGGGCGCTGGATGTTGATTAATGTGGCAGACTTGGCCTCGAAAAGTCAGAAGAAAAAATAAAATCGAGGGCTCTAATCCCCTCCCTACCTTAAGGAAATACCATTGGAAAACACGCGTGGTAGCCTGCTGATGATCGCGGCGATGGCAGCTTTTGCCTTCGAAGATATGTTTATCAAGGCGGCAACAGGATCATTGCCTGTGGGTCAGGTTCTTATTATTTTCGGTCTTGGTGGAACTCTCATCTTTATGGGGCTCACTTATCGCCGGGGAGAACGGGTGTTGCATCCGGCGATTTTATCCCCGGTCCTCATTATTCGCGCCATATGCGAAGTGGTCGGCCGCTTATGTTTTACATTGGCGATCGCACTCACCCCCCTTTCAAGCGCTTCTGCCATTTTGCAGGCGACCCCACTGGTAGTGGCCTTGGGCGGCGTGGTTTTCTTTCGCGAGACAGTCGGGTGGCGGCGCTGGCTTGCTATTGGTCTGGGATTTGTTGGGGTGCTGTTTATTCTGCGTCCGGGTCTTGATGGATTTGAGACAGCTTCTTTATTTGCTGTTGCGGGAACCCTTGGGTTTGCGGGAAGAGATCTTGCAACACGGGCAGCTCCGCCCGTGCTCTCTAACATGCAGCTTGGCGTCTACGGCTTTGTTATGTTGATCCCAACGGGCCTTGTCATGATGATTTATACGGGCGGTTGGGTTGTGCCGTCTTTACTCGTATCGGGGCAATTAGGCGCTGCCATTATTATTGGTGTTTTGGCCTATTACAGTTTGACCGGTGCCATGCGCACGGGCGAGATTTCCGTTGTCGCACCGTTTCGATACACCAGATTGGTTTTCGCCCTCATTTTGGGAAGTCTTGTCTTTGCCGAGCGCCCTGACGTCATGACATTGACAGGATCTGCCATAATTGTTTTAAGCGG
>JBALWO010000054.1:0-5851 GCA_036960775.1 Pseudomonas marincola | reverse complement strand
ATAACATGCTGCGCAAGTTGATCGGTTACGTCGTTCTTCTGGGATGCGTCTTTGAGGGCGCCACCGATACGCTCCCAATCCAGATCATTTTCTGCATTAGGGCCCGGTCCAGTTACAAAATTAACCGCATCTTGGAGGTATTTAAGGGCATGTAATTGAGACCGCACCCCGTTGCCTATCTTGCCATTCAAGCTTGAATTAACCTCCAAAATAAGGATTAAAGAGCATTTTTCAAAGTCAGAGATACATTTCGCAGGGTTCCGAAGAAGAGCGCTGTGAGCATCGATAAACTGTGCAATTTTTGACATGAGATGACCTCCATAGGAGGCTTTCGTTATTTTATCAAGCCCGCCGGGATCTGATATATATTGGTTTATGTATGTTACGACGGCTTCTAGAATTCCGTCATATGATAGGGGTGGATATGTCGTGGCTTTCAGGTGTTTGGAAAGGGCTGGAACCATATAAATAAATTCATAGTTGCTGCTTGCGAATTTTGCATTTGCGTCCTGATCTTTATGGCCCTCAGACAGCAGCTCTTCTTCAGAAGTGGTCAAACTTTTCAAAATGCCAGCCTTTAGCCTCGTCTTCGCGGCTTTGAAAGCAAGGGCACCTGCTTTCGCAGTACTGGCAGCGTCATCAATAGGACCGTTGCCATCGTTCCCATCTGGCCCATCGTCTTTATTCTCGTCGGCGTATGTGTCCGCGACCGGAGCTGAAGGTTTTGGCTCTGGACCTGCTTCGCTGGGTGCGGGCATCAGCTTCCAAATTTTTTGTGCAATTTCATCTGCTTTGCCCATAAACATTTGGCGCAAACCAGACGCATTACTAATTTCCAAATACTCAACAGTAAAGGCTGTTGTGAGCTCAGACTGGAGCAGAAGACGGCAATCAGAAAGCTGTGGTTGCTCGAATTGGATTTTTTCAATTCTTTCCATCAGGTTTTGCATGTAGTCCTGCGAGGTTAGTCCTTCAGTAGTTGTAAAAATGGTATTTAGGTAGGTTTTCAATAAATTCAGAGTTGAATTTGGCATTTTTAATCCTTCAGCAAAGATAGGTGATGCCCTAAAAACGCTCCGCATTCAGCTTTGTGAGAAGTTGGAATACCCCTGCAATCAGGGGGGCGGATGGATGATCCAGATGGCCTTGTCAGTGGGAGCGTGTTAGACAAGAAATGCGTTTTATCCAGCAGGCTGTACTCCATGGAAACATTCACCAATATCCTGAGCGATCGGGGCTCAAAATATGCGGTTTCTGGGGTAAAAGTCAGCAGTCGCTTGGAAGCAGTCGCGGCGGTAAAAACTCTCAAAAAAGATAAGAAGTTTGCCAAAGCCACTCATAACACATGGGCCGTTGTTTTATCGGAAGGTGGCCCGGTCAAAAATGATGACGGCGAGGGCGGGGCTGGTCGCATCATCCTTCAAATGTTGGAAGGGGCGGGTCTCACAGATCACATGATCATCGTCACGCGCTGGTACGGCGGCGTAAAACTGGGCGGCGATCGGTTCCGCCGCGTGCAAGATTCCGTTCGCTATTATTTTGGCCATAAGAGTTGAGAACGTCTTTTATGCATATCTGTCGAGTGTTCAGCTCAAAGAACGCACAGAACTTTCCAAAACAAACGCCTAAATGGTCTAACAAACAGCCTCCTAAATTAATATAAGAGGGCTGTTTGTCAGGTATTGGTTTTTATTTCAGTGCGTCAATAATTTTTGGATCGTTGAGTAACTCTTCTATTACTTTTTGGAAAGCAACAGGCACATTGGTTCTCGCAAATTCAGGTGCATTGACGAAACTGCCACCTAATACTTTTTTATCCAACAAAGAATTTTCAGCAAGTATGGCAAGATTGTTATCAGTAACTTTGGCACCGATAGTGTAGGTAAATTTCACATTTACCAGTGTATCGGATTTCCATTCTGAAAAATGGATCAATAGAAGCCTTGTAAATTCGGAAACATCCAGTGTTTTTAATGTCTCTGAGATATCTGAAGATGCTTTCGTTTTTAAAACTTCAGCGTCAATATTTTTGTGTTTAAGGCTCGCAACGATTGCCGAAGAGATGCTATCGGCCAGAGGTTCGTTTGAAAGTGTTGTAACATCAAAGGGGTTGTTAAACCCACCGCGTTGCAGTCCGACAAAATTTGGTGTTTTATCGCCAGAAACGATATATGGCCGTTGATCAACCACAGCGACGGCCACTTTTTGTTCCGTATCCAAACCCACTTTAATAGGTTGGCTTTTGTAATCATATTGATTGCCCACTGCGCATGCAGATAGGAGCAAACCTAATCCTGCTATAGCAATAAGCTTTACGGCTAACGCATAAAAATTGAACGTATTCTTCATCAAAAATTGTTCCCCTCTAAAACCCCAGAATTAGATTATTTATACAACCATTAGTGACATACGCAATATATAAACACCCGATTCGTGTTTATAGGTGACAACATTTTACGTTTCATCTCTGGAGGAGATTTGTATTTCAGTTTTCTTTTTTCCATGTAGGGTGACGGTTAAAGATGCCTGCAACCAAAAAACTAGGATTGAATATGTACTGGAAGACATCAGAACACCACGGCTTGAAACATAATCCCTTTTCAGCACTCGTCTCCCCTCGGCCCATTGGTTGGATATCGACATATGGCCCCGACGGTGTTCCCAATCTGGCACCTTATTCATTTTTTAACGCGGTCTCCTACGCACCGCCGCAAGTGATGTTCTCAGCCGGAGCGCGAACGGGCGGGGAAGCGGCGCAGACCAAAGACAGCGTGACAAATATCGAAAAAAGGGGCTGTTTTGTTGCTAATCTTGTGACTTGGGATTTGCGGGATGCCATGAATATGAGCTCTGCTGAATGTCCAGCAAACATCAATGAATTTGAGCTGGCTGGTGTCACGCAAGAAAAAGCGGAAATGGTTGACGCGCCGAAGGTTAAAGAAAGCCCTGTTCACTTTGAATGCCGATTTATAAAAACAATCGAGACCCTGCATGCGCCAGGAACGTTACCAAATGTTATTGTTTTGGGCGAAGTCGTGGGTATTTATATTGACGACAGTGTTATTGAGGACGGAATGGTCCGATATGATCGCACGCAACCTATTTCAAGACTTGGGTACTTAGATGATTATGCGGCGACAACCGATCTTTTCAAAATGCGCCGACCAGACTGGCCGTTGAAAGAGTAGGGAGCCAAGCTGGCAGGATTATTACAAAATTAGTTAGTGTTATACTAATTTAATGAAACCTTAACTTAGATATCTTCTAAATGTGTTTAGAAATTGAGCCCTTATGGGCGCGCAATTCTTAAACAGCAGCATTTATACAGCGACTGAGGGGCCGCATACAATTAGGAGATTACCTTATGAAAACACTCAGCTTACTTTCCATGTGTTTTGCCGCACTTTTTACCACTTCGGTTGCGGCGGAAACAGTCGTGCTTGCTAATGGAGATGACTACACCCCCTTTACAGACCGAAAGTTAAAGCGTGGGGGTATGGCGTCGGAGCTTGTAGAGGAAGCATTCAAAGCAGCAGGTTGGACTGTCAAATATGAATGGCTCCCTTGGAAACGCGGATATGAAATGGCAAAATCGGGGAAAATTGACGGCGCCATACCGTGGACCCAACGCCCTGATCGTCTTCCTCATTTCCTTTTCTCTGACGCGATTGTCAGCATGAAAGAACAAGTCTGGGCTCGTGCAGATAGCACAGCAACGTCTTACGAAGATTTAAAAGGAAAAACCGGATGCTTACCGGCGGGTTACGGTCCGCCAGCTGAGCTAAAACCATTGTTTGAATCTGGGGCAGTTAAACGAGACGCACCCAGAGGGATGACACTCTGTTTTAAGAAACTTCTGGCCAAGCGTGTTGACTTTATTGTTGTGAACAGTGTGCAGGCAGCCTCCATCGTGAAGAGTTCAGTAGACGACGCGGCAAGTGTTAAGGCTATCATTTCTGCAGATGCTGAGACAAAACTTCATGTGCTTGTTGGTAAAGATCATCCAAAAGGGGCTGCCATTATTGCAGCCTTCAATAAAGGTCTTGCGGCCCTGAAATCCAGCGGTGATTACGAGAAAATAGTCTCCAGTCACTAACAGGATTTATAAATTTACGCTCTGCCCTTCAACAACAGAAGGCGGAGCGTTTTTTTGGTCTTTTCAACCCGCACCCTACCTTATGCCGCAGATATCACTGGGGGTTATCCTTCATCATCGATCGTGTCTGAGGCAATATTTGACTTGGCGACCCCTTGCAGCCCCCCTTTAAGTCTTGCCGTGCGCAACTCATCGGTGAAGGTATTAATAACCTCCAGTAAAAACGTGTCTTCATAAGACGGGTTTATGTTTTTACGAACTCTATCAAACGACATCATGGTAAAGTTTTTGCCGTTTAAATAGGCTATGATTTTGTCCTTAGCCAATTCCCGTTTCTTTGATCGAGAGTTGCCAATCAGCGTTAGTATTACACCAATGACATATGCAACTAAAACAATGGAGAGGCCAGCCGCTTGCGACACCGGTGGATGATCCATGCCTGTCAGGACATCAAGCCATGCTTTGGTGATAAAGGGCAGCAATAAGAAGGAAATGAGAAACAAATCAAACGGCGACGCTTCTTTAACAGCTTTCAATATTCCATTTGGTGTCATGTTTTTTCCCCTAATATTGTAGGTGCCCCGGGTTTGGACTAACCCTCAAGCATCTCCGCCCTTAACTGATAATCACAATATTGCCATCGAACTTTCATAATGATCAACATATGAAAATAAGATAATACAGCCTAAAGAGGATTGAAAGTAGCCCAAAACGCTGCGGAAAGATAAAGGCCAATACCAAATGAGGTGTGGGCAATCAGACTGCGCAGTCGAGATACATTAGGATTAGGCGTTTTTGACGCTGCTACACCGGCCCCCATACACGGCTGCATTATGAATAAGGGGGCCGCTACAGACAAAACGCCAATGGCTATGGGCGGAATTAATGTAGGAGCAGTGGTCCAATCCAAACCAACGACAGCAAGGAGAGCGCCCGCAAATATGATCCCAATAAGGTAGTGGGCTCCCCAGCCAATCAATAGTTCTGCGCGGACCGGCGATGTCTCGGCGATGTTGTTATGTATGACCTTTCCACGGGGCAGGTGTCCAACCCAGCGCCCGACCATTGCATAATTTAACGACGGCACTCTAAACGCGTATTTTTGAAATAGACTCCAAAGATCCATCACTATTGTAGCACCCGCCCCAATAATTATAGAACTTAACGCCAAATTCATCTCTAAACCCATTTTCGCTAGCCTTTTCCAATTCAATTTTGACCAGTCATAAACTTCTTTTAGAAGTGCATTGGCCTTTCGATAGCTGTAGTCTACTTCCTCAAGTTAACTTGAGGTCAAGGTGAAAAATTGAATAAAAATTACATGTTGGATATTGGTGAAGTTGTTAGGAGTTCAGGGTTTCCGGCTTCGACATTACGGTTTTATGAAGAGAAGGGGCTTATTGCCTCCGTAGGGCGCAATGGCCTGCGCCGGATTTTTGATCCCAATGTATTGGACACATTGGCGTTGATCGCATTGGGCCGTAGTTCAGGCTTCTCGCTAGATGAAATTGCGACCATGTTTACGCCTACTGGTCCAAAAATTGATAGAGAAACACTCCTAGATAAGGCTCACCATTTAGATAAAACAATTGGTCAGCTGACGGCCATGCGTGACGGACTTCTCCACGCGGCAGAATGCTCCGCCCCAAGTCATATGGAGTGCCCCAAGTTTCAACGTCTACTTAAAGTGACCAATCACAAACGGCGAAAAGCGCCGACAGGAAAATTGAAGTAAGCGTTCAGGTATTTGTGTGC
>JBALWO010000053.1:0-22580 GCA_036960775.1 Pseudomonas marincola | reverse complement strand
CATGGTAATCAGAAATCATGGCTTGAAGGTCTGCAGGAGAAAAGTTGAGCGCTCCCTTATGGTTCGCTGGAATGCCTAAGCGTTCAATCGTAAATTTGTTGTTTTCATAGGGGGTATCAACAGCTGCCCCGCCGGTGTAGGGGGAGCCATCCATCCAGAATTTCATTCCTAGAATCTTGAAATCATCGCTTCCACCAAGCTGCATTTCTTTGATTTGGGTCTTGAGCAGATATAAATAGCTGCGAAGAGGGCTGGTTTTCTGGTCGGCGACTTTTTTGACGAGTCCAATTGCATCTGAGTGACGACCAACAACTCCTGGAATTCCGATGCTGGTATATCCGGCTTTCGCATATTTATTGTATTGAAGGCGAAGTAGCAGTTCGGTTGCACTGTCTGGTGCTGGTGGAATTTTTTCAAACATGATACCCAAGGCGTCGATTTCACGGATTGTTCCGTTAAGGGTACCGTTTTTATTTCTCACAAACCCATCATGAACTGTTTGATTTGTATCGGTTGGATCAATGCCCACCGCCGATAAAGCGGCGGTATTTACGTAAGCCTCGTGCATCATTTGCGTCAGGATAATCATCGGCCGTTCAGGGGAGATTTGATCAAGCTCTTCTAAGCTTGGACGTTCCAGATCTTCAACAGCGGCCGCGTCCCAGCCATAGGCAATCAGCCAAGGGGAAATTCCCATGCCATCTGCCGCGTCTTTAAGGGCAGAAATAACACTTATCCGGTTTGGATGGGTGAACCCGCTGACATCAACTGTAGCGCCCAGTAGTGCGGATGCTAGCGGATGTGTATGTGGCTCGATAAGGCCGGGAAGGATAGTTTGACCTGCCCTTTCGATGATTTCCGCATCTTGGTTCGCTTCTCTAAGCTCTTTTAAACCCCCAACGGCCGCTATAATACCCTTATCAACCAATACAGCTTCTATCTCAGAGCTGTCTGAACTCATGGGTAATATCGTTGCACCCGCTATAATAACACGATCTGAAATGTTTTTATTTTGGAAGATGAGAAAGGCACTGATAATAGCGATTGAATTGACGAGTAGTATAAGCCTTGAACGTTTTTTCATTGAGGACTACTTGAGATTAAGAAACAGGAAAACTCAACTTATACTGTTTTTGGAGCCAGTCCAATAATAAGGGAAAGCCGGAATGATGGTGGCCCTGCATCTCCTGTCTGCCGCTAGAAATAATAGGCAATTCTTATTTGTAGATGATCATCGTCACGCGCACTGTATAACGGGTCCGTTTCGGGCTGGTTTGAAAAAACGCGGAATTCGGCTTCAAACGTGAGATTGTCATTTATGCGTTTTGTAGCTTCCATCGTGTAGCTTTGTGCTTGGGTTTTTGTATCCCAAATTACACCTGCAAGAAATGTCGTGTCTGCTTCGTCGTTTAATGTCGCGCGAAACCCCAGAAACAAATCATTGTCGAAAATGGTTGCCGGTGCTGTACTGTCACGACCATCGTAATGGAATTCAGTAATCACACCCAGATCACCGTTGTCGCCAATGGCACCAAAAAACGTGTATTCCAATCCACCAGATACAGCAACGAAATCATCTCCGTGACCTTGTCTGTAGATGCTTTCAAGTTTCCACAGCCACTCATCATAAGTTGCTTGTACGTCGATGCTTGACTGGTTGATGATATCGTATTGAGGGGCAAGAACAGTCTTGCCGCCGCCTGTGACCTCCGGAATGAAACGAGCCTCCCTGCTTGTTCCGTAGAAATGGGCTAATCCAATATCCCAATCACCGGCAACAACAGCATATCTAAATGCCAAATCGGGATGGAATTCTTCCAAATCAGACTCGTAATGGGTGCGATCCGTATCAACAACAAAAGGGGATCTCAGGCGGCCATCTGTGCCTGGAAAAGTACGTTCCCGAAAGTATGGCATGGCAAAGAAAATAAAATCACCATAGTCGGACTGCAAGCCCAAATTGATCATGGGTTGGCCCAGTTTGTCTTCGCCGTCCGTATCCTCCACTCCGTCAGTTTGGTTGATGATATCAACTAAATGTCTGGATTCTGTTACGCCCCAAAAAACCTTATCAATGCCAATAGTTAAATCCCAGTCGTCGCCTAAATGTAGGTAATTAAGCTCTCGAATATCAGCATGTGTGCGGCTATCATCTTGAGGGTCAATACGGGCAAATGGAATGAAGTCGATACGATCTGCCCCCTCGTTCCACTCAAGGTTCCATTCCAACTGCACAACGGCAGAGGGGTTTAGATGCGCATTATTTTGTCCAGAGAGTGCGGGGCTTTCTGTGAAAATGCGCGTGTCGCCGGCGATAAAACCTGAAAAATCCAAGTTCATATCTGCAAGCGCCGTATTAAATGTGGCCGGAACCGCATTGATAATCAACGCGGCCCCTACCATTGCTGAGCGTAAAAGACGAGGCATGGGGCTTATCTTACCTTTGATAATTTGCGTTTGGTAAGGTCTGAGCCTTTCAGTCCAGTTTGAAACGCATAGTCACTGTATACAAGCCGTGTTTTTTTACCCGTTTGGTGGTTGACCATATACATATTATGGGCCCGCCAAAATTTGCTCAAATATTGTTTGTAATCCGTAAATTTGAGTGTTTTAAGCAGTGATCCCTTTCTGTCGTAATAGTCAATTTTTTGTTGGCGATATTCAGCAGTATCATACCAAACAATCATTTTCGTATAACCGGAGTTTTCGTAGGCAGGTGTCTGCTCCAACACAGAACACTGCAACTCTCCGCAGGCTTCATCATTAAGCCATTTGTAATTGTATTTCTTCAATTCTTGGGCTGAGAGATCTTCGTATGAAAACTCACTGCCGACAAATGGGCCTGACTTGTTTTTCGACGAAATCTTTTTCACTCGCTTCAGCGCCGGTAAATACAGCCACTGATCATCAGGTTCCAGAATTTGGGCAAAACTCAGGAATGCAGTTCCCTTAATGTCCCGTGGTTTGCTGAAAATAGTCAGGCTTTTGTCGCCGACATTGGTGTCAGGCATTTCCAGAGTTTTTATGCGCAGCACCCGCGTGCTTTTCTCGCCGTGGCGATTTTCTAAAACCATTTCCAAGTTAGCGCTGGAATCTCCAAACCCTTTGTCTCTAGCGTCCCATTCTTTGGCAATTTCAGCGCCTTTTTCAGAAGGTGACGTATTGGCAAGCGCCGGCAACGACAATGAAGTAACCGCGATCGAGGAAAGGATAAGTGTTCTAAGATGTGTATTTAACATGATGCGTGTTCCTTATTCAGCAGCTTGAGGGACTGCAAGAGGATTAGATGTATATGATTTCTTGCGGTCCAGAAGCATGAGGAGCGGTGGCAACAACAAGAAGTCGACCACCAACGCGATGGCAATTGTTATTGCGGTTAATAAGCCCAAATCAGAATTCACCTGGAAGGCCGACTGCGAGAGAACGGCGAAACCAAGGAATAGAACAGCTGTTGTAACAAGCAAAGCTTTGCCTACTGTTCTAAAACTATAGAGAACCGCTTCTTCTGCGGTGGCACCTCGTTCGCGGCGGGCTCTTACGTATTTAGATAAGAAGTGAACGGACGCATCAACAATTAGACCGAGGGTTGTTGCGGCAACCATTGAGGAGGCCAACCCGATTTGTCCGTATAAGACACCCCACAAACCAAATGCCATAGCAGCGGGAACCAAGTTAGGTATCAGGCTTATTAATCCGATCCTGACACTGCGGAGCGCAATGATCATTGAGCCGGAAATCAACAAGAAGGCCACTAACGTTCCGATTAACATAGATTGAATATTGCGATGAGCGATATGCGCGAACATAACTGCAGCGCCGCTGCCCTCTGCAACCATATGAGCGGGAGCGTTACTCAGCAGCCATTGTTGAGATCTGTCTGCGAGGCTTCGCATTTCACCGCTCGTCACATTGTCTAGTGTAACAGTCATACGGCTGGCAGATTTATCCACATTAATCTGGCTGTTTAGATCAAGCCCATAAGGAAGAGAAAGCTCGTACAGAAGAAGATATTGCGCCGCAAGTTCACGGTCATCGGGGAGCAGGTACCATTCTTCCTCGTCACCATGCATAGACTTGCTGAGGCGTTTAAGGACATCTGTTAAAGAGTTTACATGGACAACGCCGGGTTGGGCCCGCAGCCAAAGAGCAAATTTATCGAGATTTTGAAGATATACCGGCTCAGAAATGCCGCCTGAATCTTCACCATTTATGGAAAACTCTACTTGATAAATACCAGAGAGATTCTCGCGGGCAAAATCACTGTCTACTCGGAATGGAATAGAGTCGTCAAAATACTCAACAAAGCGATCATCCAATTCAATCGTACTAATAAGTGAGGACATGCCTATTGCAATAACACTCATGCTCACCAGAAGTTTCGTACGATTGGCGACGACGAAATTGCCAATTCTGTCCATTGCCTCGATTTTGTCAGTTTTCACCTGTTTCACACGAACCGGAATGATCGCGATGAAGGCGGGTAAAAATAGGATGGAATATAACCAAGCAGCAGCAACACCGACGGCTGCCATATTGCCAAGATCATTGAACGGCGGGGCATCTGAAAAGTTCAGGCTCATAAAGCCGATAATCGTGGTGAAACTCGTCAAGAAAACGGGTTGCATATTAATGCGAATGCTTTCGATGATGGCTTGATGTTTAGTGCGTCCTGCGCGCATTTCATGGAACATGGATACGAGAATATGCACACAATCTGCAATGGCGATGGTGAGAATAATTGTCGGCGCCATAGCTGAGGGAGGTGTGAGTTTAACGCCCATAAATCCTGCAAAACCCATGGCAGTTATTGTCGATAAAATGGTAACAATGAGTGTGGCAATCGTTCCGCTGAATGAGCGTAAGAAACCAATGAGAGCGATAATAATTATCCCGAACATGATAGGTGTAAGGGTCTGCATATCCAGCATTGAAGCTCGAGGGAACGCATTGCTCAGTGGTGCAAGACCCGTTATCGCCACCCTTAATTCAGGATGTTCTGCTTGAATTTGAGCTGCCATATTTTCTGCATATTCAACAGCAGAATTCAGTGCAATCATGTCATCAGGGGGAAGCTGCAATGTGACTTGAATGGCAGTTGTTGTATTGTCAGGGGAGATTATCCGGTCTGCTAACGCGGGCTCATTTTGAGCTGTTGTGATGATCCGGCTTATTTGACTTTCCGACAATGAAAGAGCGTTTTCAACGAGATCGGCAACGATCAGATCATCTTCTTCTGCGACAGTGTTCTGAAAATTGGTGACAGAGTCTACCCGAATTGAATAGGGAATTTGCCATGATGCCACGGTGAGTTTCTGCGTTACATCCAGCCATTTGGGCGTCATTACCAATCCGTCGTTTGGCTTGAGCACAAAGACAATGTTGTCCGTTTTGGTGTAGATGTCTTGCAGACTTTCATAGGCGTTTAGTTGCGGGTTTTCTTTGCTGAAGAATACCCGGTAGTCACTGGTGAAGCTTAAATTCTGTGCGCCGCTACCGACCCCAACTGCACCAATTACTGTCGCGATGACGAGAAGCCATCGCCACCGAATTACCCAGTGGGCGTAACGCTCTGCTGCGTTTCCAAAAAAATCTGCCATTGTATTTCCCTATCTTAAGGGGTGGCTATTATAAGCCAATATCCCAACTTATTCGGTAAGTAGTCTTTCGGTTCGACCCAAAATAAGATACTGTCAGAGCCAACCCTACGATTGCTAAAGTACACTAGCCGGTGTAGTTTACAATATACGTAAAAGGAAACTATACTGTTTAGTGTACTTTGTCACAAAAATGAGAAAAAACGTTATGAGCACTCAAACCGAGCAACTTGAAGTTCCACCAACACGAAGCGAGAAAAAGCGCCAAGCTATATTGGCTGCGTCTTCTGCTACGTTTTTGGAATATGGCTACGACGTGGCGAGTATGGACAAAATCGCCGCAGTAGCAGATGTCTCCAAGCGAACGGTTTATAGTCATTTTAAATCCAAAGAGGATTTGTTTGCAGAAACCATGCTGATGATGTGCACCTCCAAAAGAGTTCAAATCGAGATGAATATCGATTTGACGGCTCCCATTGAACAAGTGCTGACAAAAATTGGAAATATCTTTTTAGACATGGTGTTTAATCCTGAATCTAGTGCAATGCTTAGAATTCTAGTGGGGCAGGCGGACAAATTTCCCGAACTTGGTAGGGTGTTTTTGGAGAATGGACCTGATGTATTAACTGAAATGTTGGGTACCTATTTACGCGAGCAATCTGACCGAAATATTATTGCCATCGAAGACCCCGAAGACACTGCGGGTAGCTTTTTTGCCTCTATGTTTGGCGTTCATTTTATCACTCTGCTCGCGACGGGCAAAAAACCACCAAGTCAGGCGAGACGTAAAAAAATGGTTGCAGGGGCGGTGGATCGTTTTCTTCACGGTGTTTGTGTCGACTGATTGAAGATTTCGATCAAACCATTGGCACTCTGAGCGCGGGATAGTTACTTCTCTTGAAAATCAAAATGTTTTCGTTAAAGTGCTTTCCTTGCAAGTTTTCCGCGCGTAATTAACGCACAAAAATAAGAGAAGACATTATGAATTTTGATGAAATCGTCAACGGGCGCCGCTCTATCCGTGGATATAAGCCTGATCCCATTCCAAAAGATGTATTGAAGGAAATCATCGAGGTTGCAACGCGTGCCCCCTCGTCAATGAATACGCAGCCGTGGCATCTTCACGTGATTAGCGGCGAGCCCCTTAATCGCATTCGTGCAGGCAACACCGAACGGAATTTGGCTGGTGTGCCCGCATCACGGGAGTTCCGGGTTGAGAGTAAATACGCAGGTGTGCATCGCGATCGCCAAGTGAAGGTAGCCGTCCAGCTGTTTGATGCCATGGGGATTGAACGGCATGACGCGGAAAGACGGCAAGAATGGGTCCTCCGGGGTTTTCGCCAGTTTGACGCGCCTGTCTCAGTTATCGTGGCCTACGACAAAGAGTTGGAAGGCGATATTCGCCATTTCGATTTGGGCGCTGTAACCTACGGTCTGGCACTGGCTGCTTGGAGTAGAGGCATTGGCTCTGTTATCAACAGCCAAGGTATTATGCAGTCGCCTGTTGTTCGTGAACATGCCGGAATACCGGACAATCATGTGATCCAGACATCGGTTGCTATGGGCTACCCCGATTATGATTTCCCTGCAAATGGCGTTGTATCAGCACGTCGCCCTGTAGAAGACGTTGCCACATTCGTCGGATTTGAAGATTAAAATTTTCAGGTTTTATGAATAGCTATTGGTCTGTTTGGAGAGTTTAGAACTTCCCAAACAGGCCCATTTTTCGTTGGTTTTTAGCTTCTCATTGCTCAAGCCTTACTTGCGAGAAGAATTTTTTCGGCAGCCCGTTTTGCGCGGCTTGCAGCTTGCTCATCTCCTGCCACATAACGCATAACAATGGCGCCTTCCGCCAGAAGCATTAGGCTATCGGCCACATCCTCAGGATTTGCAAATTTTGCATCCTTCGCCAACTTAGTTATATATTTCAAAATTAGGATTTTATGCTCTGCCGATACGCCATGGATTGGATCATCTGGCGCTGAAAACTCTGCAGATGCATTGATGAACATACATCCCGAGAACTCTTTTTCTTGAAACCATTCTGCTAGAGCATCAAAGATCGCGGTAAGCCGTTTCTCTGGTGTATCGCCAATGTTTTCTACTGTTCGCATGAACCAATTGCGAAATTTCTCATCCCGTCTGCGCAGCGCGGCAAGGATAAGCTCATCCTTCGATTTGAAGTGATTATAAAGTGTCATGCGGGCGACGCCTGCCACCTCCAAAATTCGATCTATTCCGGTGGCATGAAAGCCGTTTTGGTAAAAAAGCTCCAGAGCCGTATCAACAAGATGTTCTCTTTTTTTTGAAGCCATAACATTTGCCTGTTTCTCGAATTTAGAATAGATCGTTCGGTTTATTATATAGGCCGAGAAGGTGAATATACCAAGGAATTATGGTTCTTTTAATAAAAATGGTTTGCAGAAATAGGCTCAGTTTCGGAAATATTTGAAGAAAAGACTTGATTAGATAGACCGATCTGTCTATTTAATGATTACACGCTATCCACACCACTAGTGCGAGGACGAAAATGAGCCCCTATAGAAAACTAATAAATCCAATTGAAACCATGATTTTGGCAACAGCCTTGATCATTGGCATGACTCTTATGACTGCTGGTATAAGAACGGCAAATGCAGCAGAGGTATCGCACCTAAAAACGCAACATAAAACAGTTACTATCGACGGCCTTGATATCTTCTACCGAGAAGCGGGCCGGCCTGACGCACCAACGCTGTTGCTGTTGCACGGATTTCCAACATCCTCGCAGATGTTTAGAAATTTAATTCCTGCCTTGGCGGATAAATATCATTTGGTTGCGCCGGACTATCCAGGCTTTGGTAATAGCGCCATGCCGTTGGTCGGTGAGTTTGATTATAGCTTTGATAACTTGGCTGTTATCGTTGACAAGTTTACTCAAAAACTCGGCCTTGATCGCTACAGTCTCTATGTGATGGATTACGGCGCACCTGTTGGTTTCCGTCTTGCGACGGCACATCCTGAACGTATTGAATCCTTAATTGTGCAAAACGGAAATGCATATGACGAAGGGTTGTTAGCTTTTTGGGATCCCTTCCGTAAATACTGGGAAAATCCGACGGCTGAGACAGCAAAACCACTTGCTGGATTCTTGAACATTGGCGCAACCAAATGGCAGTATACTCACGGGACGAGAAATCCGAATTTGATTAGCCCTGACACTTGGACAACCGATCAGTATTTTCAAGATCGGCCAGGGAATAAGGAAATTCAGATGAAGCTGTTTTTCGATTATGGATCGAACCCCGGCAAATATCCTGAATGGCAGGCATATTTTCGGACCCATCAGCCGCGCACTCTTATTGTATGGGGAAAGAATGATCACATTTTTCCTGCCGAAGGCGCCCATCCTTATAAGCGTGATTTGAAAAATATTGAGTTTCATTTGTTGGATACGGGACATTTCGCCCTTGAAGAAGATGGTGATGAAATTGCTACGACTATTCGAGAGTTCCTAAAATAATACGCAAATGCAAACGCAATCCGGAAGCGTGGCTCTTGTCATACGCTTTCGGATAATTTCCCACCCTGACGGAGAATTATGATGACTGAGTTTACGAGTGATATCGCCTTTACCCCAGCGGTTAAACGCATTCAGGAGGAAAAAGGATCTCGCGCAGGTTATGCCAGAATGGAAGCTAAGGGGGGATGGCGAGATGAGGTCAATGAGGGATTGTCAGACTTCATCGCAGAGCGGGATTCCTTCTATCTTGCGACGGCAAGTGCAGACGGCCAACCCTACATTCAGCACCGCGGCGGCAAACCGGGGTTCCTTAAAATTGTTAATGATAAAACACTGGCCTTTGCTGATTTCAAAGGAAACAAGCAGTATATATCTTCTGGAAACTTGAGTGAAAATAACAAGGCATACATCTTTTTGATGGACTATGCCACGCGCAGTCGGGTGAAAATTTGGGGTACGGCCCGTGTTGTCCATGACAGCGAACAGATTTCAAAATTGGTAGACACAGATTACGACGGTGTCCCCGAACAAGCCATATTCTTTGATATTACCGCTTGGGATATTAACTGCCCTCAGCATATTACACCGAGGTTTGCTGAGGATAAAATCATTGAACTTGTGAAACCTCTGAAGGACAGAATTGAGGAGTTGGAAGCCCAACTTATGCAGTATGAGGAAAAATCATGACAGACCGTCCGCCATATCCTCCCTTTGATAAATCGTCTGCGCAAGTGAAAGTCCGTTTGGCTGAAGATGCATGGAACAGCCAAAAGCCGGAAAAAATAGCACTTGCCTATACGCCTGAAAGTGAATGGCGGAACCGCTCGTCTTTCATTACGGGTAGATCAGCAATTGCGGGTTTCCTCACCCTAAAATGGAAAAAGGAATTAGATTATCGCCTGATCAAGGAACTTTGGGCTTGGTCAGACAACAAAATGGCTGTGCGGTTTGCCTACGAGTTTCAAGATGCCAATAACAACTGGTTTCGGGCTTATGGAAACGAGAATTGGGAATTTGATACGCACGGATTAATGGCGAGGCGATTTGCGAGCATTAATGATGTGGCAATTGACCAAAAAGATAGAAAATTCCTATGGCCTTCTGGCCGACGTCCAGATGATCATCCAGGTTTGTCTGAATTAGGCCTATAAGAAATCCATCTTGTTTTTCGTGAGCCCTACCGGGTTGTTTAAAGCATAACTTGGGATTTATGTATGTCGTACAGCGTGCTTACCGTATCAATGTTAATCACATCAGCGCTGGCGCCAACTGCGAAAGTTCGGCCGGCGTCTAATAGAAGTGCTTGATCCGTCATTCGCTTGGCCAACTGTAAATCATGTAGGATGACGACCACCGCAAAGTTCTTTTGGGACGTTAGAGTTCTGCAGATATCGAATAACATAAACTGATGTTTTAGATCGAGTGCCGATGTGGGTTCGTCTAAAAACAGAATGCAATCAGTTTGGTCCCAAAGCTGGGCCAGAATACGCGCCATATGAACGCGTTGTTGTTCGCCGCCAGATAATGTTGAAATGAGCCGCTTTTCTAGATGGGAGACTTCGGTCAATTGCATGGCTTCACGGGCAATTTCAAAGTCCCGTGCATCCTGCCCAAAACCAGAAAATTGCCCACGCCCCATGGCGGCGACTTCTAATGCTGTGAAGGGGAAGTTTATTGACACGCTTTGGGTTAACACTGCGCGGATGGCGGCGAGATCCGTCAGGCTGAAGGATGCAAATGCCTGCCCCATCAAGGATATATCTCCTTGGGTCGGTTTCTCGTACCCAGAAAGACATTTCATAAGGGTTGATTTTCCCGCGCCGTTCGGACCTAGAATTGCAAAGATCTCTCCTTGTTTGATTTCGAGCGATACCCGATCGAGAATTGTTTTTCCGCCGATGGAAAAATTGAGATTATCTGCCTTTAGCATGTCTAGTTACCACTGCTGTTTTGTTTGATTAAAAGCCAGAGGAAAAACGGGCCGCCAACAAGGCTGGTCAATACGCCAACCGGCAACTCTGATGGTGCCACTAGCGTTCTTGCAATGGTATCGGCCAAGAGGAGTAGGGCCGCCCCTAAAAGCGCAGACGCGGGTATTAGCAACTTATGATCGGCCCCAAAAAGAAGCCGGATCAGATGCGGTACAACAAGGCCGATAAAACCAATAATGCCGCTAACAGCCACTGCTGCGCCAACACATAGGGCCGACGTCAGGATGATGGTCCGTTTAAGCTTATGCGTATCGACACCAATATAGGCGGCATTTTCCTCGCCAAGCAGCAAGATATTTAGCTCCCGAGCCTTTTTTGTTAAAAACCACATGCTTGGCAGAATTATTGATAAGCAGACAAGCACAGGTTCCCACATAGCACCGCCCAAACTCCCCATTGTCCAGAAAGTCATGGCCCTTAACTGTTGATCATCACTAATGAAGGTGAGAAACCCAGTTCCTGCGAAGGTGAGGGCATTAATTGCGATACCGGCAAGCAACATGTGGGTAACGGAAAAGACGCCGGTTAGGCGTGACATGCGCAAGATAACAAGGCTTGTAATCGTACCGCCAACAAAGGCTGCGATCCCGAGGCTATATAAACCCAGGAAACCGTATGCAGGGCCGATGACGACAATCATGCAGGACACAGCAAGTGCAGCGCCGCCAGTTATGCCAATGAGGCCCGGATCTGCAAGAGGGTTTCTAAATAACCCCTGCATTGCGGCACCGGATATTCCAAGAGCTGCGCCAACGACCACCGCCAATAGAACACGTGGCAGGCGAATGGAAAACAAGATCGTTTGATCAAACTCGGGTAAGCTGAAAAGCAATATATCGTTCAAACTTAACGAAATCGCTCCAATGGTTGATGAAACGAGAACCATGAGGGCGAGCATGAGTGATAGAAAAGTGAGAATAACAAAATTATTCTGCTCACCTTGCTTGGGAAAACTAGTCCAGCGCCCCACCATAGTTTTAATCATGGGCGTTCAGTCTCTCATTAAGCTCTAACGCTGCCGCGGCTGAGCGCGGACCGAAGCCCAACAATAAAAGCCCATCCATATCAATTACATTTCCAGATTTTGCCGCTGGCGTGAGCGCAAGACCTGGGAGTTTGAATAAAGCATCTTTGCCGCCAATTTGTTTTAAAGTTCTGCTGGTAATCAAGATGACTTCAGGTGAAAATTTTACGACCGCTTCAGGGGATATAGGTTTGTATCCGGCGTAAGCTGCGGCCACATTTATCCCGCCCGCTAATTCAATAATACTATGTGCAGAAGTCTCGCTTCCCGCCGCCATTGGGGTAGAGCTTCCATGGTTCATGATAAACAGAACTTGTGGCCTCGTCGTTTGCTTCGAAGTTGCGACTTTGAGGCGCGCTAATGAGGTATCAAAAATTTCAATCAAACTTTTTGCGGCCGTCATGGCATCAAGGGTTTGACCAAGTGCAAGTATGTTTTCGCGTGTCTCTTCAATAGATTTTGCCGATTTAAAGTGATTTATCTGAACGCCGGTCGACGCTATCTGTTTTATGACTGATGGGGGCCCGGCATCTTCTGTTGCGATTATTAGATCTGGCTTCAGTGATAAAACACCCTCTACAGACAGGGCTCTTTGGTATCCTGTTTTAGGAAGTTTCGCGGCTGCGGATGGGAAGTAGCTGGTTGTATCACTCCCCACGAGGCTAGAGCCGCGCCCAAGGGCATATATGGTTTCTGTAAGAGCACCGCCAATGGATACAATTCGGCGGTCTGATTGCTGGGCATGGCTGGCATTAATGGATAAAATCAGAAAGATTGTGGAGAGAATAAACTTCATCATTTTGTCTCTTGTTGCATCAAAATGTTCGCCGCCTTGATGCCCTTTAATTGGAGGAATGTGAGGACGTTCAAAAGTCGTTCAATGGAGATAGATTTATCCCCTGCCACGACGAGTTTGTGATCCGGTTTCGCATCTAATGCTTTTAGTAAATCTGGTTTTAATTGCTCCAAATTCGCTACCAACTGACCATCAATTGCATAGCCCTTGGCGCGGATTTCGAGCATGATATGTTTTTGCGGTGGTGGAGAATTAGTTGTTTCACTGACACTGTTGGGAAGTGTCAGGTCCAAAGATCTGTAGGACGCCCCCGCAGATAAAATGAAAAAAACCAATAGAATGAACAAAATATCCAGTAGTGATGTTAAATCTGGAATTGACGAGATTTCCGGCTCATTGGAATCGGTGCCGTCCAACGTGATCATGAGGCAGCTCTATTTGTCTGCGTGATATTGTCGCCAGTATCATTTTTGAAATAATTCAAATCAAAATTAAGCGACAACGCATTCAGGGATGACAAGATATTGCCCAAAACCCTGTTTCGCCAAGCCGATAAAAAACTAACTGCTATAACAGCAGGCAGGGCAATCATTAAACCAATGGCAGTCGTGAGCAAAGCTTCCCACAATCCGTCTGCGATCATATTTGGAGTGACAGGGTTCGTTGTAATTGCGATCACTCGAAACGCATCAATGATGCCAAGGATGGTTCCCAATAAACCACATAAAGGGGCGAGGGCCGCGATGAGGCGGAGTATGTTTAGTCCGCGATCATAGGGCGCCCTTGATCTGCCAAGCTCCAGAGATACGACCTCATCCCGCAAGTTTCGCGGCTGATTTTTATGAGATAATAATACGGCAGATAGTTTCTTGAGGAGTTGCCCCTGATTAATGCTCGTCGTGAGAACAAAGACCATACGTTCAAAAAAAATCACGGTTGCCAGAATGGAGCAGCCCAATAGTGGCCACCCCATAATACCAAGCTTATAAAAAATCTCAGGCAGCATTTGATAGTTTCTTTGCTGGAAGACGCGCCACTATTTCACGCCAAAGCTCCAACTCGGGATCGCCTGGTTTGCGTTTCCCAAATAACGTAGTGATGATTTCTCCGTCTTTATCAAACAGTTCAACGGCTGTCACAAGGCCGTCCTCAGTTGGTTTTTTTGTAACCCAAGCGCGCGCAATATCATCTTCGTTTAGATGTAAATTGAACATTGGGTCGAGGACATTGAACCAGTTGTCAAAATCCACCAGTTTTTTAACCGTACCAGTGTGAATTTGAATGCAACCACGATTACCAACGAAAACCATGATTTCACAGCCGCTATCCCGTGCAGACTTCATCACATCTCGCACTGAAGACAAGGGCACTTCGTAGGCAAAGTCTTCACCGATTTTTCGGAAACCTTGTTCCCGTCCGACACCAAATTTTTTGAGCATGGGGAAAAAGGCATGAGTGTCTTTCAGGGTTTCCCATGATGCTCTGAAACCTTGCCAGTCAATTTCACTATCGGGGCGATCGCTTTGCGCAGTAGGGTACTGCTCAATTTTTAGCGTAGAGCTTTGATCGTCTGATTTGAAGTTATCTACCAACGCAGCATAGGCATCGTCTATGGATTTATTAGTCATGTATATTTTGTGAAGTGCCGTCCCGGATTTATCGAAAAACTGAATGCTTTTCCTGATGCCGGATTTTGTGTTTTCAGATACTGCAAAACTATGGGCCCAATGCATCATGAAAAGCCGTAAATCAATATCTGGATTTACAAAGAGGCCTGTTTTCATTTTCCCATGGGTGTGAAACTGGGCGTTGTTGTAAATGCCTTTGCGCTCGTGAACACAAGATTGATTGCGGGTGAGGGCCATAACTTCCCCAAGAAGATGGACCTCCGCTAAAATTTCTTCCGGTTTATTTACCAGGCGAAGAACACCGTCACCCATCTGACACGCTAAGAGTTCGGCTTCAGATACTTCCAGAATTTTGGCTGCATTTCGAATGCGCATTTCGGGGTTTTGGGCTTTTAGGTCGGCGTAACTTGTTTTTAGATCAGCGACTGTGGGCTGCATTTCATTCTCTCTTTCAATTAATGACAAAACGGACGGGGACACGAACCCAACTTTGGATTTTCTGTCCGTTGCGTACCAAGGGCTCGAACTCCCATTTTTTTACGGCTGAAATGGCAGCCTTATCCAGGAGCCGATGACCGGAAGATTTTTCGATTTTTAAAGATTGCGGATGGCCGTTAGGTAAAATCAAGGCAGCAAGGATAACCACACCTTGCTGACCAAGTTCAAACGCGCGCCTTGGATATCGCGGGGCTATCCGTTTTCTATAATTGGCGTTATGGATAACGGTTGACGCGTCTTTGCCGTTGCCTTTGTCGGCTGCCGCTGGTTTTGATTTGGTAGCCAATTTAGTTTGAGTTTTTGGAGGTACTATTCGCGTGGGTGCACGTTCGATCGGTGTTTTAAGTGCCTGTATTATTTCCGGCTTAGGCTTCTGGCTAATTTTTGGAGTTTCGCTAATGGGTTTTTGTGCGATTGGCTTGCGCGTAATGACGCGCGGTGTTGGTACAGAAGACCTTGAGATAACCTGCGTTTTAGGTTTAGGAGCGAATATTTTGTCTGGTGCGGTTGCTTTTACAAGCATCTTCGTGACTGACGGTTCCGGTGCTTGAACCACTTTAGGCTGAGGTTGGTATGCTCTTGCTGGAGTGATCACGGGCGCGATCGCAGGGGCAGCGATGGATAAGATCGTTACTCTGATCCGTTCGATCGACGGAAACTCAATCACTTTGGGTGATATATTGAAATAAGTCAGTGCATAGATATTAGCCATACACGATAGAGCGAGTAGCCCGCTCCATCGTCCAATATTTGTAATATCTATGCGGTGAGTTCCTACCATTTGTAAGATACTCTGGCAGCAAAGTTTCGGCCTTCTTCAGGGAGGGCAGCGAAGCGCTTGACGTAACGTTTGTCAAAGATATTTTCGATACCAAAATCTAGAGTTATATTTTGTAGAGTTCCCTCTGACGGTGCATATCTATAATATAGATCATGCAGACCATATCCGTCACTTGCCACGTCACCAGAGCCAACCTTGTCGTTTGCATCAACAAGTTTTGTCCGCCACCCAACGGTCGAAGACAAATCGGACATGACATAACTGATATCTGAGGTGAAAGTTAGCGGGACATTGTTTGACAGATATTCACCTGTATCTCCGTTTTCGGCTTCGACGTAGGATGCGCCAAATTTGACGGTGAAAGCTTGGATGCTATAGCCAGCCTCCACTTCCCAGCCCCATAATTTTGCATTGTCGATGTTGGAGTTATCGGTCGTACCGCCAAAGACATCAACTTCTTGTGTGATGAAGTCTTTTCCTCGGCTTATGTGGACAGCGCCTTTTAGCTGAAGTTTGTCTTTGTCACCGACTAGGCCGTCGAAACGAATGCCTGACCCAATTTCCAACGTCGTAACAGTCTCCGGTTTAAGGTCTGGGTTCGACACGAAGAAGTTATCAGGAACGGGACCGCCACCTGGAAAATGAAGTCCAGAAGGATAGAGTTCGGTCATGTTCGGCGCCCGAAACGCTTGGGCCAAACTACCAAAGAAAACAAGGTTTTCTGTGGGGTTGTAGCTCAGAGCGAGTTTCGGTGAAATTGCACTCTCATTTTGGCTATTTCCCGTTTCGTCTTCACTTCGGTAATTATCAAAGCGTGCAGCAGGGATTATGAGAAATTTCCCGATACCAGTTTCAAACGAGATTTCATCTTGTATGTAGGCGCCCATGCTAATGGCTTGTGCATTTGGAACGCCGGGACGTGTCCCATCGCCAGTAGCTGTACTGGTTCCGTTTTGCGTATCTTGATAGACTTCTAAGCCGTAGGAAATGGTTTGTGAATGCGCGCTTGAATATTCAAATTTACTTTGGTTGTCCGCTGTGAAACCAAGTGTTGTCAGTTCTCTAACTTGAACCCGTCCAAGGTTGGATCCGCTTATGTCTTCTTCTTCAACGTCCGTATTGTTGACGTAGGCATGCAGTTTTAAATTTAGCCAGTCATTGTCCGGATTTTCGTATATATACCGGGCGCTAAACTGGTGGTCGCTTACTTTTTTGTCCAAAAGCGGATTTGACGTTGAGATGGAACCTGCACCGTTATTTGGTTCTTGGCCCTCATTATTACTGCCTTGATATTGAAGTTTAACTGTGTGCCAATCGGCTGCTGTGACACCAGCCTTTAGAAGAGTTGAAATGAGATTATCTTCGGTCGCCAATTCATCTCCGCCACCGACCCTAATGTCATCGGAGGATCGGAAACTAATACTGCCAAGGACGTCGATATTGTCGCCTCGGCCATATGAAGTGATCGTAGAGGAGAGTTCATTGTTGCCACTTCTATAGCCTGCCGACGTCGTCGTTCCAAAACTCTCGCCCGGTTTAAGAATGTCGGATGCGTCTTTGGTCTCGAACGCGACAACACCGCCAATACCACCGCCACCGTAGATGGAGGACGCGGCACCTTTTACAATTTCCACTTTTTTCAAGAGCGCAGGATCAAGGAAAAACCGCCCATCATGTGCAGCTTCGAAATTTTGGCGCCTACCATCGATTAGTGTAATAATTGCTTCGGCATCAAACCCTCGAATACTAACGGTTTGACCGTTCCGGCGAGGGCCGTTGACGACATCGACACCGGGTACCAGTTTCAATAAATCATCGATGTCACTTGAAAGTGCCGTGCCGGGCGCCTCTGGGTCGACTGTTGAGACCATTCCAGGAACGGTAAAGGTGGATTGAGCGCTCCTCGTGGCGTACACGGTAACGGCATCAAGAGTAGACGCGTCGTCTGTTTCTTCAGCAGAAACAGACGTTAAAAGCGTCGTTGATAGAAGCGCAGCCACGAGTGGCACGCAAGACATAATTCGCATGGTAATCCTTACTTTTTAAGAACTAGAGGCGATTGCTTGCTGCCTTGCTATCCGTGATGGAATGGCTGAGTGGCTTGCTACTAACCTATTTTGTTAAGATCAATTTCCCGTTTCCAGTCAATCGAAGTTTGTATTCATAACCGTTGTGCAAAATTGACAATTCCCGGCCCGTTGAAAATATTTCGGTACTGTCGATTTTATTATTTGTTATCGTCAGTTGACGGCGTTTCTCGGTTTTGGGTGTGTCTTGGCGAACAGTCATGAAAATACTCAATTTTAAAGATCAAAGGCAGAAGCCATTGTTGCTTTTAAGAATGATTATCAAAAGCAATGATCTAAGTCAACTCATTTAGAGAATTTTTGTATATTTGGGCGGGAATGGTCCCTCTACGGGAGAATGCGGTGTCAAATGGAGGGGAGCCGCAGAGCTTAAAAGATCGCAGTTGTTTAACTGAAGGAGCAATTTAAGCGGTGAGTCGAAAAAATATAAGGGAATGTATTTTAGAAGTTTGAAGAAAAGGTGAGGCGAGATAGTTGAGCCCGCGGTCCATGGGAATAGAGTTCCCCTCCCGAATGGGCTCAAAGCAACCTTCACCTTTTCACAAAATCGTGCGGCACCAATTCTGGTGCAATCTAAAACCTATTTTGCAGGTTTAACGCGAATTTTTCTTTTATGTACTTTAGAGCCATGTAATTTTTCAATGGCAACCATAGCATCTTCTTCAAGTTCCATTTCAACAAAGCCAAAGCCTTTTGAGGCACCTGTTTCGCTATCCAGAACAAGGTTAAAAGCTGTCACATTGCCATGGGCCTTGAAGAGTTCTTCTAAACTTGGTTCGTCAAATTCATGTGGTAGATTGAGGACAATGAGTTTCATTTCGGTTCCGATAAAAATAAAAGTATAATTTCAAGTGTATATAAAAATAATGTTTCAGCGAAGCCGAATTTGTTTCAAGCTAAAGCTTCAACACTTTGAGCGTTCCAGTGATGCCGAGAGTTTCTTTCGCCGCTTGGATTCTGTCGTTTAAATCCGCCAATTTTTTCAGGGCGGCTTCTTCCTCGGGCTCATTCTTTGTGCCGTTTTCAGTGTGCTCAGCTTTAATGTGTTCGACTTTTGATTTTGCGCGGCCTCGATTTACCAAATCAGTCATGAGATCCATCTGTGTTTCGACAGAGGCAACTTCCTCAATAGCCAAACCAAGAGATTGAAGCTCGGTGATATCAGGCAATTCATCACAGAATCCAAAAACAACTTTGTTATGTCGATAGCCAAATTTCTCGACGATGCATCTTTTCTTAATCTCATCGATGTCCAGCCGATAGTCACTCTTTGGCTTAGGCGTGAGTTTAAACATTTGCATGATGTCGGTCCTGTTTTTAGGAGGGACAAGGCCCTGCTACATAAAATTTCTGCTTCGGATGATGGGTTCGAGCCCACAGTGCCCGATACTGCGCTTGGCGCACTTCTAGCGCAAGCGCGGTTTGAGGGCAAGTAAACATGCGAAGTACACGTATATCTCTATCATTTCAAGGCATCCAAACGAGTTTGCAGCCGCTGTCCGGATGGTGATGCATTGTCCAGTATGGACCAAAGTTGGCATTTCGTCTTATAGTACACTAAATAAAGACAATAAATCACACAGGTAGCAACCCATGGGCCCGACCTCAAACAGTTATATTTCGCAACGTATTAAACTTCATTATGTTGATTGGGGTAACCCAGAAGCGCCGCCGTTACTATTACTACACGGGGGGCGTGACCATTGCCGGAACTGGGATTGGGTCGCAGAGGAATTACGTCAGGATTGGCATGTGATTGCACCCGACTTGCGGGGACACGGAGACAGCGGCTGGTCCACCGACGGTAATTATAATATCCAAAGCTATATCTACGATATTGCGCAGCTTGTCCATCAAATGGAGTTAAGCCCCGTAACCATTGTTTCTCATTCTATGGGCGGAAATATAGCATTGCGTTATACGGGCCTTTATCCAGAAAACGTCAGAAAGCTTGTTGCCATAGAAGGTCTTGGTCCCTCTCCAAAACTGATAGAAGAGGGCAAAGCGGTTCCAACAGCCAAGCGTTGGCGTGATTGGATTGACCAAAAGCGAGCGGCCAGTGCCCGTACGCACCGACGGTACGAGACCTTTGATGATGCCCTTGCCCGTATGAAAGGGGAAAATGGGCATCTGTCAGATGCGCAAGCCCTGCACCTCACAAAACACGCCGTGAACCAGAATGAAGATGGCACTTTCAGCTGGAAATTTGATCATTATATGCGCGTTTGGGCACCTTTCGACATTCACCATGAAGAAACGGAGAAGCTTTGGGGGGAGATAACCTGCCCGACCATGCT
Source organism: Pseudomonas marincola (assembly GCA_036960775.1). GTDB lineage: Bacteria > Pseudomonadota > Alphaproteobacteria > Sneathiellales > Sneathiellaceae > Sneathiella. The sequence continues at coordinate 2,382 of JBALWO010000053.1, read as the reverse complement.
GTGCTATGGCAAAGACAGTTGGGCATCAAATCCTGCGGAAGACGGACGTCTTAAATATTTTAAAAATGCGACAGTGAAAAACTACGAAAATGCGGGCCATTGGCTACACCATGATCAATTCGATACCTTTATGTCAGATTTGAGAGAATTTTTGTAATTAAGCAGGACCCTTTTTACTTAACGATCCAACCCAAATCGTCTTGTGTCGCGCACCGTATTCAGTCGCTTTTATCACCTGCGACAAGCATTCCGGTGGGATGAGATACGCCATCGGCAAGATCGCCAGACATGACCTGTTTATAGGCATGCCAGGTTGCATGGCCGATGAGTGGAAGTGTGATTATTAACCCGATCCCCGCTGTCGCAAGGCCAACGCCAGTGAAAACGACAATCATAGCAGCCCAAAGGATCATTGCATTACGGTTCCGAATAACCGCGGCTGCGCTAGTGAATAGGGACGGGACGAGTACTGATTTACGGTCCATCATCATTGGCATGGAGAAGGCACCAACAAGGAAGATGCCGGTCGCAAAAACAGCACCCACAATGGTAATGGCAATTCCGAAATAAACGCCTTCCATGCTGAATGTGCGTGTCAGGATGATTTCCCAGTCAGGCATAACGCCCTTAAAATTCAAAGCAAAAACCGTGAAGGATATCCGAATCCACACTTGAAAAATAAAGGCGAGTGCCACACCGAAGCCAAAAATACCAAGCTTGTTGTATCGCGCAGCGGTTATCGCAGTCCAAAGGGACGCTTTCTCTCCCGCTGCATGGCATCGGCTGATTTCATAATAACCGATCCCAACAGCAGGACCGACGAGAAGAAAACCAGTCAAACCCGGTAGGATCAAATACGGCCATCCCAGAAAATAGAAGCCGAAAGACAAAATTAGACCGGAGATAATGAATAGAGCGGCATAACTGATACTGACAAAAGTGTTCGCTTTTAAATCAGACCAGCCAGCTGAGAGCCACCTCCAGACATCATCCGTATGCACATCTGTAATTAGAGCCATTTCCTTGATCAGGAACTTGTCTCTGTGTGGCTGATCATTGGATTGCAGTCCACTTGTCTGCGCCGTGTTCCCAGACGGGATATCATCCTCATTTGTCATGCTTCGCTTCCAGTCTCCATGTGTTCTGAGAAGCCTAATTGTATTCTGGAGTTTAGTAAAGCAACTGACTTAGGGAACTGTCTCGGGCTTATAATCCTAGTATTGTTTTTGCTGCGACATTTCGCAAGACTTCAGAAGAGCCGCCTGCGATTGTCTTCATGCGATTGCTCAAATACATTGGCATGAAGGTAATCCCATTTTCTGGGCCAACCGCCGCTACATTTGTGCCCATATCCAATGCCTCAGGCTGATGGGGAGCGGCATAGTAGCCTAAGACCTCAGCGCCCAGTTCATCAGCGCGTTGAACGAGTTCTGAATGGTGTAGTTTTTGTAGGGATGAGGCCGCACCGGGGCTTTTTCCTGCGCTTAATTTTGAAAGAACCCGTTGTTCAGATGCTTCTAGAACCATGGTTTCAATGGTTAGTGTTGCGAGTTTTTGTTTGAACTCCACATCGTCTGAAAGTAGTTTTCCATCAACGGCAGTTTCCGCTGCCAGTTTCTCTACTCGATCCAATGTTCTTCTAAGCTCGATGGAGCCCATACTGAAACGTTCAAATTCGAGCAGGTATTTGGCTACGGTCCAGCCTTCATTTTCTTCTGCGACGCGGTTTACTTTTGGCACACGCACATCATCGAGAAACACCTGATTAAGTTCGTGCGCTCCAGCGATATTGATGATCGGTTTAACGGTAATCCCCGGCGTGTTCATATGGATGAGTAAAAAAGAAATACCTTGCTGTTGTTTCCCCTCTTTTGAGGTGCGCACAAGCGCAAACATCATGTTGGCGTGCTGGGCATAACTGGTCCAGATTTTTGTCCCATTGACGATATAATCATCCCCGTCAGAGACGGCCATCGTGCTCAAGGAGGCAAGGTCTGATCCTGATCCCGGTTCAGAATATCCCTGGCACCAGATATCGTCACCACTTAATATTCTCGGGAGGTAATGAGCCTTTTGTTCTGCTGACCCGTGCCCGATTAGCATGGGACCGCACATGCGCAGGCTCATGGGGATTAATGCCGGCGCTTTCGCGCGCACACATTCTTGGGAGAAAATATACCGCTGGCTAAGTGTCCAGCCAGTTCCGCCATATTCCTTTGGCCAGTCAGGGGCTGCCCAGCCTTTTGAATTCAAAATTCGCTGCCATGTCATAGAGCTTTCTAGATCCTGCCATCCGCTACTCCTCTTATCAGAAGCACTCCGAAGCTCATCACTCAGCATTTCGGTCAACGACTGCCGTATTTCAGATTGAAATTTTTGATC
>JBALWO010000052.1:0-22761 GCA_036960775.1 Pseudomonas marincola | reverse complement strand
CAATTTTCATCGATCTGAGGGTGTAAATTTGCCCAGTAAATACTTCATTATTGTGGAATACGTGCTTAGTATATTTTTTTATAGGTAATGAAAATTTGAGAGACCGCATATGAAAATTTCTACGGCATTGGACAAAATTGATGAACAACAGCTTTTTGTTCCCGCATTTCAACGTGACTATGAAGGCCGAAACACTTATTCTCGCCCGGCAATATTGAGAGCAGTTCAGCGAAGAAGATTCCGGAAAATGGGGCGAATGGAACCGCTTGTTTCATGAAACCCTTTAGCAGGATGCGGATTATCCGTTTCACATGAAGATTATTCGTGAGGCTATTGATCGCGTGGATTCCTATACTCGGGCACAATTGGTCCTGACACACGGTATGAACAAGGCCCGAAAAGAACATATGGGAATACTGGTCGCCTGCGAAATAGGTGATGATGATAGCGCTGTAGAAATGACGCGCCAATATATACTTAAAGCCCACGAATCCCTTGTGGAGTATCTGAAGCGGCAAAAAGAAGAATAAATAACGCTGGCGTCAAATATTTGACGACATTATATCAAGTTATCTTGATGGTTGGGCGCCGCAATTTTTTTGATGGATTTGATCCGATCCTGTTCCGTTAGCCCTCGTAAATCTGCAATCCCGAATTCTGTGACAATTATATCCACATCACTTCGGCAAGTTGTAACGAACGGACCGCTTAATTTTGAGACAATACGGCTGCTGCCGTTCTTGTTTGTAGCAGGCAATGCAATAATGGAAAGACCGTTGGCGTTGGTTTGCGCCGCATGCATGAAGTCCACTTGACCGCCAATGGCGCCCAGATATGTATCCCCGATTTGTTCGGCATTGATTTGCCCGAAAACATCCACTTCCAGGGCGGAATTGACGCCCACAAGGTTGTCGATTTGCGACAGGGTTCTAGCTCCGTGCGTAAAGCTGGATTGGTGGAACAGAAAAGAGTCATTTGCATGCAGGAAATCCTTTAATCGATTGCCCCCTATGGCAACCGCACCGACACTTATGCCTGGATAAACGGCCTTTTTTGCGTTGGTTATAACCCCTGTTTCAATCAAATCAATGACACCTTCCGTGATTAATCCTGAATGCAGACCCAGATCAGCGTGGCCGGAAAGTGATTCCAAAAGGGCTGCCGGAATAGCCCCGATGCCATATTGAAGGGTTGCGCCATTCTCTATGACGGAGGCTACATGATCAGCAATTTTGCGATCAGTGTCCCGCAACTTGGGCGATGGGAGGGTTGGAACAGGACGATCTGTTTCAATGGCAATATCGATCTGGCCTGGATCAATGGGATGATCCGCATGGGTCCAGGGAACATTGGAATTTATTTCCGCAATAACAATCCGGGCTTTCTTCATGGCGACGGGCAGAAAATCGTTGCAGAAACCGAGACTATGGGTGCCATCGGGCCCTGGAGGGCTAAGCTGTATAAAAGCGACATCGACTGGGCGGCGGCCGCTTTCAATCAGGTTGGGTAGAGCAGAATAGTGGCAAGGCAGTAAATCAAGCTTCCCTGCTTTTCTCAGGCGCCCGGTTGTCCCCAAGGTTCCATAGCTGCTGAAGGATATATAATCGCTATGGTCTGGATGCAGGATATCGCTCAGGGAAATGCCGACAAAGGCACTGATTTTTCCGATCGATGACCGTTGATCCAGCAGATGCTGGATAAGTGTCAAGGGCTCCGCAGAACCCTGACCCCAAATTAAATTATCTCCCGGACGAATGTAGGAAGCCAGATCCAGGCGCTCCTTGGATATTGTTTTCAACATGTAATTCGTTTCTGCTTATTATTGTTATGACGAATGCGAGTTTGCACCAAACTGCACCACTGAATTTTTCCGAAATGCTTCGATATCAGTCTCATCAAAACCCAGTTGTTCGAGAATTTCCAGACTATTCTCGCCCATCTGTGGTGGTCGTTCTTGCTGTTGCGGCAGACGTTGATCGCTGGCGATAACAGGGAAGGGAACAACGGCACCATTTTGAGTCTCTACATGGATGGCTCGTTCCTGTGCATGTTCAGTTTGTATGGCATCACTCAAGGGAACACAAACAGCCGCGGGAACATCGGCCTTGTCCATGATACTCACCCATTCTTCAGCTGGCCGGGTTGCAAGAAGTTGATCCAGTAGGGCCATCAAACGTTCAAAATTGACCAGTCGCCCTTCTTCGGTTTGAAATACAGTCTCCCCGAATGCGGGCTGGTAGTCTTTTGTCATTTCAACAAAATTCACCCAGAATTTCTCTTCAACAATGGTAAGGGCGATTTGCCGGCCATCGGCGCAAGTGAACAGATCGTTGGCCGGATAGAGATGTTCTACTGCGTCAGGGGATGTATGGAATCCGAACCGTATCGCACTGGTATACATCATGGATTCATACAAACTAAGATCAAGAACGGCGCCTCTTTCTCCAGGTTTCTTGCCATGAAGGGCCGCGAGAATAGCAATTGCTGCAAAGGAGCCCCCCGCGAGATCTGCAATGGGCAGAGCCGCGCGACTGGGTTGCTGCCGCAACTGTCCCTTGTGAACAAGGCCGCCGCCCATGGCGATATATGCCAGATCATGCCCCGCTTTTTTGCTGGCAGGTCCTGTTTGTCCAAATCCTGACAGGGAGCAATAGATCAAATCGGGGTTCACGGCCTGCAGGCTTTGGGCATCAAATCCCAGCCGTTTCGCCACGCCCGGCCGGAACCCTTCGATAACAATATCTCCGTAAAGTGCCAACTGTTCAATGATTGACGCCGATGACGGAGATTTCATGTCAATCACAATGCTTCTCTTGTTGCGATTCGTGCCTTCAAAAATATGGCCTTTCATATGCCGGGAATAATCCCCACCGGGGGGCTCTACCTTTATTACCTCTGCCCCTAAATCTGCCAAAACGAGGGTCGTAAGGGGTCCGGGGAGAAGCATGGAAAAATCAATAACTCTCAGTCCGTGGAGTGGTTGCCATCCATCTTTTTTTTGTGTCGTCACGAAATAGGTTCCTGTTTATTTAAAGTAAATCGAATAAAAATCTTATGTTCGGATATACGAATTCAGCTATTTTGCTGAGGATCTGTACCTAAATCGTAAGATTTTTTTAGAAGTTATGCATTGACTTAAGAACAAATACAATAATATATTCGAATAATGGAATAAGTTACCAAATTACGCAATCACGAATTTTGTGAAAATAATCAAGAAGCTCGGCCGAACTAAAAAGACCGGGTTTCGAATAAGAACAGATCACTATTCAGTGGAATGCGTAAGCGGCCCGACCGAGGGATAAGGTTGTTGCCGAACAGGAACGGGGAAACCAATGGATTTGTCATATAGCGAGGAAGATCTGGCCTTCAGGCAGGAAGTACGTACTTTCCTGAAAGAAAATTTGCCGGATAACGTTTTGGATCGATCGGATCGAGGATTACACCCGAAAAAGGATGATATTGTCAGTTGGCAGAAGGTTTTGCACAAACAAGGCTGGATCGCGCCGAACTGGCTAGTTGAATATGGAGGGACCGGCTGGTCCCTCACTCAAAAATATATTTTCAACGAAGAGTATTTCCAATCGGGCGCCCCTCAGGTCACGCCCTTTGGTATCGGTATGGTCGGGCCGGTTATCTGCCGCTTTGGCAGTGATGAACAAAAGGCCAAATATCTACCACGTATTTTGGCATCGGATGACTGGTGGTGTCAGGGTTATTCCGAACCCGGTTCCGGCTCCGATCTGGCCTCTCTTAAAACCCAGGCGGTACGGGATGGAGATGAGTATGTGGTCAATGGCCAGAAAATCTGGACCAGCCATTGTCAGCATGCAGACATGATGTTCTGTCTGGTGCGAACTGATACAAGCGCCAAAGCCCAGGAAGGTATTTCCTTTCTGCTGATTGATATGAAATCTCCGGGCATAACGATCCGTCCGATTATTGGTCTGGATCTTGAACATACTCTGAATGAAGTGTTTTTTGATGACGTCCGCGTACCGGTTGAAAATCGGGTCGGGGAGGAAAACAAGGGTTGGACCTACGCTAAATTCCTGCTGGGTCATGAACGGAATACCATTGCTCGGGTAGCCCGATCGAAATACCAGCTGGCGCGTCTGAAAACCATTGCTGGTCAGGAACAGTATGGTGGTCACCCGTTGATTGAAAATCCGGATTTCAAACGAAAAATAACCGATTTGGAATTCGATCTAATGGGTCTGCAATATTCCGAACTGCGATATCTTTCCAAGGAGATCTCGGGCGGAACACTGGTAGCAGAGCCCTCCATTCTCAAAATCACCGGAGCCGAAATTGCCCAGCGAGTGAAGGGCTTGATGGTTGAAGCGTTGGGTATGTACGGCGTGCCTTATACACCAGATGCAGACGTTGATCAGCGCAATACATTCCCACCCGGTCCCGAATATGTCCATGGGATCATGGCTGACAACCTGTATCAGCGGGCGGCAACCATTTACGGCGGAACCAATGAAATTCAACGCAATATCATTGCCAAAACACTGTTGCAATCAAAGGGGCTGTAATCATGGACTTTGAACTTTCAGATGAGCAGCGCATGTTGCAGGACAGTGTCTTGCGTTTTGTGGTCGATAAATACGGGCTTTCGAACCGACAGGCTCTGACAAAATCTGATCTTGGATTTTCAGCTGAGAACTGGGCAATCTTCGCCGAAATGGGATGGTTGGGACTTCCTTTTCCAGAAAATATCGGAGGGTTCGGGGGGACAGCGGTCGATATTGCTGTGCTTATGGAAGCTCTTGGTGGCGGATTGGTTCTCGAGCCATATGTGTCGACTGTCCTGTTGGGCGGTAAGTTGGTTGAATATGCGGGATCTTCCGAACAACAGGATAAAATTCTTAGACCGGTGATTGAAGGCAAAATGCATTTGGCATTCGCCTATGCAGAACCCAACTCCCGCTACAACATCTCAGATATACAGATGACGGCAGTGTCCGATGGCGCTGATTATATTCTGAACGGTGATAAGGCGGTTGTTCTTCACGGGGCATCAGCGGATAAAATCATTGTCTCCTGCCGGACCTCTGGTAATCGGCTAGATGAAACGGGTGTATCACTGTTCGTCGTCGATAAAAATGCTGATGGCATAGAGCGGCGAGATGCACGAACTCTTGATGGGCAACGGGCAAGCGAGTTTCTCTTTACGAATGTCAAAGTAGACTCCTCTTCACTATTGGGACCCAAAGACCAAGCATATCCCATCATGGAAAAGGTCATCGACCAGGCAACCAGTGCAATCTGTGCAGAAGCAGTCGGTGCTATGCATAATGTCAACGAGATCACCAAAGAATATGTCGCGACCAGAAATCAGTTTGGCAAGGCGATTGGTTCAAACCAGGTCATTCAACATCGACTGGTCGATATGCATATTGCGACCGAGCATGCAAAATCCTTGTCCGATATGGCCGCTATGCATGCTGACAGTTCTGATGAAGACCGCAAGCAAGCTGTCTCTGCGACAAAGGCGAAAGTTGGCGATGCCGCCCGCTTTGTCGGCGAACAGGGCATTCAGCTTCATGGTGGCATTGGCATGACCGACGAATATTCAATTGGTCACTATGCGAAACGTCTTGCTGTCATCGATATGCTGTTTGGCAATGCTGATTTTCACCGAGCGCGATATTCACAATAAAAACTATAGTTAAACGTCAAAGTGCGTAAGCAGGATTGAGAAATGAACGTTGAAAAAGTATTAAATTACGTTGTGCCCGAAGCTATTGTTCCCTTTACCGAACGGGATACAGCCCTCTACGCGCTTGGTGTCAACCTAGGGCTGGACCCAACCAATGAAAGCGATCTTCAATATCTGTATGAAGACGGTATGAAAGCCCTTCCATCCTTCAGTATGGTGCTGGCGCATCCGGGTTTTTGGATGCGCGATCCGGAAGTGGAAATAGACTGGGTGAAAATCCTGCATGCTGAACAGTTTTTGACAATGTCAAAACCGCTTCCGGCAAAGGGATCGGTCAAGGCGCAGTATGATGTCTTGGGGATCACCGATAAAGGCCCGGAAAAAGGGGCTATTGTTTATTATGAAAAAACTTTAAGCGATGTGGAGACGGGGGACGAGATTTCCCGTGTTGTGACAGGGGTTTTCTGCCGCGGAGATGGCGGCTGCGGTAACCATGGTGACACCCCAGAGCCATTGCAGGCAGCTCCGCAAAGCAAACCCGACCTGGTTGTCACGAAGACCATCGATGCCCGTTCCGCCCTGATCTATCGTTTAAGCGGTGATTATAATCCGCTTCATATATCTCCGCAAGTTGCGGCGTCTGCCGGTTACGACCGTCCAATCCTGCATGGACTTTGCACCATGGGGATCGCGGGGCATGTGTTGCTGGAATCTCTGGCGGATGGAGACCCGACCCGTTTTGGCGGATATGCCTGCCGGTTCAGCCGTCCTGTTTTCCCAGGCGACACCGTGCGAACAGAGGTCTGGAATGTAGAGGGAGGCGTGCGTTTTCGTGTGATTGCGGAAGATCGCAATGAAGTGGTTCTGGACCGAGGTCAGGCGACAATCCACGCGCCTTGATCCTTTCTGGAGACAACTGAAACCTATTTTGACCGGGAGTCTATTTAACACCATGACAGACCATCTACTTGTAACAAAAGAAGACGGGATTGCCACCCTGACCATGAACCGGCCGAAGGTTCGCAATGCATTGTCAATTGAAATGCGGCAAGCCATGTTTGATGCGGTCGATGATATCGAGCATGACGCCGATATCCGCTGCATGATTTTGCGCGGGGCTGGCGGCCATTTTATGGCGGGCGGAGATGTGAAGTCGTTTGCCGAGTTTAAAAAAATGACTCCTACGCAGCGTCAGAGTTATTTTGAACATCGTGTTTCTACTCTCCAGCCGATGTTTCTGGCCCTGCAACGTATGCCAAAGCCGGTGATTGCCAGTGTGCAAGGGGGAGCCGCCGGAGCGGGAATGTCCTTTATGATGGCCTGTGATCTGGCTATTGCCTCGGATGATGCCTTTTTTAAATTCTCCTATTCTGCCATTGGCGCAAGCCCAGATGGATCAGGCTCCTACACATTGCCCAGAATAGTGGGATTGCGGAAAGCCCTCGAAATATCACTGATGGCGGATTTGTTTGATGCGCAAAAAGCGGAGTCCCTGGGGCTTGTCAACTGGGTCGTTCCAGTCGCTGATCTGGAAAGTGAGACCCTTAAATTGGCAAAGCGGTTGGCAACAGGACCAACGGTTGGTTTTGGATGCATCAAAGACCTGATGTATGCGTCTCAGAATAACAGCCTGACTGAACAGATGGCTCTGGAGGCTCGGAACTTTGGTCGATGTTCAGCAACAGAAGACTGGATTGAAGGTATCACCGCTTTTTCAGAAAAACGTAACCCGGTCTTTAAGGGACAATAGGGCGACTTCGCCTTTTTGAGAGAAAACAGATGTCATTTGATTTTACGGGAAAAAATGTATGCGTTGCGGGAGGAACTAGTGGTATCGATCTTGGTATCGCCAAGGCATTTGCGGCAGCGGGGGCTTCTGTTTTCATTTTTTCTCGTGACAATGACAAGGTCACAAAAGCCGTCGAGGAATTATCGCGTTGTGGCGGCGGGTTGAATATGGATGCCACGCGGTTGGACGCGGTGCTGTAATGACAAACGTATCGCCGGACATTCATATGGAGGGATCGCAATCGATGGCGGGGGCCCTGTCGTTGACAATGCCACATATTTCGGATATTGGAATATTGTACGAATATACAAAATACCAATTAGAGGATATGCTTGTGAACACTGCTACTCGATCAGAAGGGCCCATGGTCCTCCCACGCGCCTTTGCTCTCCTGCGCCTATTGGCGGAGGAAAGCAAAGGATTGAACCTATCAGATATCGCTACTCAATTGGAAGTCCCAAAAAGTTCTTTATCGGCCACCCTGAAGGCACTGACTGAGCAGGAATTCCTCATACGTCAGGGATCTCTTTATCATCTCGGATCAGAGTCGTTTTCTCTGGCCTCCGTCATATTGGCAGGTCGTTCTATCCGCCAGATTGCCCGCCCCTATCTCGAAAAAACCATGGAAAATTGTGGGGAAACGGTTTTGCTGGCTGTGCTGGATTCCGATCTGCGCCATGCGTCCTATATCGATATTGTGGAATCTCCCAAATCGGTGCGCTTTACCGTATCCATAGGAACCAGGCGCCCTCTTTATGCCAATGCCTGTGGCCGCCTGTTCCTTGCCTATCAGCCAGAATCTTTAAGGCGTGCTTATCTGGATACTGAAAATTTGAAACCGATTACGGAGAAAACTGTGACGGATCGGGCCGGTATAGAAACGGTAATGGAGACTATACGAGAACAAGGAATTTCTGTGACGTTGGGTGATTATTCAGCTGACTCCGGAGGATTTGCTGCTCCGATCTTCAATTTTGACGGCGAGCTTGTCGCCGCTTTGACGATTGCTGTGCCGATCTCTCGGGGAATACGAGAGGAGGATCGGTTTCGGGACGTGGCTAAACACTCGGCCCGGGCGATTTCGAAAACTCTCGGCTATCAAGAGGATCGGTGATCCCAATTGGTGCGAATGAAGAGCCGATTGTCCAGGGATGGTCAGTTACGTTGCAGACATAAAGATGGTGACATAGGAGACAATAACAATGCCAAGTGCAAGGCGATGTCTCACGTGTCTCATAAGAAGGATAAGGAATTAACGTGTTTTAACCACTATAACAGGGGTAAGAAAATGAACTATATCAAACATGGGAAACAACTTCTCGTCGCTGGACTGCTGACGGCAGTCATAGCGCAGCCTGCAATCGCAGCAAAAGTGCTGACTTATACCGATGGCAGCTCAAACCGAGGAACGCGAGCTGAAGCTACGATGTGGTTTGCAAAGGAGCTTGAAAAACGCACCAATGGCGAATTGAAAATGGAATTTCATTGGGGCGGCGCTCTGCTTAAAGCCAAAGCGGCGGCCAAAGGCATCGGTGCCGGCGCCGCTGATATGGGTTTTGTGATAGGCCTGTATAATCCAAAGTTGCACCTTGCTTACGGTCTGGGTGATTATCCAACAGCATATTCCGATGCTTGGGTCGCGAACCGAGCAATGTATGATCTTGTTAAAAATAACAAGGATTTACAAACTGAATTTGATAAATTGAACCTCAAGCATGTGACTAACGTTACGTCAACCCAGATACAATTAGTCTGTAAAGGGGATGCGGTTAAGACAATTTCCGATATCAAGGGCAAGAAAGTCCGCGGCATCGGCGTTTATGGCAAAGTGTTCAAGGATTTGGGCGCAACCCCGGTCAGAATGTCTGTTTACAAAGCTTATCAGGGTTTGGATACGGGCCTGATTGACTGCACTCAAATATATTCTTACGCTATCCCATCCTTTAAATTGCAGGAAGTCGCTTCAGAAGTCACTTTGCTGGATTGGGGCTCATTGTTGGGTCTTTCTATCGCTATGAATAAAGACACATGGAATGAATTATCTCCTGAACATAAAGAAGTGTTTAATAAGTTGAGCATTGATTTCATCGATCACTATTCACAAGAAGTAACGGTTGGCAATGATGCTGCGATCGAGTCTTTGAAAAAAGCAGCCGATGGCAACAAAGTTACTATTCACAATTTTTCCGGTGCGGATAAAGCAAGTCTGGTTTCAGCCAGTCAGGAGTATGTGGACACTTGGCGGACGAAAGCTGTTGAGCAAGGTATCAATGCGGATGGCCTTGTGAGCCAGTATGATGCGCTTCTCAAGAAGTATGATGAAGAGCGTAAATCCAAAGGTTACCCATGGACTCGATAGCAGAACACCATCCGGCCTCTGGCCCGAAGTTTCTGTTAAAAGTAGAGAGCGCGCTCACTGCGCTCTCTGCTTTTTGTATCCTCGGAATTGGCCTGCTTATTTCAGTATCCATTATTACCCGTGCGGTTTTTGATTGGTCCCTGCCAGATTCCACGATTTTTGTTCGGGAATTGATGATCGGTGCCGTTATTTTGCCTCTTGCGATGGTAACAGCCGAGCGCACTCACATCATGGTCGAGGTGTTTACGGATCATATGCCGGACAGAATGCAGCCATGGCTTAATCTATTGAGTTCGGTTGTGGGGCTGTTGGCGTTGCTTCCAATTCTCTATGGCGGATATGGAGAATTGACGGGTGTTATCGAGGATGGAGCCTATTTTTTCGGGGATCTCGAATTACCTGAATGGCCGGGACGGGCCGCTTTCTTAATCGGTTATTTCTTCTTTGTTTTACGACTAGCCGTGTTGACAGGCATCGACCTTCTATCAGTTGTTGGACGTAAATCTGAAAATGAACAAACAACGAATGATGGTCAGGAGTAAGTAATATGGATGCATCGATTATTGGCCTGGTGGGCTTCATAATTGCGCTTATTTTGATTGGTTTGCGTGTTCCGATCGGTTTTGCGCTGTCAGGGTTGGCTATTTGCTGCACTTTTCTATTTTTTGGTTTTAGATCGGGTGATGAATTTAATGCGGCTCGGGCATTGTACCCGACTTTGGCGCTTATTTCGTCTAACGTATTTGAGTTTCTTCACTCCTATCCGTTGAGTATGGTGCCTCTCTTTATTGCCCTTGGGCATATCGCGTATCATGCCGAAATTACCACCGAGATATACTATGCCGTTCGAGTATGGCTAGCCCGAGTCCCCGGAGGTCTGGCTATGGCATCCGTAGTCGGATGCGGCGGGTTTTCAGCAATCACAGGATCCAGCGTTGCTTGTGCTTCCGCTATGGGGCGAATTTGCATTCCCGAAATGATGCGGTTTAACTATAGCAAGCAGTTGGCAACTTCAACGGTCGCCGTTGGGGGTACGCTCGGATCCCTGATCCCGCCCAGTGTTCTGTTTATTATGTATGGATTGTTTACCGAGACATCTGTGAATAAACTTTTCCTTGCTGGTGTGATACCAGGCCTATTGTCTCTGGCAGGGTTTATGTTCGTCATTTTTGTATGGAGTAAACTCCGTCCGCAGGATGGACCTGTTCCAGATGAGCATTATTCGATGACGGACCGGCTACGGGCGACTTTCAATGCATGGCCAGCTTTGTTGTTATTTTTGATCATTATCGGGGGTATCTATGGTGGTATCTTTACCGCAACCGAGGCCGCTGCCGTTTGTGTCTCTTTTGCTATTCTGTACGGATTTGTAACGGGAAAGCTCAATTTTCAAAAACTGAAAATGGCGATGCGGGATACAGCTCTACAAAGCGCCTCCATATTCTTCATTGCCGTGAGTGCCAAAATGTTTGTGGCCTTTGTTTCACTCACGGGTCTGACCCATGATGTGATCGGCCTGGTGGAGTATTACCAAATGGCGGATTGGGGCATTCTTTTACTGATTGTTGTTCTGTATCTGATCATGGGGATGTTTCTGGATCCACTGGGCATCATGCTCCTAACCTTGCCTTTTGTTATTCCTTTGATCGAAGGTATGGGACTGGACTTGATCTGGTTTGGCGTTGTGGTTGTGAAATTGCTTGAGATCGGGCTGATCACACCGCCGGTTGGATTGAACGTTTTCATCATTAGTGGTGTGGTTGGAAAACTGATTCCAGTGCATTCAATATTCCGGGGGGTCATGAATTTTCTTGTTATTGATTTAGTGGTTTTTGCCTTGATCGTCATATTTCCGGCTTTATCACTTTTTCTGCCAAATTCTCAGTAACCACCTTTAGCGGGTGAATAAAACGATCGGGGAATTTTATCCAATTTTCCCCGATTGATGCTGTTTCGAATATCGGAATATTTTGATCAATTTTTTGCGGAAATGTCGAAAATAAGGAGTTGTCACGTAAACTTTGTCGCTGAGTAGTTGGCATTAGTCTAATCTCCCGCGATGCAAAATATTTCTTATTCACGGCATCGTTTCCCGCCCCACATCATTCGGCGGCGAGAACGAAAAATGCAGAAATTTATGTCTCCAGGATCAGCTCAAAGGTTTCTATATATTCACTCAGCCACCTATAATACTTTCTATGTCCAACGCCACCTAATCAATCGAAATTACCTGAAGCAATGTCGCGCCGAACCTTTTGACATATGGGCAACTGCAAGCGCAGCCGCCTGAATATTGCGGTTGAGAAATTCCTGTGTCTAACGGAAGTTACTGTGGCAACTCCGTTGTGTGTCTATATCCACGCGCGAAACGCGTTGAAAGTTGTAGGGAACGGGCGGACGCCATATACCTTTTTTGATATGCGGATCTGAGCATTTTTTTCTCCAGTGTGTGGGGGGGGAGGGAACAACCAAGTAAGAGTGTATTGGTGTTCGGTAAGACACAGATAACGACTGGAAAGGCCATCTTGTGAACTTTAGAAAGGTATAAATGTTGCAAAAACGCGGGTTTTTTCTTAATCGGTGGAAACGATAAGATGTCTGGCTTTGGCCGAGTTAAAATAACTGACACATTGCTGCATAAAGACTTCGACCGCTCTGCGTTTAAAATCCTGTTCGGTGCAGGCCACAACAAGGGCTGAATGGGGAAGTTTGTCCTTTATGGGTATGCATTGGATGGTCGTCCCGCTGGAGGTGATATCAACCGGTGGCCGAGATTGTAATAAGGCTAGGCCCACGCCCGCCCCAACAAGGGAACGGACAAGTTCGTAACTACCTGATTTAAAAATAAAATTTGGCTGAACGCCAACAGCTGCAAACAGAGATGTATAATATTGCCGAGACGAGGGTAAATCCATTAAAATAAGGGGTATACCATCCAAATCCTTGAGGGAAATACTGGGTTTTTGGGCAAAAGGATGATCCATCGGAGCAATGACATGTGGGGGAACGGAGGCTAATAGCCGCCGGATCAGCCCGGCGCCGATATCTGCGTCATCATAGGAAATGGCCACATCCACTTCGCCGCGGCGCAGACGGTCAAAATTATCCCTTACATTACCTTCATGGATATGAATTTTAATGGAAGGATGGGCAATAGAGAGCTCTTTGATAATGGGCGGCAAAATAAAGGGGGCAATTGGTGTGAAGCATTCTACGTGAAGCGTGCCGCTTATTTGCCCTTCAATTCCGGTAATATCCGCATCAAAATTATCAACCTGATCCAAAATTCCTTGAATGCGCGGCAGCACATCGCGGCCAACAGCGGTTAGAGAAATGCCCTTCGATCGCTGCCGGTAAAAGAGGATGAGGCCCAATTCTGCCTCCAACATATCAACAGCGCCGCTAATGGATGACTGTGAAATGTTCATGGCTTTAGCCGCTTTTGACAAGCTTTGATGTTGGGCCGCAGCCACAAAATACCGCATTGTTTTGAGTGAGGCATTCATCTGAAAATCCGATATAGTATATTTCTATTATATATTTTTCAAATCAACTATCAAGTGTCAATATCCTTTTGCAAGAAAAACTGTGGCCCGAAACAGACGCCTAGTTCTGATGGCCGATACAAATAATGTAAGGGATATAATTGGGAGATTTGCGCGATCATTCGCGAACCCTTCCGCTTGCATGTTTAACAAGGGTGGAGATGAAAAATGAAATATAAGATTAAATCTGTAGTTGTGTACGGGGTTGTGGCAGGGTTGGCACTGGGTGCCATGACGTCAGCGGCATCCGCAGAAAATGTGTTGCGATATACCAATGTTGCCGATGCGGCCACATTGGACCCACATGCGCTAAACGCTGCGGGGACAATTGCAGCATCCATGCAATTTTATGACGCTTTGGTTATGCGCAACCCGCAAATGAAAAAGGTTCCGGGCCTTGCCTCTAGCTGGAAGATAATTGACCCCAATACATGGGAATTCAAACTTCGCAAAGACGTTAAATTCCATAACGGTAATGACTTTAACGCTGATGACGTCATCTTCTCAATCAACCGGGCGAAGGCGGAAACATCCCAAATGAAAGGGTATGTGAATACTGTCAGCGAAGTTAAGAAAATTGACGACCATACAGTTCATTTTATCACCAGTAAGCCAAATCCTATATTGCTCGATCAGTTGATCAATATTTTCATGATGGATGAGGATTGGTCTGTTGAGAATAACGTAGAAGTGCCGCAAAACTTCAAAGATTCCGAAGAAACATATGCGGTACGTCATACTAATGGTACGGGCGCCTTTATTGTGCAATCTCGTGAGCCAGACGTAAAAACGGTTATGACCCGTAATAAAACATGGTGGGGACTAAAAGAATATCCGCATAATGTTGATAAAGTTGTGTGGACGCCCATTACGAATGCAGCAACGCGTATTGCGGCATTGCTATCCGGTGAAGTTGATTTGTTGACCGACCCGCCATTGCAGGATCTAAAACGTATTGCCGATCATAAAGATCTAAAATTGGCTAAAACATCCCAAATTCGGACCATTTTCTATGGTATGGACGTAAAATCGGATGAATTACGGTCTTCCAATATTAAAGGCAAAAATCCGTTTAAAGACCAACGGGTACGCCAAGCCGTTTATCACGCAATTAATGTCAAAGCGATCCAGAAAGTTGTGATGCGTAATTTGTCAGTGCCAGCAGGCATGATGATTGAACCGCCGATCAATGGCTATCGCGCTGACTGGGACAATGATCGCCTTCCTTATGATGTGAATAAAGCAAAAGCATTATTGGCGGATGCCGGTTATCCAGACGGGTTTGATGTGCAGTTAGATTGCCCAAATAATCGTTACAATAATGATGAAGCGATTTGTCAGGCAACAGTTGGAATGTTGGCAAAAGTAGGCATCAATACACGTTTGAATGCTCAGCCAAAATCTAAGCATTTTCCGTTGGTCACAGGCCGCGCCACAGATTTCTATTTGCTGGGGTGGGGTATCCCTACAATGGATAGCGGCTTCCTTTTCGATTATTTGGTGCATTCCAAAGGTACATGGAACGGTTCCGGTTATGGCGAACCTGAATTGGACGCAAAAATTGAGTCTATTCGTGGCATTGTGGACGCAAAGAAACGTAACGCCATGATTGGTGAAATTTGGGAAAAAGTGCTGGCTGATATGCCATATGTGCCACTTCATCACCAAATTATCGCTTGGGGTATGAGCAATAAAATCGATATCCCGATCGAACCAAACAACATGCCTCGGTTCTACTGGGTAAAGTTTAAGTAGAGCCTCTCCCTTGGCTCGGTGGTGCGGGAGTGTCCAATCCTGCACCACCGTTTTTTTCTTGAGGCAGATATGATAAATTTTGTGGTTTTGCGCTTGTTGCAATCGGCCGGTGTTATGCTGATTGTTGCACTCATCAGTTTTTTCCTTTTCAATTATGTCGGTGACCCTATCAGCAATATGATGGGCCAAGAAACCACCATTGAAGACATGGAAAAACTACGGGAACGGTTAGGTTTAAACGATCCGTTCATCTATCAATTTGGTCGCTTTATTAGCGGCGCGGTTCAAGGTGATTTTGGTATTTCCTACAGGCTACAACGCCCTGTTGACCAACTTATCGCAGAACGGATGCCGGCGACCCTAGAATTAGTGTTCGCCTCTGCCATGATAGCCCTGGTTGTTGGCGTTGTTGGCGGCTTGTTTACGGGCCTTCACAAAGATCATTGGTTTAGCAAAGTTATTCTAACCGGATCTTTGGTTGGGGTGTCGCTGCCAACCTTTGTTATTGGCATCATGCTTATTTACTTGTTTGCCGTAACGCTAAATTGGCTGCCGTCATTTGGCCGCGGAGAGGTCGTCTCCGTTGGGGGATGGACCACAGGTTTTGCAACATTGTCTGGGTGGAAAGCAATTTTGCTACCCGCAATCACGTTGGCATTATACCAAACCACTCTAATTTTGCGCATTATCCGTAGCGAAATGCTGGAAGTATTGCGCACAGATTTTATCAAATTCTCCAGAGCACGCGGCTTAAAGCCATGGGACATAAATTTTGGGCATGCGCTTAAAAACACATTGATCCCTGTAATCACTGTTACCGGGTTGCAAATTGGCTCTCTTATCGCGTTTTCCATTATCACTGAAACAGTGTTTCAATGGCCGGGTATGGGCAGCTTGTTTATTCAGGCAGTTCAATTTGCGGATGTTCCTGTCATGAGTGCCTATTTGGTTTTGGTTGCTTTCTTCTTTGTGGCCATAAACTTGATTGTGGATTTGTTGTATTTCGCTGTCGATCCGCGCCTTCGTGCCAACATGTCAACTTAAGGGGGTCATCATGTCACTTATCCAAAATACCAGCAGATGGTCCCGCTTACTGGATCATGACATTACATATAGTTTTTTGAAATCACCGGTTATTGTTGGCGCCGCGGTGCTGACGACGATCATTTTTTTGCTGGCGTTTGGTGCGCCGCTTTTAACTCAATATACGCCCTTTAACCCGTCGTCGCTCGAGTTAATGGATGGGTTTATGCCCCCCGCCTGGATAGAGGAGGGCAGCGCCGCTCATTTATTGGGAACTGATGGTCAGGGCCGTGATATTTTAGCGGCAATTATGTATGGCACGCGTGTCTCTCTTGTGGTTGGCATATTAAGCGTTCTTCTATCTGTTGGTATTGGTATTCCGCTGGGCATTATTGCGGGATATTGCGGCGGATGGATTGACATGATCATCATGCGCATCGCCGATATTCAACTGACAATTCCGCCTATTTTAATTGCGTTGATGATTGATGGTTTAACGCGAACGGTTTTAACCCATAGCATGCATGAGGTTGTGGCTATTCCAGTTCTTGTTGTGTCTATTGGTATTGCCAGTTGGCCGCAATATGCGCGGATTACCCGCAGCGGAACCATGGTGGAACGCAATAAAGATTATATCGCGGCGGCAAAACTCATTCAAACGCCCACACCGCTCATTATGTTACGCCATATTGTGCCAAATGTGATTGGTCCCACCTTAGTTATTGCGACAATCGGCGTGGCTGTTGCCATCATTATTGAAGCAACTTTATCTTTCCTAGGTGTTGGCGTTCCACCAACAACCCCATCTTTGGGGACACTCATTCGGATTGGAAATAATTTCCTGTTTTCAGGAGAGTGGTGGATTACGTTTTTTCCTGCGGGCGCATTGGTAATTTTGGTCCTGTCGGTCAATCTTATTGGTGACTGGCTGCGTGATACTTTCAATCCGAAATTGAGGTAAGGTTCATGGCTGTTTTAGAAGTTGAAAAATTGCGGATTGAATTTCCAACACGCCGAGGTGTGCTAACCGCTGTCGAGGATATCTCCTTTTCCATTGAAGCCGGAGAGATCTTGGGTGTTGTGGGAGAGTCTGGGGCGGGTAAATCATTAACCGGTACGGCCGTTATTGGGCTGTTGGAGCCTCCCGGATATGTGGCGGCGGGGCGTATTTTACTGGATGGTGTGGACATTACCCATTTGCCAGATGCCAAAATGCGCAAAATTCGCGGAGACAAAATTGGCGCCATTTTCCAAGACCCGCTAACCAGTTTAAATCCACTTTATACGATTGGCCGTCAATTAACGGAGACAATTCTAACCCATCAAAATGTCTCGGCCCGCGCCGCCCGTGATCAGGCTATAGGGTTGTTAAACGATGTTGGCATTCCGGCAGCGGAAAGACGCTTTACAAGTTATCCACATGAATTTTCTGGGGGTATGCGGCAGCGGGTGGTTATTGCCTTGGCGCTTTGTTGTAATCCGCGGCTCATTATTGCCGACGAACCTACAACAGCATTGGATGTTTCCGTTCAGGCGCAAATTATCATGTTGCTGAAAAAATTAGCCAAAGAACATGACGTTGCCACCATGCTTATTACCCATGATATGGGCGTTATTGCCGAGGCCGCAGATAGGGTTGCGGTTATTTATTCGGGGCGCTTGGCCGAAATTGGCAATGTGCGCGATGTGATTGACCGGCCTAAACATCCCTATACCAAGGGATTGATGGATTCCATTCCAAAAATTGGCCAAAATTTGGCGGTCTTACCTAATATAGAAGGGGCGATGCCCCGTTTAGATAGCCGCCCTAGCGGATGTGCGTTTAGTCCGCGTTGCCCCATCGTTATGGATAAATGCCGCAATGAGGTTGCCAAAATCGAGCCGACCGAGACGGCAAATCAATATGCAGCATGTTGGCAATTGGATGCGCAAATTAAAGCCGCGCCATTAGAGGCGCCCACAGCGCAATCCCCCAAAAAAGTGGGAGAGAAATATGCCTAATTCAACCGTTGTAGAAGTTCGTGATTTAGCGGTGCATTTTGATGTATCGCGCCCGCTAATTACCCGGCTGATTAATAGATTGCCCAAACAATATTTGCGGGCTGTTGATAAAGTCAGCTTCACTATTCGCAAAGGAGAGACTTTTTCGTTAGTGGGAGAGTCTGGCTGCGGGAAATCGACCATCGCCAGAGCCGTCGCAGGGCTTTACCAGCCAACATCCGGCGAGGTTGTTATTGATGGACGAAATCTAGCAACCGAAGAAGGCCAAAAAGCAGGCAGCTTGCATCAGCAAGTGCAAATGATTTTTCAAGATCCTTATGGCAGCTTGGACCCGCGTTGGCGGGTGCGGGATATCATTGGGGAGCCTATTCGGGCCTTTCATTTAGCAACATCAAAAGAAGATGAAGAAAAGCGTGTGGCAGACCTGTTGGTTCAGGTGGGACTTGGTGGGTCGGACGGGGATAAATATCCTCATGAATTTTCAGGCGGGCAACGGCAACGTATTTCCATCGCGCGGGCTCTTGCCAGTAAACCAGAGTTTTTGATTTGCGATGAGCCGACATCTGCGTTGGATGTATCTGTTCAAGCGCAGATATTGAACCTGATGACAAAATTGCAAAAAGAACTGCGATTGACCTATCTATTCATCAGCCATGATTTGGCGGTGATAGACCATATTTCCGATTGGATTGGGGTAATGTATTTGGGCCGGTTATGTGAAGTTACCAGCAAAAGAGAGCTGTTTTCAAACCCACGCCATCCCTATACCCGTCTTTTGTTGGAAACAATTCCTGATTTACAGGGCAAAAAAACGCATACCCCTTTAGAAGGGGAAGTTCCAAACCCTATTACACCGCCAAAGGGCTGTTATTTCCATCCGCGGTGCCCATTTGCGAACGATAGATGCAAATCTGAAACGCCACATTTAGGCGAATATGGTGCCGCGCAGGTCGCCTGCCATGCTGTTGAGGAGAAACGTATCTAATGCGTATAGCCATTGCCGGTTTCCAACATGAAACCAACACCTTTGCTGCACAAAAAACTGATCTAGACGAGTTTTTAAAAGACAAAGATTGGCCCGGTTTATGCCGCGGCGCGAATATGGTTGATATTGTCCGCAGCTATCATTTGCCCGTGGCGGGCGCCATCGATGTTTTTGATCAGGCGGATGATGTTGAAATTGTTCCCCTGTCATGGGCGTTTGCCATGCCCAGCGGGTATGTAACCGAACACGCGTTTGAACATATTTGCGGAATAATTATTGAAGACTTACAAGCCGCAATGCCGGTTGATGGCGTGTATCTCGATTTGCATGGCGCCATGGTAACCGAACATTTAGAAGATGCAGAGGGCACATTAATTGCCCGCATCCGCGGTGTTGTGGGGCCAGATATCGCCATTGTTTCTAGCCTGGATTACCATGCCAATATCACTCAAAAAATGGTCTGGGTCGCAGATTATATAGATATATATCGCACCTACCCGCATGTTGATATGGCGGCCACCGGTGCACGGGCGGCAACTGTTTTGCTAGATATGATTAGGTCTGGATACCGATTAGATAAGGCGTTTCGTAAGCCAGACTTCCTCATCCCTCTTATGGCTGGATGTACAGATGTTGAACCTGCAAAAAACTTGATGGGGGACGTATCAGATAAACTGCGTGCGGCATTACCGGCTGATACATTTTTGTCTTTTGCGGCAGGCTTTTCATTAAGTGACATTGAAGAGGTTGGTCCAGCCGTTTTGGCATATTCCCTAAAAAAAGGGGCGGCTATCACCGTTGCCGAGGAATTTTTGCAGGCGGTTAATAACAGCGAAACAGAATTTGATAGTGAATGTTATTCAGCACGAGACTCGGTTCTAAAAGCTGTGGAAATTGCTAAAACCACAAACAAACCTGTGGTTATTGCAGATGTACAAGATAACCCCGGTGCTGGCGGCACGGCGGATACTACCGGGTTGTTACATGCCATGTATGACGTGAAAGCAGACAATATGGTGTTTGGTTTTATGGTTGATGCCATTGCGGCTAAATCGGCACATGACACGGGTGTTGGGGCAACTGTCTCTTTGTTTCTTGGTGGCCGTGGGTTTGAAGGGGATGCGCCTTTTGACGGCAAATTTAAGGTCTTGGCATTGGGGGACGGTTTAGTCACAGCCACAGGGCCAATGTGGAAGGGCGCACATATGAAGTTGGGCCCTTGTGCTTTATTGCAAATTGATCATCTGAAAATTGCCATTTGCAGCAGTGTTGTGCAAACCGGTGATACGTCCATGTATCGGCATTTGGGTATTAACCCCGAAGATGTGGATGTTATTACCGTTAAAAGTTCTGTTCATTTCAGGGCTGATTTTTCGCCCATCGCGGAATGTGTCATTCAGGCACTAACTCCCGGGCCGGTTTTTGCAGACCATAGCTATCTTGATTATAAGCACGCGCGGGACGGGGTGCGTCTTGTGCCAGGGCAGGGACTTAAATCAAAAATTGATGCAGCGTAAAATCATTACAGAAACTCTCCGCAATTCATTCATCAGTCCATAACCACTTTAATCAGGAACGTCATCTCAATAGTCGCAAAAATTTCGAGTTAAAACGAGAAACGGCCCTTTCCGAATGGCGCCAGATTGCTGGCTGAGGTCCAATCTTACTTCCCAATTCAATGCCTAGTTATTTTCCTCTGACAATGCTGTAATAGTGTTCAATTTGTTTTTTTGATTTACACCACATAGGCATAGCTGGTGATTGCAAGGTGAGCTTTCTGCATTAGAAAAACAAAATAAACTATGTGACTTGAGCACTTTATATGCACAGACAGATATGCCGCGCATGATTATGAATTCCTAGAATTTATTTAGAAAGAAAACTATAGTTTAGCTGTTTTCTCAGGGTGCCCTATAGGTGCCTTGGGCGTTAGCTGACTTCAGAGTAAATTCGCTAAGTCATTGAAAATAATGGTGCACCCGACGAGATTCGAACTCATGACCTCTGCCTTCGGAGGAAGTTTTTGAGGAGTTTTCCTGACTTTTCTTAGTTTTACGTTTCTTTACTAGTCTTTACTAAGATACTGAAAATAATACAGTTAACCTGTTTACAAAATTATATTTTGTTTTATTATATTTTCCTCAAGTTGATGTCTGTTGCTTCCCCCCTGCTTCCCCGGCGCAATGTGGTGAGAAATGAAAACAAAATTGACGAAACGTACTGTAGACGCAATTGAGCCTCTTTTAGACAAAGAGATATTTGTCTGGGATACTGAGACTAGAGGGTTTGGCCTTCGAGTGAAACCGTCCGGAACAAAGACTTTCATCATTCAATATCGAAATGAGAGAGGAAAGACGAGACGGTACGCTATTGGTCAACATGGCCGCATGACAGTTGAACAGGCGCGTAAACACGCCAAGATCAAATTGGCTGAAACAGAGATTGGACAAGATCCGTCTGCAATCCGAAAAGAGGCCACCCAAATACGTTCTGTTGAAGAGATGTGCCGGACCTATTTCGAAGAAGCATCAGCAGGACGTGTGTTGAGACGAGGTCAACCTAAGAAAGCCTCTACCCTTGCAACAGATAAGGGTAGGATTGAAAGACACATCGTGCCGATGATAGGAAAGAAGGCTATCGACGAACTGACCCGCCACGATGTTGAAACCTTCATGTTTGATATACGCGATGGTAAAACAGCGAAAGACGTTAGAACGGGTCCAAGAGGACGTGCTCTAGTGAAAGGTGGACCTGGAACAGCTGCGAAGGCTGTGTCGCTTCTCTCTGCGATTTACAATTACGCGATTGGAAAGGAATGGGTTGCTCATAATCCATGTCAGGGGATTGAAAAACCTGCAGACAAAAGGCGCGATCGTTTTTTGAGCAAGCAAGAATATATCAAAATTGGAGAGGCTATTGTAGAGGCAGAGAGAACAGGGGCGAACAAAACTGCTTTGCGTGCTGTAACCGCGTTGATGCTTACTGGTTGCCGGAAAAATGAAATTCTCAGTTTGCGATACAAAGACGTTGATGTAGAGGGGCGGTGTTTGAGACTTCCCGATACAAAGACCGGGAAACAAATACGTCCTTGTGGAGTAAAGGTACTCAAATTTCTGACCCAAGAGGAGGGTGATCCGGATGAATATTTATTCACAGCCTACAGAGGAAACGGACACTTGATCAATGTTGCAAAGCCGATTGCACGGATTTGCAACATTGCGGAGGTGGAAGGTGTTACGGCTCATGTATTTCGACATTCCTTTGCAACTGTTGCGCACGAGTTAAATTACTCAGAACTGACGATTGCTGGATTGCTGGGGCATAGCTTGGGCTCGATCACCGCACGGTATGCCCACCATGTCGATCATGCGCTTGCGGATGCAGCGAGCAATGTTTCCGCAGAGATATTTGGAAGATTGAATAAACAGGAAAGTATCCAAAAGGGATAATTATTGCTGCATATGGTAATTAAGGTTGAAAAAGCCGAGAATCGATGGTTTTTCCCAAGACCAAAGGTAACATTATTTGAATATGGGTATTTCGAAGACCTGAATTATTTTTGGAACTGGATAAAGTTAGCACAATTGTCCGCAATGCCGATTCGTAACGGATCAGGAATGATCGATTTTCTGAGTT
>JBALWO010000051.1:10942-22830 GCA_036960775.1 Pseudomonas marincola | reverse complement strand
CACAGGCGAAAATCATGCCAAGTGGCTCGACTTTAAACGCGATGTCTAAACCGGGTAGGTTACTAATGATCGTGATCGCAGGAGAGGCACCGCCCCAGACGACAGCCAATATACTCATGACATTGGCGAATAGAGCACCGGCTGTCACCAGCGTAACGGCATCTCTAAAGTTGGGGGATGAGCTGCTAACGGTTATTCCAACAGCGCCAACCAGAGGGATCAATATTGCAAACGCAACTTGTAATTCGAGGGAGATCATTATTGCAATGCTCCCATCAGGAATTTGGCTGCTGTTTCAGCAAATCCAACACTCATTGAAGTTTCAATTCCAAAATAAAAACCACCCAAAATGAAAATCCAGCAAGGGATAATTAATGTCAAAGGAGCCTCCCCCGTGGGGGCACCTTCAGGAGAGGGTTTGAAATAGGCCAGCTCCACCACTCGCCAAATATATATCACCGCGAACAAGGATGAAATCAACATGCTGATTGCGAGGCCATAGCCCAGCGCATCACCCCGTTCCAGAACGGCTTGTACCAAATACCATTTACTGATGAAGCCGGGGGTTAGCGGTACACCGATTAAGGCGAGGCCACCTAAGACAAAACCAAATGTCGTAATGGGCATCCGTTTTCCGATACCAGCAAGGTCTTTCAGGTAAACGCTGCCCGTCACATAGAACATTGCCCCAACAGACAGGAAAAGACCTGTCTTTACAATTGCGTGGTTGAACATATGCAGGATACTCGCCGTAAGACCGCTTTCACTGGCAAGTGCGATACCAAGGATCATGTAACCCAATTGCGCAACACTTGAGAACGCGAGGAGGCGTTTCAAGTTGTCTTGAAAAATGGCCACCACAGACATGCTGAGAATAGCAACAACAGCGAAGGGTAATAGCAGGGTTGTTAAAGGCAGGTCACCGAAACTGAAATCTGCACCAAACATGGAGTAGATGAAACGGATCAGTAAATAGACCGAGACCTTGGTTGCTGTGCCTGCAAACAAGGCAGTAACGATACTTGGTGCATATGTATAGGCATTCGGCAGCCAAATATGAAACGGGAACATTGCCAGTTTGATGGCAAAACCAACAACCAAAAACCCAACAGCGGCGCGAACCGGGCGGGTATCTTCGATTTGATCGAACTGTGACGCTATATCAGCGATGTTCAAAGTGCCTGTCATGGCATACAGAAGACCAACACCGATTAGGATGAAGGTCGCGCCAATGGTCCCAACGATGAGATATTGGAATGCCGCTGTTAGTGCGCGTCTGTCAGTTCCAGCGCCCATTGAAATCAAAACGTAGGACGATAAAGACGTGATCTCTAAAAAGACGAAAATGTTAAAAGCATCGCCTGTTACGGTAATGCCCATCATTCCAGCGATCGCCAGCAAATAGGCTGAAAAGAAAAACCCAAGGCGGGAGGCGGGAACTTCTTTTAAGATACTTTCGCGTGCGAAAAGCAATACGCCAGTACTAATCCCACTGATAATTGTCATGACAAAGGCGCTGAGAGGGTCTGCAATATATTCAATGCCGTATGGCGGAGCCCAGCCACCAATCTCGTATGAGACTGCGCCGTGTTCGGCCACATAGAATAAAAGGTCGAGGCTAAGTCCAAACGAGAGGGCGCTTACAATTGTTGTCAGAGCCCACGGAAATGTGGCGCCGCGAAATAGGGCGCAAATCGGCGCACTGAGCAGCGGTAAAATAATGGCCAGAATAGGCGCTTGAGCGAAAAGCGATGACATCTACTTAGTTTCCTCCATTTGGAGGATTTCGTCCTCGTCAATGGTTCCGAACGTTTCCTTAATTCGAACCACAAGGGCGAGCCCAAGAGCTGTTGTCGCGACCCCCACCACGATGGCAGTTAGAATCAAAACATGGGGCAGGGGATTAGAATAGATGACGTCAGGCTGATCAATAATGATCGGTGCGGTTCCGCCTTCGATTTTACCCATGGTAATATAAAGAAGAAATACCGCGATCTGAAAAATGGATAACCCGATCATCTTCTTGACCAAATTGCTCCGGCTCATCACGGTATAAAGTCCGATGACAAACAGAATTACGGTGATCCAATAATTGAAATGGTCAAAAAACATTATTTGGCTTCCACCTCGTTCTTTTTCTTAACTTCAGAGCGACCGGCAAAGCCATAGAAGATAGCGACCATTGCCGCTGTAACCGTAATGCCGACACCAAGCTCAACAAGGAGAATTCCCAAATGCTGACCCGCCACAGGATCTGCAGCTAGCAAGTTATAATCTAGGAAGTTTCCACCCAGTAGCATACTCACAACACCGACGCCGCCATACAACAAAACGCCAGCGGCTAGGCCATATTCCACTACTCGCAACGGCAATAGCTTTTGTGTGAATTCCAACCCGAAGACGAGAGAATACAAAATGAAACCGGCGGCAAAAATTACACCCGCCTGAAACCCGCCACCCGGACCAAAGTCACCATGAAACTGAACATAAAATCCAAAGAGAAGAACAAATGGGATTAGAAGTTTTGCGACTACATGCGGAATTAGATCATGAGGACTGGCACTTGGAGCGCTGGTATCTTTAATTTGAGGGGCGAGCTGTGCTTCAACGGAGTCATGCTCGTCTTCAACCTCACCATCAGCCTCGTCTTCTTTGCGGCGGACACGGACCTGACTTAAAATTAGCAAAACAGCAATACCTGCGGTGAAGATTACGGTTGTCTCGCCAAAGGTATCAAAGCCGCGATAACTTGCCAGAACTGACGTTACGATATTAGGAACCGCGATTTCATCGAGGCTTTGCACCAAAAACCGCTCAGTAAGGCGGCTTTGTTGAACAGGTGTGTCAGGTGAGCCGACAATTGGCATTTCAAACGTGGCGTAAATCAAAATTCCGCCAACGGCCAAGGACAATAACAAAGGTAAAACTGGTTTCTTTATGGAGCCTTTTTCGTGGGGGCCGACAAGGGCGAGGGTGCCCAGATAGAGTACAGTACTGATCCCGGCGCCAACGGCTGCCTCGGTAAAGGCGACGTCAACGGCATCTAGGGTCACAAAAATAAGCGCCATAATGAAACTGACGGCGCCCAAAAGCATGGTTGCCACGAAAAGGTTTCGCACATACAAAACAGCAAGGGCGCTGGCGACCAACAGTATCATCAGAAAAACGCTTGTGAATTCTTCCATGTACTCAGTCCTCAACCTTGGCAGTGTTCGAATTTTCATCAGGCTCGTCATCACCAAAGCCGTCTACAACGGGCTTCAGACCCGCGATAAATGTAGCTTGAGCCAACGCATAAGTCGCAGTTGGGCTTGTGATGAAGATAAAGGCGACAATGAAAACCAATTTAACAGTGACGAGTGTAAATCCGCTTTGCAGGGCGAGGCCACCGAAAATCAGGAAAGTTGCCAACGTATCGGCCATACCGCCCGCGTGAATACGCGTATAGATATCTGGAAATCGAAGTAGCCCAACGCCTGTAATTAGTAGAAAGGCGCAACCCGTCATCATGAGTATCCATGTTGAGACATCGAGAAGTAATTCCAACATTATTTCTCCTCCCCATGAAACCTAGAGAGTCCACCGCGCAAGGATCCGAATTTGAAATACTTGAGAACGGCTAATGTGCCTATGAAGTTCATTAGGGCGTATACAATAGCCAGATCCAGAAAATCAGGACGGCCGTTCATAAAGCCAAAAACAGCGATCAGAAGGACAGTCTTTGTCCCAATGGCATTAACAGCCAAAATTCGGTCATAAGAAGTTGGGCCGAGAATTGCGCGGGTGAGGGCTAAAGCAACACTCACGAGTATCGCAATGGCTGTGACAGTGAAAAAACTCATTCTTCCCCCATTACTTTTGTTACTTTTTGGTCCATCTCGCCGCTTTTAACGCCGTCAGCAGAGCCAACGGTCAGGGCATGAACCAAAATATTGTCTTCGTGCAGATCCACAGTAACTGTACCGGGGGTTAGCGTAACCGAGTTTGCGTAGATTACGCGTCCAAGGTCGCTGGTCTGCGTTATCTTGAATAGAAATAGGCTCGGCCTTAAATGCTTTTTTGGAAATAAAACGCATTTTGCAACGTCTAGGTTGGCTTTTACAATTTCGACCATCAACCATCCCCAATAGAGGATCATTTTAGGACCAAGTTGAAAAGGGAGGCCTTCATGATCAATGACATCCATACGACGAGCGATAAGCGCAACAACAACGCAGGAAGCAATACCAAAACCCATGGTCAGTGGTGTATAGATTCCGGAAAACAGGAGCCAGACCGCAAATAGAACTAATATCAGGCTGATAGTTCTCAAATGAATTTCCTCAAATAAAAGGGGGCTGCCCCGTTAGCTGCAAAATTTCCAACAGTGTATGACACGAGACGGCTCTCCTCGCAAGTTGGAACACTGATTTTGTCGCAGCAGTGAGTGGGTTTTGTCGCGTTAATTTCCCTTTTTCTTGGCGATCGATTCAGAGCATCATTTCCAAAGGCATAAAATTGAAATTTTTATATTCAACCTGACGGATAAATAAACGCTGAATAGGAGTGTTTTTAAGGGGTTTATTAGCAATTAATGCAAATTTAAGGTTAAGCTAATATTGAATATTGGTATATAAAGAGTTATTGTAAAGTATCGGTGGGGGTCGATGACAGACGAGTGGGAGTAACCTGATGTCAGCAAAAATCGAGCAGTTGCATAGTAGTACTGAAGTTGAAATGACCTACAATACAGATGAAGAAACATTCGAGCTTAAGGGCAGAGTGAAGTGGTTTAACACAGTAAAAGGGTTTGGTTTCCTTGTTCCGGAAAATGAACCTGGTGATATTTTTATGCATTTATCCTGTTTACGCGAAAGCGGACATGAATATGTTGCAGAAGGTGTAACGGTCAGTTGCCAAGTTGCTCGCAGGGGAAAAGGACTTCAGGCGATTAAAATTCTCGACATAGACACATCAACAGCAGTTCCCTTCCAGCCAAGCCCAGTAGAGCCATCTAACATAACCCGCCATCCAGCCGTTAGAGCCGAAGGTGAGTTTGTGGACACCGTTGTTAAGTGGTTCGATCCGGTTAAAGGCTATGGCTTCCTCACCCGCGGCGAAGGAACTCAAGATATTTTCATTCATATGGAAACAATACGCAATGAAGGCGCTATGCCTGTACAAGCAGGACAGACGTTGCGTGTCCGTGTCGGTGACAGTGACAAAGGCCCGCAAGCCGCGGAGATAGAACACCTAACTCACTAAGTGACGTAAATTTCTCACAAAAAAAGGCAGGAAATTATCCTGCCTTTTCGTGTTGTGTTTGGAAAAAACTATTTAATTTCAACCGCATATTCGCTCGTGGCCTTAACTGTCTTGATAAGATCAGCGTCTTTCAAGAATTTGGCAAAGCGGGCGTAGCGGTTGCTATCTAAGGCACTTGGGCGAAGAGCAAACCGCGGAAGTGTATCGCGCCAAGCCCGGCGGTTAAGCTCATCATCTAAATCTTTATGGTTCTTGATGAACAATTTCCATGCATCATCTGGGTGGTTCACAATGAACTGAACCGCTTCTTCAAGGCTTGCAAGGAATGGCTTGAAACGAGGATCTTTGAGGTTTTCACTGTTGGCAATAATGATCAGCTCGTCATAGCTTGGGACGCCTTCTTCTTCGGGGTAGAAGGCCAGCCCTGGGTATCCTTCAATATCCATTTGATTTAATTCGAAGTTCCGAAATGCACCGATTACTGCGTCAACTTTACCTGCCAGTAGTGAAGGAGACAGGCTGAAGTTCACATTGATCATTTCAATATCGGTCAGTTTTAGACCATGACGGTTTAGCATCGCTTTAAGTAAGGCTTCTTCAAATCCACCTACAGAAAATCCGATTTTTTTGCCTTTTAAATCTTTGATGCTCTTAATAGGTCCGTCCTTTAGGACAACAAGACTATTAAGCGGTGTTGCAACCAATGTGCCGATCCGCTTTAGAGGGAGATCTTCATCAACCTGAACATGAAGTTGCGGTTGGTACGATACTGCAAGTGGTGCTTTTCCTGCAGCAACGAGCTTTGGTGGATCGTTCGGATTTGCAGGCGCAATTAGCTCAACATCAAGACCATTTTTTTTGAAAATCCCTTTTTCTTGAGCAATGATTAAGGGGGCATGATCTGGATTCACAAACCAATCCAGCAGGACCGTAAGTTTTTCTGCGGCCACAGCTGGTTTGACGGCAAAGAACGCAACCATAACAGCAGCGGCAAGTTTCAATTTCATTGGTGGTTTCTCCAATTTTAAGTGAGAGTTTCCTGATCTGATTGCCATTTTAAGGCCAGTTTCAGGATGTAATCTGTTAGATAAAACAATGATATAGCCATAACAGTTAATGTTAGCAGGCTGGCGAAGAGAAGGTCGGTTTGCATGCGGCCGTTTGCATGAAGCATTAAATATCCAAGTCCGGACGACGATCCAACCCACTCACCGACGACGGCGCCAATGGGGGCAACGGCCGCCGCAACACGAATGCCTGAGGCCAATGCCGGTAGAGCGAATGGAATTTTTATATACCGGTATAGACGGATCAAGCGCATGGGAGCCGCTGATTTTGAGCCCGATTGCATAACAGATGCCATGTCGCGCCAATCGCTAGATGTTCTGTTTAAACCATCAAGGAAGCTCACGGTTACTGGGAAATAAATGATCATTGTGGCCATAACCACTTTGGACGTAATTCCATAGTCAAACCACAGAACAAGTAAAGGCGCGATGGCAAAAACAGGGATTGCCTGGCTTGCAACGAGCACCGGCATGACCCATTGTTTGACCCCACGGTGAATGGATATGGCCAAGGCCGATAAAACACCCAGTGATATTCCAAACGCAAGGCCGAGCAGGATTTCAGTGGCTGTGGTAACCGCATTTTCAAAAATTATGTCATAGCGTTCGCTAAATTTTATAAAAACCTGCAAAGGGCTTGGGAGAATGAACTTTGGCAATGATGTCGCCCAGACTACCAGCCACCAGATGCCAAGTAGTCCCGTAACCGTAATCGTTAACCTTAGGAATTTAGCCATTAGCCAAGATCCTTTTGCATACCAAGCAGATCAAGAATTTGGTTGTACTTTTCTTTCAGAGAGCTAAGCGTTGGATCTCTTGGGATTTGATCGCCTAAATCATCGATTGGCGTCAATTTAACTGGATCGCCGGCAAGAACGTAGACTTGATGTCCGAGACGGAGGGCTTCCATAGGATCATGCGTAATCATGAGGGTCGTTCGGCCAGCACATAATTGAGCGAGCAGTGCTTGCAATCTATGTCGTGTGATCGCGTCGAGGGCCGAAAAGGGCTCATCCACTAGGACAATTGGGGCGTCGTCCATCAATGTGCGGGCGAGGGACACACGTTGTCTCATACCGCCAGACAAGGTGCTTGGAAGCTCAGCCTCCTTGCCCGCAAGTCCAACAGCCGCTAGAAGCGCCTTGGCACGGGCTCTGTCGACTTTTTCGCCGCGCAAACGAGCAGCTATTAGCAAATTATCTAACGCGCTTGACCAGGGAAGTAATAAATCCTTCTGATCCAAATAGGCGATACGTCCCGTAAGCGTCTCGCCGTCGCTCGGCCGTATGTCGCTGCCGGCAGCAAGTGGCAGGATGCCAGCAATCGATTTCAGAATACTGGTTTTTCCAACGCCGCTTGGGCCCAGAAGACACGTTATTGTACCGGGCTTAAGAGCAATCTTGAAATCTTCCAAGATGACTTTACCGCTGTAGGAAATCTCGGGTAATGATATGGACAAGCCAATAGCCGAGCTACTGGGCTTCTGCTTTTTGTCAAATGCAGAAGTAGCCCCGTCTTTCATTGCAGCAGTGGCTACAGATGATGTATCGTTTGCGACCATATAACTCTCGTTCCTACGCAGGCTTTAACCTGATCAGGTACAGGGGTCGTTCCAAACTGGAACCTCTCAGCAAACTCAGCTCCCCCCGAGGATGGGCTACTATAGGGAAAAAAATATCAATGGCAAAGAAAATTAGCGCGGCAGCTCTTTGGTGTTTTCTGAGTGTTTTCTATGGCGGACGTTCGGTTAATGCCGCTGCTGATTTATTCGTTCTGATGATTGATCAGAAAACAGAGATGGTGGCGCTAAATGTGGAGCTTTCCGATACTCCAGAAACACGTGCTAAGGGACTTATGAGCCGCAAAAGTCTTCACCCTGAACAGGGCATGTTATTTGATTTTAAAAAACAAAAACGCGTTACCATGTGGATGAAAAACACCTTCATTCCCCTAGATATGATCTTTGCCAATGAAAAAGGTGTCGTGGTTTATATCAAGTATAACGCTCTTCCTGAAGATTTGAGCATTGTTGGCACAAAATTGCCTGCCCGTTATGTGCTTGAGGTAAATGCTGGATTTGCAAAAACACACAATGTACAAATTGGTAATCGCCTAATGGTTCCGCTTAAGGGCAAATAACGACAATGGGTTCAAAAATGACAAAAATAAAAATATCCCGATCGGCAATTCCAGATGGTTTTAGTGAAGTCCAAGGACATGCGGCTTTTGCAACGCGAAACGGACCGTATTTTGAGAAGATAATTGATACAGACACGGTTATTCGGGCTTTCATTGCAGATGACCGTCATTTGAACGGTGTAAACTTTGTTCACGGCGGCATGTTGATGTCGTTCGCCGACTCTGCGCTGGCACGGTCCATCAACCACCGATACGGAAAAAGATGCGTAACGGTCAAAATGAACTCGGAATTTTTACTCCCCGTTAAAGAAGGCGATTGGGTGGAAGCGCACTGCGAAGTCATTCGCGATACCCGAACTTTAGCTTTTGTTCGGGGAGAGCTGAAAGTTGGAACACGGACAGTGTTTAAAGCCGACGCTGTTTTTCAGTATATTAGATCGGCAAACAGAACCCGGAAAACTGCGGTTTAGAAATTAAAATGGCTAAATTTATAAAAAAAATGCAAAATGTACTTGCAGGGTAGGCTGCAACCGTGTAGATCATCGCCACAGCCAATCGGGGCGTAGCACAGCCTGGTAGTGCGCTCGCTTTGGGAGCGAGAGGTCGCAAGTTCGAATCTTGCCGCCCCGACCAACAAAAAGCCTTTTAAGCTAATAGCTTAGAGGGCTTTTTTGTGTCTTGCCTCCTTCGTAATTCAAAAAAAATATCACTTTTCTGTAGGAACTGTCTTTTCTTTGTCGCAAATGGAAATTACAGTGACGTAGATCACTTTTGGGGAGGTGAATGATTTATGTCTATTTGGGATAACGAAAAGAATCTATTAAAGAAAACCCTGCAAGCGGGCTTAGTCGCTGCTGGAGTAGGGTTATTTGCGGTAAATAGCGCCGTTGCAGGCCCTATGGGCTTAAAGCCCGCGAACCCGCAGCCAACGGCCGGTAGCCTGTCCACAGGTCTGGCTGTGCAGTATTATGGCGTCAAACTTGAGAGTATTGATCAATTCCTAGAGTGGATGGAATATGACAAGGGGAAGCCCGGAACGCCAATTCCGATGCTGAACTACCAGGTTGGCCTTGGAAACGTACTCACCACCACTACAAATGATTTGGTTGGTGCTGATATTACGGGTTTTATCAATTTCGAAACTTCTGGCACTTATACAATTATGGTTCATTCAAATGATGGTGTGCAGGTGAATATCGGGGGCGTAATGGTATATGAAGACCCTGAGGTACACGGAGATCGCTTTTCGGATGAAATAAAGCTTGAGATTTCTGAGCCAGGCTGGTATCCGGTGCGAGTTCTTTATTTTGAGAAGAAGAACTCGTCTACGCTGGAACTGTATTGGGACCCGCCAGGATCAGAAGAAATTGACTATGTGCCTGCAACGGCATTTGGGCATCGTGGAAAGTAGTGAGCATGAGTTTGAAAGCTAAAATTTACAGACCGGCGAAAAACGCTATGCAATCTGGGCGTGGTGGCTTGAAAAAGTGGTGTCTTGATTACACCCCTTCAGAAGCCCGCTTCTCAGATCCACTTATGGGTTGGACAGGTTCTAACGATATGACATCGCAAGTCTCATTGAGTTTTGATGATAAAGACGGCGCGGTTGCTTATTGTGAGGCAAATGGTATTGACTACCGTGTGTCAGAGCCTAAAGAGCGACGGCTCAACCTTAAAGCCTACTCTGACAACTTCTCATACAGTCGCGTTAGAGGCTAACAAAAGAAACAAGGCCCCATAGCTCAGCTGGATAGAGCAACAGATTTCTAATCTGTAGGTCGCACGTTCGAGTCGTGCTGGGGTCACCATATTAAGCCCTTGAAAACGTTACTGTTTTCGAGGGCTTTTCTTTTGTCTTCTCGTAAAGTGCTGAGAAATTGTTCGTTTTGTTAAGTGTTTGACCTTATCGGATGATTTGGTTGTTTCACCAACAGGCTCTCAGCTAATAGTTCACTCAAAACACATGATCAGCGTAGAACATATCCGATATCAACGGTTGCTTTGGGAATAGCTGTATTGCTGCGGCATCATTCCAGTAGGTCGTAGTTAAAGAAGCCTGCCAGACTGGCAAAAGCCCCAATCATTTCTATAAGCTCAAAAACCCAACAATTCGCTGAGTATTCATTTTTTGGATGCGGTGGCGCTGGACGCCAAGCCTTTTGGAGCTTGGGCGGGACGCGCATTTTCTTACGCTGT
Organism: Pseudomonas marincola; assembly: GCA_036960775.1. Lineage (GTDB taxonomy): Bacteria > Pseudomonadota > Alphaproteobacteria > Sneathiellales > Sneathiellaceae > Sneathiella. The sequence goes on along the minus strand of JBALWO010000051.1, from coordinate 12,184 downwards.
TTAAAACACTGAGTGCCAGCAACACAGCCCCGGCGCAAGTTTCAGCCCGTGGCACCTATGGTCTTAGTTTTGGGTCGTTATATGGCCAGCTTTGCCAAGTGATGCTGCAACACGACAAAGACGGCTATCTAGACGCGGCTGAACTTGAGGAAGAAATCAGGATTGCTGATGCGCTGGTAGAGATGACGCAGAAGGCCGCACGCAACCTTCATGGCCTCCGCGCAAGGGCCCAATCCATTCATGTTGTGGGGGCGGGGTGATGCCGGATCTATTGAAGTTTCCGTATCAACCTATGTGTGTCACTTCGTATAAAATATATAATTGGTCTGATGCTACCAAGAATATAAAATTCGTTCGGTATGAATTCAGGGTTTTTGTAAAGTTGGTCGAGTTGCGTTGTCAAACGCCGGATTGCAGACAGGGCTTCCAGATTTTCTTTGTTTATTCCCACAAGCATGTTGGGGTGAGCTACCCAGTAATTATTGTTAAAATTGGTGGTTTCTATTTCTTTTCTAATATGATCCCATTTTTCAATGTAACTAACAGAGGCTGCATTGATAACATCAATTATAATATTAGCTGTATCCAGTTTTACTCTCATATCTTCTTTGAGAAGTATTGCCATGTTTCTGTGAGTGACATCTCTTGCTGTTTCTGCGCGATCTTCTGCGCTTTTGATTTGCTTCATAACCCCCTTAAACCCCAAGAAGCCAACGGCAGTAATTACCACTGCTTGAAAGAACCCGGAGTTGAAGAATTCTTTAATGGAATCCCAAATCTCTGCGTTCTGAAATCTTGGAATAGCAAAATAGAAAAGCGAGTAAAAGTCGATAGCAACAAGAACCATAGCACTGACTGCAAAACAGGATGGGATGACGATAAATCGGCTTTTATAAATTGTTTTCATAGCTCGGATTATGCGGATAAGCCTAATTCAATGCAAGGGGTGGCTGCATGAAAATAACTCTGTTCGGTATCATTCAGGTTGTTGTTGCTTGCGCGGGGAGAAATGGCGCAGAAGGCTGCACGCTACCTTCATGGCCTACGCGCAAACTTGACGGATTGCTAAGAGCAATCTCTTTCCTTGGATTAGGAGTGTATTTAATTGGGCTCGGGTTTTTATTTCAGCGGTTTGGAAGGCCAGACGAAATGCAGAAAATGGATGAACGGGCTGAATGAATCCAAATCAAAAGCCGTATAGCTAGAGAGACGATTACAAGTCATTTCCACTTTCTATGGACG
>JBALWO010000051.1:0-10842 GCA_036960775.1 Pseudomonas marincola | reverse complement strand
CAAAAGCCGTATAGCTAGAGAGACGATTACAAGTCATTTCCACTTTCTATGGACGGGGAAAAAACAGCCGAGAAAACGCTTCAAAGTGCTCGTTCCCGCATTAAGGACCTGTTTATTAAAAATGGTTATATTAGATGATGCGCTTGTATTAAGCGTAATGATCAAATGGGAGTCTGAGCTGTGATGTATAAGATTAACTCCCCTGGCAAGATCCTCATTTTACTTGTAACTCTTGTTACGTTTGCCATCCTGTCTATCATCACTTATCTAGAAATAGACAAACTAAATAGCGCAGATAATGAGGTTCAAGGCCTCATTATCTCTATCTCAGACGTCGAAATCAACACTCAGTCTTTACTAACCAGAGCGCATGTAGATCGCCAATATCCTAAGTGGCTAGAGGCTGAGGTAAATTATGTGCGTAGAGCTGAAACCTATTTTAGGTCATCCAAATCTAGTTATCTAAAAGAGAATTCTCTGAATTTCGGGAAACTAGAGAATAATTTACGGCAATTGGTGGGTAGAGGTTTGCAATATACGGAAGCCATTAAAACAGACATGCAGGCCCTTCTTAACCGGAATGACATGGGATATACGGAATCGCTGCAAGTCTACAATGCTCGGGCCGAACATAGATTAATATTGCTAATTGAGAATATTCAAGCTTTTAGATTAATTGCAACTACGCAGAAACAACTCCTACATAAAATGGTGAGGAGTATTGAAAAGGAAATAAACACTAAGAAACAATTCGTTCAGTATCTTGGTGCCGCCACACTTATTTTGTTGCTTATTACCATTATCGTATTTCTCCGAAATCGCTTTAAAGAATTGAAGCGAGAGCGCAAACTAGCCCAGCAATATTCTAAAGAACTTGAACAAAGGTCTGCTGCACTACAAAAGAGTGAAGCAAGACTATCTCTGCACATTCAAAATACACCACTGGGGTGCATCTCATGGGATAGGAATTTCTGTTGCACAGAATGGAATAAATCAGCAGAGAAGATGTTTGGATATTCCGTTAATGAGGCCATTGGACTACACGCATGTGAGCTAATTGTACCAGCAAGACTCAAGGACCTTGTCAACAATATCTTCCAGCAACTGTTACTACAAAAGGGTGGAAGTCTAAGCACGAACGAAAATAATACAAAAGATGGTGAAACGATAATTTGCGACTGGCACAACACGGTTATTGTGGATGAGAATAATGATGTAGTCGCCGTAACATCACTAATATTGGATATAACTGAGCGAACAAGGCTTGAAGACCAACTTCGTCAATCGCAAAAAATGGAAGCTGTTGGGCAGCTAACAGGAGGCATTGCTCATGATTTTAACAATATGCTCGGCATAATCATGGGTAATCTCGACTTTCTTCGTGACAAAATCGATGGTGACGCCAAGGCCATGGGGTTTCTTGAGCAGGCATACAGGGGGGTTGAGCGTGGGGCAGACATCACGCGGAAGCTACTTGCCTTTTCAGGGGGCAAAGGTGGCGTTCTACAGCTAACGAATGTGAACTGCTTCATCACAGATCTGGAAAGGCTCATCGCCAAATCCCTTACGCCAAAGATCACGGTTAAAACCGTTCTGGCCGATGATATCTGGAACACCAATATTGATCCGGGAGAACTTGAAAATGCACTCCTGAACCTGTCCCTTAATGCCAGCCATGTCATGCCTGATGACGGCCTTTTAGTAATTGAGACTTCTAACGAGATTTTGGATGAGCAGTACGTCCAGATGACCCCAGGAAGCTCAACAGGTGAATATGTAATGATCTCTATCACTGATACGGGATGCGGAATGACCGCAGATGTTGTTGAGCAAATCTTCCAACCTTTCTTCACGACCAAGGAGGCAGGAAAGGGAACAGGACTGGGATTGAGCATGGTTTACGGCTTCGTTCAACGCTCGGAGGGACATATTACAGTCAACTCTGAACCCGGGAAGGGGTCGACTTTCAATATTTATTTACCAAGAGCCATGGGAGAACCGGATACCGTTAGGAAATTCGATGCTGAAATTGTTGCGGCGTTGCCTCGCGGTGGCGAAACCATATTGGTTGTTGATGATGAAGAAGGATTACTTGACGTGGCAGTCGGGTACCTTGAGGATTTAGGCTACAAGACCCAAACCGCTACTAGCGGCAAACGGGCTCTTGAGATACTTCACAACTCAAATAATATTGAGCTTCTGTTCTCCGATGTGGTTATGCCCGGTGGCATAGACGGGTACGATCTTGGCATGAAAGTCTTGGAACTCTACCCGAATATTAAGGTTCTTTTGACATCTGGATTTACGCCCAAACTTGAAAGTGCCTTGAATGAAGGTGTACCGTTGGTGAAGGCGTTATCTAAAGATCTATTGAATAAACCCTACAACCAACTAGAACTCGCTTTAGCTATACGCAAGGCGTTAGATGGAGAGGTAATTAATGACTAAACCTAAACTCCTTATTCTTGATGATGATCCTTTGATGGTAAATATAGTTGTTCATGTGGGTGAAACTGCAGGCTTCAGTGTCTATCCAACAACCACCTGCCTGGGCTTCCAAAAAGAATGGGTCAAAAATAACCCTTCGGTCATTGTTATGGACCTTGTCATGCCAGATATGGACGGCCTTGAATTACTCACTTGGCTATCTGAACAAAAAAGATCAGCTCCCGTTATTCTAATGAGCGGATATGACGGAAAGTATCTCGGGGTGGCCGAAACCCTGGGCAGCGCAAAAGGTATCACGATTGTTGGAACATTGCTCAAGCCGTTCAAAATAGATGATTTGGAATTAATGTTAAAACGCGCTTTGCCATCGCATTCTTGAAGACCGCGCGTTTGTTCGAAGGGTGAATACCTAACTCTCTTAATCCAACACGGTGCCATACGGCATTGATCTAGCAGGAGCGTGCCCGGTAAAATACAAACTGATAGCCTGTAATTTTAGCGGGCTTTTCTTTTGTCGTTTTTAAGCGGCGGAAAAATATGTGAAACCAAGCACACACATAAGTTTGATAGTATCTATGATTGTCACTTGTTTTCAAAATACGGGTAAAATACAAAATCATTAGACGGTATAACTATTCAGTTAATCCGAACAATAAAGTCAAATACATCTGATATGCTTTATAATGATGAACCCGTACATAAAGGTGGAAATAATGTTTGATGGCTTCACTGAGGAATATATAAATACGGCGAACTTGCGACTGTTTGTACGTTGTGCTGGTGCTAAAAATTTACCTCCGTTAGTACTGTTGCATGGGTACCCCCAAACTTCTGCAATGTGGCATAAAGTTGTGCCTCTTCTTTCTGATCATTTCCGTATTATCTGCCCGGATTTACGAGGGTATGGGCGGTCTGACAAGCCTGTTTCAGATGAAAAGCATTTAACATATTCCAAGCGCACGATGGCTAATGACATTGTTCAGTTGATGGCGGAACTTGGGTACAATAAATTTTTTGTTGGAGCTCATGATCGAGGTGCGCGTGTGGCTCATCGTTTAGGTTTGGATCATGCGGATAAAGTATCCGCAATGGTTTTACTTGATATCGCACCGACCAGAGAAATGTATGCTTACGCGGGAAGCGAATTTGCCAAAGCTTATTGGCATTGGTACCTGCTAATTCAAAACAATCCCCTGCCAGAGACTTTGATTGGAAACGATCCTGAAAGTTTTTGGAAATTGAAATGTTTTAATCAGGCCGGCGGCGTTAATCCTTTTGAGCCTGAAGCATTGTCTGAATATTTATCAGCATTTAGCGACCCAGCGTCTATTCATGCAACTTGCGAGGATTATCGCGCAGCAGCTACGATTGATATCGAACACGACGATCAAGATAATGGGAGAAAATTGTCGGTGCCAATGCAGATTATATGGGCCAAACGCGGGGCAGTGGGACGATGTTTTGATGCCATGGCACTTTGGAAAGAACGTGCTGAGAATGTGACAGGGCACGCTGTTGATACAACTCATTACATGGCGGAAGAAATACCGGAAACGATTGCCTCGAACTTTATTGATTTTTTCAATCAACACGCCAATTTGCAGCAGGAAATTGTAGGATGAATAAATCCCTATATGACAAATTGGTTGATGCTCATACGGTTTGTAAATTGCCGGATGGTGATCTACTTATCTACGTCGATTTTCATATTATGAATGAATATACCAGTCCACAAGCTTTCTCAGGTCTGGAAACAAAACAACTTATCGTTCGGAAACCAGACGCACACTTAGCAGTAGTTGATCATGTAAATGCGACGAAAAACCGAGAACACCACGACGATGCGTCAAAACTATTAATCGAGAATTTGGAGAAAAACTGTAAAGAGCACAGCATTGCTTTTTACGGTTTGGGTGATCCAAGGCAAGGGATTGAACATGTGGTTGTTCCGGAGCAAGGGCTTGTCGCACCTGGCATGTTGATTGCCTGTGGTGACAGTCATACAACAACTTATGGGGCATATGGCGCCTTAGGTTTTGGTATTGGGACTTCAGAGGTAGAGCATGTTTTGGCGACACAGACACTGCGGTACAAGCGTCTAAAGACATTGCTTGTAACTATTGACGGTCAGACACAACCTGGCGTAACGGGCAAAGATATTATCATGCAAGTTGTCAAAGTGATTGGTGCTGGTGGGGCAAACGGCTATGCCGTGGAGTTCTGCGGTGCAGCCATTGATGATCTGGAAATGGCCGGCCGCATGACCGTCTGTAATATGGCTGTTGAACTCGGCGCACGGGCAGCGTTAATCGCAGCGGACGACAAGGCTTATGGGGCAGCTTTAGGTAAACCTCAGGGCAAAGGGTTGAAATTTGACAAAGAAAATTGGTGTTCTGATCAAGATGCAGTCTTTGATAAATATATTACCATTGTTGCTAGTGAAATATCACCTCTCGTAACTTGGGGAACCAGCCCTGATCAATCCGTTCCAATTGATGCCTATGTCCCCTCTGAAGAGGATATGCCGACGGCTGAGGCAAAAGCAGGGTTGAAAAGGGCGTTGAAATATATGGGATTGCAAGCTGGGCAAAAAATCAGTGACGTCAAAATTGATACAGCGTTCATTGGGTCTTGTACAAACAGTCGGATTGAGGATCTAAGAAGTGCAGCTTCTGTTGTGAAAGATCGGAAAGTGGCTAAAGGCGTTAAAGCTATTGTCGTTCCGGGTTCCGCGTTAACACGTGTTCAAGCAGAAGAAGAAGGATTGGATATGGTCTTTATTAATGCAGGCTTTGATTGGCGCTCAGAAAGCGGGTGTTCTATGTGTTTAGCCATGAATAATGACATTGCAAGAGATGGGGAACGTATCGCGTCATCTACAAACAGAAATTTTGAAGGCCGGCAAGGGCGCGGCGCTCGAACTCATTTGATGGACCCGGCGTTGGTCGCGGCGTCTGCAATCGCTGGGCGTCTTGTTGATGTGAAAATGCTTGAGGAAATGGAGTAAGAGAACATGAAAATTCAGGGACAAACCGCACCGCTACCATCGGCAAATGTGGATACGGATGTCATCATGCCCAAGCGCTTCCTCATCACAATTTCCAGAGAAGGTCTAGGCGTCGGGACATTTGCCGATCTGCGGTTCGATGAAACCGGTAGAAAACGATCAAATTTCATTTTAAACAAACCGGAATGGAAAAATGCCTCCATTTTAATAGTTGGTGATAACTTTGGCTGTGGTTCGAGCCGCGAACATGCCGTGTGGGGGATGGTACAGATGGGTGTTAAGGCTGTCATAGGAACTGGCTTTGCTGGAATTTTTTATGATAATGCCCGTAAAAACGGGTTGGCGTTGCCGATTGTTACACCCCAAGAGCGAGACCAATTAATAACTCTGTCTGAAAACCCAAAAGGATATGATGTTGAAATTGATGTTAGGTTGCTTAAGATTAGGGGGAAAGGCCTTGAACTCAATTTTTCTATGGACCCTGCAACACAACAGGGCCTTATAGAAGGGCGCGATGATACACTCGACACTCTCAAACTTGTTCACGAAATTCAAAATTTTGAAGGGGCGCGTGATAAAAGCCAACTTGTAAGGGTTGAGAAATAGCATAATGAAGGATCGGTCGATTGGACATAAGACAACTGGAATGCTTCGTTGCTGTCGCTGAAGAACTCCATTTTCGCCGAGCAGGTGAACGGCTTGGGCTAAGCCAATCAGCTTTATCTGAGCGCATTTCTACTCTCGAACACGAAATCGGTGCCCTTTTATTTTTCCGGACGACCCGCCAAGTAAACCTTACACAGATCGGCGCTGAATTCTTAAAAGATGCTCAGAAAATTCTTATGACCATTGAACAGTCCCTGTCTAAGGTCAAACATAACGCAGATTCAGCCCTCAAAAATATTCGTATTAGTGGGGTGGATGAGGCCATTTCAATGATATTGCCACGCGCATTATTGGAATTTAAGAAAACGAGCCCAAACGTTCATGTCCAGGTGTTGGAAATATCTTCATCTGATAAACATACACAGGAACTCGTTAATCATCGGACAGATATTGCTTTTGTGCGCACGCAACCTGATGATGACTTCATCTCGAGCGAACTTCTTTACCAACAAGATGTAATGGTTGTGGTTTCGGATCAAAACCCACTTTCAAAGGCAAAAACATTAAAACCGTTTGATTTGGTGGATGAGGATATTGTCGGATATCCTAAACATGCGCGGCCAATCCTTCATGACATGCTCTGGCGAAATTTCCGTAACATTAGCGCCCAACCGAATGTCGTTTGCGAAATTATTGATAAATCAACAATGTTGCAATTTGTGCTGCATGGCTTAGGCATTGCATTGGCACCGGCTTGGGTGAAAAACATAGCTCCTAACGGCATCTCCTTTATTCCGTTTGAAGAAGATCAACAAAAAATTGAGCTTTATGTCGCCTATAGAAAAACAAGTAATTCACCGACTGTTGAAGAGTTCCTCAAAGCGATTAGAGAAGTTGTGTGAGATTTGTCGATATCGCATAGACCTCAATCTTTACACGCGAACCTCATCTTCTGTTGTTATGAATAAATGTGTCAGCCGCCAAAATTGCTGCTAACTGGCGTGTGAAATGGGTATAATTTAGGAAGTCGTGATAAAGTATGACTTTCACCCGTTTGGGGTATGACGCTGGTTCTTTCTTTCTCTACATTCAAATTTAATCTGCCTGATACCTCTGAAGTTGCCGTCTGTTGGATGGCCAATAAGGAATAAGAAAATACTATGGCTAAAACCGAAAACGGTATCGTAAGCGGCAATGTAAACGGTACTACAGTCTCGGTTGAGGCTGGTCAAAACATTTTAGTCGATGTGGCAAACCCTGAACTTGTTGTCTTCTCTCAAGATGGTAGTGACCTGATTATCACATCCATCGCAGATGGCAGTAAAATCCAACTGGAAGGCTTCTTTAGTCATGCATCCAGTGAACTCCCTCCTCAACTTACCCTCTCTGACGGCTCTGTTATTACAGCCGCGGATGTTACCGGCCTCGTTGAAGCTTTCGATCCAGGCGCTATTACGCCTGCGGCTGGCGGCGATGTTGGCGGCAGTGGCGGCGGTGCAAGTTTCGATGTGTCCGGGCCGGACGTGTTCGTGGGGGAGGCAGTGGCCCCAGCAAGTGTACCTGCAGATCAAACAGGTACCACATTTGATTACTCGCCTGTCGTTAATGGGTTCTTGCGTTCTGTAACAGAAACTAATCATGCCCCTGAAATGTCAGCAGTTAATTCTCCCATTGGCGATGTCTCTGAAAATAGTGCGTTGGTTGAAATTATCGATTTGTTGACGCTTGGCTCTGATATTGACGGTGATGATACTCCAGCAACTTTGATATACGCCATCGCTCCTAGCGGTGATCTGGCTCTAGGAACGGCGTCGGTCACAGGGTCTGTGTTGTCGTTTGATCCAGGTTCAGACTTTCAAGACCTCAATCGCGGGGAAACACGGGAGGTGACCGTTCAAGTAATGGCAACGGATAATAATTCTGCTGTTTCTAACATCGTGGATGTTGTCTTCCTTGTGACAGGATCGAATGATGCGCCGGTCATTTCTGGCCCGATTATCCAAGAAATTACTGAAGACGCACCGCTGGATACCGTAAGTGGTGATCTGTATAACGAAGACGTGGATAACCTGAACGACGCCTTCCAAGTGGTGGCCTCTGGTACAGCTTCGCTTGCGGGTTATGGAACCTATTCGGTTACGTCGGCTGGTCTTTGGACATATACTCTGGATAATACGTATACAGATGTTGATGACCTAAATGACAGGGACACATTGACAGATACCTTCACGGTTTTGTCTGAAGATGGAACGCCGCAAACCATAACTATCACAATCAACGGTGCCTCATTCAACACCACACCAGTTGCAGCGCATGACTATGTTATTACCAATAAACTATCTTACTCAGTGGATGATCGCCTCCTCACAGGAAATGATATCGATGTTGAGGAAGATGACCTTGATGTGCAATTTGTATCTAATCCAAATTCCAATAATGCGTTAGCCGCCAATGACGACGCCACCGACGAAGTCGATGTGACTAATGCCGACGCCGAAGGTTATTTCCAGTATACTGTTACTGATGGTGCCGCCACGGACGAGGGGCTTGTTTATACTGATTATCAAAACTTACAGCATATTTCTGGCGGGAACGACGCTGACGATATTGATCAAATTCTGATCGGTGATCACCGATCAAATTATGTTTCTGGCGGCGGCGGGGAAGATACGTTGCTCGGTGGCAGTGGTGGATATCTTGATACTCTCGACGGTGGGGCCGGTGTTGATACTGTCTATTACGGTCACCTAGATATAGGTGTTTCTATTCGGCATAATTATTATAGCGAAGTTTCCGGCTATTCTTATTTACACAATGGTACGTACGACCGTCTCGATAATATCGAGAATATTGTCGGGTCCCAAGTCGTCGACGATATCTGGGCAAATAATCTTGCGAATAAGATCGACGGCGCAGGCGGGAGTGATTTTATCGATGGTTTCGGCGGTAATGATACCCTAATCGGTGGCCATGGACATGATCGTCTTTATGGTGGCAGCGGAGATGATGTCCTGATCGGTGGTACCGGTGATGACTTTATGGATGCCATAGACAGCTTCTTCGATAATGATACATACGTTTTCCTTGCGGGTGATAATGGTAGAGACACCATTGCTGATTATGAAGCCTATAATACTAACCATTCAACAATTGACCTCGACGGATTGTTTGATGCTATGAACCTGACCGTAGCAGAGCGTCATACAGCCGTTGCCAACGGCTTTTCACCAACAGGTACAGCAACGGGTGTTAATGCCTTTCTGACCATCGATGATGGCGTGAATAGTATTGAGATCACCTTCAGCAGCCTACACTATGCTAGCAATTCTGCGATCATCAGCACAATCGATGTTGGCGACGAAAGCTAAGTGACAATGAAAGTGGGTTTCTGTGAGCTTTGATAATACGGCCCTTTAGAAACGCTCTGAAAAGAAGTCTCGCTTTGAGGTTTATTAGTCGCTAAAAGCAACATCTTTTCGTAACCACATTCGTTTTGGATTTATTTATTATGTCGAATGCTCTTTGCATTGGTCTGGATTTTGGCACGACCAATACAGTCATAACAACGATCATGCCATCCGGTGAGAGAATTCATCACAGTTTTAAATCCGATTTAGGGGAGAGCCGAAATTTTCGATCTCTAATTTGTTATTGGGATGATGACGAATTGGGCAAACCGGTGCTGAAGCACAGTTCCGGTCCCTATGGTATTTCCGATTATCTGGAATGGGGATCCGACCAACGTCTCATCATGTCCATGAAAAACTACCTCGCGGATAAAAGCTTCAGTCGGACACAAATCCTAAGCCGTCAATTAGGCCTTGAAGAAATGATCGCTCATATTTTGCGCGACCTTCTGGAAAAAGTAGAAATTTCACCAAATGATCAGCCCATAAATGTCGTCGCCGGACGTCCCGTTGTTTTCGCAGGCACCCGGCCTGACGAGGAATTGGCCGTTAAGCGGCTGCGCAGCGCATTCGAGCGCGCAGGGCTTTCAAACGTAGAGTTTGCCTATGAGCCCGCGGCAGCTGGGTACCGATTTGGAAAATCCGATGAAGCAAAAGGACTTGTCCTTGTGGCCGATTTTGGGGGCGGAACCAGCGATTTCTCTGTTTTGAAGCTTGAAGATGATGCTCATAGCAGGTATCAGCCAATTGCACATTCTGGTGTTGGTATCGCGGGGGATCGTTTCGATGCAAAGATCTTTGATTTTGCAATCGCTCCTATGTTGGGCAAGGGGACTTCATACAAATCGTTCGGAAAAAGCGTTCCCATTCCGTGGCAGCCTAGTAAGTTTATGTTGCATCGAATGGCGTTTATGGGGAACAAAAAGGAACTTGAATACTGGAAGAGCATGTGCCGGTATTCCTATGAGCCTGAGAAAATTGAACGGCTTGTCCATATTATTGAAGAAGGGCTTTTCTTTCAGGTGAACCGACTTGTTTTAAAAGCAAAAGAAGAGCTTTCGCGCGAGCAATCAACAATCATCGACCTAAATGACATTGGGATAGATGTCGAAATCCCTATCACGCGCAAAGATTTTGAAGATAGCATCGTCGATGAATTGGAAAAGATAAAAGAAAGTGTCGACGTTGTTCTGAGCCGTGCGGTAATTTCAAGCGATCAAATTGATCAAGTTTTCATGACCGGTGGAACGTCATTTACACCTGCCGTTAGGCAAATATTTATAGAAATGTTTGGTGAAGATAAAATAAGTGGCGGTAATGAATTCAGTACTGTTGCGGATGGATTGGCAGAAATGGCTTTTGATCAATAGAGCT
>JBALWO010000050.1:2797-23355 GCA_036960775.1 Pseudomonas marincola | reverse complement strand
TTTTCAACTCATCTTCCGTTGCTGCATGCGGGCGCGGAGGCCGGGCCACTGATTTTGACGCGGCCTTTTTGCTGCCATGCCCGTCGCTTGCCAATGAAAAACCGGTTTGCCTGCCCCCGCGAAGTTCCAAATAAACCTCGGCAAGGAGTTCCGCATCAAGCAAGGCTCCATGCTTTGTTCGGGCAGAGTTATCAATGTCAAAACGCCGGCATAAGGCATCCAAATTTGCCTGCGCTCCTGGAAACCTTTTCCGGGCCATGGCAACCGTATCAATGGAACGGCTCATGGGAAGGGGAAGTCTTTTCATACGGATCAGTTCCGCATTAATAAACTTCATATCAAATTCAGCGTTATGAATGACAAGGTTTGAATCCCCAATGAATTTGAGGAACCCGTTCATTTCTGCGGCCATAACTTTATGTTTTTTCAGGAATTCTTCGCTTAGCCCATGAACTTTAAACGCCCCTTCTGGCATGTCACGTTCTGGGTTAATGTAGCAGTGAAAAACCCGCCCTGTTGCCATGAAGTTATCAAGTTCAACACAGCCGATTTCAACAATGCGATCACCGTTTGAAGGATCGAACCCAGTTGTTTCCGTATCAAGAGCGATTTCACGCATGATCAAATTCTTTTTTCAAAGTCTCAATTAAGGTTTTAACCTGAGCGAAAGTTTCTGCTTCACTGCATCCAGTTCCAATAATGAAATCCGCTTTTTCCCGTTTGACGGCATCAGGCGTTTGGCGTTGGAAAATGGCATTAAACTTGTCTTCAGTCATGTCATCACGCGCCAAAACACGCTTTTTCTGCATGTCTGCTGGGGCGCTTACCACAACTATTTTGTCAAAATTTGCTTCGCCGCCGGTTTCAAAAATGAGAGGAACATCCAAAACCACCATAATTTGGCCGGCATCTTCGGCATCACTTAAGAAATCAGCCCGATGCAAACCAACTAAGGGGTGAACAATTAGCTCTAGTTTTTTGATAGCGTCGTCATGTCCCACAACCAATTTACTGAGGGTCGGACGGTCCACTTTGTTATCAATAACAGCCGATGGAAATTCAGCGCGAATGGGTTCTACCGCAACGCCGCCAACCTCGTAAAGCTTATGAATTTCTGCATCTACATTATAGACAGCGATACCTTCTTTTTCGAACATTTTACCAACGGTGGATTTTCCCATCCCCATTGATCCTGTCAGACCTATTATTTTTAAACTCATTATTTTTTTAGTCCTTCCAAGACGTGGGCTCTCAAGGCATCATCCACATCAACTTTCACGCCAAACCAGGCTTCAAATCCGGCCTTTGCTTGATGCAATAACATACCAAGGCCGTCAACAATGACGTGACCCTTATTCTCTGCTTCTATCAATAGATCTGTTTTCAGTGGAACATACACGATATCAGTGACCACCGCGCCTTTCTTGAGCCCCCCTAAAGACATTTCAAGGGCGGGTTGCCCCGCCATACCAAGACTTGTGGTGTTTACAAGTAAATCAATATCCCCAAGATGAGATGTCTTCTCATCCCATGCAATTGACTGACAAGGAGCCCCTGCGTGAACAACCAAATCAGAGGCTCGAACGCGGGTTCGGTTGGTAATAAGAATTTCGGAAAACCCCATTTCCTGAAGCGCGTATACAATGGCCTTTGCAGCCCCGCCAGCCCCTAAAACCAACGCAGTGCCCCCTTTAAACTGGCCGACATTCACATGATCTGCAAGATTATCCGTAAACCCAATCCCATCTGTATTGCGACCAATTAGCCGACCATCATCGTCGAGAACAATCGTATTTACGGCCCCTATTCTTTTGGCTGAGGGTTCGAGAATATCCACAATTTCCAGCGCTTTTTCTTTAAGCGGTATGGTCAGGTTCGTTCCGCGAAAGATCTCTCCGCGCTTCTCGCAAGTCTTCGGCAAATCTCGCAAGATTTCCTCTAAGCGAGCTGGCTTTACTTCCCGCGCTAAATAGGATGCATTCAATCCGTGTTTCTTAATCCAATAACCATGTAACCTAGGAGATAACGAATGAGAGATGGGGGATCCCATCACACCAGCTGCGAGTTTCATGGTAATACAATCCTATGGCCTCGAAGGAAATCAAGAAGGGGAAGCAAGGGCAGCCCCAAAATGGAGAAAAAGTCACCCTCCACCTTATTAAACAATTGTGCGCCATGTGCTTCCAACTGATAGGCGCCAACAGAGTTTAGAATATCTGGTCCTGCTGCCTCTAAATAGCTATCCAGAAATTCATCGCTAAATTTTCGCACCGATAGATTAGCCTCATTAACATGGTGCCAGATAATCGCATTTCCCTTTGCCACGCAGACGGCGTTTTGCAGGGTGTGGGTTTTCCCGCGTAAAGCCGATAAATGAGCCCGGGCATGGATCATATCTGCGGGTTTATCAAACCAGATCCCCCCGCATTCCAGCATTTGATCTGCCCCAATAATATAATGTTCTGGGCATTCTCTTGAGATGCGTAATGCTTTAAGTTCAGCGAGGGCAACTGCCGTTTCTGCGGCGCTGGCGCCAGCGGCTTGCAGGGATAATTTGACCTCTTCTTCATCCACATTTGGCGCAACATGGTCAAATTCAAGGCCGGCATCTGTGAGCAATTTTACCCTTGATTGACTTGAGGAGGCCAAAATGACATCAGATTTGGGGTTACCTATCATGATAAATGCGCCTCGCTATCAGAAAGCCTGCGGTTATATAAAGTGATGATCTGAGCCGCTGTTTCTTCAACAGATCTGCGCGAGACATCAATCACCGGCCACCCTTGTTTCGTACATAGTTTCCGGGCCAAGACGACTTCTTCCTTGATCCGGTCCAAATCAACGTAGCTGGTATCATTGGTCTCTTTTAAAGATAAAAGCCTGTTTTTCCGAATTTGTGACAGCCGATCCGGACTTGTTGTCAGCCCAACAACAAAGGGGTTTTTCACTTCAAATAACTGATCGGGCAGGGGACAACCGACCACAATGGGCACATTTGCTGTTTTTATCCCCCGGTGCGACAGATAAAAAGAAGTGGGCGTTTTTGACGTTCTGGAAACACCAACCAAAATTATATCGGCATCGTCCAGGCCATCTGGCATTTGACCATCATCATGGGCCATTGTGTAGTTAAGCGCGTCAATTCGCGCGAAATATTCCTGATCAAGACTATGTTGACGGCCCGGTAAGCCTCGGCTTTCTTGTCCCAAAAACTGGGAAAGTGACGCCATAATAGGGTCAAGAATAGAGACACAAGGAACCTTTAATTTTCGGCATCCGCGCTCCAAGATCTGCCGCATCTCTTTATTCACAAGAGTAAAGAGCACCAAACCCGGGTTTTTCTCAATGGAATCAAGGATATCATCCAACTGGCGAACCGTTCGAGTCATAGACCAAACATGCTCAACAGGGTCGGCAGATTCAAACTGAACCAATGCCGCCTTGGCAAGTGATTGCAATGTTTCTCCGGTGGAATCTGAGACCAAATGCAAGTGAAATTCGCTCATTAAGACCGTCCTGGTGTGCCTGTGGATAATGTGAATAACAGGGATAACACGCCCTTTATGGAGAATTCAAAACTTTCCTCCACATTATTCATTTTTTATACGAAGATATTTGCACCTGTGTATAACGGTATATACCTGTCTCAATTAGGGAGGATAACTTTTATAAATAGGCCAAAAATAAAGTTATCCCCGTTATCCCCATTATGCCTGTGGGTAAAAACCGCGGTTATTCATAACTTGTTCACCATGTCGCAATTTACTAGATTTTTTCCACAAAATAACGTTAAAGCTTGTGCATGAAAACGTATCCCCGTTATTCACAGGTATCAACAACAACTACCACCTATTAATATAATTAATAATAGGGATGGATAACTTTTTAGGAAGGCAAGTCCGTGTCGAAAATGCCAACGAAGAGATTACTCAGAGCGCTTAACAAAGAGCCATTGGATCGTCCTCCTTTTTGGCTAATGCGGCAAGCTGGACGCTATCTTCCTGAATATAGGCAAACACGGTCAACCGCCGGCTCTTTTTTGGATCTCTGCTATAATCCGAAATTTGCCGAAGAGGTCACCCTGCAGCCGCTTCGCCGATATGATTTTGATGCGGCGATATTATTTGCCGATATTCTGCTAATTCCAGACGCTTTGGGTCAGCCGCTTGCCTACAAAGAAGGCGAGGGACCTGTACTTGATCCCATTCGCTCGGCAAAGGAGCTATCGTCTTTGTCTTTGGACAAGCTTCATGACCGGCTTAACCCCGTCTACGAGACCGTAGACCGTCTCAGTAGCTCATTGCCCGCCCACGTGACCTTAATCGGCTTCGCAGGCGCTCCCTGGACCGTTGCGACCTATATGGTTGAGGGTAAGGGATCAAAAGACTTCGCCGAGATCAAAAAATGGGCCTATTCAGATCCCGCAGGTTTCCAAAGCCTGATGGATATTCTTGTGCAGTCCACTATTTCTTATTTGCTCAAGCAGGTTGAGGCAGGCGCAGAAGTTATTCAGATATTTGATACATGGGCTGGTGTTCTACCCGATGACATGTTCAGAAAATGGGTAATTGCGCCGACAAAACAGATTGTAGATAGTCTTCGAGCTGTTCATCCAGACCTTCCAATTATTGGCTTTCCAAAGGGAATTGCCGGTAATTTACTTGAATTTGTTAAGGGTACAGGCGTTACAGCCGTCAGTTTGGATACATCAACGCCCCTAAGTTGGGCTGCTGAAAATATCCAACCGCATGTGGTTGTTCAGGGAAATCTAGATCCAATTATGGTGGTAGCTGGCGGTCAGGCCATGGTCGACCGGATCCATGAAATTCTAGAAAAAATGTCAAATGGGCCGCATATTTTCAATCTTGGACATGGCATTATTCCGCAAACACCACCTGAAAATGTCGCTTTGCTTGCAGAAACAATTCACGCCTGGAAAAAATAGGAGCGTCCGTTTTGGCTCGAAAAGCTGTAGTTCTCTTTAATTTGGGCGGCCCGGATCAATTGGCATCGGTTGAGCCGTTTTTGTTCAATTTGTTTAATGATCCTGCCATTATCAGACTGCCAAATCCGATCCGGTTTCTGGTTGCTAAACTCATTTCCAAACGCCGCGGACCCATCGCTCGAGAGATTTACAAAAGTATTGGTGGCAAGTCACCGCTGCTGGAGCAAACGGGCCATCAAGCAGATGCTCTAACTGCTACGCTTTCTGAATTGCCTGACGACTACAAAGTTTTTGTCTGTATGCGTTATTGGCATCCACGGGCTAGTGAAACGGTGCTAGAGGTTAAGGATTTCGATCCTGACGAAGTTATTCTTCTCCCGCTCTATCCGCAGTTTTCCACCACAACAACCGGCTCTTCCGTTAGGGAATGGCAAAAGATTGCAAAAAACGCTGACTTAGATGTCAAAACAACGACCGTATGCTGCTATCCAGAGGATGCAGGGTTTTCTGCAGCCTATGCCGATTTAATCGCAAAAGAGTTGGCCAAAATAGAGGGCGACGCCCCTAAATTGCTATTTTCTGCCCATGGTCTTCCTAAAAAAATTGTAGACGGCGGGGATCCTTATCCCTGGCAAGTCGAACAATCGGTAAATGGGATTTTGAAAGAACTAGGGCGGGATGATCTGGATTATAAGATTTGTTATCAAAGCCGGGTTGGGCCCGTTGAATGGATTGGCCCGAGCACTGAAACTGAAATAGAATTGGCAGGCGAGGCGGGTCAGTCCCTTATGGTGATCCCAGTAGCATTCGTATCAGAACATTCTGAAACACTGGTTGAACTTGATTTGGAATATGCTGAAATTGCACGCAAAACTGGTGTTACTGGTTATTACCGGGTTCCTACAGTGACAACTCATCCCAAGTTTATTGATGGGTTGAAAAGTTTGATCAAAAATCGACATGACGGTGGTATGAAAAGCGCATGCGGCGCTAAAATTTGTCCGGCATCTGCAACAGGATGTGCTCAATTTTCAAAGGTAGCAATTTAGATATGTTAGATTTTTTTATTGATAACTACCTATGGATAAAAGCATTTCATATAATTTCCGTCATGGCATGGATGGCGGGAATGCTCTATTTACCGCGCCTCTATATTTACCACTGTGATGCCGAAGTTGGATCTGTCCAGTCGGAAACCTTCAAAATTATGGAGCGCCGTCTTCTTCGGGGGATCATCAATCCTGCCATGATGATGGCCTTTATTTTTGGCGGTATTCTTATGTCAATTCCCGGAATAGTAGATTGGTCTGCTGGCTGGATTTGGACGAAGATTTTGATGCTTGTCTTAATGACCGGCTTTCACGGGTCGTTATCTAAATGGCGAAAAGATTTTGAAGCAGATAAAAATAGTAAATCTTCCAAATTTTATAGATACGCAAATGAATTACCAACCGTATTAATGATATTTATTGTCATTATGGTGGTTGTTAAGCCGTTTTAAGGGTGTTTTAACGCAAAAATTGCAAGGTTCTTGTTTTATTCTCGTTGACTTCACCGGTTTATGCTGGCATTCCTTTACCTCAACCGGTGGAACCTCTATCCGCCGGGACCGGTGACATTAACAAATTAGGTCCCATCAAATCAAAAATGATTGATCGCTATTAAGCGCTTACTTCCCGAAAAGTAATATCTGCATATACCTTCATCCATTTATTTAAATTTATTCAAATTCCAGAGATTTACATGAATCTTCAAGAACTTAAAAAGAAATCCCCTCCCGAACTCCTGGCGGCTGCTGAAGCGCTGGACATCGAAAATGCCTCTACAATGCGAAAGCAAGAGTTGTTATTCGCAATTTTGAAGAATGAAGCTGAAAATGGCGAAATCGTCACTGGCGGCGGTGTTCTTGAAATTTTGTCAGATGGATTTGGATTTTTGCGCTCACCAGATGCGAACTATCTCGCGGGCCCCGATGATATTTATATCTCACCTAGTCAAATCAGGCGATTTTCGCTTCGAACGGGTGACACGGTAGAGGGTCAAATTCGCAGCCCTAAAGATGGGGAGCGATATTTCGCCCTTCTTAAAGTTGAAAATATCAACTTTGAAGACCCGGAAAAAGCCCGACATAAAATTAACTTTGATAACCTCACCCCGCTATATCCCGAAGAACGCATTAAACTCGAAACACCTGATCCGACAACTGGAATCAGTTCAGCCCGAGTAATCGATCTCGTTTCACCGCAAGGCAAGGGCCAACGGGCTCTTATCGTGGCACCGCCGCGGACAGGTAAAACAGTTCTCTTGCAGAATATGGCGAACTCCATCACAACCAATAATCCTGATATATATTTGATTGTACTTCTGATCGACGAACGGCCAGAAGAAGTGACGGATATGAAGCGGTCAGTAAAAGGCGAAGTTGTCTCTTCTACTTTTGATGAACCCGCAACGCGTCACGTTCAAGTGGCTGAAATGGTTATTGAAAAAGCCAAACGTCTTGTTGAACACAAACGGGACGTGGTTATTCTTCTTGATAGTATTACACGTCTTGCACGGGCCTATAATACGGTCGTGCCGTCCAGTGGTAAGGTTTTGACTGGTGGTGTGGATGCAAACGCATTGCAACGTCCTAAGCGCTTCTTTGGTGCTGCCCGGAACATTGAAGAAGGCGGATCTTTAACCATCGTTGCGACGGCCCTTATTGATACGGGCTCACGGATGGATGAAGTGATCTTTGAAGAATTTAAAGGCACTGGTAACTCTGAAATTATTCTTGATCGTAAGTTGTCTGATAAGCGGGTCTTCCCAGCCATCGACATCACCAAGTCTGGAACACGTAAAGAAGAGTTGTTGGTTGATAAAGCCACACTGCAGAAAATGTGGGTTCTTCGCCGTATTCTTAATCCAATGGGAACGACGGATGCTATGGAATTCTTGCTTGATAAATTGAAATCCAGCAAGACAAACGATGATTTTTTCGATTCCATGAATACATGATCTGAAAATTGATCCTAAAAAAGGCGCTGTTTTTTACAGCGCTTTTTTTTGTGACTAAATTCTGTCTTATTGGAAAATATCTAAGTCTAATACAGAATAATGGATTTCAAGTTCAGCCTAATTCAGAGAGTAAAGACAGTTGATCCCGTGGTTTTTCTGTTTTCTAGGTCATCATGAGCTTTAGCCGCTTCCGACAAATGATAACTTTGACCAATATTGACCTTCACTGTGCCATTACCAACCATTGTCATTAAGTCAGATGCTGATTTTTCAAGCTCTTCGCGACTTGCATTATAGGTCATGAGGGTCGGACGCGTTACATATAGAGAACCTTTAGCTGCTAACATTCCAATATCTACGCCAGTTACAGGGCCAGAAGCATTTCCGTAGGAGACCAATAGTCCGCGCGGCTGCAAGCAATCGAGGGATTTCTCAAACGTGTCCTTACCAATGCTGTCATAGACAACTGGAACACCCTTGCCTTCAGTGATCTCCATTAGTTTTTCATGGAAATCCTCTTCTTGGTAATTGATGGTGTGGTCGCACCCATGTGCTTTGGCAAGGGCGGCTTTCTCTTCAGATCCTACAGTTCCAATAACTGTTGCACCAATATGCTTTGCCCATTGGCAAGCCATGAGACCAACACCGCCTGCCGCCGCGTGAAATAGGATTGTATCTCCTGGTTTCACGTGAAACGACCGTTGAAGTAGATATTCTGTTGTCATTCCTTGCAACATCATGGCCGCTGCGGTTTGATCATCAATTGTATCTGGAACTTTAATTAGACCTGATACGGGCATGACCCGCTCTTCGCTATAGGCGCCGATCGGGGGGCAGGCGTAGGCAACCCGGTCACCGATTGCAAAACCAGCCACATCAGGTCCGATTTCTTCAATAGTGCCAACAGCTTCCATTCCTGGAATATTGGGAAGAGGGGCGGGATATAAACCGGTTCTGAAATAAACGTCGATAAAGTTTAAACCGACTGCTTGATGTTTAATTCTGACTTCCCCTGATGCAGGGTTGCCCACATCAACGTCTGTCCATTTGAGGACCTCTGATCCTCCGAATTCACTAAATGTAATGGCTTTTGTCATGGAAATACCTTTGTAATTAGCGCCCCGTTTCGGGAATTATTTAGTATTAATTATAAGTCGAACTGTTGTTGAATTGGTGGGAGTGCATTTTCAAGCTCTAGCAGCACTTTCTTGGTCTCAACGCCACCATCTCCTGAAAAACCACCCATTTGCTTTCCAGCGGCAAGTACTCGGTGGCACGGAATAATAATCGGGATAGGATTAAGCCCGCAAGCATTCCCCACAGCTTGGGCAGAGCTTTCAAGTTCTTTAGCAATCTCGCCATATGAACGAGTTGACCCACCCGGAATAGCCTTCATGGCGAAACAGACTTTCTTTTGAAAATCTGATCCTGGCGGATTTAAAGGAAGATCAAAATCTAATAATTTGCCATCGAAATAATTGTTTAACTGATCAATGGCAGATCGCAGTAATGGCGTCTCATTTTGCCATTCGTCTGGGACCCAACCCCAATCAAGGGAGATTATTGCGCCATCTTCTTCAGTTACCGTCAGATCCCCAACGGGACTGTGCATACTCAGCTGTGACATTTAATTGACCCTGTTCTCAAGTTGTTTTCTGAGCTCCATTGGAGAGTTAGCAGGTTCAGAACACACAGAACCCGTACAGATATAAACAGTGGCTTTATCGTCTTTTCGTGTTTTGTTACTAGCCGGATGATCAAAAGGTAGGTTTTCGGTATCTGGTAAAATGTTGATCACCTTAGTGGGTAGACTAAATTCATTTAGCACTGAAAGCAAATCTAGGGTTTCTGCGTCCTCTCGGCCACCGATGATCATAACTTGTAGACCTTCCACAAGAGTTTCAAAATTGTTTAGAAACGTAGCGAGTGGGAAGAAGTTCCGGCCAAGTTCCACAGAAAAGGCTTTAATGATATCAGTTGCCTTTTCAAAGACATCTCGGTCACCTGTTAAATAGTGGATTTTTGCCAGCACCTCCAAAATGGTCCCGTTTCCTGCAGGAACAGCATTATCGAAGGCATTTTTACTTCTGACAATTAATGCTTCAGCGTCATCTGCAGTATAAAAATACCCCCCAGTTTCATCCCAAAAATGATCGTTTAGGATTTGAATCCATGTGGTCGCCCGCTCTAGGTAAAACTCGCGTCCAGTTATCTCATGAAGGGTGAGGGCCGCTCGGCTCATGTTGGCGTAGTCATCTAGAATACCCGTATGCTTGGCTTTACCGTTTCGATAACTGTGATAGAGGCGTCCATCTTCTTCCATGGAATGAGTGGTAATGGCTGAAAATGCATTTTCAGCCCGTTCAACCCAATGCACTTCCTTAAAATATTGCCCAGCTTTGGCCAAGCTAGTGATCATTAAGCCATTCCAGTCGGTGAGGACCTTGGTGTCCAGTTCTGGATGAATGCGTTTTTTTCTGGCTTCAAATAGCTTTTCGCGAAGGACGGTAAGGGCCTCTTCAGTATCATCATCGAGGGATGTTGCATAATTTAGCCGATGAAGGATGTTTGATCCCTCCCAGTTGCCTTCTTCCTCAACACCGTAAATTTCAGAAAATTGAGCGGCTTGATCTCCTAAGACCTCTTGGAGTTCGCTTTCAGACCAGACATAAAATTTGCCCTCAACCCCTTCACTATCCGCATCGATAGTGGCAGAGAAAGCGCCATTTTCAGCGATCATCTCGCGAAGGAGCCAGTCGATAGTCTGGTACACCCGATCTTTAAACAGCTCAGTTTTATTCTCGGCATGGACCAAAACTAATAGATCTATGATAAGCGCATTATCATACAACATTTTTTCAAAATGCGGTGCGAGCCATAAGGCATCAGTTGAGTACCTTGAATATCCGCCGCCAAGATGATCATAGATCCCACCTTGTGACATCTGGGTGAGGGCTTTTACAACAATCTCTGCCAGGTTTTCCTTACCCGTGCGGATATAACCCCGCCATAAATTTTCAAGCACATAGGTTTGCGGGAATTTGGGCGCGGACCCGATACCCCCATATTCAAGGTCAGCCTCGTCAGCGTAACGATCAACAATGCGGTCTAGAACCTCTATTGATAACTTGGGACGATCTCCCTCAGTGGTGGAATTATGTTTTTTGAGGGCGGCTGACAAGATATCCCTGTTCTTGGTTACTTTTTCAGGCTCATTTTTGAATATGTCGGAAACTGTTTCCAGCACATTTGAAAATCCCGGGCGGCCATAAGAGTTTTCTTTTGGGAAATAGGTTCCCCCCCAAAACGGCTCTCCCTTGGCATTTAGGAACATGGTAAGGGGCCAGCCGCCTTGTTCTCCTAGCAGGGCGAGGGATGTTTGATAAATTTGATCAATATCTGGCCGTTCCTCACGGTCGACTTTGATATTAATAAACAGATCATTCATAATGGCAGCGGTTTGAGGGTCTTCAAAACTCTCGTGCGCCATAACATGACACCAATGGCAAGCCGCATAGCCCACACTTAAAAGAATGGGTTTGCCTTGTTTCTTAGCTAACTCGAGGGTTTCAGGGCCCCAAGGCTGCCAATGAACTGGATTGTCTTTATGTTGGAGCAAATAGGGACTAGTTTCCGTACCCAGAGCGTTTTTCATGTCATATTCCATATTTTGAGATCAAACCAAGACATCAAATCAATCCAAATAAATACTGTGCATTGATCCATTCAATGAATTCACTTACCCTTTTAGAAGAACCCGTTTATTTGTGCAAACTAGGAGCTGTTTCTCATGAAGATTAGTCTTGATATTGAGTGTACACCAGAAGAAGCAAGAAAATTTTTTGGTTTACCTGATGTGGAAAAAATGCAGGAAGCTCTTGTAGCTCAAATGCAAGAGAAGCTCGCTGAGAATATTTCTGGCCTTGATGCTGAAAATATGATGAAAACTTGGCTTCCAGATGGCATGAAGGGACTTGATCAGATGCAAAATATGTTCTGGTCCTCATTATCTGGCGACAAACCTAATAAAAAGTAATTTGAAGTGATCAACGTTTGATGAATACAATATTTGCATTGGCAAGTGGCCGGGGCAGGGCTGGCGTTGCGGTGGTCCGCCTGTCAGGACCAGCA
This sequence comes from Pseudomonas marincola, assembly GCA_036960775.1. Classification (GTDB taxonomy): domain Bacteria; phylum Pseudomonadota; class Alphaproteobacteria; order Sneathiellales; family Sneathiellaceae; genus Sneathiella. The sequence continues at coordinate 11,279 of JBALWO010000050.1, read as the reverse complement.
GCTCTTGATATATTGACTGCTTTGACAAAAAAGGCATTACCGAAACTGCGCTATGCTGCGGTTCGGGAGATATACGCCCTCGATAAAAGCTTTCTTATTGATGAAGCCTTAGTTCTTACCTTTAAAGGGCCAAATAGTTTTACTGGGGAGGATGTTGTTGAACTTCATCTCCACGGCGGTCCAGCCATTGTTGAAGCGTTGTTTAATCAGCTGGTTAAAATCCCTGATGTGCGGTCAGCGGAACCCGGCGAGTTTACGCGCCGTGCGTTTGAGCATGGCAAACTCGATTTGACCGAAGCCGAGGGGATTGGCGATCTCGTAAATGCCGAGACCCACGCCCAGCATCAACAGGCCCTTCGCCAGATGCGCGGTGCTCTAGGAACCCTCTATAACGGCTGGAGAGAGGCGCTTATCCATAGCCTCGCACATTTGGAAGCAGACATCGATTTCCCTGACGAAGACATGCCAGGCGGTGTCGCTGAGGCTATAAGGCCCAGAATTGAGGGACTTCGCCGTGAGATTGAGGCTCATTTGGCTGATGGATCCCGCGGCGAGAAAATCCGTGAAGGTTTAGATGTGGTTATCTTGGGATCGCCGAACGTTGGAAAATCAAGCCTGTTGAATAAACTGGCAAAAAAAGAAGCAGCCATTGTTACAGATCAAGCCGGAACCACCCGTGATATTGTCGAAGTCCACCTAGATCTTGCTGGATACCCTGTCACCATAGCCGATACTGCGGGTCTGCGAGAGGCCGATGATATTGTGGAGCAAGAAGGTATCCGCCGGGCTCGCGAACGGGCTCTCAGTGCCGACATTCGTATCTTCATGACTGAAGCGGGGCAGATATCGTTGGATGATACAGAATTTTCCGATTTGGTTGATGAGAGTAGCTACCACTTGGTGAACAAGTTGGACCTGTCAAAAAATGCGCTGCAGGCTGATCCAAAAGATCGTCAATTTTTCTTATCTGTTAAGACAGAGGAGGGGTTAGACGCTTTCCTTCAGAGATTAGAACAGGATGTTGTGGACCGCCTTGATGTTTCTGGTGCTCCCTCTTTAACCCGAGTTCGTCACAGACAGGCGTTGGAAGACTGTACAGAAGCGCTTTCAAGGTTTGATAATGCCCCAGATCCTGAGCTTGCTGCAGAAGACGTCCGCCTTGCTGCACGGGCCCTTGGGCGAATCACAGGGCGTGTGGATGTGGAAGATGTCTTGGATGTGGTTTTCGGTGATTTCTGTATTGGAAAGTGACCCGTCTGCCGCATGTTTCACGTGAAACAACCGATCATGACAGCCATGTTCACAATTGCTTTGACTTTTGATCCCCTATTCATACATTGGCCCTCATGACTGTATATGATGTAATTGTAATTGGTGGGGGACATGCTGGCTGTGAAGCCGCTGCTGCCTCAGCACGTGTGGGCGCGTCGACCCTGTTATTAACCCACAAACTAGACACTATTGGGGCCATGTCCTGTAACCCAGCTATTGGTGGGTTAGGGAAGGGTCATCTTGTGCGCGAGATCGACGCCCTTGATGGCGTCATGGGCCGAGTGGCTGATGCAGCGGGTATTCAGTTCAGATTATTGAACCGCCGCAAGGGACCAGCTGTTCGGGGGCCGAGAGCTCAATCAGATCGCGAACTCTACAAAAAAGCCATGCAAGAAGCGCTGGCCAATCAAGCCAATCTGGAGATTATGGCTGGAGCAGTTGAAGACTTGATCACAAAGGATGATCAGGTTCTGGGTGTTATTACAGCTGATGGAACTGAAATTCGCGCTGGCAAAGTTATTTTGACTACCGGAACCTTCTTACGTGGTTTGATCCATATGGGAGAAAAGAAAATCCCTGCCGGTCGCTTAGGTGACGATCCCTCAAATGGCCTGTCGACCACGTTGGAGAGGGCAGGGTTTGACCTTGGTCGCTTGAAAACAGGTACACCGGCCCGCTTGGATGGGAAGACCATTAACTGGAAAGTTCTTGAAGAGCAGCCAGGGGATGATGTGCCGGTTCCTTTTTCGTTCTTAACGACCGAGATCACAACGCCTCAGATTCCGTGCCATATCACTTATACCAATGACAATACTCATCAGGTTATTCGGGACAATTTGCACCGCGCCCCCATGTATTCGGGTGAGATTACCGGGACAGGACCGCGTTACTGTCCGTCTATTGAAGATAAGGTTGTTCGGTTTGCCGATAAAACCAGCCATCAAATCTTCTTAGAACCTGAAGGCTTGGATGTTGATACCATTTACCCTAATGGAATGTCGACGTCCTTACCGGCTGACGTTCAAGTGGCCTTCTTGCAGACTATTCCCGGCCTTGAAAAGGTTGAGTTCTATCAGCCTGGGTACGCCATTGAATATGATTTCATCGATCCTCGGGAACTGAGACATACTTTAGAGACGCGCAAACTCAAGAACTTGTATCTTGCCGGCCAGATCAACGGCACAACAGGTTATGAGGAGGCTGCGGCCCAAGGCCTGCTGGCGGGCTTAAACGCTGCGCGTGCTGCAAGCGGGGACGGTGTGTTTATCCTTGACCGGGCAGACGCCTATATGGGCGTGATGGTTGATGATTTGGTGACGCGCGGGACTAAAGAGCCCTACCGTATGTTTACATCGCGGGCCGAATATCGACTAATCCTTCGGGCCGATAATGCAGATACACGTTTGACTGGCTTGGGTCTTGAAATCGGCTGTGTTGGCTCTGAACGGGCTGAGGCGTTTACAAAGAAACAAACTGACTTGAAAACCGCTCATGCGTTGTTTGATGGATTGAACTTGACCCCAAATGAAGCCAAGACCCACGGATTACATGTTAATCAAGACGGGGTGAGGCGGACAGCGTCGGATTTGCTGGCCTACCCGGACATTGATATGACAGCTATTCAAGGCATCTGGCCAGAAACAAAAGACTTTTCTGCAGACGTGTTGGAGCAGGTTGCCATTGACGCCCAATACAAAGGGTATCTAGAACGGCAGAGGGCTGACGTTCGCGACTTTAGGAAAGACGAATCCTTGATTATTCCGGCGGCGTTGAATTACCAAGATATTGGCGGTCTGTCGTCTGAAGTTTGTCAGAAGTTGAGCGACACACGCCCTGACACACTAGGGCAGGCGGCTCGCATATCAGGCGTAACACCTGCCGCACTGACTGCACTTCTCTCCTATGTAAAGCGCGGTGATCACCGTAAACAAGCAGGGTAACCTCTATAAATGACTGAACAAGAATTTCAGAAACTTACCGGTGTTTCACGTGAAACACTGGAGAAGTTTTCCACATATGTTGCGCTTCTGACAAAATGGCAGAAGGCCATTAACTTGGTGAGTAACAAAAGTTTGCCAGATGTGTGGGAGCGTCATGTTCTCGATAGCTACCAGATCCTAAAACATGCGCCGGCTGATAAAGGTGTTTGGATAGATATGGGGAGTGGTGCCGGATTTCCCGCTTTGATCGTGGCCATGGTGAGTGATTTTGACGTTCATGTTATCGAAAGTGACCATCGGAAGTGTCAATTCATGCGCGAGGTTTCACGTGAAACATCGACACCGATCACTATTCATACGAAACGGATTGACGCTGTAGAGCCGTTTCCAGCCACTGTAATTTCAGCGAGAGCCCTTGCATCGCTTGAAAAACTGCTGGAATATTCCGAAGACTTCACCACTGACGAAACTGTCTTTTTATATTTAAAAGGACAAGATGTAGATGCGGAATTGACCCAAGCCGCAAAATGTTGGAGTATGTCTTCAATTAAACATCAAAGTTTATCCAGTAACGAGGGAAGTGTTCTTGAATTGAGGAACGTCACTCGCGTTTAAGCAGGGGGCAAATATGGAAGAGCTTAGTATCGTAGGAACATCGCGTATCCTCGCAGTTGCTAATCAAAAAGGCGGGGTTGGTAAAACCACGACGACCATAAACCTTGCAACGGCACTTGCCGCAGTTGGAAAATCAGTCCTTATTATTGATATTGACCCACAAGGGAATGCCAGTACCGGACTTGGTATTGATCGATTTAATCGTGAACGTAATGTTTATGATGTTCTTATGGGCGACATCATGATGGAAGATGCCATTTGCCCCAGCCTAATTCCAAACTTGGATTTAGTTCCCTCAACACCGGATCTGACGGGTGCCGAGTTGGAATTGATTGAAATGGATCGGCGCAGCCACCGTTTGGTAGAGGCTATTGAGCCTGTAAAAGAAAAATACGACTACATCCTTATTGATTGCCCTCCATCTCTTAACCTATTGACTTTAAACGCGTTAGTTGCCGTTCAGGCAGTAATTGTTCCCTTGCAGTGCGAGTTTTTTGCGTTGGAAGGCTTGAGCTTACTGATAAAAACCATCGAGCGCGTTAAGAACACTCTTAATTCCAAGTTGGAAATTCAGGGCGTTGTGTTGACTATGTATGATAAACGCAACAAGTTATCTGATCAGGTGGCACAGGATGTACGTGACTATTTGGGTGACAAGGTTTATGAGACAGTAATTCCGCGTAATGTTCGAGTGTCAGAAGCACCAAGCCACGGCAAACCCGTCTTGATTTATGATCATCGTTGCGCGGGCAGCCAGGCTTATATCAAGCTGGCAAGTGAAGTGATACGGCGTGAAAAACGCTTATGTGCAGCCTAATAACGAATTGTGGTCGACCATGTCTGATGAAACTGGAAAAAAGAAATTAGGTCGCGGACTGTCAGCCCTTTTGGGCGATGACGTTGCTGCTGACTATTCTGAACTTGATAAAATACGCACTTCGAAGGAAGTTCCGGTTGAGCAAATGCACCCAAGCCCGTTTCAACCAAGACAGGACTGGAATCAGGAAGCGCTACAAAGTTTAGCAGATTCCATTGCAGAAAAAGGCGTTTTACAGCCTATTCTTGTTCGGCGTGATCCGGCTGACAATGGCTCGTTTGAAATTATTGCCGGGGAACGGCGATGGCGCGCAGCCCAGATGGCGCAGTTGCATAAAGTTCCTGTAATTATCAAAGACCTTTCCGATGTGGATAGTCTCGAAATTGCGATCATTGAAAATATTCAACGGGAAGATCTTTCAGCTATTGAAGAAGCAGAAGGGTACCGACGCCTTGCCGACGAATTTGACTACACGCAGGAAATTCTCGCCAAACAACTGGGTAAAAGCCGGTCGCATGTGACAAATATTATGCGGCTTCTGACGCTACCAACCAGCGTTCAGAAAATGATCAGATCAGGTGATCTGAGTGCGAGTGCAGCCCGCGCCGTTATTACGGCGGATGATCCAGAAAAGTTAGCGCGGAAGATTGTTGATGAAGGGCTATCTGTACGCAAAGCAGAGAAATTAGCCCAGAAAAAACCCTCAAATACAGCGCGCTCAGTGTCCCGTCCTACGAAAGATCAGGATACGCTCGCTCTAGAGGGGGATCTATCTGCGGCAATTGGGCTCAAAGTTAGCATAAATCACCACGCTGAACGGGGCGGGGAGATCACAATTTCCTATGATCACCTCGATCAATTGGACGACATTTGCCGAAGATTAACCCGCCATGCCACAGGCGAGCCAGTTGAAGAAGAAAGCTTTCAAGGCGATATGAGTTCAGCCTTGGACGAAGATTTCCATTAAAATCAAAGGCTTAACGATTTCGGTTGGCCATACAAACTCTCAGTAACGCTCGGCGACAAAGAGTTTCTGCGGGAGACCCTGTGGTTTTACAATCCAATTCCGCTTTCAAAATTATATCGAGGCACTGAGCAAAATGACGGCCGCCGCGCCGTCCAATTTGTGCCTCTGCTTTTTTTTGATTGAAGGGCGGAATAGCGGCTTTTTTGAGAGCTACGCCCAACGGAACCCCAGTTTCAGCGAAACTCGCGGCTTTATGGAGCTGTTTGAGTTGCCCTTGTATGAGACGCAAAAAAGTTATAGCCGACTCGCCCGCAAAAAAAGCTTTGTTGAGCGACGCTTCCAATCCCGGTAAATTTCCAAGGAGAGCGGCATCGATGACATCAAAGACACTTTCGGCAGAACTATCACCGACAACAGCTTTTGCATCTTCAAGCGTTACTGTAGCCCCGGTAACCCCCATGTAGAGCGTGAGCTTGATCAGTTCTTGGCGGGAGATGGAGCGATCACTTCCGAGGTTTTTTCTGAGGTAGTCGGTGGCATCACTTGCTGGTGTTAATCCAGCCTCGCCCAAAACGTCCCGTATGAGGGAGCCAACATCTTGATCCTTGTCATGATAACAGGCAAGGGTGGCACCATTACTAAGGCCGGTAATGGATTTTACCAAAGCGGTGGTCTTTTTGATGTCACCGGCTTCAATTACCAGAAGAGTGTTTGAAAAATCCGCATCTAGCACAGATTGAATGAGCTTGGCGTGGACATTCCCCGCACTTCTGAGACGGACAACACGCTCGCCGCCCATCATAGATATAGCTTCGATCTCATCTCGTAACCTGGCAGGGTCACCATCCAAATTCCCCGCTTCGATTTCAGCGTAGCAAAAGGGGTCATCTAGGGTTTCAAGAACAGTAAGTGATAATTGTTTCGCCCGTTCGCGAACAAGTCCCTCATCAGGGCCATAGACCAGAAAGACACGAAGATCCTTGTCTGGTGCCTTTAAGAAGGATGAAAACTGAGCCGGGCGAAGTTCCAAAAAATGCTACCTCGACAAAAATACAGACAACTGCCGATGGATTTCTTCAGAGACCACGATTGCTGACCGTTTGCGTGCATTTTTCTCTGCGGCAAGGTTGGCAAAATCGGAGCTAACAACATTATAGGAGGCAATAGATTGAGCGCTGCCTGCATAAATTGTTTTCTTACCCGTGGTATCTAGAAGTTTGTATTTGGCAAAAATTGTCAAATTATATCGATTGGTGGAATCTGTAGTATCAATGGCAAGGCCTTGTTTTAGCTCGCGTAATGTTACAGATAATTGATAAGCGGCTCTTGAAGGGAGGCCCTTTGGAGAGATTTTATCAAGAAGCTGATTGCGGACAAGCTGACCTACCCGGTCTTCAATAGGAAGAACGTAGGTTTGCTCCAAGCTAGCTGTCACTTTGGCATTTGCCGTCTGACTTCCATAAAGAGGCTGGAAGCCGCAACCTGCAACTGTAGTAAGAACAGTTAGAATAATGGCTAATCTATATAACAATGTTCACAATCCGATTTGGGACCACAATAACTTTGCGGATAGGGTTTTCACCAATTGCCTTGATAACGCTTTCTTCTGCAAGGGCCAGTGCCTCAACTGCATCAGAGGGGGCATCCTTTTGAACTTCGATGGTGGCCCGTAATTTCCCTTTAACCTGAACAGCGATGGTGACAGTGCTATCCACCGTTAGCTCTTCTATAAGAGTTGGCCATGGGCTGTCTGCCAGAATTGTCTTGTGACCGAGCATCTCCCATAGTTCCTCAGTGAGATGCGGCATCATTGGACCGACGACACTCACCATGATCTCCATGGCTTCGCGTAATGCCCAATCACTTCCAGGTTTTCCAGCAGCTTTGAAGTCCCCAAGGGCCTTCATAAACTCGTAAATACGGGCAATGGCATTGTTAAAGTGTAATTTTTCGATGCTGTCAGTGACATGCATCAGGGTTTTGTGTCCCTCTTTTCGAAGGGTTGTGGCTTGATCACAAAAGTTAGATGGCTCTGGCGCATCAATTGCCGTGATATTATCCAGGTTTTCTTCAACAAAACGATGCAAACGTTGCTTGAAACGCCACGCACCGGTCGCTCCGGCATCTGTCCACTCCATGTCCCGATCAGGAGGACTGTCCGATAACACAAACCAACGGGCGGCATCGGCACCGAACTTGTCGATGATTTCGCCAGGGTCCACCACGTTTTTCTTGGACTTGGACATTTTCTCAACGCCGCCAATGGTAACAGAAGCTCCTGTTTCAATATGAACAGGCTCTCCCGCATCATTTTGGGTGACGTCTTGTGGGAATAACCAAGCGCCGTCGGCACTTTTATAGGTCTCGTGGGTCACCATTCCTTGCGTGAACAAACCTTCGAACGGTTCTGTAAACTCAACCGCGCCGGTCTCTTTCATGGCGCGAGAGAAAAAGCGGGAATACAGAAGATGCAAAATAGCATGCTCGATACCACCAATATACTGATCCACTGGCAGCCAGTAGTCCACGTCTGCTTGGCTCACGGGTTTGTCATTGCGAGGGGAACAGAATCTTGAGAAATACCATGACGAATCGACAAAAGTGTCCATTGTATCGGTCTCGCGGATGGCAGGCTCTCCGCAAGAGGGACAGTTAGTGTGTTTCCAGCTCGGGTGGTGATCAAGTGGATTGCCGGGTTTATCAAAAGTCACGTCTTCAGGAAGGACGATGGGTAGGTTTTCAGCTTTTTCTGGAACAGTACCGCAGGCCTCGCAATGAACCACAGGGATTGGGCAACCCCAATATCTTTGGCGAGAAAGCCCCCAGTCGCGAAGACGGTAGTTTGTTGTCTCAACGCCTTGGTCTAACTCT
>JBALWO010000050.1:0-2697 GCA_036960775.1 Pseudomonas marincola | reverse complement strand
GCTTTTTCAATAGCCTCTTCACTGGTTCCCATTCGGTGGCATTCAGCAACGAAATCAGCGATGGCCGAGTTATCGGCCATGAGCCCTTGAGCGAGGGGATGGTCGGCAGCTACAGCCATGAAGCTTGCGCCATAGAGAGTGTCGGGCCGGGTGGTGTATATTTCTAGGTCTTGGTCAGTACCCGCGATTTTGAAGTGCACACGAGCACCCTTGGATTTCCCAATCCAGTTCTCTTGCATCAAGCGGACACGGTCGGGCCAACGATCAAGAGTATCGAGGCCTTCGAGCAACGCTTCGCTATAATCAGCAATACGGAACATCCATTGATTTAGTTTTCGTTTCTCAACGAGCGCACCAGAGCGCCAGCCCCGGCCGTCGATTACTTGCTCGTTTGCAAGAACCGTCATGTCTATTGGATCCCAGTTTACCCAAGTTTCTTTGCGGTAAACCAGCTCTTCTCTCATGAAATCAAGGAAGAGTTCCTGTTGTTTCCCGTAATATCCCGGATGACAGGTGGCAAGTTCCTTGCTCCAATCCAGAGAAAGCCCCATGGATTTAAGTTCCCGGCGCATGTTGGCAATATTTGCATATGTCCATTCCGCGGGATGGACATTTTTATCACGCGCAGCATTTTCAGCGGGCAGACCAAAGGCGTCCCAGCCCATAGGGTGCAAAACATTAAACCCACGTGCCCGCTTGTAGCGCGCCACAACATCGCCCATGGTGTAGTTTCTCACATGACCGATATGAATGTTTCCTGAAGGGTAGGGGAACATTTCAAGCACGTAATATTTTGGCAAAGAGGTATCTGTTTCAGCAACAAAGGTTTGCCTGTCTTCCCATGTGGCTTGCCACTTGGCTTCAACTTCTTTTGCGTTATAGCGGGACATGTGTTTTGAGGTCCGTTTTTTAAATCTACAATAATGATCGTTTAAACATGCTGTCGCTTATCCAAAAGATCCAAGTCGATTGAGTAAGTTACATTGGTGCTGGCGTCTTAGTCTCTGCAGGACACGTCGCGCGACTTTAGTTTCCGCCGTCGCGCGCAATTCGTAATTCTCTGGCCCGGCGTAGGATTGCATTTTCCAGGTTTATAACGGTTTTAGGCGTTAGCTCAACAGGGATCCAGTTGTTGGTCGCATCTAGATTTTGTTTAAACGCTGACACCCGAATCCCGTCGGCACGAAGGCGACGATCCAGAATATACACTGTAACCTTAAAGCGCTCACCCGGAGATTCCGCCGGTGTATACCAGTCGGTAATAATGACCCCGCCAAACGGATCAGCAGAGCTGAGCGGCATAAAGGACAACGTATCGAGGGACGCGCGCCACAGATACCCGTTTACGCCGATACCGCTTCCGCCTTGGCCATCCTTTAGGGATTTGTCACTGCCAAGCAGCCCGCCCTCACCGAATAGTGTCTCTTCTTTATCAGGAACACCATCTTGATATACTTGACCACGGCTCGATTCTGGAAAATTGGATTGGGTTGATAAATCACTGCTACATGCCGCAAGTGACGCTAGGGCCATAAGGCCGATGAAACTACTGACATTAAAGCGACGCAACAGCATTGTAGCGATTCCTTGAGCAAAATTCGTGGATGTCCAATAACAGTGACGGCAATAAAGCTGCCCCTGTTTCTATAGGCAGTCTAAAGCAGCTTGCCATCAGGAACAATATAAGAAAGACCCTATTTGCAATGAAATAACGGTTTTTTTTTGGCAAAAACACAAAATATATGATGAACTCACCCGTAATCTACTCTCTGTAGAAAATTAGGTAAGTTACTGGATTGTCGTGATAACTGGTCTCACTTGATGGTTTGTGACTTTTTAAACACAGTTTTCTCAAATTTGGGAAAAGCCCCCCGGTGTAACACTTGACCCGCAGGCCAATAAGGTTTTTTACTCAGTCTGGCTAACAGGGCCATTGAGCCTTGCGTCGTTTTTTAAATCTATTTCTCTGGCTTCTTCGCAAGCAGAGGGGAGACACTAATGAAAAAAGTAATTCTGGGCACAACGGCTTTAGTAGCTGCAAGTGCACTTACAGCGGGCTCTGCTTCTGCTGCTGAAAAAATCAAATTGAATGTCGGCGGTTACATGCAGACTTCATTCGTAGTTGCTGACTACGACACAGACACAGATCAACTTCCAACAGACGTTCGTCATGAAGGTGAAGTTCACTTCACTGGTAAGACAACTTTGGATAACGGTCTTGAGTTTGGTGTAAACATCCAGCTTGAAGCTCGCGCAACTGGCGACCAAGTGGACGAGACTTTCGTTTGGGTTGAAGGCGCGTTCGGTCGTGTAAACATCGGTTCTGAAGATTCAGCATCTTACCTGATGCATTACTCTTCACCATCACCAGTTCCAGCTTGGGGCTTGTCTTCACCAAATGCGAATGCATCTGGTTTCTCAACTCCATCTACACTGACTAATGAGCTTGGCGATTCAGACAAGATCACTTACTTCACACCACGTATGGGCGGCTTCCAACTTGGTGCTTCATACACTCCAGATGGAGATGAAGAAACTGGTACATCAGGCGGCGTATCTCCTTACGCACCAATCCAAGATGAAGGTGCAGAAGACGAAGCTTACTCAATCGGCGCCAACTACCAAGGTAAATTTGGTAGCGTTTCATTGAAAGCATCTGCTGGTTACCAGTTGATCACACGTACTGGTGTTGATACG
>JBALWO010000003.1:85789-122688 GCA_036960775.1 Pseudomonas marincola | reverse complement strand
TGATTTGCCATATCAGCTTCAGTGGTCAGCAACATAAAGCCAAATCGGCGCGGGTCATGATAGCGGACGGTTATTCCGTTGGATGTTTGCATGACCATGTGGTCATGCTTTTCAGGGGTTACGTCCAGATTTCGATCAATGCGGAAACTGCCTGACATGCCAAGATGACCAATCATCACCGTGCCGTCTTCCAGCGTCAGTAATAAATATTTGGCGCGGCGGCCCACATGGGTGATCTTTTTGCCGGACATAATGTCAGAAAAAGCATCAGGGAACGGGAATCTCAGATCCTTGCGGCGCAAGGTAATCTTCGAAAAGCTATGGCCAAGAAGCGCCTGTTCTAGGCCTTTGGCAACGGTTTCAACTTCAGGTAATTCAGGCATGGCGAGACATTAGACGTAAATTGATGCTTGCGCTATGCTGTTATTTTACGCAAAACAATGACATATCATTTGCAATAGCCATTTGGGGATCGCCATGGCCGCGCCAGACACATCCAACGCCACACCTACAGAAATCAAACAAGACATCAAACAAGACGCAAAACAAGATACAGCCGAAGACATTACCCATTTTGGTTTTAAAGACGTGCAAGCGTCTGAGAAAGCGGGGCTTGTTCGCGGTGTTTTTGATAGCGTTGCCGAAAACTATGACGTTATGAATGATCTGATGAGTGCGGGTGTTCATCGGCTCTGGAAAACGGCGATGATGGATTGGCTAAACCCGCGTCCGGGCCAGCATCTTCTCGATGTGGCTGGTGGCACTGGAGATATCTCGTTCAAATTTATGGACCGCGTTAAGGGTGATGGCAAAGTTACTGTCCTTGATATCAACCATAATATGTTGAGTGTCGGACAAGACCGCGCCATTGATCAGGGGCGCCTTCACGGGCTGCAATGGGTCAACGGGGATGCCATGTCATTGCCCATTCCGGATAAGTCTGTGGATGCGTACACCATTGCTTTTGGTATTCGAAATGTCACCGATATTCCCATGGCGCTGCGCGAAGCAAAAAGAGTGTTGAAGCCCGGTGGGCGTTTTATGTGCCTTGAATTTAGCAAGGTAACCATGCCGGGGTTCAAGGAATTTTATGATTTCTATTCCTTCAACATCCTCCCCAACATTGGGGGAATGGTGGCGAACGATAAAGCCTCTTACCAATATCTGGCGGAAAGTATCCGCAAATTCCCAGATCCGGAAACATTCAAGAAAATGATCAGTGATGCCGGCCTTGGGCAGGTGAAATACCGTGTATTATCCGGCGGAATTGCCGCAATTCACTCGGCTTGGCGCATATAGGGGACGCATGTGATCAGAGGCTTCAATAATTTTATCCGTTTGCTTTTTGTTGTTCGCACATTGGCGCGTTACGACGCTCTATTTTTGCTGGATAATCTGGAGAGAGCACCGTTTTATGTCAAAATGGGGCGTTTTTTCCTTCCGATTTTTGCCATTGGGGCGCCATCGCGAAAAGATTTGCGAAAAGGCGAGCGTCTGGCCAAAGCCCTTCAAGAATTGGGTCCCAGCTTTATTAAATTGGGGCAGGCTCTGTCCGTTCGTGCCGATTTATTGGGTGAGGAAATCGCTCAAGACCTTGGAAATTTAAGGGATCGGTTACCGCCTTTCTCGTTTGAGGAAGCCAAAGCAACTATTGAGCGGGAACTTGAACACCCCATAGACACCCTATTTGTAAATTTTGACCCAGAACCAGTGGCTGCGGCCTCAATCGCGCAAGTGCATTTTGCCGAAGTTGAAGACGTTATCGCGGCGCCTACCGATGAAGATCCGGATGCGGTGCAGACGGTAATGCGAAAAGTTGCCATTAAGGTGCTCCGTCCGGGTATTGAGAAAGCTTTTGAGCGAGATTTACGCCTGTTTTTCTGGATTTCTGATCTTGCTGACCGGTTCCAGCCGAGCTTTAGACGGCTTCGCCTCAAACAAATTGTTGAGGTGTTAGAGCAATCTGTCTCTCTTGAAATGGATTTACGCCTAGAAGCAGCTGCGGCTGCAGAAATCGGCGAAAATTTTGCAGGCGATCCAGATTTCGGCGTTCCCACCATCGATTGGCAGAGAACCGCACAGCGGGTTATGACCCAAAGCCGCGTTGAAGGGATCAGCCTGTCAAAGATACAAGAACTGAAGGATGCTGGTCATGATATGGCGAAAATCTCCGCCAATGTCATTCGTGTCTTCTTGTTTCAGGTGCTTCGGGACGGATTTTTTCATGCCGACATGCATCACGGCAATTTATTTGTCGATGATGACGGCCGATTAATCGCCGTGGATTTTGGGATCATGGGACGCATGGACCGCGAAACGCGATTGTTCATGGCTGAAATGCTCTATGCGTTTTTGGTTGGGGATTACAGGCGCGCAGCAGAAGTGCATTTCGAGGCCGGATATGTTCCGCCTAAAAAATCACTGGATGCCTTTACGCAAGCTTGTCGGTCCATTGGGGAGCCCATTCTTGGAAAACCAGTGAGCGAGATTTCCATCGGAAAATTGCTCGTACAGCTGTTTCAAATCACTGAAACCTTCGAGATGGAAACCCAGCCACAGCTTCTCTTGTTACAAAAAACAATGGTAACGGCGGAAGGTGTCGCCCAAAGTTTGAACAGGGATGTAAACTTTTGGGAAGTCGCTTATCCAACGGTTGAAGCTTGGATGCGCGAGAATATGGGACCAGAGGCAAAAGCCGCGCAAGTCGTCAACGATGGTCTAACGTTCTTGAAAAAACTTCCTGACGTGGTCAGCAAAACCGACCGCCTGTTAAGCCGCCTTGATGACGAACATGATTTTCTACATGGCAGTGATAAGCGGTTAGGGCGCCGGAATAATGGATCAGACGCTGGACAAATATTGATGTTTGCCTGCGGCCTGATTTCAGGTGCCGCGCTGACTTATTTACTGATCCAGCTTTAAAATAGATCTTCAGCATCGCCTTGGAGAGAATATTTTTGCTGCATCTTTGAAAGGGTTCCGTCTCTTTTCATGCTGGCATAGGCATCTTGCCACCTTCCAATTAAGACACTTGGAACGTCACGGGACGCGGCTGCATATACGGGTATGTTGGGGCTTACAATATCTCCGATGGTGATTTGGTCGCGGCCAATTGAACTCTCTCCCAGCAGAGCGCCAGACAGAAGAATGTTTGATGTGTACCAGGCGTTTATTCTGCCCGCGACCAACATTCTCAAGTTTGTCCGCTCATCTTTTACGGCTGAAATATTAGTATTTCCCGCGCTTTTTAAGGCTTTCTCAAACGATGAATTGCGGAGGACGCCAATTAGGTTCACAGATTTGGCCTGTGTGTGGTTGAGTTTTGCGTCGCCCTTGCGGGTGACATAGAACCGCTTTGCATCAAATAATTTGTACAACCAAATATATTTGTCTTCTAAATCGGGCGTTCTAGCCATGCTCGCAATAATGACGGAATTACCAGCTTCCAGCACCCTTTTGGCTCTGACATAAGGCACTAGTTGTAAGTTAAGGGGGCGGTTACCGGCTCTTTTGTTGACTTCTCTAATGACTTCGACTGCGAGCCCTTTTAGATTTCCGTTCTCAGAATATCCGGTAGGGTGCAACTCTGGAACCATTACATCTCCAGCAAATACAGAGGCTGCAACAGCAGAGGACGGACTAAAACACAGACAAATAAAGATACTAAACCAACGCATTAAATGAGGCCCTCAAGTTGTAATCGTTCCTGAAAATTAATATCAGCAAATCGTTAATATAGAATAATGAGGCCGGGCCTATGTCATGTTTGTGCTCCTCATGCGAATAAGCCCTTGCACAAAAATAAAACGGTTACTATTTTATTTACATAAATGTTGAGTAAAATAGGCGGTGGATCAGTGTCTTCTCAAAAATCGATACTATTGGTTATTGGCGGCGGAATTGCGGCCTATAAATGTCTTGAACTGATTAGGCTGCTGTCAAAAGCGGGCATCAAGACACGGGCAATTTTGACCAAATCGGCTGAACAGTTCGTAACTCCGCTATCAGTTGCAGCTCTTACTGGCGAGAAAGTCTTCACCGACTTATTCTCTCTGACCGACGAAGCTGAAATGGGTCATATCCAATTGTCCCGCAGTGCTGATTTGGTCGTGGTTGCCCCTGCAACGGCAGATTTAATGGCGAAAATGGCAAATGGGTTGGCAACTGACCTTGCAACAACTGCGCTGCTGGCAACGGATACGCAAGTCATGATTGCGCCCGCTATGAATGTTCGCATGTGGGAGCATCCGGCTACTCAGCGGAACCTCAAACAGCTTCAGGCAGATGGTGTGCAAATCGTCGGGCCGGATGCGGGTGACATGGCGTGCGGTGAGTTTGGTCCCGGTCGCTTAAGCGAGCCTGCCGAGCTGTGCGCGAAGATTGTCTCTTTTCTAGAAGGTCCCCAAAATAAACCTTTAAGCGGTAAAAAAATGATGGTGACTGCGGGCCCAACTCACGAGCCCATTGATCCCGTCAGATATATTGCCAACCGATCTTCTGGCAAACAAGGCTATGCCATCGCCGAAGCATTGGCAGCCTTGGGCGCTGAAGTGACACTCATTTCCGGACCAACCCAACTGGATGCGCCTACGGGCGTGACGCGTGTCAATGTGGAGAGCGCATCTGATATGCTGCAGGCCACCGAAAAAGCATTGCCCGTAGACGGGGCCGTTTTTGCGGCTGCTGTTGCAGATTGGCGGGTGGCAAATAGCAGTAATCAGAAGGTGAAGAAAAAAGCAGGTAGCCTTCCCGATCTGGCGTTGACCGAAAACCCCGATATTTTAGCAACCGTTAGCCAGATGACGCAGGGCCGCCCTGATCTGGTTGTGGGTTTCGCTGCTGAAACGCAAGATATTCTGGAAAACGGATCCGCAAAACTGGCCCGCAAAAAATGCGATTGGATTGTGGCCAATGATGTCAGCCCAGAAAGCGGCACCTTTGGCGGCGACCAAAACAGTGTGCATCTTATAACTACAGACGGTGTGGATAGCTGGCCCCCTCAAAGCAAGGCCGATGTGGCGCGCCAGCTTGCCCATCAAATATCTGAATTTTTTGAAAGTCGTTAGTATGTCAGAAGTCTCTATCCAAATTTCCCGATTGCCCCACGGCAAAGACCTTGAGTTGCCATCCTATGAGACTACGGGAAGCGCCGGCATGGATATTCGTGCGGCGGTCGATGTGCCTGTCACCATTAAGCCGGGCGGGAGAGCATTGGTTCCCAGCGGGTTTGAAATGGCACTGCCCCAAGGATATGAAGCTCAAATTCGCCCGCGTTCTGGCCTGGCCCTTAAAAAAGGGATCACCCTTCCAAATAGTCCTGGCACCATTGATACGGATTATCGCGGCGAAGTCGGCGTTATCTTGATGAATTTGGGCGATGAGCCCTTTGTTATTGAGCGCGGGGATCGCATTGCCCAAATGGTAATTGCGCCCATTACAGTCGGTGTTTGGACAGAATGCGATGATTTAGATGAAACCGCGCGCGGGGCCGGTGGGTTTGGCTCAACCGGTGTCGCAGCAGCGAAGGAATAACCCATGTTACATTTGCCAAAAAAGATGCTGTATGCGCTGGAGGCGGTGGTGGATATTGCCTTTAACGCCCGTCCAGATCCGGTGCAATCCAAGGAAATTACCCAACGCCAAGGAATCCCCCAGCGCTACCTTGAACAAGTTATGCAGCAGCTCGTGCATGCCGGAATTCTAAAAGGGGTGCGCGGCCCTCGCGGCGGTTATCGCTTAGCGCGGGAACGTAGGCGTATTACGGCAGGCGACATTGTGCGGGTCATTGGGGCTGCCGATGAAGCAGAAGGGCATGAACAAATATTTTCATCTGAAATTGGCCAGAAAGTTGTCGGCCCTCTTTGGGTAGAGGCACAGGCGGCAATGCTGAAACAATTGGACATGGTGACACTGGAAGAATTGTGCCGCCGGGCGGATGCCGATTGCACGGCAGAGGCTTCCAAATCTAACAACGATTTTAACATATAAAAGCGGATATACTCATGAACAATAATCCC
This sequence comes from Pseudomonas marincola, assembly GCA_036960775.1. Lineage (GTDB taxonomy): Bacteria > Pseudomonadota > Alphaproteobacteria > Sneathiellales > Sneathiellaceae > Sneathiella. The sequence continues at coordinate 116,671 of JBALWO010000003.1, read as the reverse complement.
CCACGCGGTAAGATCTATGACAGCATTGTGGATACAATCGGTGCTACGCCGCTGGTTCGCGTCAATCGGTTTGGTAAAAATCGCGGTGCAAAAGCAGAAATTCTTTTGAAGCTGGAATTTTTTAATCCGCTGGCATCTGTCAAAGACAGAATTGCTGCTGCCATGATTGAAGCCTTGGAAGACGCCGGTAAGATAAATGCCGAAACCAAGATTATTGAACCAACATCTGGCAATACGGGCATTGGCCTTGCCTTTGTTTGTGCATCGAAAGGTTATGACCTGACCCTTGTCATGCCAGAAAGCATGTCAATTGAGCGCCGTAAAATGCTCAAACTTCTAGGGGCAAAGCTGGAGCTGACTGAGGCGGCCAAGGGTATGAACGGTGCCATTGCGCGGGCAAACGAGATGGTTGCTGAAAGCGATAACGCAGTTATCCCGCAGCAGTTTGAAAATCCAGCGAACCCTGCCGTTCATAAAGTGACAACGGCAGATGAAATCTGGAACGACACAGACGGAAAAGTTGACGTTGTTGTAATGGGCGTGGGTACTGGCGGAACTTTGACTGGTGTTGGCAGTGTTTTGAAAGCAAAGCGTAGCGACATCAAAATCATCGCTGTTGAACCTGAAGATAGTCCTGTTCTATCTGGCGGCCAGCCGGGCCCCCATAAAATTCAGGGCATTGGTGCAGGCTTCTCTCCTAAAAACCTTGATGAAACTCTCATTGACGAGGTTCTGACCATTGGCAACGAGACTGCTTTCGAGACAGCTCGCGCGTTGGCACGGGAAGAGGGGGTGCCGGTGGGTATTTCGTCTGGTGCGGCAGTTGCGGCAGCACTAGAACTTGCAGAACGAGATGAAATGGCCGGAAAAACAATTGTTGTTATCGTCCCTTCATTTGCCGAACGGTATCTGACAACAGCGTTATTTGACGGAATATAAGCATGAACCTGACCGATGATCAGCTAGATCGCTACGCGCGCCATATTGTTTTGCGCGAAGTTGGCGGTATTGGGCAGAAAAAACTACTGCAATCCAAAGTGTTGATCGTCGGGGCAGGTGGGCTTGGCTCACCGCTTATTATGTATCTTGCCGCAGCGGGTGTCGGCACCATCGGCGTTGTTGATGATGACGTTGTGGATTTATCAAATCTGCAGCGGCAAATTGCCCACGGCATGGCCGATATTGGCACCCCAAAAGTGCTGAGTGCAGAGAAATCTGTTGCCGAGATTAATCCGGATGTGAAACTCATACCGCATACGGAACGATTGACGGCAAGTAATGTCGAAGCATTGTTTTCTGATTATGATCTTATCGCTGATGGATCAGACAATTTTGATACGCGATTTTTGATAAATGACGCCTGCTATTTTTTGAAAAAACCGCTGGTATCGGCAGCTATGCTGCAGTTTGAGGGACAGCTATCCACTTACAAAGCGTTCGAAGGGGATGAACATCCCTGCTACCGATGTATTTTCCCCGCGCCGCCACCAGATGATGTTGCCAGAACCTGCGGGGAAGCGGGTGTCTTGGGTGCGCTTGCGGGCACCATGGGATCTTTGCAAGCAACAGAGATTTTAAAAGAGTTGCTGGGCGCTGGTCAAAGCCTATCGGGAAGCCTTGTCATTTATGACGCGCTTTATACCGAGTTTCGAAAAGTGAAGGTGCGACCTGATCCAGCCTGCGCGCTTTGCGGACCGAACCCCACCATCACAAAAATTGGCTAATGCTTATCCGCCTATAAAATAGGAGGTTGCCAAGGCAATTGAAATTGGCAATGTGGCCATGGATAGCAGTGTTTGAATGGTGATTATCGCTGCCATGGCTTCGGCGTCGCTGCCCAGTTGTTTTGCCAGTGCATAACCGGAACTTGCAGTGGGAACAGCCCCGTAAATCACCAGAATAACAGCGGCCACGCCGTCTAGGCCAGTGAGCAAAATTGCTCCGATCATAACCGCCGGGAAAACTGCCAGTTTGGCGACTGCTGCAAGTGTGACAGCTCTAATTTCTGAGCGCATGGAGTGCATATGAAGCCCGGCGCCCACACATAAGAGGGCAAACGGAAGTGCGGCCCGAGACAGTATGTTCGCCATATCATGAATGACGGGCAGCGGACCAATGCCCGATAAGTTAAGAGATACGCCAATTCCGATGGCAAGCAGCAACGGATTCCGCAGTATTTCCTGCAAAAGGCGCTTTTTCAGCGTGCCGTCTTTATTGCCTTGATAGATGACAAGGGCAGACACACAAAACAGATTTGTTGGCGGCACTAAAATCGATGTGGCAACGGCTGCCAGAAGCAATCCGTCATTGCCAAACAGCATGTCAGCGGTGGCGAAGGCGATAAATGTATTATGGCGCGTGGCCCCTTGAAACAATGAGCCAGAAAGTGGATTGGAGAATTTCAGAAACTTTGCGGCGAGCACCGCCAAAATGGCGCAAACGCTGAGCGCCCCAATAAGGGCAATGGCAAAGGGGACAAGAACATCACCAGTTAAAGGCGCGGTGGTCGTGCGGTAAAGCAATAAGGACGGAAACAAGATCCAGTAAGTCACCTTATCGGCTAAGGGCCAAAAATTATCCCCAGGAAATCCCTTTGTGCGAAGGCCATAACCCAAAATAAGTAGAAGGAAAATTGGAAGTATGGATAAGGAAACAGACCACATAGCGAGTGCCTTAATTTAGGTGATGTTTGGAAATCGAGCGGGGTTCTTATTTTCGTTTAGCCTCCCCATTCGGGGGACGCCAGTAATAGTTATATCTGGACCTCTATAAAATTACAATTTGGTCTTAGCAATAAACCGTTCGTGAACATGGGCCACGGTGGGCACAATTTCATGGCCGAGTTTCAAAACATCGGCCGATGGGTCTACGATATCAGGGATCTGAAACACAAACATACCGGCCCCGTGAGCTGCCCGAACACCATTATCGGAATCTTCAAGCGCAAGGCAGTTTTTCGGATCTATCCCCAGTTTTTCAGCGGCTTTTAGGTAAATTTCTGGGTGGGGCTTACTCTCTGTTACTTCATCACCGAACATAAATTCAGAAAAATAGTCGCTCAAACCAGAATTTTCGAGTTTCCGGGTTGCATTCCTGCGGGGCGATGACGTCGCGATGGCGCAAGGCACATTATTAGATCGAAGCATGTTTAAGAAATCTAGGACGCCTGTCTTTATAGGAACGGATTTTTCCACTGCATTTTCAACATAGGCGGTGTTCCAAACGGGCATGAACTTCTCTTTTGAAAAACCGTCTATACCCTTTTCCAGAATATTGGCCGTCCGCTGTAAATTGCTCCCAATGCATTGATGGTAGAGTGCCAGCTCGAAAGATAAGCCAAAATGAGCGCAAGTCTCCTTGAAAGTACGCAAGGCAACCTGTTCTGTATCCAGTAACAATCCATCCATATCGAAAATTACAGCGTCGCGCATGTTCGCTCCTTTAATTTGAGGACAATACATGTAGCGTAATTTGGCAGACTGTAGGTATAAAAAAAGCCCCCGCCGAATGGGCGGAGGCTTCAGATGTTGAGTTGAACGGCTTAAGCGCGTCTTGGCGCTGAATTCATAACTTCTTCATTTACGTATTCTGCAAACTGTTCGAAGTTTTCGATGAACAGATGAACAAGATGTGCCGCTTGCTTGTCATAGGCGTCTTTATCAGCCCATGTATTGCGCGGGTTCAAAATCTCGCTTGGAACATTGTCACATGTTTTTGGAATTGAAAGACCAAAGAACGGATCTTTCTCCATTTCAACAGTTGCAAGTGTTCCGTCCAGCGCAGCGTTGACCAAGCTACGGGTGTGACCAATTGGCATGCGATGGCCAGTACCGTAAGCGCCGCCTGTCCAACCTGTATTTACAAGCCAGCAATTGACATCATGTTTGGCAATTTTGTCACCAAGAAGTTTGGCGTAAACTGACGGATGACGCGGCATAAACGGAGCGCCAAAGCAGGTTGAGAAAGCCGCTTGTGGCTCTGTGCCCAGACCTTTTTCAGTTCCGGCAAGCTTGGCTGTATAACCAGAGATAAAGTGATACATGGCCTGTTCAGGTGTCAGTTTTGAAATCGGAGGCAAAACACCAAATGCATCGGCTGTTAGCATGATGACATTTTTAGGATTGCCTGCGATGCCGGTGTCACTGGCATTGGGGATGAAATGAATGGGGTAGGACGCGCGGGTATTTTCTGTATGACGGTTGTCATCCAAATCCAGCTTACCATTTTCATCCATAACAACATTTTCAAGGACAGTTCCGAAACGGCCCGTTGTCGCATAAATTTCAGGTTCAGCTTCTTCTGAAAGCTTAATGACCTTCGCATAACAGCCGCCTTCAAAATTGAAAACGCCGTCGTCAGACCAACCATGTTCATCATCACCAATGAGCATACGGCTCGCATCAGCAGAAAGCGTGGTTTTACCGGTCCCAGATAGTCCAAAGAAGACCGCGCTGTCGCCGTCACTGCTCACATTGACTGAACAATGCATGGGCAAGATGTTCTTTTCAGGGAGAAGGTAGTTGAGGATCGAGAAAACGGATTTCTTCGTCTCACCGGCATAGGATGTGCCGCCAACGATAACCATTTTTTCTGCAAAGTTTGCCACAACAAAAACTTCGGAGCGTGTGCCATCAACAGCAGGGTCGGCCTCGAGGGACGGCGCCTGAACAATTGTGAATTCTGGAACAAAATCGTCCAGCTCTTCCGGTGTGGGCTGAATGAACATATTGCGCGCAAACAAGCTGTGCCAAGCGCATTCCGAGATGATACGAACGCGCAAACGGTTGTTTTTGTCAGCACCAGCGTAGCAGTCTTGAACAAAGATTTCTTTGCCTGCCATGTGGGAGATCATTTTTTTATGGAGGCCGGTAAATTTGGCTTGTTCGATCGGCTTATTTACCTTTCCCCACCAAATATTGTCTTCACTACTGCTTTCTTTAACGATGAACTTATCGTTGGCAGATCGACCGGTGTGTTGACCTGTTAGGGCAACAAGTGCTCCGCCTTCTGAAAGCGATGCTTCCCCCCGGGCGAGTGCTTCTTTATAAAGTGACGGGGCTGACAAGTTCCAGTGGGCTGTTCCAACAGCACTTAGTCCTTGATTGTCCAGTCCATAAGAACTCTTACGAGGTCCCTTTTGTTCCACAGTGGCTCTCCAATAGATATGTTTGTTGATGCGTATAGCCAAAGATACGGTTACGGATTTGGCGGCGCAACAGCTAGCGTAATGAAATTGCCAAAAAACTGAAATTTATTTTCACATCTTTCGTGTGGCTTTCGGTTTTTGTTTGCTTTGTCCAATTTTGAAATTAGTTAACCAATTTTTATTTTGGTTTCATTTAAAACTGACTAGTTGGACAGTTTTTTTTCGCTTTTTTTTGTAAAATAATTGGCGTTCAGAATCCGTCTTTTGCTCTCTCATCGTTTGGTGAATACTTTAATATCTTGGATTAGCCCCTATCTTGCCACAATTGTGCCAAAAGCAGGATGGTATTAAGGGGGTAACTTACCTATTATGGTAGGGAAAGCTGAAAAGGGGTTTGCAGTGACGACAAGAATTGCGCTGGTTGATGATGATCTTAATATCCTAACAACGGTTTCGATTTTGTTGGAATCTGAAGGATTCTCTGTATCGAAATTCTCTGATGGAGAAGAGGCGCTGGCTGCCTTTGCTGATAGCCCACCTGATTTGGCGGTTCTGGATATTAAAATGCCCCGCATGGATGGCATGGAAATGTTGAACCGTTTGCGGCGCACCTCAGAATTGCCCGTGATTTTCCTAACGTCCAAAGACGATGAAATTGATGAATTTCTGGGCCTCAAAATGGGGGCAGATGATTATGTCAAAAAGCCGTTTTCTCAACGATTGCTCGTAGAGAGAATTCGCACCGTCCTGCGGCGCCATAAAGCAAAAGCCGATAATGAAGAAACCCCTGACGAAGATGTTTTGGTGCGCGGACGGTTGCGCCTGGACAGTGTGCGTCATGCCTGTTTCTGGGATGAAAAAGAAGTAACGTTGACCGTTACTGAGTTTATGTTATTGCATGCGTTAGCGTATCGTCCGGGCCATGTGAAAAGCCGGGACCAATTGATGGACGCAGCCTATGACGACAATATTTATGTGGATGATCGGACAATTGACAGCCACATTAAACGGCTTCGTAAAAAAATCCGCACCGTAGATACTGACTTTTCAGCCATCGAGACGTTATATGGTGTGGGATATCGGTTTAAAGAGTAATCTATATGCGCTGCTGACTTAGCAGGTATAGACGGGGACAAAGTTGCCAGTACAGCAAGATGACACGCCGATTGATGCGGAAGAGACCTCCTCAGCCAAGGGCGTTTTCTCACTTGGCAAAAGGGGCCTGAGATCTAGGTCGCCTTTAAAGCGGAAATGGGGCCCCTTTTCCTCGCTAGGTCGCCGGATCATGGCGATTAATTTGTTCGCTGTATTCTTTCTCGCGGGCGGCATCCTTTATCTTGATCAATTTCGAACAGGTCTTATCGACGCCCGTATTCAGGCGTTGACGACCAATGGGCGAATGATTGCAGGCGCCTTGGGTGAGGCGTCGCTGAACGAGGTTTCTTTTGCTGGAAAAGTAAATCGTCTGACACTTGATACTCGAAATATCCGCAGTGTACTCCGGCGGTTGGCTGTGGTGACCGATACCACTGCGCGCCTTTATGACCGTGACGGGGAGTTGATCGCAGATAGCCGTGTTTTGGCATCATCTGGCCGTGAGATCATTTTTGAGCCGCTGCCGCCACCAAATCAGTCGAGCCAACTTCAAAAGTTTTACGAAGGTCTGTATGGTTTTCTTGCAGACCTCATCCCGGTGGCCCAAGATTATCCGCTCTTTCCACCAAAAACAGCGGTTACCATTGAAGATTTTACAGAAGTAGCCGAGGCCCTTGGCGGTGATAACGCCAATGTAATCCGCCAGACCAAAGAGGGCCGGCTAATGATTACCGTGGCCCTTCCTGTTCAAGGGTTTAAGCATATCCTCGGTGGGCTGATCCTCATTGAAGACGGAGCCGCTATTGATGATGCGGTGAAATCTGCGCAAGTCACAACGCTCATCGTCTTTTCAATCACTGTGGTCATTACCCTGTTATTGTCCTTGTATCTTGCCCGCACCATCGCCACTCCCATCCACCTAATGGCGGAGGCGGCTGATAAAGTGCGTTTGGGACTTGGACGCCGTGTGGAGATGCCAGATTTTTCAGATCGCCAAGATGAGATCGGCGACTTATCCACGTCTTTTGGGAAGATGACAGTGGCTCTATATGACAGAATGGACGCCATTGAATCCTTCGCCGCCGACGTCTCCCATGAACTGAAAAACCCCCTAACCTCACTCGGCACTGCCATTGAGACTTTTGAGCGGGTGAAAGATGATGAGACCCGCAAGAAATTGCAGGATGTTATCTCCAGTGATGTGAAACGATTAGACCGGTTGATCACTGATATTTCTGCGGCCAGCAGGCTTGATGCAGAGCTATCGCGCAGTGAAGGCGAGATTATCGCTCTTGTGGAACTTATCGAAGGCGTGGTTGGCATGTATCAAAACGGATTTGGCCCGTCAGACGTTGCTGTGGAAGTGGAAATTTCAAGTCAGGATATTATTATTAACGGCGTGCCGGGACGTTTGGGGCAAGTCCTACGCAATTTGATTGAAAACGCCATTTCCTTTTCTCCGAAAAATACGCGGGTTCTGGTGCGGGTCAGTGAAGATCGTGATACCAGCGGAATTGATTGGGTCCAGATGGATGTGGAAGATCAAGGGTGCGGAATGCCTGAGAATAAACTGGAAGCGATCTTCAACCGGTTCTATACGGAACGACCAAAAGCAGAAGATTTTGGCCGGCATTCTGGCCTTGGGTTAAGTATTTCGCGCCTGATCATCGATGCCCATGATGGCAGTATAAAAGCCTCAAACAGATTAAGCCCCGATGGCAGCATTATTGGCGCTCGCTTTAGCATCCGGCTGCCGAAAAACACCAACAGGGATTGACAGCTAACCATCAGAGGGGCAGGTTCAGTGTATGTCAAAAATGCACGCATCTGTCGTCTCTATTAATGGGAAAGCTGTTTTACTGCGCGGGCCCTCCGGCGTCGGTAAATCAGACTTATCTTTGCGCCTTATTGAGGGCGGAGCGGAGCTGGTATCCGACGATTATGTTGATCTTCGCGTTAAAGACGGCCGCCTTTTGGCAGAAGGTCCTAAAACCATCCTTGGGATGATGGAGGTTCGAGGGCTTGGCCTTATTTCAATGCCCTATATCGATCACGCCGAGGTTCATTTGGCCTGTGATCTGATGCCCGCTAGTGCCATCGAGCGGTTGCCTGACACGCCTCAATATCTCCATATAGAGGGTCTCGATATCCCGTTGATGCAATTAGATGCCATGGCAGCTTCAGCTCCGGCGCGCATTAAGTTGGCGCTGAAACGGATGGCTGATATTTGGCCCGACCCTCAGGTTTTCGGAAATGACGAGGGATAAATGGCACAGATTGAGAAAAATTTCTTATGGTAAAACCGCACACACGCATTGTTTTGATTACCGGGTTTTCCGGTGCTGGAAAATCCACCACACTGAAGCAGTTTGAAGATTTAGGCTGGGAAGTTGCTGATAATATTCCGCTGTCTCTTCTCTCGCCTTTGGTTCGAGAAATTAGCCGTGAAGGCGGATTGAACATCGCTGTTGGTGTTGATACGAGAACTAGCGGATTTTCAACGCAGAGCTTACTCAGTCTCATTTCAAAATTGAAAGAAGATGCTAATAGCGAGGTGCGCCTGCTGTTTTTGGAATGTGATGACGCGGTATTGCAGCGGCGTTTCACCGAAACCCGCCGAAAACATCCCCTAGCAAGTGACCGTCCCGTTGCCGATGGGATTTTGAAAGAGCACGGCATGTTCCAGCCGTTGAAAGACAAAGCGGATATCTGCATTGATACCACGTTGTTATCGCTTCCAGATTTACGTCATCAGCTGATCCAGCGCTTTAGCTTGAAAGAGAGGCCGGCTCTCACCACAACCATTGTCTCCTTTTCCTATAAAAAGGGGGTTCCGCGAGAAGCTGACTTGGTCTTCGATATGCGCTTCCTTCGAAACCCCTATTATGATGAGGTTTTGAGGACAGAATCTGGGAAAAATGCTTCGGTTGCGGCTTACATTGCTGAGGACACCGCTTTTGCACCCTTTATGGACCAGTTGGTAAATATGCTTGAATTATTGCTGCCCAGATATCTTGCAGAAGGAAAATCCTATCTTACCATCGCAATTGGTTGTACAGGTGGACGGCACAGATCCGTTTGTGTAGCGGAAAATATCCATGACCAGATCGAAAAGAATGGCTATTTTACCCAACTAGTACACAGAGACCTTGTCGAGGTCTAAGTGAATTTGAATGACTGAAGGGCAGTTGAGATGATTGGAATGGTACTCGTAACACATGGCCGTCTGGCAGAGGAATTTGTTGCTGCAACCGAACATGTCGTTGGACCACAAGATCAAGTGCGTGCCATATCCATCGGTCCCGATGATGATATGGAACAGCGCCGCCAGGATATCCTGAACGCGGTCTCCGAAGTGGAAACTGGCTCCGGCGTTATATTGCTAACCGATATGTTTGGCGGTACGCCGTCTAATCTGGCTATTTCCGTCATGGAAAAAGCAAATGTCGAAGTTATTGCAGGCATTAATCTCCCCATGTTAATCAAACTTGCCAGCCTGCGCGGTGAAGATGATATGGAACATGCTGTCGCTGCGGCTCAAGAATCGGGCCGAAAATATATCAACGTTGCCTCACATTTATTGGCCAATAAAACCTGATCAGCACGAGCGTTGAAATGACGACCCCTCTTCAAAAATCCCTAACAATTCAAAATAAACGGGGCCTGCATGCGCGGGCTGCGGCGAAGTTTGTTAAATGCGCTGAAAAATTTCAGGCGGATATCATCGTGACTAAGGATGATAACAATGTCTCTGGCACGTCCATTATGGGCTTGATGATGTTGGCAGCTTCTAAAGGAACCTCTATCCGGGTCTCCGTATCCGGCGAGCAAGCGGATGAAGCCCTTACGGCTCTTGAAACGTTGGTTGCGGGGAAGTTCGGTGAAGATCAGGACGAAGAGCCGCACGGATAGGCTTCCCTTTTTGACTTTTAGATCTGTGTTTAAGAATTAATTAATCATGATATAAAGATGTCTTTATATTGATGTTGATTAACTGAATGAGACCTGATATACACCCAGTCTCACGGGTAAGGTGCGCTTAAATCCTATTGTCAGGCGCCGCCCAGAAATTTCATTCACAAGGGAATCGAACCTCTCATGTCAACTTCAGAAGATTTCAAGGTTGCAGACCTTTCACTCGCAGACTGGGGCCGCAAAGAAATTACAATTGCGGAAACAGAAATGCCGGGGCTTATGGCTCTTCGCGACGAATTCGGGCCAAGTAAACCTTTGACGGGTGCCCGGATTGCCGGTTGCTTGCACATGACAATTCAGACGGCTGTTCTGATCGAAACTTTAACGGCTCTGGGTGCGGAAGTTCGTTGGTCTTCATGCAACATCTTCTCAACTCAAGATCAAGCTGCAGCCGCGATTGCGGTAACAGGCGTTCCTGTTTTTGCATGGAAAGGTCTAACCGAGGAAGAATTTCTTTGGTGCATTAAAGAGACAATTGAGGGACCAAACGGCTGGCGTCCAAATTTGATTTTGGATGATGGCGGCGACCTTACTCAAATTATGCATGATGATTATCCGCAATATTTGACGGATATCAAAGGCTTGTCAGAAGAGACAACAACTGGTGTGCACCGTCTTTATGACATGGCGAAAGCGGGAACGTTGAAAGTTCCGGCCATCAATGTAAATGACAGTGTGACCAAGTCCAAATTTGATAACCTCTACGGTTGCCGCGAAAGCCTTGTTGATGGCATCAAGCGGGCAACTGACGTGATGGTTGCGGGTAAAGTTGCTGTTGTTGCCGGTTACGGTGATGTTGGTAAAGGCTCAGCTGCCTCTCTTCGCTCGCAGGGTGCGCGGGTGATGGTAACAGAAATTGATCCTATCTGTGCGCTGCAAGCAGCTATGGAAGGCTATGAAGTTGTTACCATGGATAAAGCGGCTCCGCTTGGCGATATCTTCGTAACAACAACCGGCAATATCGACGTGATTACGATTGATAATATGCGGGAAATGAGAGATCGCGCTATCGTCTGTAATATCGGTCACTTTGATTCTGAAATTCATATCGAAGCCCTTCGCAACTATCCTTGGCACAATGTGAAACCACAGGTAGATGAAGTTGAGTTTCCTGATGGCAAACGGATTATCGTTTTGGCCGAAGGTCGCCTTGTAAACCTTGGCTGTGCAACTGGTCATCCAAGCTTTGTGATGAGCGCATCCTTCACCAATCAGGTGTTGGCGCAACTTGAGCTTTGGGAACGGTCTGAGCAATATGGCAATGAAGTTTACGTTCTGCCAAAGCATCTGGACGAGAAAGTCGCTCGTTTGCATTTGGCAAGATTGGGCGTACAGCTCACTGAGCTGTCAGAAGCGCAAGCCGATTACATTAGCGTGAAACAAACTGGACCGTTTAAACCAGATCATTATCGTTACTAATCTTTCGATAAATAAAGCATGATTAAGGCCGCTAATATTTTTTTAGCGGCCTTTTTTATATTCGAAATGAAATTATTCCCCTAGACTGTTGTCTTTGTTACTAATTTTTTGCTCGTTCTGAAGCAAACCTGTCGGCGGGAGGCTGCATTTTGCAGGCCCGGCAAGTCAATTGAATCAGGATATGCTTAGGCTTTCGCGTATGGAGATCGATTTTTCGTCCACTGAACTGATTGTCATGTGGCTTGCAGTGCTGTTAGCGCTGGTTCTTGCTATGGCTTTGTTTGTCATGCGGAAAAAGGCGTTGTCCTTACTGTCTCATTCAGATCAATTGGCGGATCGTGTCCGCTTATTGGAAGACGAATTAGAAATTGTTCAGGACGATAAAAAATCAACCGATAAAGACGTCCTCGGCCTGAAGTCGGCCCTGATGGACACGCGTGCTGAAAGAGATGATTTTATTGATCTTTTAAACGCAGCACCCTTTGCCGCCTGGCGCCGGGATCAACAATCAAGAATTGTCTGGCACAATACAAAATACGAAACCATTGTGGGCCCACCATCAACTTTAGGCGACATGCCGGAGCTGGCGTCAAACAGAGAACCTGATCAAGCGCGCAAACTGGCCGCAAAAGCCCGAGTTTCCCAAGCACAGCAATCAGAAATTCGCCGTTATGTGGTTGGCGGTGATCTTCATAGTTTCAAAATTCATGAAGTTCCGCTGGAATTTGAAAATCAGCTTGCCGGTTTTGCAGAAGACGTTAGCCGCGAAGAGCAGATGGCGTCTGAAATGAGTGAGCATACGCGTGGCCAGGAAAGTGTTCTTGAAAATATCACCACCGCCATTGCCATTTACAGCCCAGATTTACGGCTGGTTTTTTATAACCAAACCTATGCACGTCTGTGGAAAATAGAAGATTCCTTCCTGCAAGATAAGCCAACAATCCTTGAGATCCTTGATAAACAGCGGGAATTACGCCGTTTGCCGGAACAGGCAGATTTCAGCGCGTATAAAGCCAAACGCAAAGCGCTTTTTACCAACCTGATCAATATGAAGGAAGAACTGGTCCAGCTTCCGGATGAAACCATGCTGCGCACTGTGATTGCCCCGCATTCCTTTGGTGGCCTGTTCTTCATGTTCGAAGATGTCACTGATAAAGTCGTGCTGGAGCGGGCCCGTAATACACAAACAGCCGTGCAACGCGCAACCCTTGATAACCTATATGAAGGGGTCGCCGTGTTTGGCGCAGATGCCCGGTTGAAGCTGTTTAACTCCGGCTTTGCAGAAATTTGGGGCGTGCCCTCAGCACATCTTGAAGAAGATATGCATATTTCAGTCCTGATCGATAAGATATTTACGCAGTGGAAGGTTGACCCAAGCGGTGACCTTCGGGAACGGTATATTGCTAACGTAACTCGCCGGGACGCTTACAGTGGCAAACTTAACCATCCCAAAGACCGTATCATAAACTATAACCGTGTACCGCTTCCCGATGGGAATGTTCTCTATACGTATTTGGACGTGACCGATCAGCTGCGGATTGAACGTGTGCTCACAGAACGAAATGAAGCACTTGAAGCAGGCGACCGCATGAAAAGCGAGTTTGTGGCAAGCGTGAGCCATGAACTTCGAACGCCACTAAACACGATTATTGGATTTTCGGAAATTCTGGTGAAACAGTTCTTTGGCCCACTGAACAATAAGCAAGGTGAATATGGGCAAGGAATTTTGGACAGCTCCAATCATTTGTTGCATCTGATTAATGATATTCTGGATATGGCGAACATTCAGGCGGGTAATATTGAGTTGGACCTAGAACCTGTTGATGTTCACGCCTTGCTCGCCAATGTGGTCACCATGGTCCATGATCGCGCCCGCAAGCGCCGGATCAATATTGATTTCAACGTCTCAAACGATCTTGGTTGGGCCAATCTGGACGAGCGGCGCATGAAACAGGTTATCTTTAATCTGTTCAGCAACTCAATAAAATTTACAGAACCGGGCGGCGAAGTTCGCCTGGAAGCCAGAAGAAATGCCGAAGGACTTCTTGTCACGGTTATTGATACGGGCATTGGCATTCCGGTTGCCATGCAAGCCAAGATTTTTGAACGTTTCTCTAAAGGGGACACAACCCACGAGAATGCCGGTGCTGGTATTGGGCTATCGTTGGTCAAGAGTTTCGTTGAAATGCATGGTGGGTGGGTCGAGTTGGAATCTGCTGAAAATGCGGGAACGACAATTAATTGCCAATTGCCGGCCACCGTATGCCTTGACGCTAAACCTAACTAGAGAGTACGGCCGAAATGACACCCATACTGCAAGTATCCGTTGCAAATGAAAATGAAACGGCTGCTTTGGCAAAATCCTTGGGTGCTATCTTGAAGGCTCAGGATATTGTCACCTTAAATGGAACGCTGGGCGCTGGAAAAACGGCTTTTGCACGGGCGCTTATTCGGGGGCTGTGCGGCGAGACAACGGAAGTTCCAAGTCCGACATTTAATTTATTGCTGACCTATGACTGCGAGCGGGCCCCAATTTACCATTATGATTTCTACCGTCTTGAAGACCCAGAAGAAGTCTGGGAACTTGATATCGAAGAAGCGTATGATACAGGAATTACACTGATTGAATGGGTTTCCAATTTGCAAGATCTTGCCCCGGAGACGTCTTTGGATATTACGCTTTCAATTCCTGAAGGCGGGGATGAAGGTACGCGACTTATCACGGTGACAGGGCCAGAAGACTGGCAAGACAGACTTAAAAACCTAACAGATTGAACGGGCCAATGGATGCGTTAATCACAGCCTTTCTGGAAAAAAACAACTGGGGATCATCAAGCCGGACAAAGCTTGCAGGCGATGCCTCTAGCCGTCAATACGAGCGGCTAACCAGGTTTGATGGCACCGCTATCTTGATGATTGATCCGGATACGGAAGTGGTGCAAAAATTTCTGAGTGTTACGGATATTTTGCAAACCGCTGGATATAGCGCACCGACAGTTTTGGCATTTGATCTCGCCTCAGGTTTGGTTTTGCTGGAAGATTTTGGAAATGACCTATTTGCTTGGTTACTGACAGAAGGCGCAGACGAAGAGGCGCTCTATGAATTGGCCACAGACTTTTTAATCGATCTTTCAAATCAGACGCGCCCTACAGGCTTGCCCTACTTTTCATCCAACTATGTGCTTGATCAAAACACGATGTTTCTGGACTGGTACGTGCCAAAGGCCACAGATAAAACCCTGCCTGATAACGCCCGATTTTTCTTTCAACAAATCTGGCGCCAACTTCTTAAAAATCTAGAGGATGATAAAGAAGTTCTCCTTCTCCGTGATTTTCATGCAGAGAATTTACTGTATTTATCTGACCGGGATGGCTTGAAAGCTTTGGGGCTTCTTGATTATCAAGATGCCATGACCGGGCCTGCTGCCTATGACTTGGTGTCTTTGTTGCAAGATGCCCGCCGTGATGTATCTCCGGAAATTGCTGGAAAAATGCTAGATCGGTATATTGCAAAATCGGGTGTTGATGAGACAGAATTTAGACGGATGTATGCGATCTTGGGGGCTCATAGAGCCCTTCGCATTATGGGAATTTTCACCCGCCTTGCAGATCGCGACAATAAACCTCGATATTTGGAATTTATGCCGCGCATGATCGCTCATTTCCAAACAAATTTAACCCATCCTGATCTACTTGCGCTAAAACATTGGATTACTGTGAGCATTGGAAAATTGGGTTAGGGAAAAAGACTTGGAAAACAAAATCTCAAGCGCAATGATATTGGCAGCTGGCCTTGGCCGCAGATTGCGCCCCCTAACAGACACAACACCGAAACCCTTGATCAAAGTGGCGGGAAAAGCCCTGATCGACTACAGTTTTGATCTCTTGCGCGGAGCCGGTATCAGTAAAGCTGTGGTTAATTGTCACTATCTTGCAGACCAAATTGAAGCTCACGTGGAAACAGTGACTGATCTGGAGATCACGGTGTCAGATGAGCGCGGCGCGCTGTTGGAGACAGGTGGCGGCGTGCAGAAAGCCCTGCCGCTTCTTGGAAGTGGGCCGTTTGCGGTTCTCAATTCAGATGTGATTATTCGGGACGGCCATGACACGTCGCTCAAAGCCGCTGTAGACTATTGGGATCCAAAAACAATGGATGTCTTATTGTTGTTGCAACCAAAGGAGACGGCAGTGGGATACGATGGATCTGGCGATTATCAGATGTCGGAAACCGGTGAGCTCTCCCGCTGCGCAGCCGGGGGTGAGGCCCCGTTTATTTTTTCGGGCATCCAGATCATCAACCCAGAATTGTTTATGAATATTGAGCCCGGAAAGTTTTCCATGAACGTTATTTTCGATAAAGCCCAAGCACAAGGGCGGTTATTTGGCTTGCGCCACCCGGGGCAATGGCTGCATGCTGGAACAGAAGCTGCCTTGAACATCATTGAAAAGAAAATTCGCGAGCTGTGACACTTAAAACCCTGACAGAGACAACAATCCTTAATATCCCGCCGCAAATGGCATTCGTAGATTGCTTGGCGAAGGAGCTGTTGCGCCGGCACGGAGATGACTTATCCACATTGGGGAATGTCACGATCCTGACCACCACCCGCCGGGCAGCGCGGGCACTTCAAAACGCGTTCCTCCGGGAAACTAAAGGCAAGCCGTTGCTGCTGCCGCGTATGCGCCCTTTGGGTGATGTGGACGAGGATGAGTTGGCACTTGAAGGCGACTTGGGGTTGGATACGGATTTCGCCGGGAGTCTGGATCTTCCGCCCGCTATTGAAAGTCTTCGTCGTCAATTGTTACTGGCACGGCTGATTGAACAGCGCGATCCTGAAAAGCACGATTTTGCCCAAGCTGTGGGCTTGTCGTTGGAGCTAGCGCGGCTGCTCGATCAAGTTCAGACCGAGGGTGTGGATTTTGCAGATCTTAAAAACTTGGTGCCAGACGAATATGCCTCTCACTGGCAAGTCATTCTTGAATTTCTAACCATTATTAGCGAGGTTTGGCCGACAATTTTGGAGGCAGAAGGGGCCATTGATCCTGCCCTTCGGCGGGACATGCTTTTGCGAGCGCAAGTGGAAGAGTGGCGACGGAAGCCACCTACGGGTCACATTTATGCCGTGGGCTCCACAGGCTCAATTCCGGCAACGTCGGAACTTTTGCTTCTGGTCTCCAAAATGCCCAACGGCACGGTGGTTCTACCGGGGCTGGATCGGCATTTGGACGATGAAGCGTGGAATATGCTGGAGGAAGAACCAAGCCATCCGCAATATGGATTGGCGCGCCTGCTTGTAAAAGCGGGGCTAACCCGGGATGACGTCCCCGATATCATCATTGAAGACGCACAAAGTTGTTCGCTAGAGCGTGTGCAGTTTTTATCAGAAGCCATGCGCCCTGCCCAGACGACCGATCAATGGCAAAGTGCCCATGTGCCAAGCGCAGATCAAATCGGTAATGTGCAGCAAGTGACGTGCGGCGGATCGCAAGCGGAGGCGCAGGTCGTGGCGTTACTCATGCGCGAAACATTGAACCATCCGACCAAAACGGCAGTTCTTGTCACCCCTGACCGTGATTTATCACGGCGGGTCAGTGCTGAGTTACGGCGCTGGGATATTGAAGTTGATGATAGTGCGGGAACAAGCCTTGATCAATCACCGGCCGGTGTATTTTTGCGCCTAACGGCACGGATGATGGCTGAAAAATGTGACCCAGTTGCAATGCTTGCGGCACTGAAACATCCCTACGCTTCCCTTGGGATGCCGCGCGGAGAGTTTCGAAATCTTGTGCGGTCGTTTGAGTTGGCAGTTTTGCGAGGTCCGCGGCCAGCACCCGGACTTGCAGGGCTAAAGGATGTGCTTGATCGGCGTTTGGATAAAAAGAATGCACCGGAAGAGCTGGGTGAGTGGTTTGAGAAATTTAGGGCTCTTGCCCAACCTTTTGCGGATCTCAGCGCGCAAAAACATGTGGACTTGGTTGAATACCTAAAAGCTCACGTAGCTTTCTGTGAGGGCCTGTCGCTTTTTGAAGACGGTACGGGATCAAACATCTGGAAAGGCCATTTCGGAGAGGCTGCAGCCACTTTCGTCTCGGAACTCTTGCGGGCGGGCGATATTGCGGGTCCGGTTAATCCGGGAAGTTGGCCCGATCTTTTGGACAGTCTGATGATCGGCCGTATGGTGCGCAGTCAGTACGGGCAGCATCCGCGGTTGCAAATTTGGGGACCTATTGAGGGACGCCTGCAACGGGCTGATTTGATGATCCTTGGGGGGCTTAACAAAGGTGTTTGGCCGCCAGAGGCGGGTAATGATCCGTGGATGAGCCGTCCCATGCGGCAACAATTTCAATTGCCACTCCCTGAGAAAAAAGTCGGTTTATCGGCCCATGACTTTCAGCAGGCATTTTGTGCAAAAGAAGTGATTTTGACGCGGTCTGAGAAAATTGATGGCACTCCCACAGTGCCGAGCCGTTGGTTGCTGCGCCTTGAAACACTGCTTAAAAAGAATGACCGCAGCCTTGAGGGGACCAACAGCGTCAATTTGTTAAGCTGGCAGCGAATGATGGATCAGCCCGATAAAGTGAGGCCTGTGACAGCGCCGCGTCCAACACCGCCCGTTAAAGATCGCCCGCGCCGCCTGTCGGTGACCCGCATTGAGAAATGGATCCGTGATCCCTATTCAATTTTTGCAGATGCAATTTTGGAGTTACGGCCGCTGAGAGAAATTGCCGAAGATCCGGGGGCTGCGGATAAAGGCACTTTTATTCATAAAGCGCTGGAAAAATTCGTTGCGAAGTACCCAAAAGAGCTCCCCTCCAACGCCGTTGAGGAATTGTTAGAAATTGGCCGGGAGACATTTGGGGATGTTCTCTCTTATCCCGCCGTTTGGGCTTTCTGGTGGCCGCGCTTTAAACGAATTGCCACGTGGTTTGTGGACTTTGAGAGAGAGCGGCGAACCCGTTTCACCACTGTGCTTTTGGAAGAAAAAGGAACGTTGGCTATTCCGGCGCCCATGGGATTGTTTACATTGTCTGGAACAGCTGACCGCATTGATCGCAATCCGCTGGGGGAGTTGTCCATCATTGACTATAAAACTGGCGCCCCGCCGTCAGCAAAGCAAGTTGAGGTTGGTGTTTCCCCGCAGCTCGCGTTAGAGGCAACCATGGTGGGACAGGGCGCTTTTGACAGCATAAAACCCGGATCAGTGACCGAGCTTTTGTATGTGCGGTTAAGCGGGAGTGATCCTGCAGGGGAAGTCCGTGCCGCCTCCAAGAAGATGAGCGCCGAAGAGTTGGCCGCAGACGCCTATTATGGATTGCAACGCCTGATCGCGCAGTTTGATCAGGAGGCCACGCCGTATCTCACTAAACCTAGGCCAGAGTTTGAAGATCCGTTTAATGATTACCAGCATCTGGCGCGGGTAAAAGAATGGTCGGGAGGCGGATCTGATGGTGCGTGAGTTATCAGCCCTTGCTTTGGAGGGCATTGCACTTCAACAACGGGCGGCAGATCCGCAGCGATCTGTTTGGGTATCTGCATCGGCAGGATCGGGTAAAACCCGTGTTCTCGTCGACAGGACATTGCGATTGATGCTGTCAGGAACCGCCCCAGAGCGGATCTTGTGTATTACATTTACAAAAGCCGCAGCGGCTGAAATGGCGAACCGGCTGAACACCACTCTTGGTGACTGGTCGGTGATGTCTGGTGATGCGCTAATATCCGCGCTAAATGAGCTCCAAGGGCGCCCGCCAGAAGAGGCGGAAATTGTCCGTGCGCGGCGACTGTTTGCCAGCGTTCTGGATGCGCCGGGCGGTATCAAAATTCAAACCATTCATTCATTTTGCGGATCAATCCTTGGACGCTTTCCGCTTGAAGCTGGCATTGCACCCAATTTTCAGGAATTGGATGATCGTACCGCTGCTGAAATGATGGAAGTGGCTCGGGATCGGTTGTTGATGGCAACGCGCCATGACGGCCAAGATGATTTGCTTGAAGCTCTTGATCAGGTTAGCCAACAGGTGAACGAGCAAGATTTCTCCCAGCTCATGCAAGGATTAAGCTCGAAACGCGGCCGTCTTAAACGGTTTTTTCAAGCCCATGGCGGGCTTGACGGGGCAATAGCGTATCTTGCGACGTTTATCGAAATAGATCCAAACCTTGACGAGAAAACCCTTGTTGAGCAGGCTTCTGATGAGGGGAGTTTTGACGGGGCCGCGCTTCGTCAAGCGCTGGAGGTTTTGTTGGAGGGGAGCGCGGCAGATTTGAAGAATGCGGCGGCCATGGAAGATTGGCTGCGCCTTCCAGATCAACGGATCAGTCTTTTTGATACCTATTTGTCGGCCTATTTCAAGAAAACTGACGGCAGTATGAAAAGTGTCAAAACCTTTGCGACCAACCCTGCTGTTAAAAAAATGGGCACTATTCGGGAGGTCATGATCGCTGAGGCTGAACGCCTTGAGACTGTGGTTGAAAAGCGGCGCCGTATTCGGGTGTTGGCTGCCAGCTCTGCCATATTGCGGCTTGGGCAACGGCTGCTTGACGAATATGAATCGGAGAAAACCCGCCGGGGTGCGCTGGATTTTGATGATCTCATTTTGACCACCCGTGATTTGCTCACCAAAACCGATGTGGCGCCTTGGGTCATGTTCAAACTGGACGGCGGCATTGATCATATTTTGGTGGATGAAGCCCAAGATACGAGCCCTGAACAGTGGGAAGTTATCAACGCCCTGACAGAGGAGTTTTTCTCAGGTGAGGGCGCCCGTGATGCGGGCCGCACGTTATTTGTGGTGGGGGACGAGAAACAATCCATTTATTCGTTTCAAGGGGCAGACCCTGCAGCCTTTGATAAGATGCGTGCCCTATTTGAAGATAAAGCGGATTTTGCCAAGAAAGCGTGGGAAATTGTGCCGCTAGGATTGTCATTTAGATCGACCCATGCGGTTCTCTCCCTAGTGGATGATGCGTTTTCGGATCCGGTCGCGAGAGCTGGTTTGAACGTTGATGGCGCAGAAATTCAACATTCCATTTTCCGAGATCAACAGCCGGGATTTACCGAGATATGGCCGATTATTCGCCCAGAAGAGCGCGAGGAAACCGATCCATGGGAAATTCCGCTGGATCAGGGATCAAATATGGTGCCAGCGGCAGAGCTTGCGCGCAATATCGCCATACAGATTAAAGCATGGCTTGATACACGCGAAATCCTCGCATCCTCTGGCGCTCACATCAAACCAAGTGATGTGATGATCTTGGTTCAGCGGCGCAATGCGTTCTTTGATGAGATGGTCCGGGCACTGAAACTTGCCGAGATTCCAGTGGCAGGTGCGGACCGAATGCGCCTGACCGAGCAGTTGGCGGTTATGGATTTGGTGGCTCTTGGGAAATTTGTACTGTTGCCCGAGGATGATCTTAATCTTGCTGTGGTTCTGAAAGGCCCCTTTGTTGGCTGCGATGATGATCAACTCTTTCAGCTGGCCCACAAACGGGGAATGAGCCTGTGGCAGGCGCTTCGGATGAACAAACCGGGGCTTCCCATTTTCACTAAAGCAGTCGAATTCTTGCGAGGTCAGTTGGCGCGCGCTGATTTCGTGCCGGTATATGAATTTTTTGCGCAAATTCTGGGCCGCGAACGGGGCCGCGAAAAATTGCTGTCTCGCCTTGGGGAAGAAGCCATTGATCCTATCGAGGAGTTCTTGTCATTAGCGCTCTCTTACCAGCGGAATGAAGCCACCTCATTGCAGGCGTTTCTACATTGGTTAGAAGTTGGCGGCGCAGAAGTGAAACGGGACATGGAGCAGGGCAAAAATGAAGTTCGTGTACTGACAGTGCATGGCTCAAAAGGGCTGCAGGCTCCCATCGTGTTTTTGCCGGACACCTGCCAAGGGACTGCAAATTTCCGCGGCACTAACATTATTTGGACGGAAGAAGATATTCCCTCCCCGCTTTGGCCCGTTCGGCGAGCCAATTACGATACCAAAACATTAAGTGCCTATAGTGCCATCATCAAACGCCAAGAAGAAGAAAAACGGCGCCTGCTTTACGTGGCCATGACACGGGCAGAAGACCGCCTGTATATTTGTGGCTGGGAGAATGTGCGCCGCCGACCAGAAGGCTGTTGGTATGATTTGGTGGATAAAGCGTTCGTTGAAGATCATGCGCATAAGGTGGCAGAGATCGAACTGCCATGGGGGCAAGTGGCGCGGCGACGGACAAGCGGTGATAAAGAGCCGAAGCTTTCAGAAAAGGCCGAAAAACCTGAAATTGTGGCGGAACCAATGCCAAGCTGGGTCATGGAACCCCCAGCAGAAGAGCCATTCCCGCCGCAACCTTTAACACCATCGAAAGAGGAGGAGGAGCCCTCTGTACGCTCTCCCCTTGGCGCAGATAATGGTCATCGTTTCCACCGGGGTATCTTGATCCATCGGTTACTTGAAAGCTTGCCAGCGGTTGATCCTGAGGTCCGTGAGGCCGTGGGCCGTAAGTGGCTATCACGTCCGGCACATAACCTCTCAAGTAATCAGCAATCGGTGATTTTGCAGGAAACATTGACGGTTTTGCAGCATCCAGACTTTGCCGCTATTTTTGGTCCGGGCAGCATGGCGGAAGTTCCGCTGACGGGTCTTTTGGGCAACCGGGTTATGTCTGGGCAAATGGACAGATTATTAATCGGTGAGGATGAAATACTGGTGGTTGACTATAAGACCAACCGGCCATCCCCGCGAGATTTGAAAGATGTGCCCGCAGTTTATTTCCGGCAGATGGGAATTTATCGAGAAGCTTTGAAAAAAATATATCCCGAAAAACGTATTAAATGCGGGCTGTTATGGACAGATGGACCCCATTTGATGGAGATCCCAGAGAATTGATGTGGCGACGATCACTTGACGAAGGCGACCATGATACGTAATTGTTAACACTTGGAAGGGCAATTTCACCGTTGAAAATTTGCCCATATTATTTGCCTGAAACGAGGATATGATGGCCACAACTAATGTTACAGACAGCTCATTTGACGAAGATGTTTTGAAAAATGACGGACTTGTATTGGTCGATTTCTGGGCCGAATGGTGCGGACCGTGTAAAACAATTGCCCCTTCTCTTGAAGAAATTTCTTCAGAAATGGGCGGCGAAATCACGATTGCAAAGATCAATATTGATGAAAACCCAAATGTGCCAACAAAATATGGCGTTCGCGGTATTCCAACATTGATGCTGTTCAAAGATGGTGAAGTTGCTGGTACTAAAGTCGGCGCCTCACCAAAAGGACAAATTGAAGCTTGGATTAAATCCACAAGCTAGATTGACTGAAAATCTATTAAATCAAGCGGACTAGTTGGTCCGCTTTTTTTATGCCTGATTTTGAATGCTTGAGTAAATTCGCCCGAAAAGACCCTACAAAAAGAGGATCGAAATGACCCGTATAACTACTGGAAAAGTTGAACTTGAAGTCCATAGCTTGGGAGATCCTGCACATCCGGCTGTTGTCTTGATCGCAGGCCTGGGGTTTCAACTCATCGATTGGCCGACTTCTTTTTGCGAGGATCTAGTGGATGCGGGCTACCGGGTTATTCGGATCGATAACCGGGATATTGGATTGTCTGAAAAACTGGATGATCTTGGGGTTCCAGATCTTGGCGCCATTTTAGAAGATAAACGCGAAGGCAACATCCCAAGCGTGCCCTACCGTTTGGGTGATATGGCCGAAGACGTCGCGGTAGTGCTGGATGGGTTGGACATTGAGAAAGCGCATATTGTCGGCATGTCCATGGGCGGCATGATCGCGCAGTTATTTGCGTTTCAATTCTCTGCCCGCTGTATAAGTCTAACGTCGATTATGTCTTCATCTTCCGATAGCACGCTTCCGGGGCCAAGCCCGGCAGCCACTGAGATTATGTCTTCTGCGCCTCAAAGCCAGGAAATGTTGGATATCGTCCAGTTTGGCCTGCGCGTTAATGAAGTGATTGGTAGCCCTGGTTTCCGTTGGGATAGAACAGAGCTAATCAAGCATATCCAGACGTGTTTTAATCGGAGCTATTCTCCTGCTGGATATATGCGCCAATATGCGGCTGTGATGGCAGCACCTTCGCGGCGTGAAATCTTGGAAGGTATTGCAGCCCCCGCCCTTGTTATCCACGGCGATGCAGATCCACTGCTTCCGCTTGCTTGCGGTGAAGATGTGGCAAATCATATTCCGGGCGCCACGTTCGTTCAAGTGAGCGGGATGGGGCATGATTTATCCCCGGCCCTTTGTTCTCACTTTTCAGAATTACTTATTCCGCATTTTAAAGCGGCAGATAGCTAACGAAACGCAGGTTCGTCAAAACTGCGTAATTTTCGGGAATGCAGGCTGTCAATACCGCCCTCGCGTAAGGATCGTAATGTTTCAATACCGATGCGAAGATGACGGGCTGTTCTGGCTTGGTAGAATTTGTTGGCCATACCCGGAAGCTTAATTTCCCCGTGCAACGGTTTGTCGGAGACGCATAACAACGTGCCGTAGGGCACGCGGAACCGGAAACCGTTGGCGGCGATGGTCGCCGACTCCATATCAATGGCGATAGCTTTGGTCTGATTAAACCGCTGGGCCAGATCCTTATGACGAAGCTCCCAGTCCCGGTCGTCTGTGGTGTAAACTGTTCCAGTTCTGAAGTGGTCTTTTACGTTTTCCCGCTGGGCAGCGTTTGCCACCGCTTCGGTGAGGGCCACTTGAATTTCTGCAATAGCAGGCAACGGGACTGAGGGGTGAATATCCTCATCCAGCACATGATCTTCGCGCACATAAGCATGAGCAAGGACATAGTCACCCAGACTTTGCGTCCGCCGAAGGCCGCCGCAATGACCAACCATTAACCAGCAATGGGGCCGGAGCACCGCAATATGGTCTGTAATGGTTTTGGCGTTTGACGGGCCAACCCCAATGTTGACCAGTGTTATACCTTCATGGCCATCTCTGACCAAATGGTAGGCTGGCATTTGCGGGAGATGCTGCGGATGGGTTCCGCCGGGTTTCTCATCTGTAAGATCTGGATTGGTAGTGACGACATTCCCAGGTTCCACAAAGGCCCGGTATTCACTCCCGTTTTCCACCTGATCCTTGCCATATTCAATGAACTCGTCCACATATCTTTGATAGTTGGTGAATAAGACAAAGCGCTGGAAATGGCGCGGGGCAGTGCCCGTATAATGGGATAGTCGCAGCAGCGAATAATCCACCCTCTCTGCGGTGAATAATGCCAGCGGCATTGGCTTGCCGGGCGCGGGCTCATTAATACCGTTGGCAATAGAATCGTTGATATTTGCCAACTCGGGCATGGGGAATATGGCTTGTAAAGCCTGAACATCGTCTCCAGAGACGTTGGATGAGGCTTTTTCAATCACAAACGGCAGGGGCATTGGGCGATCGCTCAAGCCGACCATAACGGGTCGTTTATGATTTTTAAGAATAAGTTCAATTTGCTCCCGGTAGTAACTTCTAAAGAGTTCCGGGTGGGTGAGCGTGGTGCCAAATCTGCCTGCTGAATGCAGATTGCCATAGGCCAATCGCCCGCTTAAGTTAATATCCTTCGCGCCGATTTCTAATCCCAAATAGGGATAGTAGGCCGGCTCCATTGGTGTGGTTTTGTCACCATCTGAAAAGGCCTCGAACCGTGTTTTAACTCTTGCTATATTTTCGGAGTAAATTGCCTCGATCTCATTCAAGGCGTCGTCAGCATTATCAAATTCTTTTAAATTTTTTGCTGATCCATGTCCTGACGTGGTGTTTGTCAGAAAGCCGCTCATATTTTCCTACTTTCCAGCAACCCCTATGGTTGCCGCTTTAATTTAGTCATTTATAATGTCTCACTTTTTTAGCATTTAATTGTGACAACTCCATTAAAGAAATAAACAAACGGGAAAATTATGCTAAAGACCCTGAAAACCAGACGTTTAAAATAGAAATTTGTGATGGACCCATTTTTATGAGCATGACCTTAGCCCCGATGGAAGGGGTGGTTGACGTTTACATGCGAGATATTCTCACCAAAATCGGCGGATTTGACCTTTGCGTGTCTGAATTTGTCCGGGTGAGCAATTCGGTATTGCCCGTTGCCGTCTATCATAAATATTGTCCTGAACTTAAAACTGGCGGCCGCACAGCGGCGGGGGTGCCAGTTCATGTGCAACTTATGGGGGGCGAGCCCCAAATACTTGCAGAAAATGCAGAAGTTGTGGGGTCTCTTAGCCCGCTCGGTGTTGATTTAAACTTTGGCTGCCCTGCAAAAACAGTGAATAGGCGTGACGCGGGAGCAAGTCTGCTGCGGTTTCCGCATCGGCTACATGATATTGTATCAGCCGTTCGAAAAGCCGTTCCCGCTGAAATCCCGGTTAGCGCGAAAATGCGCTTAGGGTTCGAAGATAAGATCCTCTACCTTGAAAATGCGCAGGCCATAGAAGCGGCGGGCGCAGTTAAGCTCACCGTTCACGCCCGCACCAAACTGGAAGGGTACCGGGCGCCCGCCCATTGGGAATATTTGGCACCAATTCGTGAAGCCTTAAAAATCCCAGTTGTGGCTAACGGGGAAATTTGGACACCAGAAGATTACTTGGCCTGTAAAGAAGTAAGTGGCTGCACTGATTTCATGATCGGGCGCGGCGCCATTGCACGCCCAAGTTTGGCTCTAGAAATTGCCCAACTCGACACTGAGAAATACAAATGGCCAGATATTTTAACGTTGCTGGAAAACTATAACACTTTGCTGGGTGGCATGGATGGATCCTTGCGGCGTGCAGGTCGGCTAAAGCAGTGGATTAAGTTATTGGCCCGAACCTATGAGCCTTGTTCAGATTTATTTACCAGTATTCGCCGGTTTCAAGATCCAGCAGATATAATGGCAGTGGTCAAATCGGCGTCAACTGCTCAAATTCGTATTTGAGTATTTAGTTAATCTAAAAATATACTAAAAATTCCAATTAATAGGGAAATTTAGCAAAAGCTTAACTTTTCCAAGTGTAATTAGAAGCTGAGTTTATCAAGTTACTAAATTGTACTGGAATAGAAAAATGTTCAAAAAAATTTCCCTGGGCCTCATCATGGGTTTATTTTTAGCTGTTGGTTTTGCGAGCGCTGACGAGAAAAAACCCCACGTTCTTTCAATGATGGACGCTGCTGTTAAGCATTATGGTGATGTCGGTCAAGATCAAGCCTTCAAAGACTTTAATCAGCCTGGTGATTACAAGAACGGCGAATTCTATATAATGGTTCAGTCCTTAACTGATGATAAAATTTTGTTCCATGGCGCAAATGCAAAATTGGTTGGCAGAAATTTAACTGGCTTGAAAGATACTGACGGCAAAGCCTTTGTTAAAGAGTTGTCGGAGACAGCTAAAGGCGCTGGAAAAGGTTGGGTTTCATACAAATGGCCACACCCTGAAACCAAAAAAATTGCCCAAAAACATTCATATGTCAGCCGTGTTGGTGATGTTATGTTGATGATTGGTTACTACGAATAAATTTGAGATTTTACCCGAGAATTGAGCCGTTAATGCTCTTCTCGGGCTAAATTTTTTTAGTGACTAGAGGAATAGTAAAATGAATTTGCGGAATGTGAGTATCTCCCTAAAACTCTTCATCTCACCTGCCATTTTTACGGTTGCGTTGATAGTTTTGGGAATTATTTCCATAACCGGAAGTCAGCGAAACCTAGAAACAATGGAATTGCTGAACGTGCAAGCGAAAGCAAAAACGGGCGCAGCGTATCGGTTCCAAAGAGATCTGCAAGCGTTTAACGGTAACGTTTTTCGGCTAATCTCCCAGCTTAATGCGGGTGTGGAAGAAGAAAAACTTGTCAAATTTCGCGAGACGCTTAATACGTATCTTAAAGGCTCCAACGAGTCTTTAGCTGGTTTTATCAGTAATGGAAAATATTCTGAAGCAGAGCTTGAAATTTTGAATAGGCTCGCAACAGAACTTGGTGACTACAGTGAAGATACCAAGGGCGTTATCGAGATGACAGAAGTGGATGGTAGTACCGCTGTTGTTATGATGCTGAGTGCTGACGGCAAATTCAACGTGATGTATAAAACGATTGATACCCTTGTTGAGCTTTGGCAGACCGATGGAGATACAGCCTATACTCAGGCCGTTGATAGCGGCGAGTCAGGTATACAACAATTTATTTGGACAGCCCTTCTTGCATTTTTGATTGCCGGTGGCGTGACTATTTGGATTATCCGAATGATCCGGAAACCTATACAATCTCTTACTCATTCAATGGCAGAACTGTCGGGCGGTAACAATACCGTAGAAATCCCCTCTCATGACGAGAAGAATGAAATTGGCGAAATGGCGCGAGCTGTTTTGGTCTTTAAAGACAATGCCATAGAGCAACAACGGTTGCAGGCAGAAGCCAGCCGCCATGCAGCAGAAGAAGCGGAGCGCGAAAAAAGAGAAAGCGCAGAGTCTGAAAAACGACTTCAGTCAGAACGGGAAAGAGAACAACGTGAGACTGCTGAAAAGCAGGAGCGTGCTGATAAGATTTCTGCTTTGATTGCGAATTTTGAAACTCGTATTTATGAAGTTCTGTCGACTGTGTCCTTGGGAATTACGGAATTGCAATCCACTGCTGGAACTATGTCAGAGACTGCAGGCAGTTCCCAAGAATTGGCTCAAGGTGTTGCTGCTGCCTCGAATGACGCATCGCGTAACGTTCAAACGGTTGCGGCTGCGGCAGAAGAGCTAACCTCTTCTATCAACGAGATTAGCCGGCAAGTTCAACAAGCAACTGAGGTTTCAGAAGAAGCGGTTGTTGAAGCAGGTAACAGCACCAACTCCGTGACAGCACTTGCAGAAACCGCAAAGAAAATCAGCGAAGTTGTCAATATGATCAATGATATTGCGGGTCAGACCAACTTGCTGGCATTGAATGCAACCATTGAAGCGGCCAGAGCCGGTGATGCTGGTAAAGGTTTTGCTGTCGTGGCCTCTGAAGTGAAAAGCCTTGCCAATCAAACGGCAAAAGCAACAGAAGAGATCGCGCAACAGATAAATGACATGCAGGCGGCTACTGAAAGTGCTGTGTCGGCTATTGCAAATATTGACAGTGTTATTACGAGCATTCGTCAGTCGACAGTCGGTATTTCTTCAGCCATTGAAGAACAAAGCGCGGCGACCAATGAAATCTCTCGAAATGTTCAAGAGGCTTCTAACGGTACGAGCGAAGTTTCCAACAAAATTGAAACCGTTTCTGAAAAAGCGAGTGAAACAGGAGTTGCCGCAGACGAAGTTCAGTCAGCAGCTTCCCGTCTTGAGAAACTCTCTCAAAATCTTAAAACGGATATTGAAGGGTTCTTGCACGAAGTGCGAGCTGCCTAAGATCCTATTTACAAATAGGTTGTGATAATAAAACCCTGAAAGGACTGCCTTTCAGGGTTTTATTTTGCTCAAAATCTAATCTGTTTTGACATCCGGAAGCCAACCTGTGGAGAAATCAGTGACAGGGTCGCCCACATGTTCTGTTTCCATACTGAAGAGATCACCCCTGTATAAATAGTGCCCGCGGGAGAGCAATTTATCACTAGAATTGGCGAAAAATCTGTCAATTTCAGCGACGGGGGCAGCCATGTCGCATTCCAGCAATTTAGACGTTTCATAATCAGCGAGGCTAACTGTCAGGTTTTGATGGGCACGGGCAACGGGTTCTGGTGAATATCTACTCACCAATTTAGCCAGAGTTTTTACGCTGATGTCGTCTTTTGGGAAGAGATCAAACAGGCTCGTAGCGACGTAAATATCCATCAGGCAATAAGGCACAGCCTCATGGCAACGTAGCTTACGGATACGCACGTAGCTATCAAATGCCCGGTGTCCGCCCAGTAAGTTCGCTGGAAGTGGCATGGGCGGGCTGATTTCAAGAATACGTATTTCCTGAGCACTGCCCGCGAGGTTTGCGGCAATTTTGTCCCGCAGGGAATTTGAAATTCGATCTGACGTCACAAATGTCCCGCGGCCGCGATGACTGCTGATTAAGCCTTCTTCGGATAAAAGTTGCAGGGCTTGCCGCACTGTAATTCGGCCCACCTGAAATTCAGCGCAAAGAACCGTGATATTTGGCAGCCGGTCTCCTTTTCGCCACGCTCCTTTCAGAATGCGGCTGCGCAGGATGTTTGCTACTTTCAAGTACAGGGACATTCGAGAGGTGAAGGACCCTTGCGGATTATTTTTTAGTCCCACTTTGGATCTCGTTTCTCCAAGAAGGCAGTTATTCCTTCTTTGGCGTCATCGCTTTTCAAGCATTCGTCGAGCTTTGAGCGCAAGTAAGGAAGGGCTGGATCAAATTCCATGTCTTCTTGGGCGTTATATGTGGCGAGCCCCAACTGCATTGTTGCGGGAGCCAAGCTTGCAAGTTCTGTGGCGGTCTTGCGAACAGTCTCGTCCAAATTGCCAGCAGGAACCGCTTGATTAATCAGCCCATAAGTCGTGGCTTGTTCTGACGTGATGCGCTCCCCCCTCATGATGAAATCAAGGCCTTGGCGTTTGTTCATTACGCGGAACAGACCCGCCATTACCATGAACGGCCAAATGCCGCGTTTGATTTCAGGGGCGGAAAAATGAGCGTGATCTGCAGCGTAGGCGTGAGTTGCATTACAGACGAAAAGAAGCGCTCCGGCAAAGACCGGACCTTGGATTTTGGCGATAACCGGTTTGTGCATATGGCGAAGGCGCAAGGCAATGTCATCGGTCTCCCCGCGTTTTGGCACATTGGATTGTGGTCCTTGATCGCCGCCGCCGCTCATGGTGCGTAAATCGCCGCCTGCGCAGAAAACATCGCCCATAGCCGCCAAAACAACAACCCGCACGTCCCGCACCGATTTTGCATAATCAAAGGCGTAGATAAGCTCGTTACTCATGACCGGGTTAATGGCATTTTTCCGCTCAGGTCGGTTGAGTGTGATGGTAAGGATATGATCTTCAAGGGACAGCTTAAGGGTCGTAAAATTGAGGCCTTCAAGGCTCAATTCTTCAAGTGTATCAGCCATTTTTGATCCTTCTTTTCGGGATTTACAGGATTGCAGCGGGAAGTTTGACGGTTTTTGAGCGGAGATACTCGCCCATGGTTTTTGCCTGCCCATCGATGCGATCATTGGCGGCAACGCCTTCGCCCAATATGCCGTAAATCATGAAATTAACGGCACGGATGTTTGGAAGGTCGAAACGTTTAACCTCATAGGGTGCAATGTCGGGCATGAGTTCTGTCAGCTTAGCTGCGTC
>JBALWO010000003.1:28296-85689 GCA_036960775.1 Pseudomonas marincola | reverse complement strand
AAGGGCTGGCCAATGAATAACGAAAGGGCCGCCGCCGCCGGGGGCGGAGCGTCCGCTGAACCCAGGGTAATTGGCAAGGGCAAGTTCAATAATTTTGGCAGAGAATACCCGCCCCGCCAGTTTGGCATCGGAAGATTTCACTGAAATACGAAGGCTGGCAAATGCTTCTTCATTCCGCTGTGGGTTTTCTTTGTCTGTTCGGATGAGGTCTATGGAGACCTCGTCAAACTTATCCTCTCCGCCAACTAACCGGAACAACTCGTCTGTAAAGATTTTGGCCTTCTTCTCAATATCGAGGCCGGTGAGCAGCAACTCCATATTGTTGCGGTAGCCGCCCATGATATTCAGGCAGACTTTGTGACTGGATGGGGGGTTGCTACCCCGGCAACCGCTGATCCGAACACGGTCAGGGCCCACTTGATCAATAGATAAAGTGTCGAAATGGCTGATGACGTCTGGGTTTTTATAAGCCGGATCATTAATCTCATAGAGAAGCTGCGCTGTTACCGTTCCAACAGACACCAAACCGCCAGTACCGGGATGCTTGCAAATGGTAAAGCTGCCATCGGCTTCAATCTCCGCAATGGGATAGCCAACATTTTGAAAAGAGGGAACTTCTTCAAAAAACGAATAGTTTCCGCCGCAGACTTGGGTACCGCATTCAATGAGATGGCCAGCGGCGATGGCACCGGCGAGGGCATCGAATTGATCTCGCTCCCAACCAAATTTCCATGCAGCGGGGCCCATAACAACGGCGGCATCAGTCACCCGCGGCGCGATGACCACATCCGCGCCCTGATCAAGCGCATGTTTAATACCCCAGCCGCCAAGGTAGGCATTCGCCGTTGCTGGCCGGAGTGGGGTGTCACTAAGACGCTTGCCCGTGTCAATATTGGTAAAATCTTCACCGGCGGCCTGTAGGTCCTTCAAGCGGGGAATTAGATTATCACCGTCAATGTAGGCAACTGTACATTTGATGCCAAGCTCAGCGGCAATCTCTTCTATGGCCTCCGCCATACCCTTGGGGTTTAGGCCACCTGCATTACTGACGATTTTGATGCCCTTTTCCATGCAAGGCTTCAATACATCCGTCATTTGCTTAAGGAAGGTTCCGACGTACCCCTCACTTGGGTTTTTCATTTTTTTGGCAAACAAGATCGACATTGTCAGTTCTGCCAGATAGTCCCCGGTCAGGACATCGATGGGGCCACCTTCAACCATTTCTTTCGCGGCGCTGAGTTTGTCTCCATAAAATCCGCTGCAATTGGCAATGCGAATAATATCAGGTTGTGATGAAGCCATGTGACGGTCCTCTGTTCTTGTTTTTATGGATTTGACTTTAAAAGTACTAAATATAGAACTTTTGTCCAGAGGATTTCCATCGTCACACAGCAAAACTTTAGGGTGGGCTCACTTTCAATCGGTCCTTTATCTGTCAGGCGAGGGGAAAACCAACATCGTTTTCCCTATGTAACAGCTTGAAAGATAAGCCCGGCTATGAGGGATCCAGCGATGGCATACCCAAGATAAAGCGCAAAAACCTTCGGTTTAACCAATGACCAAATTCCTATAGCCGCTGGAATACAGGTCACACTTCCGGCCAACATAAATGTTAGAGCCGTTGGCGCCCCCATACCAAGATCCATCAGGCCCCGAACCAAAGGAATAGCCGCGTAGCCGTTCATATAGGCAGGGATGCCGATAAGGGCGGCAAGAGGCAAGGCATAAGCGTTGTCATTCCCCAAGACTTCCGCAACGTTTTCAGCCGGTACATAGGCAATCATTAAACCTTCGAGGAGGAAGGCAAACGCAAGCCAACGTCCCAGAAACCAAGATGATCTTTTGGCTTCAGACCAAAATTGGCTTTTGCGATCGGCGTCTTTCCACATGGACCATTGCACATTTGCCTCCGTTGGAATCCCGCTACCGCAAGAGGGCGTTGCGATTTCTTTTAAACCATTGGCAAGCAGCCCGGTTTTAGAAATAAGCAGTGTTGAGTAGCCCGCCATCAAGCCCATACCAATGGCAGCAACCGTCTTAATCATCGCAAAATCGATCCCAAGGCTGGCGGCTGTCAAAATGAACATCTCAGGGTCCATAATGGGGGAGGCAATACAAAAGGCGAGAACGGGTGCAAGCGGCACCCCGGCGGCCAAAAGCCCAGCCACAAGCGGAATGACACCACAAGAGCAAAAGGGTGATAACGCGCCAAAAATGGAGGCAACGGCAATGGCTCGAACAGGATTCCCTTCGAACGCACGGGCAACCAGTTGGTCAGCGCCTGATGCCTTTAAGTAAGCGGCCACACCAACGGATAATAAGATAAAGGGCAAGATTTCCAAAAGGGAAGTCCCGGTGAAGGCCAATCGCCCCGGAACTGCAGAAACATCGTAGATGGCAAGTCCGATGACAACAGCAATGCTCAAGATTACAGGTGTTCCGAAAATTTGTTTGAACGATTTGGCTGCGCTTAGCAGGTTCAAGCCTTCAGGTGTGTTAGTGGGGGACATGTTGCTCATTAGTAAGCCCTTCCTGTTCTATGCAGCATTCAATGGACAGCAGATTGATGACACCAGTAAGAGTGCGTAAATTCGCGTAACACATGACGGATCGTCCGCATTTCTCTTGTTTGATGAGCTCCGCTTCAGCCAGTCCTTTTAAATGAAACGCTAGGGTGGATGCGGGAAGAGACAGGCGTTTTCCGATATCACCGATAGTGATTCCGGGAAGGCCTACCTTCACCAGTAATCTGAATATTTCAAGCCGTGTTTCGTTGCCAAGTTCGGCCAGTATTTTGGCAATCTCATTTGTTTCCATAAAAAGAACATAACTATTTATGCAGTATAATACAACTATAAAACTAGTTATGTAGTTATTTAATTGAAAAACCGTTGTTTTCTTCGGAAATTTGGGGAAAACCGTAAGTTTTGGGTTGCGTGTGGCTGGGTGCTAACGGCACTGTATGGGCAACACTTAGAACAGTGTCCAAAATAATAATGTTTGGGTGGCGCAGCGACTAACAGGTGATGGAGAGAAAAAATGGGAAATGTAAATTTATTGAAGGCGGGCATAATGGGCCTTTCTTTGTGTGTTGCGGGCGCTGCGGGGGCATGGTACTGGACAAACAATTCCAGTGATCAAGGAAATACCGGCGTAAAAGTTGGCATGATTACAACTTTGTCCGGCGGCGGATCGGGCCTCGGTGTGGATGTTCGTGACGGCTTTATGTTAGCGGTGAAACAGTCCGGTAATAAAGACCTTACAGTTGTGATCGAAGACGATGCGCGCAAGCCAGGCTTAGCTGTGCAGATCGCAGACAAAATGATCCAAAGTGAAAAAGTAGATATCCTGACTGGTATCATCTGGTCAAACTTGGCGATGGCTGTGGTCCCAAATGCTGTTGCCCAAGGTAAAATCTACATTTCACCAAACGCGGGTCCTAGTAAACTTGCCGGCAAAGGGTGCCATCCAAATTACTTTAATGCGTCTTTCCAAAATGACAATTTGCCAGAAGCAATGGGCGCCTATGCATCAGAGAATGGGTTTAAAAACTCCTTCATCATGGCGCCAAACTACCCAGCGGGTAAAGATGTTCTAAATGGCTATAAGCGGTTCTACAAAGGCGAGCTTGCGTCAGAAGTTTACACCAAACTTGGCCAAAGCGACTACGCTGCTGAAATCGCACAGATTAGAGCCTCAGGCGCTGACAATGTCTTCATTTTCTTGCCAGGTGGCATGGGCATCGCCTTTATGAAGCAATATGCACAATCGGGTGTTGATATCCCTGTAATGGGCCCTGCTTTCTCGTTTGACCAAGGGATCTTACAAGCTGTTGGACCTTCTGCCATGGGCGTTAAGAATACATCCCATTGGGCGAAAGATCTGGATTTTGCGGCTAACAAAAAGTTTGTCGCCAGTTTCCAGGCTGAATATGGCCGTCTACCGTCTTTATATGCGGTTCAAGGTTTTGATACAGCAAGTTTGATTTTATCAGCGATGGCAAAAGCAGATGTTAAGGACACAGAAGCATTTCGTGCCGAGTTGAAAAAAATCGACATTGACTCTCCGCGTGGCCCTCTGAAATTTGGTAATAATCAGCACCTTATTCAGACAATCTACGTGCGTGAAGTGATCAAAGAAGGTGACATCTACACCAATAAAACAAACGGTGTCGCCATTAAAGATCATCAGGATGCCTACGCCGTAGATTGCAAAATGTAATCTTTGCGCTAACCAAGTTAGAGGTGTAGTTAAATGCACCTCTAACCTTTTAAATTTTCGAGTATTTATAAATGACTGTGGCTCTTTTTGCTGAGCAATTGCTCAATGGTGTGCAGTTTGGGCTGATGCTGTTTTTAATGGCAGCGGGTCTTACGCTGGTATTTGGTGTGATGGGACTGATTAATCTGGCCCATGGCTCATTATATATGGTGGGGGCGTTCGCCTGCGCCGCGGTCGCCAATTTCACAGGCTCGTTCTGGTTAGGTTTGGGGGCAAGCCTCGCCGCCGCAGCCGCTGCAGGCGCCATTGTTGAAATTGTTGTTATCAGACGGCTCTATAACAGAGATCATCTGGATCAGGTCCTGGCGACATTCGCTCTAATTCTGATTTTCTCCGAAGGGACCCGGTGGCTGTTTGGCTCGTTCCCCCTATATTTGAACGTTCCAGATTTGCTGTCAGGTCCAGTGTCCTTGCCTCTTGGCGTAGAGTATCCGCTTTACCGACTTGCCATTATTGTCATCGGTTTTGCCGTTGCCATTGGTCTTTACCTGCTTATTGCAAAAACCCGGCTGGGTATTCGCATCCGGGCGGGAGAATCTGACCGGGCGATGATCGCGGCCCTTGGGATCGATATTCGCTTTTTATACACTGTTGTCTTTGCATTGGGTGCGGGCCTTGCTGGCCTAGCCGGGGCTTTGGTTGGTGCCATTCAATCCGTGCAAGTTGGCATGGGAGAGCCGGTTTTGATTTTGGCTTTCGTGGTGATCGTTATTGGCGGTATTGGATCCATAAAAGGGGCCTTATTTGGCTCATTGCTTGTTGGGCTCGTTGACACTATGGGCCGGTTCCTATTGCCGTGGACGTTTAAATTATTCATGGACCCTTCGCAGGCCACATCAATCGGATCAGCGCTGGCCTCTATGCTTATTTACATTCTGATGGCTCTAGTTCTTGTGGCGAAGCCCAAGGGATTGTTTTCTGCAAATGCTTAATTATTCCCGTGAAACCATTTTGAATACCGTTTTAACGCTTCTGTTGCTGGGCGTTCCCTTCGCC
This sequence comes from Pseudomonas marincola, assembly GCA_036960775.1. Lineage (GTDB taxonomy): Bacteria > Pseudomonadota > Alphaproteobacteria > Sneathiellales > Sneathiellaceae > Sneathiella. The sequence continues at coordinate 80,412 of JBALWO010000003.1, read as the reverse complement.
GCCTTGGCAATTGACGAGCCGTTTTATGTAACTCTTGCAACGCGGGTCACTATTTTTGCATTAGCAGGTGTTGGGCTAAATTTTGCCCTTGGTCTTGGCGGTCTTATTTCATTTGGTCACGCTGCCTTTTTTGGTATTGGTGGCTACGCTGTTGGTATTTTGGCAAGCCACGCCTTGAACTATGAGCCTTTGATGTCCGCGCCGTTCGAAATCGAAGGCACAACGCAGATGGTAATATTGTGGGGTGTTGCAATGATTGTCAGTGGCCTTGCGGCCCTGATAATTGGATTGTTTAGCCTGCGAACCTCTGGTGTCTACTTCATTATGATCACCTTGGCATTTGCTCAGATGATCTACTATTTTGCGATCTCATGGCCTGCATATGGCGGCGAAGACGGATTGCCTATATATGTGCGAAATGGGTTTCCGGGGATCAATACCTTAGTCCCGATTAACTTTTTCTTGATTTCATTTGGTGTGTTGATGCTGGCGATCCTTTTGGTGGCTGTGCTCAGAAATTCACGGTTTGGCGCGGCCTTGCAAGCGGCGCGGCAAAATGAAGATCGGTTATCGGCAGTTGGCATAAAACCTTTTTATATACGCCTCGCAGCCTTTGTAATCTCGGCGATGATTACAGGACTTGCTGGTGCATTATTCGCAGATTTGAACAGATTCGTGAGCCCCAGCATGCTGTCATGGCATACGTCTGGCGAGATAATGGTGTTTGTTATATTAGGCGGTGTCGGCAGGTTATTTGGACCGGTTGCGGGTGCTGCACTGTTTATTTTATTTGAATTTATTTTTGGCGGCCTGACCGAACATTGGATGTTTTTCTTAGGCCTTGTCTTGCTGGCGGTGGTTCTCTTTGCAAGGGGCGGGCTCATCGGAACAATAGCGGGAAAGGTGCGCTATGACTGATCATTCAGACGGTGGCGATGCACCCGTTTTAGAAATTCGGAACCTCTATAAATCCTTTGGCGCCCTGAAGGCGACGGATGATGTGTCCTTGACGTTAATGCCCGGTGAAATCCATGCATTGATTGGCCCAAATGGGGCTGGTAAATCAACACTTATTCGGCAAATTTGCGGGGAATTCGAACCTGATCATGGCAGCGTCCATTTCCTTGGAAATGACTTAAAAAATAGCGGTGTCGCGGATCGGGCGAAATTGGGCCTTGGTCGTACCTTTCAAATCTCCTCTCTTGCGCTGGAGTTTTCGGCGCTTCGAAATGTCATGCTTGCGGTTCAATCCACATCTGGATCTAGCTTCAAATTCTTTAAGCCAGTTATGAAAGACCAGCCCCTCGTGGATGCTGCAATGTCATTTTTGGCGAAGGTGGAGATGCAATCTCGGGCAAATGTTCCGGCTGCGGAACTATCTCATGGTGAACGGCGAAAACTTGAAATGGCCATTGCGCTGGCATTGAAACCGAAAGCCTTTGTGCTGGACGAGCCTATGGCTGGTATGGGGCCGGAGGGGTCGAAAGCGCTGACCGGATTTTTAAGTGAATTGCGCCACCAAGCGCCGATTCTGTTAGTGGAACATGATATGGACGCCGTTTTTGCCCTCGCTGATCGTATCTCAGTACTGGTTTACGGGCAGATCATTGCAAGCGGGTCTGTTGACGAAATTCGCGGAAACTCTGTGGTGCGAACAGCCTATTTGGGAGAGGATGCGTAATGGAAAACTTGCTGGAAGTTACGCAAATTGAGACGTTTTACGGACCCTCTCAGGCCTTATTTGGGGTGGATTTGTCTGTTGGCCGGGGGCAAGTGGTGGCTTTGATGGGCCGAAATGGCATGGGAAAAAGTACGACCATCGCGTCCATTTGCGGGCTTGAGCAATATGTAAGCGGCTCTATTACCTTCAATGGCACTGACCTCGGATCATTGCCATCCCATAAAATTGCCCGGCTTGGCGTGGGCTTGGTGCCGGAAGGTCGCCGCTGTTTTCCAAATTTGACTGTATATGAAAACCTGATTGCAGCAGCCCGACCAGGAAATTGGACATTGCCTCGCGTAAACGCCCTTTTCCCGCGCTTGCGGGAGCGTTACAGGCAGTACGCAAATACGCTTTCAGGCGGAGAGCAACAAATGCTAGCTGTTGGCCGGGCGTTGATGACCAATCCGTCGTTGTTGATATTGGATGAGGCGACAGAGGGGCTTGCCCCGGTTATCCGCAATGAAATCTGGCAATCCATTCGAGATTTGAAGGCAGAAGGCCAGTCCATCCTGATCGTTGACAAAACCTTGTCTGAGCTTAAGCCAATAGCAGATAAATGTGTCATTTTGGAAAAAGGCAAAACTGTGTGGCAGGGTAAATCTGAGGAACTAACCCGTGACTTGGAGAATCGGTTCCTTGGCGTTTAGATGCCTTGATTACACTAGGGTTTGCAAAAAATCACTTGCGCCACAAGGGTTGGTAATTTAACTTTTTCCCATCAAAAAACTTTGGGAATTATAATAAAAATGAAAACAAGATTTACTGAAGCCTTTGGCATCGAACATCCAATTATTCAAGGTGGTATGCAGTGGGTTGGCCGCGCAGAGCTTATTGCCGCCGTTGCAAATGCAGGCGCGCTTGGCTGCTTAACAGCCTTTACCCAGCCATCTCCAGAAGAGCTGTTAAAAGAAATAAATCGGGTTCGCGATTTAACGGATAAACCTTTTGCCGTTAATTTTACAATTTTGCCGACACTGAAACCTGTTCCTTATGCAGAATATATGGATGCGATTATTCAGTCTGGCGTAAAAATTCTTGAAACCGCAGGCAATAGCCCAAAAGCTTTCATGCCAAAACTTAAAGAAGCGAATATTAAGGTTATTCATAAATGTACATCTGTGCGTCATGCTGTTTCTGCGCAAAAAGTGGGTGTTGATGCCATCAGTATTGATGGTTTTGAATGTGCAGGGCATCCGGGCGAAGATGATACACCGGGTTTGATTTTGATCCCGCGGGCTGCTGATCAAATCGACATCCCGATTATTGCCTCAGGCGGTTTTGCTGATGGTCGCGGCTTGGCGGCGGCTGTTGCATTGGGCGCGGACGGTATTAATATGGGGACCCGCTTCATGGCAACAAAAGAAGCGCCTATCCATCAATCCATTAAAGAAAAAATCATGGGCGCGAATGAGCTGCAAACATCCTTGATTTTCCGCTCGTTGCGGAATACGGCACGGATGTTTACCAACGATGTTTCCCTAAAAGTGATTGAAATGGAAGCCGAAGGTAAAACCATTCAAGAGATTGGCCCTGTGGCCAGCGGTCAACGCGGACGTTTGGTTTATGAAACCGGTGACGAGAATGCAGGTGTTTGGTCTGCTGGCATGTGCATCGGTCTAATCGATGATATTCCAAGTGTTGATGAGTTGGTGTCCCGCATTGTGAGCGATGCGGAAGGGCTGATCAAAAATCGCCTCGGCGCAATGGTCGCCTAATAATAGAAACCCGGATTTTTCGAAAAATCCGGGTTTTTTTGAGCCTAAATCCAAGCGAGAGTTATGCCTGTAATCAAGGCGTAACGCGCAAATTTGCCAATTGTCACTAGAAGAATAAATGGCATAAGTGAAATACGCATCATGCCGGCAATTAGGGTGAGCGGATCACCGATTATGGGTGCCCAAGCAAGAAGAAGCGACCAGATTCCATATTTGCTAAACCAGATCTGTGCCTTATCTATTTGCGGGAGTGAGACCGGGAACCATTTTTTATGCTGAAATGACATTAAAAACGCCCCCATATACCAGTTGAGCAACGATCCCAGAACATTACCAAATGTGGCAATCGCCAATAGAGACGCAGGGCTTTCTTCTCCCAAAAGAAGAAGACTAACAAGTAGCGCCTCAGAAGATCCGGGCAGCAAAGTTGCCGATAAAAAGGCGGCTATGCCAAGTCCCGCAAGCTCAGTCACTTCTGCCTCTTCAATTGGGAAATATTATTTCTACTAGGAGCGAATAGATTGTAAGAAGCGTTTAACTTCTGTGTCTAAGTTTTCTACATCTTGAGACAGTCCATCGGCAACGTTTTTCACTTCTGATGCAGACTTTCCTGTGGTCATTGCGGCTGAATTCACCGAACTGATGTTCTGGGAAACTTCCTGCGTGCTTTGAGCTGCTTGTTGAACATTTCGGCTAATCTCACCTGTTGCCGCGCCCTGCTCTTCCACTGCGGATGCAATGCTCGTAGCGATTTCGCTAATGCGGCCGATTGTTGTACTGATACCGCCAATGGCAGTCACTGCATTGCTTGTCTCGTCTTGAACAGCTTTAATTTGACTTGAAATTTCTTCCGTTGCCCGGCCCGTTTGGGTCGCTAGGTTTTTCACCTCAGAGGCAACAACAGCGAACCCTTTACCGGCATCACCGGCCCGTGCGGCCTCAATTGTTGCATTCAACGCTAGCAAATTCGTCTGGCCCGCAATGTCATTAATAAGACTGACAACGTCTCCAATCTTTGACGCTGCATCTTGCAGACTGTTGACCATGGTGTTGGTTCGTTCGGCCTCATCAACAGCTTCCGTGGCGATAGTGGCAGCGGTTCCAACTTGGCGGCTAATTTCGTTGATGGAGCTGGAGAGCTCTTCCGTTGCGGAAGCCACAGAATTCACACTGCTACTGGCATGATCAGACGCGCTAGCAACAGTTTTTGACCGATTGCTTGTCTCGTTGGCCGTCTCTTCCATGCTTTGCGATGAGTTCGTCATGTGTGTTGTTGCAGTGGCAAAGTTTTCAACCAGATGCTTGACGCTGCCTTCAAAACTATCAGCGAGTTGGTTCATTTCAATGCGTTTGGCTTGCTCGGCTTCAAGGCTTAGGCGCTCTTTCTCTTCTTGCGCTTTTTGATCTGCTTTACGGGCTTGTTGATCTGCGAGTTGTTTATCCGATTCTCTTTTAGAGCGGTCTTTTTCTGCCGTACTGCGGGCAGTTTCGGCGTCTTTTGCGCCATCTCTAAATCCAATAAGGGCATCTGAGAGCTCTCGAATTTCATCGGTGCCGTTTACGTGAATTTCAGTTTCAAGATTGCCACCTGCAACGCCTCGCATATCTTCAACAAATGCGTTCAACCGGTTCATCAGATTACGGCCCACATAAAGCCACGCAATAAGGAGGGAGATCAGTAAGCTGCTGCCAACAATAATCAATTGGAGATTCGTTGATTGTTTAATTTGACTGTTTGCGTCTGCAATAACGGTTTTAGAAGTATGCTCTGCGCCGATAACAAGGTTATCCACCATGAGCTCTAATTCGGATGCCATCCATGACGCATCTTCGATGGCAGCTGAAATAGCTTCAACGCTTTCCAGATAATTTGTCCGAACAACGAATATATTCTTTTTCTTCGTTGCTAGCTCAAACAGGCCTTTTGCAAGGCCTTGTAACTCTTCTTTTTGTTCAAAATCGGGGAGCATACTCACATGATTAAGTCGGGTGCTGATTTCCGTAAATTCATCCTGAAGCACTTCAATGTCTGAAGCTGAATCCTGATTGGAAGTTCTAAACAAGATACTGGTAATCGCATTGATATCGCTTTTTAACTGAAGCAGGCGTTGGACAAGGCGGAAATCTTTTTTGACTATTTTCTTAAAACCAGCTTTTAGGCCAGGTACATCGTCTTTTGTTAGGAGGGCTTTTGCATCTTTGTTTAAATTTGCAACTTGTTCTTTAACAGCAGGGCCGATCAGATATTGGATTTCATCGTTAATCAGGCCGATTTCAAGCAATTCGTTTGTAACTTGATAGGCAGATCCGTTCCGCTCAGTCGCTTTGTTGGAGAGATTCTCAAGGACCTCTCCCATTTGGGTGGTCGTCTCAAGGGCGCGCCGAAGGGCTTCTTTGTCGCCGCCTGCAATTTCAGCTTCTTCAATTAGGGCCACAAGATTGGCCAATTTTTCTTTTGCCGCCGTTTGTTCTTCTTCAAGAACGTCATATGTGGTGGCGGCACTGATTTGTGTTCCAGATGCCACAAAGCCCGCAGTTGCTTTAGATAGTTTTTGGGCGATTCCAAATGAGGTCAATGTACTTTCATTAATGTTATTCATGGAATTTCCAAGATTAACAAAAGACGTAATTCCAAGGCCACCGCTTGCAAGGGTTAACAATGCGACAAAACCAAAAGCCAAAAATAGGCGGCCTTTTATCCCAAACTTACTCAATACCTTAGAGAAAGGAGATAAGACCAGTGCAATTACTGTGATTGGCGCGCGTAAGAGTTTTTTGAAAACGCCTGTTTTAGTACCTGTCATGTTAAGCCACCCGAATTTTATACGATTTGCACATAACATGAATGGAATTCATTACGAATTCGTTCATGGGGTAACTAATTGTTTAAAATGCCGAAAGAGGTAATCTAATTCAGTGTTGGGCAACATAAAATCGCGGAAAAATGCCAAGCAAAAATTAAGGTTGGCGACCGTTTAACTGGATAGGTAGGGGGGTGGATTTTTGGATGCCTTCTACCCTCATATATATCTCTGAATATTCAGTATATAGAGGGGAGGCAGTGCCTCCAACCGAAGTTGGAGGCATCGTCCGTCGGCGTTAGCCAGTAACGGAAAGTTCTTCAGCAGATGATTTGCCGTTACGACCAGGAACGAGTTCGTAAGAAACTTTTGCACCTTCAGCAAGACCTGAAAGGCCTGCAGCTTCAACAGCAGTCACATGGACAAACGCGTCCGGGGACCCGTCGTCTGGTTGAATGAAGCCGTAGCCTTTAGTTGGGTTATACCATTTAACTGTACCAGTAGCCATTGTTATCTCCTTAATAGCAACGTGATGCCTCGTCTCAAGAATTAGAAAAACGAAGCGATATTAAACGATCACATTGTCAGGGGACAACTTAACCAGTCGGGTTACCAACAGGCTATGTACGTCAGATCGAATGCAACACGTATGGGAATATTTAGACTCATCTTCAAATATGTCAATAAGAGTTAGGCACAACTTATAAATTCATTGCAAGAAATGCGACAAATTACGCAAAAAGGACAGAAACGCTCAGTTTGTTAGTCTCAAAAATATCAATTTATTTAAAACCTTCTCATAAGATTCTCTTATTTTTGAAAATTTTTCCAAAAAAAATGCGTCAAATTTGGTGACTCTCTCCAAATTTGTCCGGAAAAAACGGTCTGAAGCAAGGGTCGAATCGATAAAATCAACTCACCAAGTTTAAATCCGACAATGCATTTCTCACAGCAGCCTGAGCAGAAGTGTGTTTGAAACCGGGTTCAATCTTCTCGAGTTTACGGCCGCATAGAGAATGAGGCGTTTTCCATAAATATGACATCTCCGAAATTTCCCGCCACATGGCATTAAATAATCCGCCGACTTTGAGAACAAACCATGGAAATTTCTGAAACCTGATGGGCTTGCCCAACACTGTATCTATGAGCGACATCATTTCCGCCCCACTTAATGTATGTCCTTGAAAATTGACCTGCTCAAAAACAGCTAGATTGTCCGCCTTGTTTGCCAATGAGACAAAAGCATCAGCCAAATCTGGAAGATAGGCCCAAGAATGCGGCAGATCCATGGGGCCAGGGTATGTGAATATGCCTTTTCCCAACTTTGACACCAATGCCAAATCGAACCAAGAGCCTGGAACCGTTCCCCCGTAGAAGTCACCGGCGCGTAACATAAGTGTCTGAACATTATCCGCCTGTGCAGAGCGACGAAAGATCTCTTCCATCTGAATACGAATAAGTCCTTTGGCAATAGAGGGGGAGACTTTGCAGTCTTCGGTCATGTCTAAATGGATTTCCGTACCGTAGTTATAAACATTTCCGGGAAACAGGTGGACGGCTGAGTTCGCGCTTGCGGCTGCCATTACATTCTCAGCAATTGGCAGAGCTTCATCAGCCCATCGCGTATAAATGGGATTGAGACCGTTAAAAATGAAATCAACGCCTTTTGTTGCCTGAATCAAGCTCTCTGCGTTCAGGGCATCAGCAGCGCGGACCTCTATATATGTAGATGAATTATGCACCTGCCCATTTCGAGTGATTGCGATGACCCCGTAACCGGCTTTTTGAAACGCCGTTGCAGCCATGCTGGACAGACGACCGTTCGCTCCCAAAATAGCAATTTTCTTCATGTGACATTCCTTGAATGATGAGTGACTAAAAGAAATGTATGATTTAAATTATGTATCTTAAATAGAAGATATCGTATGATTTATATTCATAATTGAATAGTGAGGATCATCCCATGAACTGGCACCACATTCATCATTTCCTCATCGTTGCTGAAATAGGCACTCTTGCGGAGGCTGCGGAACAGTTGGGGGTAAGCCAGCCCACGCTCGGCCGTCATATTAGTGAGCTGGAACGGAAGATGGGGTTTTCCCTATTTATTCGAAACCGCAGTGGCATGACTTTAACGGAGGCAGGTCTGTCCTTAATTGATGACGCCCGGCAGATGTCGGCAGAGGCTGAAAAATTTGCGCTGAAAGCAGCGGGCCAAAACACTGTCCTATCTGGAACGGTCCGCATTGCGGCCAGCGAGGTGGTTGCCACTTATATATTACCTGCACTTCTAACAGAATTTCGGGATCTTGAACCTCAGATCGATATTGAATTGGTTGCCAGTAACAAAATCGAAAACCTGCTCTCTCGTGATGCCGATATGGCGGTGCGAATGATTAAGCCCGTTCAAGAAGACCTAATCGCCCAAAAAGTGAACGATATGCGTCTTGGTGCATTTGCTTCTCGAAGCTATTTGGATAAACATGGCACACCAGCGGGGGCTGAAGAGTTGTTTTCCCACAGATTGGTGGGGTATGACCGCAGCGATTTGATCACAAATCAAATGTCTGATTTTGGGTATACCCATGATCGCAGCATGTTTGCCTTTCGGACGGACAACCAAGTGGCCAATTGGGAGTTGGTGAAAGCGGGAGCTGGAATAGGCTTTGGCGGTGTCTTTATTGCGCAAAAATGCCCAGATCTTGTGAGGTTGGTTCCGGAGTTGTCTTTGCCGTCATTACCAATGTGGCTTGCATCGCATCAGGAACTAAAAACGAATCCCCGCATTCGCCGGGCAATGGATTTTTTGTCTGAAAAATTGAAGTCGCTACCGCTTGATCAGTAGAAGAGTGGATTTTGTCTGTATTTATATAGAGAAAGTGCCCTACTTAAGAGACAGCTCTGTATAAGGGGCGCGGCGTGTCCTCTTTGCAACGTAAGTGCAGGGTCGCTTGTCTATACACCGTTAAGCATTGACTCTTCCGGGCTTGAGGGATAGGTAGCCGCTTCGTATCTCGTATCATTATTATCTGTGGAAAGCAGTCATTATGGGCAAATTTGCAGAACTCGGTCTGAACGCATCTCTTCTACGCGCCATTGAAGAAGGCGGCTATGAAGAAATGACGCCGATTCAAAGCAGTGCCATTCCGTGTATCTTGAAGGGCCAAGACTTTATTGGTGTTGCCCAAACTGGGACCGGTAAGACTGCCGCTTTTTCACTGCCGATTATTCAGCATCTGGTCAAAGGCGAGGGGAAAAGAAACCCAAAATGCGCCCGATCATTGATCTTGGCGCCGACACGGGAACTGGCTGTCCAAATCGCAGATAATGTAAAAGCCTATTCTAAATACATGCATTTGCGCACCACATTGGTCTATGGCGGCGCCTCTCAGAAGTCGCAAGTTAAATCCATGGTCAGCGGCGTAGATATTCTGATCGCAACACCGGGCCGTCTGTTGGATCTACAAAATCAGGGCCATATCAACTTAGGTGAAGTTGAGATTCTGGTTTTGGATGAAGCTGACCGTATGCTTGATATGGGCTTTATTCGCGACATTCAAAAAATCGTGGCGCGCCTTCCAAAAGATCGCCAAACAATTTTGCTGTCCGCCACAATGCCGAAGACTGTTGAAAAACTAGCAAACAGCATTTTGAGAAACCCGACCCGTATTGATGTGGCGCCAACATCGACGACTGCTGAAAAAGTGGATCAGCATGTGTTGTTTGTTCCCAAAGATCGGAAACGTGCTCTTTTAGCCCATGTTCTTAAAGACAAGGCCATTGAGCGCGTTCTTATTTTTACACGCACCAAACACGGCGCCAACAGGGTTGCAAAGAATCTTGATCAGTTAGGTATTTCGTCTGCCGCTATTCACGGAAATAAATCTCAAAACGCCCGACAAAAAGCCCTCAACGAGTTTCGTCAAGGTGAAATCCGGGCGCTGGTTGCAACGGATGTTGCCGCACGGGGAATTGATGTTGATGGCGTGACCCATGTGATCAACTTCGATTTGCCAAATGAGCCGGAAAGTTACGTCCACCGTATTGGTCGGACGGCACGTGCAGGCGCAACTGGTATTTCTTTATCATTCTGTGATCATGAAGAACGCCCGTATTTGCGGGACATTGAAAAAGTCATTCGCCAGCAAGTTCCCATGATGGAAGATCATCCGTTTCATAGCGAGGGAATGGAACTTCGAAATAATGGCGCTGGCAAAGAAGAGAAAGAACCTTCAAGTCGGCCAGGCGCACCTAAGCGGAATAATTCTGGCAAACACAAACCAAACCGCCGGATTAATCAGCCGAAATCGCACAGCGCTAAACCCGGTAGTGGTCCGCAAAGAAAAGGTCGGCCGTCAGCTAATCGCGGCGCCCGTTCTGGCAGCGCGTCCTAGCGCTACGCTATTAAAGGCTCGCAGCCTGTCCCCTCCAAAATGAGGCCTACTTGTTTTCTGTCGGCCTCATTTAGAGCGTGATACCGCTCTCGCAGCCACTGAAGGCATTTTCCTTGGTAGGGAAAGGGTTGTTGGACCCATAGTTTGCCCTCAACCTCGGTTTCAACAGTATCCGTCCCAGCCATTAGGGCTTTGGCATTTGCCAGCATCACAGGCGTATAAACCCGTCCAACTTCTTTTAAGATAGCGATTAGGCTGCCAGGTATAGCAGCGGCATCAATCCAATCTTCCTCGCGGGCGTCTACTCCAGATAGATCATCCATCAAATCGACCCAGGCGAAAACGCGCGGGGCTATTTTTTCAGTAACTTCCGCTGGGGTTGGGTCAAACTTTGCCAGTTGCGTGAGCTGGCCGTAGGCTGCAAAATCCGCCGCTGACGGCCGCATTCCAAATAAGAATGTTTGTTGTTCTAAATGTGTATTCAGGGCGGTTATGTATCTGTGATAACTTTGTTCAATGACAGAAGCTGTTGTGTCATTTGATCCGACAACGTAAAGCCTGGAAATCTGATGATCTCCGAATTTTTTACTCATTTTGGCAAGATCTTCGTCACTGGCGGGTTTGAGGTTGCGCCAATGGGGTAGTGTGGAGGCGGCCTTTTTTATATCGGCTTGATAATACCAGCGATAATGAAACATGGCCTTTGTCAGCCATTCGTCAGCAAAATCCTCCAGCAAAAAATCAAGAAACGCTAAAACGGGGTTTTTAGGAATAACACTTCGGCCTTGATGAGTGCCTTCAAGCCGCCGAATAATCGGCGTGCTGTCGACTGCGGCTTCAACGTCTCCATTCTCGCTCTCAAAGAAAAAAGTCGGCAGCAACGCGACCTTTGGTTTTGGAAGCGTTTTAAGTGCATCGGCTTCTGTTAAAAGTAGGCGATAGGGGATGTGCCGATATCTTAAAAGGGCGGTCATTTTACGCGTATAGGGAGATGCGGGCGATCCCATGAGTGTCAGAATAGTCGAATTTGTCATACTTTGAGCCTTTTATTATTGGTCTTAGAGTGCACGTACGAACGGTTTCAAAATTAATATTGCAGGCCCTCACCTTGAATGCCCAGAAGTTTTTCACAATATTCAGTCATATATACTCATTAGCGGAGAGCAAGATGAAGGTTTTTATTGCGGTTATACTGGTGTCCCTCGTTGCAGGTTGTGTCAGCGTCCCGGCCCAAAATCCAAATGCGGAAGCAGAATATAGGCGTACAAATCAAGGTGATTTCGCCAAGCCATAACGGCTGATATTTACAGAAAATAACTCAAGGTGTAGCCTGACAGGGCAGAGCGAAAAAAGAAAACAATAACTGATGCTCTGACTTTGGGAGAAAACACATGCCGTTCGAGTCAATTGAAGTCGTCGATCAAAAGCACCACATCGCCATTACGTTAAACAGGCCAGATGCCCTTAACAGTATCTCACCCCAAATGATGGATGAAATCGACGTTGTTCTTGAAGGTGCAGAAGATCGCACCGAGCTTTGCGCGATATCTTTCACAGGGAACGGGCGGGCTTTTTGTGCTGGTGTTGATCTGAAAGGCGCCCAGAAACGCATGCAGGGGGCTGATTCGGGGCTAGTAAATAGTCAGTTTCTGGACAAACTTCGTAAATTATTACTGCGCATTGAAAACTTTCCCGCGCCTGTTATTGCTGCGGTGAACGGCTTGGCATTAGCTGGCGGGCTGGAGTTGGTGCTCGCGTGCGACTTGGTGATCGCAGCCGAGAGCGCAAAACTGGGGGACGCACATGCGAATTATGGTTTGGTTCCGGGCGGCGGAAGTTCTGTTCGCCTGCCTCGTAAAATTGGTCCAACCCGCGCAAAACAAATGATTTATACGGGTGATTTTCTGCCCGCCAGCCAACTTATGGACTGGGGATTAGTTAATCATGTGGTCCCCGATGATGCCTTAGGCGCAAAATTGACTGAAATGGTGGCAACGCTTGGAAAAAGAAGCCCCATCGGACTTCGGCGCATGAAGCGAATGGTCGATGATGGGATGGCGCAATCAGTAGACGCAGCCTTAAGGTACGAGCTGTCGTTAAACGCTTTGCACGCGCTATCAAACGATCGAACAGAAGGCCTTGCCGCTTTTAATGAAAAACGAAAACCCAATTTCAAAGGGAACTAGGGCGCTTCGCCCAGCGGCAATTGGGTTTATCTAATTGGCCGCTGGTTTGTAGGCTCTTGCCCATAAATTAAAATGTTCATCTTTTTCGACTTTTATATTTCGAAAACCGGCTTTGTGTAGCCCGCGTCCTAAATCCAACGTGGTGAAGCCACATTTGTGAGCCATAAAAAGATTGCCAGCTTTCATCGATGGGTAGTGGCCGTAAAGGACGTCCATACTTGTTATGGGTCCGGCGTTTGATTGGTAAATGGGCGCGTTAAGCGAGCCTTTTTCGACAATCTTTTTTGCGATTTCCAGAATATCAGGGCAGGTAATATAGACAAAACCACCGGGCTTTATAACACGGAAAAATTCGGCAAAAGCCGTTGGAACATCATGCCAATATAAATGTTCAATGTTATGAGATGACCAGAGAGCATCCATTGTATCGGTTTTAACGTCTGTCATTTCAAGCATAGACGCGACGACATCGGGTTTGACGTCTGGATCAATATCTAACCGGATTTCTGCCCACTCTTCAGACTGAAAAATATTCGGCATACTGTCTTTACGTTTTTCGCCGCAGCCAACGTGGAGAACCTGCTTATTTGGGCTTGTTTTAGTGGGCATGGTTTTTAACTTCTTTTTTTCACAATTAGCAGAATACTTACTGGCCTAAACTGAGTTGTTTAATATTTCATTAGAAATCTATTTATGAGCGTTTGAAATCACAATGGATTTTACGTCTCTTGCTTTGCCAGAGCTCTTTCGACCTCGATAATAGCGACAATTTTACCATTGACGTATTTTGTGGAAAATCTCTACTGTCAGGCCTTAACGTTTGATGGGAGTACAAATGCAGGGGTTGGCATCTAGAGTTGCTGCGCTGAGTTTCTGGGAAGATGTCGTAACACCTGCGCAATTGGACGGCGGGATAACGAACACAAACTTCGTCGTGGAAGATCAGGGACAGAAGTTTGTTGTGCGTCTTGGCGATGATATTCCGCTGCATCACGTTATGCGCTTTAACGAGTTGGCAGCAAGCATAGCAGCGTTTGAAGCCGGAATATCGCCGGAGATTTGCCATAGCGAAGCAGGTATCATGGTGCTCCGTTTTATTGATGGTAAGACCCTTAGCCCCTCTGATATTGCAAAGCCTGAGATGCTAGAGCGCCTGTTGCCGGTTTTGAAAAACTGTCACCGAGATATCCCCAAATATTTAAACGGTCCGGTTTTGTCGTTTTGGGTTTTCCATGTGCTGCGAGATTATACGGCAACGATTTTAAAAGGAGCCGGCCGGCGTGCGTCGGACCTTAACCAGCTGATGCAGCAAGCATCTGTCCTTGAGGCGGCTGTGGGCCCGATTGATCTCGTTTTTGGGCATAACGATTTGCTTGCGGCCAATTTCATTGATGATGGTGATAAAATTTGGCTGATCGACTGGGATTATGCTGGCTTCAATAGCCCGCTGTTTGATTTGGGCGGCTTGTCTTCCAATAACGACTTGTCAGAAAGTCAGCAAAAATGGTTGTTGGAGGCCTATTTTGAAGCCCCGCTCACAGATGAGCTTTGGCATCGGTATACCGCAATGAAATGCGCGTCACTGCTGCGCGAAGCTATGTGGTCAATGGTCTCCGAAATCCATTCAAAAATTGACTTTGATTATCCAGCTTATACGGACACCAATCTAGCTGGATACAAAGGTGCATATCAAAATTTCAAAAATTTGTAGGTGAGAAAAAATGGCAGAACTTCCTAAAAGCGCTAAAACGGTCATTATTGGCGGCGGCATCATTGGTTGCTCCACCGCTTATCATCTTGGAAAAATGGGCCATAAAGATACCGTTCTTCTGGAGCGAAAAAAACTGACATCAGGCACCACATTTCATGCGGCGGGCCTGGTGGGACAATTACGCTCAAGCGCAAATATTACCCAGTTGCTCGGCTATTCAGTGGATTTATACAATAAACTGGAAGAAGAGACCGGCCTTGGAACGGGTTGGAAGATGAACGGTGGCCTGCGTCTTGCCTGCAATGAAGAGCGCTGGACCGAGGTTAAGCGCCAAGCGACAACCGCCCATTCCTTCGGACTTGATATGCAACTCCTCACCCCAAAAGAGGCGCAAGATTTGTGGCCGTTGATGGATATAAGCGACGTTATCGGGGCAGCATTTTTGCCAACCGATGGGCAAGCAAATCCATCAGATATCACCCAAGCATTGGCCAAAGGGGCTCGCAATAACGGCGTCCTTATCAAAGAAGATACGAAAGTTCTCTCCATTGATGTTGAAAATGATGTGATTAAGGGCGTTCATACGGATCAAGGATACATATCGTGCGAGAAAGTGATTGTATGTGCCGGGCAATGGAGCCGGGAATTGGCAGCCACTGTTGGCGTAAATGTCCCTTTGGTATCGGTTGAACACCAATATATGGTGACAGAAGTTATCAAAGACGTTCCCAAAAACCTGCCAACACTTCGCGACCCAGACCGGCTCACCTATTATAAGGAAGAGGTTGGCGGGTTGGTTATGGGCGGCTATGAGCCGAACCCAATTCCTTGGGCGTCAGCGGGAATTCCAAAAGACTTTCACTACACATTGCTTGGGTCAAACTATGATCATTTCGAGCAATTAATGGAATTGGCACTTGGCCGCGTACCTGCACTGGAGACGGCAGGAATTAAGGATTTGGTGAACGGACCTGAAAGCTTTACGCCCGATGGGAATTTCATTTTGGGCGAAGCGCCCGAGCTTAAAAATTTCTTCGTCGGTGCAGGCTTTAACGCATTCGGAATTGCCTCTGGTGGCGGGGCAGGCATGGTTCTTGCCGAATGGGCAGCAAACGGCGAGCCTCCTTTTGATGTGTGGCCTGTGGATATTCGGCGGTTTGGAAGCCGTCATCAGGATACGGATTGGGTTCGCACACGAACATTGGAAGCGTACGGAAAACATTACACAATTGCATGGCCTCATGAGGAACATTCTTCAGGCCGAGACGGGCGAAGGTCCCCTCTTTTTGACAAACTAAAAGAGCAGGGAGCCTGCTTCGGTGAAAAATTAGGATGGGAGCGCCCCAACTGGTTTGCAGATTTTGGCCGCGGTGAAGAGGCCAAAGATATCTATAGCTACGGGCGTCAAAACTGGTTTGAGGCCGTGGGCAGGGAACATAAAACGACCCGAGAAGCTGTAACGGTTTTTGATCAAACATCATTTGCGAAGTTTCTATTGGTGGGCAAGGATGCAGAGACAGCCCTTAATTGGATATGCGCAAATAACGTTGCGAAACCGGCGGGAAGCCTAACCTATACTCAAATGCTGAACGACCGAGGTGGTATCGAATGCGATCTTACGGTTGTCCGAAAAAGCGATGATCGTTTTTATATCGTTACCGGAACGGGTTTCGCCACACGTGATTTTAACTGGATCAGCAAGAACATCCCAACTGGTCTGGATGCGCGGCTTATTGACATCACATCTTCAAACGCTGTGTTATCAGTAATGGGGCCAAAATCACGATTGGCCCTTCAAAGTATCAGCAGTGCAGATTTTACCAACGAGGCGTTTCCTTTCGGCACAGCGCAGGAAGTCTTTATAGCCGGTGCACCTGTCACCGCCCTTCGCGTGACGTATGTAGGGGAACTTGGGTGGGAGCTGCATATCCCTGTTGAGTATGCAGCGTCAGTATATGATGCGTTGATGGAAAATGGCGCGCAGTTTGGGATAAAAAATGCGGGTTACCGGGCGATTGAATCCCTTCGCTTGGAAAAAGGATACAGGGCATGGGGATCTGATCTCGGGCCTGATCACACACCACTGGAAACTGGACTTGGCTGGGCTGCGAAATTGAAATCCAATATAGACTTTAAAGGGAGAGATGCATTACTACGTCAAAAATCCGACTCTTTAAAGAAGCAGCTCGCATGCTTTACTGTTGATGACAAAGACTGTGTTCTGCTCGGCCGGGAAACCATATATAGAAATGGGGAGCGGGTGGGATGGCTAACATCCGCAGGCTACGGATATACCATTGATAAAGCCATTGGTTATGGGTTTGTGCGCAACGCCGCTGGCGTGGATAAAGAGTATCTACTATCGGGAGAGTATGAGCTTGAAGTTGCAACAAACAGGATCAAAGCAGAGCTGCATTTGCAACCCTTATATGATCCGAAAATGACGCGGATTAAAAGCTAGAAACGCTTGAATAGTTAGTCAAAGAGGGCGTCAATTTCATCTTGCGAAATACCTTCACCGCCGAGGGCTGGTCCATGCATTGCAACTTCATGCTGGGCGCCTTCGGGTTTTGGGATGTTTTCGGCCAATTCTAACAAAGCTTCGGATCCGAAAACTTCGATCATCTTTTCAACGCGGTTCTCGACAAACTGTAACGAGTTTAGGATTTTTGTGACCCGTTGACCCGCGATATCCTGAAAGCTGCAAGCCTCCAGCACGTTAACAGCGTTTTTGCGGATGTTATCTGTGGATTGCTTTTGCTCATCCGTCGCCATATGGATATCCAATTGGTCAGCGATATTAATTATATTCTCGCTGGCCTCCATTATGGTTTCAGAAGCATGCTCTGTGGCGGTAACAATAGCTCCCAATTGATCAGACATGGTCTCAAAACTAGTTTTGTCGGCGTCTTTGCCAAGAGCGAGATTTGCTATTTCTTTGCGAAGGCGCTCAACATACCGCACCAACCCGACAACTTCTCCGCGTAGTTTATTTTCCATTGAAAAGAGCGCTCTCTTCCTGTTTAAACTGCATTATTTCTGCAGTATCTACCTTGCCTCACTTAGTAAGATAGGACGGCAACATTACTTTTAAAGCATATCTTTCTTAAGAAAGAGTGGAAGTGTCGCGCTCTTTACACATCTTCGGGGTGTCAGACGGAATTAACCTTCCAGAATTTCCTCTACAATTTCCTGAACGCTAAGGGCAGCACTTAGGGGCGGCATTGTGTGTTTCTCACCGGCTATCTGATTGAGAAGATTGTTCAACATGCGCGTGTAACCGTCTTTACGCGGGTCGATTGAGCTATCAAGTGCATCTTGCCAGTCATCGCCTGTTGTGGATTTTAAATTGACCCAATCCCACAAGCGATAGGATTTTTTGGATCCCCATACGGTAAACTCAACCCTGTCAGGACCCACACCGCCCGCGCCGCCGGCAAAAGAAATCGGCAGGCCGTCACAATCTAACTGAGCCAAGAAGTGAGTTTCACATAGGTTTGCATCTTCTGGGTAGCAAACTGACGCATTTATAAGAGTAGCGGCACCAAATAGTTTTTCCACAAGGAACACATAATGCGATCCCACTTCCCGCACAAATCCACCTTCTTTTCGCTCTGAAAGCCAAGATGCTGAATGTTGCCAGCCCCGTGGCCAGCTTGAGAAATGAAGACGTAAATCGACACCTAGAATATCTCCCAACTCCCCGTTTTTTAAAGCCTCTTCAATTGTGGCGATCGCGCGGCTTGAGGCGAAGGGAAAATTGACAGCATTTAGGACACCAGCGGCTTCTACTTCTTCCACAAGTTTACGGCTATCTTCCACGTCTACGCCAAGCGGTTTTTCGCAGAACACGACTTTTCCAGCTTTGGCGGCAGCTGTTGCATATTCCCGGTGTGATTTTGGCGGGCTGGCGATATAGACCACATCTATCGATGCATCTGTGATTATTTCTTCGGCCGTTTTACCGATTTTAAGGCCTGGATATTGCCGGGCAGCTTCCGTGCAGGCATCTGCGCTAGGATCCCACGCAGCAGCGAGGTTAAATCCACCATGGGCATCCATGTTAGAGAGCATTCGGTGTCCCATAACACCCAGTCCGATGAAGGCAATTGATGGTTTCATGATTTTTATCCAGTGGTTGGAAGAGATTTATGCTGCATGTATAACGCCAAATGCGGCGGGGGAAAAGCCGATAAATAATCTGCATTGATTGCATTTAAACCGTGAGTGTGATCGTATGGATTATGGACGGTAAAATTTTTTGCAGGGTTAGTTATGTCGCAATGACGCATTTGAGTGCCGTATTGCGAGGGGTGGCAAAAAATTAGATACCTCAAACTTAACAACGTAAAAAATGTTTCGAAAAATTAGAGAACATAGAAAAATTTCAGGGGATTTTGTCATGGGTAATTTACTTAAAACTTCAGTTGTTGCATTGGGGTGCGTGGCGTTTTCAGCCTCAGCTTATGCTGATTGTAGCACCGTTCGGTTGTCGGACGTGGGCTGGACAGATATCACAGCGACAACTGCCGCAACATCCACAGTGTTGCAGGGACTTGGATATAAAACTAATGTAAAGGTTCTGTCGGTTCCGGTGACTTATACGGCGATGGCGAACGGCGATATTGATGTGTTTCTTGGAAACTGGATGCCCACAATGGAGGGCGATATCAAAGCTTACCGCGATGCAGGCACTGTTGAAACAGTTGCCCGTAACTTGGTTGGTGCGAAATATACTTTGGCAGTTCCCAAATATACCTATGACGCTGGCCTGAAATCCTTTGCAGATATTGGAAAATTTAAAGACCAGCTCAACGGTAAAATCTACGGTATCGAGCCTGGCAATGACGGTAATCGCTTGATTGAAGAAATGTTCAAATCCAAATCATTGGGCCTGAAGGGTTTCAAAGTTGTGGAAAGTTCAGAACAAGGAATGCTGTCGCAGGTGGCACGGGCTGGCAAGAAGAAGGAACATGTGGTGTTCCTCGGATGGGAGCCTCATCCAATGAACGCGAATTTCGAAATGTCCTACTTGTCGGGCGGCGATGATTTCTTCGGCCCCAATTTTGGCGGCGCAGAAGTTTATACTAACACTCGAAAAGGCTATTCAGACGAGTGTAAAAACGTGGGAACGCTTCTTAAAAACCTTGAGTTTAGCTTGGCCATGGAAAATGAGATTATGGGCGCAATCTTGAACGATGACGAGGATCCGGATAAAGCCGCCATGGCGTGGATTAAGAAAAATCCTGCCGTGCTTGATAAATGGCTCGTTGGAGTGAAAACTCTGGACGGTAAAGACGGTTTGGCTGCGGTTAAATCAAGTTTCGGCCTTTAAGGCATTCCATAAAGAGCTGGCAATTTTGCCGGCTCTTTTCTTTTTCCCAACCTTGGCGTGACTCATGGAATGGCTAACTGAAGAAAAATTGCCCATTGGAAAATTGGCAAAGAAATTCGTAAATTTTCTCACAGATAATGGGGCATGGTTTTTTGATGGATTGGCCGTTGGACTAGAAGCCTTTATTTCTAGCATTTTGTTTGTTCTACAATTTCCACATCCTTTGATCATCGTCGGATTTGCGGCAGGGCTTGCCTGGTTTTTACGGAGATCTGTTGGTTTCACAATTTTTGTTGCAGCGGGCCTCCTGCTCATCATTAATCAGGGATATTGGGAAGAAACGACACAGACGCTGGCGCTGGTATTGGCATCCACAGCCGTTTGCATGATTGTTGGGATCCCCGTTGGCATTTATGCGGCACGGAAGCCTTGGTTCTTCACGGCGATTAGACCGATACTTGATTTAATGCAAACCATCCCGACTTTTGTCTATCTTATTCCAGCGCTTATTTTATTTGGGCTTGGCATGGTTCCGGGCTTAATCTCCACCGTTATTTTTGCGCTACCGGCCCCCATTCGGCTAACCCAGCTTGGGATTTCAAGTACACCTGACGACTTAAAGGAAGCCGGGGTTGCCTTTGGTGGCAGTAGTTGGCAGATCCTCTGGAAGATTGAAATTCCTTATGCCATGCCGCAAATTCGAGCAGGGCTGACCCAAACCATTATGTTATCGCTATCCATGGTGGTGATCGCGGCCTTGGTTGGTGCTGATGGTCTTGGGGTGCCAACATTGCGTGCCCTAAACCAAGTTAATATTGCCAAAGGGTTTGAGGTGGGAGTTGCCATTGTGGTTGTTGCAATTATTTTGGATCGCTTGATCCGCTCGTCTGAGGATTAAGTGATGACTACTGCCATTCAGTTCGAAGACGTTTCTGTCATATTCGGTGATAAAACAAGCGAAGCTCTTAACCTGGCTGATCAAGGAGAGAGCCGCGAGATCATTCAAGAGAAAACGGGAAATGTTCTTGGGGTCTCTAAGTGCAGCCTGGCAATTGGTGTCGGTGAAATTGTCGTTTTGATGGGGCTATCTGGTTCTGGTAAATCAACCCTCCTTCGAACAGTGAACGGCCTTAACCCCATTACATCGGGGACAGTTTCTGTGCGCACTGATCAGGGAATGTTGGATATTGGGTCGGCCGACAAAAATGCGCTGTGTGCCCTGCGGACCGATGCCGTCGCCATGGTCTTTCAAAATTTTGCGTTGCTTCCGTGGCGGACTGTGACGGAAAATGTGGGTCTTGGTCTTGAGCTTGCGGGTATTCCCAAGTCTGAAAAAACAGACCGGATTGCCGAGCAGCTGGAGCTTGTGGGTTTGCAAGACTGGGGAGACAGCAAAATTACCGAGCTTTCAGGCGGTATGCGCCAGCGGGTAGGACTTGCCCGCGCCTTTGTCACCGATGCGCCTATTCTGTTGATGGATGAGCCGTTTAGCGCGCTGGATCCGCTCATTCGGACGCATTTGCAGGACGAGTTGCTGGAACTTCAAGAAAAAACCAAACGGACCATTTTATTTGTGAGCCATGATCTGGATGAAGCCATGAAAATTGGCAACAAGATTGCCATCATGAAGGGGGGGCGGATCAACCAGTTTGCCACTCCCCAGGAAATTGTGCTGAACCCAAGTGATGATTATGTGAAAGAATTTGTGGCTCATATGAACCCGCTGAATGTTCTGCGAGCGGGCGATATTATGTCAGCAAAAACGGACGCGGCTGCGATGCAAACTGTCAATGAAGATGCACCCCTTCGGGACTTGATCCAAATGATGTGGGAAGACACTGGCAATTTGGACGTGGCGAAAGACGGGACGATTGTGGGATCCATAACTGCGCAGGATGTTTTTAAATCTCTGTCTGGAGCTTAAGGCCAAGAAATCAGTCGAAGTCAGTTGTTTCTCAATATGCGGAAGTTATATTTTTAGAACATAATGTTTTAATCATACGGATCATTCATGACTGAAACTATTCTGCTCCATTTGAGTGAGCTCTTTATTCCACCAAAATAAGGATATCTGTGACGATTATAATGACGCTAGTTTGATCGTAATCATTTTAACCGATGGGTATTTCGCTCAAACCATTACTTGAGAAGTTAAGTGCTCAATTGTTATTGAAGATCGGGAAGTCTTAATGTCTGAAGATATGAAAATAAGTGCGGCTGCAGCCCTTTACTCTTCACAAACGCTGGATAAGAAAGCGCTATCGACATTTGTTCTGCGGCTGAAACGCGATGGTTTATCTGTCGGTGGGATTTTACAAGAACCGGTGAGGGATGACGGCGGTAAGATCATTGGCGTCGATGCCATTGCCTTGGACAATGGCGATCGTTTTCCCATCGTTCGACCGAGCAAGACAGATCTTGCGGCAGGTTCCTGCGGCCTAAATCAATCTGTTCTGACAGAGTCTAGTCTGGTGTTACGCCGGGCCATAGCGGCCAAAGTTCATTTGATTGTGGTTGAAAAATTTGGGGAACGGGAACAATTGGGCGAAGGACTTGCTGACGATATATTAAGCGCCATGGCAGAGGGAATACCGGTTTTAGTGGCGGTCCCAATGCAGGCAAAAGAGAAGTGGGTGGAATTTACCGGCGGACTTGGTGATTTACTCTTATCTGAGTTACCCATTTTGGAAAACTGGTGGGCCCAAATTCAAAATGAAAAGGCTGACTGATATGACCGTTGCATATGGACAACGTCTAGTGGCCGATTAAATATTCATTGTCGCCTACCGCAATTCTCATATGAGGCCGACTTTCATGGCTGCAAGAATCACGGCTAATCCAATTAATGCCTGTAAGGTAGCGCCAGTTGCCAGAATATAGATTGCTCGCCAATCTTCTTTGATCTGATGAAGAGCATCTTGACGTAAAAGCCAAAAGAAACTGTCGTTTGGCAATATAGCAATGAAAGAGCCCATGCAGATTGCAAGAACTGCAGCGATGGGGGAAAGATTTGCGGTTATTACAAATGGGCCAGCAACAGGGGCGATCGCGGCGAACGTGGCCATGCTGGACCCTTGAGCAAGTTTGAAAGCGGCAGCGAGTACAAAAAGACCGACAATTCCAACGCTCCCTGACTCGCCTACAGGCAAGATGCCGTCCATTGGAATGACTGACGTTAGGACCCCGCCAAACGCGCTGGCAATTCCGATCACAAGAAGGAGCGAACCTGTGCGCCCGATTGCTTGATCAAGGCAATGGCGCCTTTTGTCTCGTGGCACCCCAATTAGGGCCCAGATCGCGGCAATCATCAGGGCGCCTTTCGGTTTTGTGGCAAAATCAACCAATGACAGGGATGAGAAATCAACAGAGGCGCCGACTATCAACAATACCGCAAGAATGAAAAAGGGGGCAAATACGCCCAGCAATTCAAAGACATTGCCTGAAGTTTTAGGGGTATCGGGTTTTTCTGCTGGGGTTGTGTTCATGCGGGCCCACAAATGGCCAACAGCCCATACTGGGATTAGTAAAGCAGCACCGTACAGGGCAATGGATGTGTCTTTTACACCCAATCCAGTTGCGACGATCAAGGGGCCAGCCGGATATAATAATTTGAATCCTGCATAGGCGCCAAATCCAACCTCTAACTTGTTGCGCCCTGCCATGGGGGAGAGTGCTGCATAGGCTGTATCTGGGCAGACCATTCCGGCGCTTGCCAAAGGTGACATGATGATAGCGGCTCCTTGGGCTGGACGAGTGTTTCGCTGTGATAATGCGGATGCAAGGACGAAAGAGGGCAATAGGATCAGCGCAAATTCGCCAAGCGCTCGCCCGAACCCACGATTGAACGTCTCAATGAGATCTGGTGCACTCATATTGCCCATAAAGCCAAGCACAAGTGTGATGACGACAAGCCAGATCATGAGCGGCATACGGGGTAGAAGTGCCGTTGGTGATTTTTTAGAAATTCGAAAAGTCTCGGCCAAAATTGCCTCCATCATAATTTTAACTTATGATAGTAATCTTCATCAGTGTTTTAAAATGAGAAATTGGACCGAGTAATCATGAGTTCAAATCATGCAACGAAATCTATGCCGCCCTTGAGGACGCTTCAAGTGTTCGAAGCCGCCGCTCGGCACCAAAGCTTTACGGCAGCGGGGCGTGATATTGGGATTACACAAAGTGCCGTCAGCCGACAAATTGCAGATCTTGAAGCGTATTTGAAACAAGAGCTTTTTATACGTTCTGGTCCGCGTTTGTCTTTAACGCGGGTTGGCGAAACGCTTGCGCAAGGGCTTTCTTACGCTTTGGCAGATATGCAAAAGAGTGTGTCAGAGGCAAGAAATGTTACAGATAGCCGGATCGTTACTTTGTCCATGCTCCCCTCGGTTGCTGCAAAATGGTTGGCACCGCAGTTAGGATCATTCACTCAAAATCATCCGGAAATTGACCTGCGGGTTAGCGCTACGCGGCATCTTGTTGATTTTGCAGCCGAAGGGATAGATGCGGCTATTCGCTATGGAAAAGGGGAATGGCCAGGGACGCTCGCTATCCGGCTCGGCACAGAGAGGGTTCAACCGGTCTGTACGCCGGAATATGCCCAAAATATGAACCTGAAGACGCCGGCCGATCTTTTGCGGGCCACCCTGTTTTGGGGAGATATAGCGGAAGATTGGCGCAAATGGTTTACCGCTGCTGGGGTTTCAAAAATTGACACTATGAGAGGCCCAAAATTGGGCGATGATACCGCTATTTTGCAGGCAGTGATTGACCATCAAGGGGTTGCCCTCGGCCGATCATTACTGACCAAAACCGACTTGGAAACAGGCCGCTTAATCGCCCCATTTCCCGTAATGCTGGAGGCCAGTTACAGCTATTGGCTTGTCAGTCCGGTCGGGCATGAGGAGGGTCAATCTCTTGCGGCTGTAAAAGACTGGATCATTGGGGCATTTGTTGAATAGCGTGAAGATTTGGAGTTTAAATGCATACCTCAAAAAATTATTTGCATAAATTGTTAAGAGATTTGTCATATAAATGAGACTTCTGTTTTGGTGGTATAGGATTGTATGAGTAAGAACCCGGAAATCCTTGAATTCATTGACTACCTTTCTCAAGGTGTAACTGTCTTTGATCAGAAGTTGACCCTTTACGCATGGAATAAGCAGGCTCAAATTCTGCTAAATTTCCCGGACGAAATGCTCAAAATCGGGACACCGCTTGCAGAGTTCTTACAGCTAAATGCTGAGCGGGGAGAGTACGGCCCCGGTGATATCGACGCCCTTGTAAATAAGCGGATGAATGTCACGAAACTGGGTCTCTCACACACGTTTGAGCGAGAAGTTGGCGACGGAAGAGTTCTGCTGGTCGAAGGAAAATTCACCGAAGATCAGATGCTTGTCACCAGTTACACGGACATCACTGAGCTACGGTCATCAGGGGAAAAATACAAAAAATTAAACGCCCAGCTGGGTGAGCGGAATGAGGCTCAGGCAGAAGAGTTAAGCACTCGCAGACAAGAGCTTAAAGACAAAAATACAATTCTCGAAATTATAAATAAAAACACTGAGCATGGGATTTCGGTGTTTAATCGAAAATTGGAGCTGTTGAGTTGTAATTCTAGGTTCTTGGAACTTTTGGAATTTCCGTCTGAACTCGCCAAAGCTGGCACGCCTTTGCGCCAATTTATGGAATATAACGCACAGCGCGGAGAATATGGGACCGGTGATGTCGATCAAATGATTGAGGAGAGGATGGCACTGGCGTGGAAATTCGAAGCTCATAAAATGGAGCGTGTTCGGCCAGATGGCACGACAATTGAAGTTGTCGGTACCCCTGTCCTTGAAGGGTTTGTAACAACTTATACCGATATTACGGACCTGAGATCTACGCAAATTGAACTGGAGACGCTGACAAAATACCTCCAAGAGACTGTCGATCAACAGTCTATTGAGTTGTCAGAGAAGCAAGTTCAAGCAACGCAGCTCATAAATGCCATTGATGCCATGGAAGAAACCATTGCTTTGTTTGATACAAACGGGCGATTTCTATTTTGTAATAAGAGGTTCCGTGATGTGCGAGAGAAAGTTTCCGATTTTCTAGTGCCTGGCGCTCTATTTACTGATTTTTTAAAAGCAGCGATGGATGCCGGATATTATGAAATGGATGATCTGGGATTTGAGGATTGGTATAACAGGCGAATGGCGCACTTCACTAACCCTACTGAACCCATAGAAATTGAATCAAGTGATCACAGATGGGTATCTGTGCAGGATCAACGTTTAAGCGATGGCGCTACCATTTCAATTGGGACTGACATTACCCAACTCAAATTGGCTAACCTCGAGAAGAGACAAATTGAAGAACGGTTTCGGGACTTTGCTGAAATTGGAGCTGACTGGTTTTGGGAGATGGATGAAGATCTCCGGTTCTCCTATATAGCAGGAAGTGTCGAGGATGTGTTTGGCGTGAGTGCAATTGATCATCTTGGCCTGACACGGGAGGAGGCGTATCGTGATAATCAAGCCCTCAATACACCAAAATGGGCGGAGTATTTTCAGCTTCAAAAAGACCGAAAAACCATAGATAATTTTGAATATCGGTGGTTCCTAGCCAACGGAGAAATACGGCATATCAGTTTAAACGGTAAACCTTTTTTCGACGATGATGGCAATTTTAAAGGATACCGTGGTGTTGGAAAAGACATAACAGCTCGCAAAGAAATAGATGAGCGTATCCGTGAAAGTGAAGAACGGTTCAGAGCCATTGCCGGCAGCCTGACTGAAGTCTTCTGGCTTCTAAATGTTGAAGACGGTGGCAACTGGAACGTTCTATATGTGAATCCCGCGTTTGAGTCAATCTGGCGGCATACAGCGGAGGAATTACTGGCGGACTCTTCGATCTGGCATCAGCTTGTACATCCAGATGATGTTTCTTATATGGACGCGACGTTTCGTGCGTTTGCGCTTGGGGAACAGGAGCTTAACTACGAATATCGGCTGGTATACCCTGATGGAGAAGAGCGCGTTATTCACTCTGTCGGGCAGCATATTCGAGATGACAACGGAAAAATTGTCCGTTTGGCCGGTATATCGCGAGATGTCACAAAATTCAAACAATCGGAAAGGGCCCTGCGACGATCCCAGAAAATGGAAGCAATCGGTCAACTGTCAGGCGGGGTGGCTCATGACTTTAATAATATATTGAGTATCATTCAAGGAAACTTGGAACTGCTTGAAGAAATGGTGGAAGGTAACGGCCCTGCTTTAGAGCGGATTGAGAAGGCCATAAAAGGCACTGTTCGCGGCGCAGATATAACGCGTAAACTTTTGGGTTTCTCTCGGAAAAATTCAGAGCAGACAACCTTGACTTCGGTGAATGATTTCATTCAATCTTTACATGATCTCGTCGCAAAATCTTTAACGGCCTCAATTACTGTTCAAACAGAACTGCCGGACAATATTTGGCCTGTAAAAATCGATACTGGCGATTTTGAGGATGCGCTGCTCAATCTGGCCCTAAATGCCAGAGATGCCATGCCAAATGGCGGAAAATTGGTCATTGAGACTGAGAATAAAATTCTAGATGCCAGCTATATGGAGCAAAATCCAACCGGACAGACCGGTGAATTTGTTATGATAACGGTAAGTGATACTGGATCTGGGATGAGCGAAGAGGTGCGGGAGCGTGTGTTCGAGCCATTTTATACGACAAAGCCACAGGAGAAGGGTACAGGCCTTGGTTTAAGCTTGGTATACGGGTTTGTTCAGCGGTCTGGTGGGCATATGAAGGTTTATTCAGAACAGGGAGTGGGCACGACGTTCAGATTGTACCTACCTCGCGCTGATGTCGTGCCTGTTGCAAATCCAAGCCCTCATAAAATCTTCCATAAATTGCCAAAGGGTACAGAAACGATACTTGTCGTGGATGATGAGAAAAGTTTACTAGAGCTGACAGTAACGACGCTTAAACATCTTGGATATAAAGTGATTTCGGCCAGTGGTGGCCAACAAGCTATGGAGAAACTCTCCGAAAATAAGGACGTGGATTTGTTGTTCAGCGATATCATTATGCCGGGCGATTTGGATGGATATCAGTTGGCGAAGCAAGCCCATGCGACCTATCCAGATTTAAAAATACTGCTGACCAGTGGGTTTACAAAAAATCACGAACAATATGTAAAGGGCTCAGATCCGTATTTGTCAAAATTAGCTCTTAATTTGTTGGTTAAACCTTATAGCCGGGCAGAATTAGCGAGCGAGCTGAGGAAAATTCTGGATATGAGTTCTGCAGATTAAGGTGACGTATTTTCAGGGGGTGTGATGCCCGACTGAAGCCTTAACGGCGCAGCCGGACATAAAGGCTGGATTGACTATTCTGACCCTAATATGAAATCAAAATCGACGGTGAAGTATGGGGCTTCGATTTTGTCGGAATCAGCCATGCCACTGGGAATGTTGTTCAAGTCAGTTTGCTCAATATATTCCATGACCAATTTCTCGCGCACGCCAAAGACTGCATCTTGGTCCAAATATGGATCATCGCTTGGGAAGACTTCTGTCACCAGTGTCCGGTGTCCAGCAGCGGTAATGATGAAATGCAAATGAGAAGGGCGCCATGGCTGGCGGCCTGTTGCCTCCAACAATTCACCAACTGGACCGTCATCTGGCACAATATACGGCGCAGGGCGAACTGTGGTAAATGCATACCGTCCGTCATCGCCAACAACCATATGGGCGCGTAAATTGTAATCTTCTTGGTCTGGATCCATGTTGGAGTACAGACCGTTATCAGCTGTTTGCCAAATTTCAATTTCAGCCCCAGAGATCGGCGTGCCATCGGTTGATTTGACAATACCGCTGACAATAATTGCTGCGCCGCCATTATCAGCCTTCATGTTGCCGCCAACCGGAAGGGTCGGCGCGCCCAAAATATGGAAGGGGCCAAGGACGCTCGATGGTGTGGAATCTGGTGCTGAATGCAACATATCCACAAGTGATGACAGGCCAAGGACATCGGAAAAGAGAACAAACTCATTGCGGTGTGGTGACGAAATCTCGCCGGCCTTCATGAGTAATTCCAGCCCCTTGCGCCATTCTTCATGAGTGAGCATGGTTTCTGTTGCGAAATCGTGTAAATGGCGAACAAGGCTTTCCAAAACAACGCGCGTGCGCGGATCTGTATCGTCACCAATATAGTCTAGAAATGCCTGTGTCAGTGTATCTTTAGTAACAGTACGCATGAGAAAATAGCCTTTAGAGTTTTACGTCTAATTAAGAATAAACGTTGAGATAATAGGGAAATTGATGAGTAGGATTAGGACACCTAACATTAGTCCGGCAAACGGGAGCGCTCCCATAAAGACGTCTTTGAGCGTAATGTCCGTGTCACTTAACGTTGCTTTAATAACAAAACAGGAAATACCTAAGGGCGGTGTCAGAAGCCCGATTTCGGCGCCTATTACGGTGATGATGCCAAACCAAACCAGATTTAGGCCCATTGTTTCCATCAGAGTAATAAACAACGGAACAACGATTAGGATAATGGAAGCTGTGTCGAGCAGGGTTCCCAAAAATAACATGAGCACCACATAGATCACCATGATCCCAGCAAATCCAAAGTTATAGGAATTGAGTAGGGCATCCAATTCGTTGGGTAAACCTGCAAAGCCCAGCATACGGCTGTAAAGCGATGCCATGGTAATCAAGAATAGAATTGATGCTGTGATATGCCCTGTCTCCAACGCAGTTTCCCAAAGACCTTTCCAGGAAATTCTCCGGCGGGCCACAGACATAAGTAAGGCAAGCAACGCACCTGCGGCTCCAGCCTCAACCGGTGTTAGCCACCCTGTGTAGATACCGCCTAAAACAAGAACGATGAGAACAGCGATGGGGACGGTTTTATCAGCCAATTCCCGAATTGTGAAATGCTGCGCCGTATCTGGTTGGGTGTTTTCCCCAATGAAACTGGGCCAAAATTTGGCCATGAGCAAAATGGCGATAATATAGACGACGGTGAGAATTAAGCCGGGAACAATACCTGCCAAAAACATCTGGCCGACGGATTGTTCTGCAACGAACGCGTAGATGATCAGCATGGCACTTGGCGGGATGATCATTCCAAGAACCGATGATCCTGCAACAACACCAACTGCAAATCTGGGGTTATAATTGAACCGCAGCATTTCTGGCACAGATATACGGGTAAATACGGATGCGGAGGCGATAGACGACCCTGTAACGGCAGCAAAGATAGCATTCGCGCCGACTGTGGCCATGCCAATACCGCCGGCTACACGCCTAAAGACTTGATTGAGAACCACATAAATATCGGTTCCAAGTCCCGATTTTGAGACAAGGAGCCCCATGGCGGTAAAGAGTGGGATGGTGGCAAACTCATATTCGGTAACACCGTCACCGACCGCAACTTTTAGAAAATTAAAGGCGAGGATCGCCTTTCCGCTAATAAGCCAGATTGACACGAACGACACCAATCCTAATGCGACTGGTATATACACACCCAAGTATATCAGCGTAACAATCGCTATGACTGACAAAATACCTATTTCGACTGGTGACATTTTATGAACCGCCCAAGTGTAAAGACAACTGTGATTTTTAAGATGAACTTATTTAACTTCGCGCGGCCCAAATAAGGCTTTGAGAAGAAAAATGAGTGCACAAAGAGCAACGCCAAATACTGTCGCCAGATGACCAGGCCATGTTGGTGCTGTGAAAATACCGGGTGTACCGAAGTAATCGCACCGGCCAAATGCCGTCGATAAATCTGTTAGCAGATTGCCAGTAGGAGCCGGCCCAAAATCAGGTTGCGTGAAGAAATAGCAACTTTCATATGAGTCCAGAAATTCCGGTAAGGCTGCATATACGATGAGCAACATAAAGATCGCAGACGTGAGATCAATTGCTCTGGAAATAAAGGATGCGAAGCGCGGGGAACGGTCTGCCATCATTAAAACGAAACCGTCTGAGCGGGTCAATCGGTTGGTTCGGACAACATCGGGTAACTGCAAAAATACAATCATTACCAATGCAAAAACGACAAGCTCGACACTGCCTTTGAGAGGGGAGTGAAACACCCCCCTCGCAACGACATCAACGTTGAGCACTGCAACTAACCCAAAGAGCATACAAGTGCCCAATACATTTGAGATAGATGCGGTTCTGTAGGCAATGTTCCGTACAGAATCGAGCAGTTTAACAACCATAATGGCTAAATTTCCTTTACTAAACAAACGAAGGATGCTGAACGATTAGAGCTCTGCAGCCCAGTCACGTAAAGGAGTTTGACCCGCAGCTTTTAGCTTAGCGACATAGGCTTTGAGCATTGCTGAACCCGGTGCGCCTTTTGAATCGAGTTTCTTCGCCCATTCAACAGCAATATTTGGCATTGCTTTTACCCATTGCATCCGCTCAGCGGCTGAGATTTCAACAACTGTACCACCGGCGTCTGTGTAGGCTTTAACCGAAGCAGTTGCCCGTTCCATTGCGATGACCGCAATATGATCCCGATAAAGGACAGCAACTTTTCGCAAAACGTCTTTCACTTCTTGTGGCAATTTCGCCCAAACATCTTTGTTTACGGTCACTGTTTTTGTGTTCACAGCGCCAAGATCAGCTTTCACCATATAAGGGGCAACTTCTGAAATTTTAAATGTTTTTGCAGCTTCAGGCCACAGCATGGCAGCTTCAACAAGACCAGTATCAATCATGTTGTAGAATTTTGGCAAACCACCACGAACACCCGCAACGTTATCAAGACCTTCAAGGTAGCGCAGGTTGTAACCCGCACCGGCAATTTTCATGCCTGAGAGATCTGCAATTCCTTTGATTGGTTTTTTGGAAAAGATTTGATACGTATCCAAAACCACACCAGTTGCCAAATAGACTTGGTTTTCAGCGTCCAATTCTGCGGCCATTTGTGGGAATTCTTTTGCGATTTCATCAACAGCTTTAGCAACAACACGTGCATCAGACGAGATAAACGGTGTCACACCAGACAGACCTTGACTTGGTAGGCTTGAGTTATGGAAAACTGTTGTCACAATTCCGATGTCGCCCAAACCAAGTTTGATGCCTTCAAGAACGCCTTTGGGCTTAACAATTGTGCCACCATAAGCTTCTTGCCATCTAATTTTGTAGTTACCGGTTTTTTTCAATTCTGCGTTTACTGTTGGAATAAAGAATTCAGAAAATTCCTTAACCCACATGGCGCGTGCAGGATAACCATCAATGGCAATCATTCTGATGGTTTCGGTGGCTTCGGCTTTCAGGACAGGTTGTATGAGCAATGAGCCCACAACGAGCGACGCAAGTGCCAATGAGCCGCGCTTTAGATAATTAGACATATTTTTCTCCCAATTCAGAAACTAAGGGTATCTTCGACATGACGGTGGATTTTTTCCACTCTCGTTAGATTTTGGGTGCCCCTTTTACGAAATCGCAAAAAATTCAGGGCCGTATCAGTAGGTTACGTTTTACTAATTGTTTTAAGTGTGGCGCTTGCCAGTATTACGAGTTTAAGCAAAGCGACAGACTTCAGAAAATTCGAATCTGGGTAACCGTTGGAATAAGGCCTTCTCGTCTGCATATCCAAGATTACAAAGAAAGTTAGATTTAATTGAAGTGCCCGCAAAAAACTCCTCGTCAACATTTTCATTTGAAAAGCCAGACATCGCGCCCACATCAAGGCCAATGGCCCGGGCAGCAATCATGAAATAACCACCTTGCAAGGTGGAGTTCCGAAAGGCTGTATTTTCAATATGTTCTGTTTTTCCCTCAAAGAATTTACGGCGATCTTCGTGCGGAAACAATTTTGGCAATTCCTGCCAGAAATCTAAATCATAGGCAATAATAGTGGTGACGGGGGCGCCCATCATTTTGGCAACATTGGCAGGCTTCAATGATTTTGCCAGTTTCTCTTTGCCCTCTTTAGAGCGCACATGGACAAATCGAGCGGGACAGCTGTTCATGCTGGTTGAGCCCATTTTTGTGATGTCGTAAATCCGATGAATTTGCTCATCTGTAACCGGTTTGTCGGTCCAAGCGTAGTGAGACCGCGCTTCTTCTAATATGAGGCTAATAGAATCTTGGTCAAGACCGTCTACACGCGCCCGCAAATTCTGGATGTCAGCTTGCGCTTTCGCCCGTAAAATTTCCAAGTCTTTGCCGGTGGGGGCCTGTGTCGTCATCGGGCGGTTACCTTTATCCATTTAGTCTATAAGATATGAAAATAATCAACATTTATTAAATGGTGTCAATTAAAATCGATTTTATTTAAAAAATATGAGATAAATGTATGTTTATTTTTGGGAGTTGATATAATTGCCCAATGACGTTCATGCGGCGCTTTCTATGGCACCTTACCAAAGAAAACTTTGAAAAAGGGTGGAAGATCATTGTAAGTTGCCCGGATATTAGCGCCATTTGAGAGCTGAATTTAAATTTTTGTCTCTGCTTTTTTGCAAGTCTATGAGATGAGAAATGGGAGAAATTAATGCCTTCTTGGTCTGAATATAAAACCATAGCCCGTGAGCGCGGCGCGCTTGCCATGGAGTTATACTGCGTAGAATCAACACCTGCTGCAGCCCCGGAAGAAATGCAAAAGCATCTCCCTGATCATCTTGCGTACCAGAAAATGCGAGAAGCTGAAGGCAAGCTTGTATTGGCCGGTCCGCTATCGGATGCCAGCGGAACAGAGATGACGGGCGGCGGTATGATCATTTACCGGGCGTCTTCATTGGAAGAGGCGACGCAGTTTGCTGCAGAAGATCCCATGCACAAGGCGGGCGCGAGAAGTTTTACAATACGGTGCTGGTTGGTAAATGAAGGATCTCTTTCATTTACAGTAAGCCTATCAGATCAACGCGTTAGTATATCTTAAAATGAGCGTATTTAACTTTTATTCAGGACGATCATAGATGCAGAATGAAGCCGAAACCGATTCTGATACAACGTCACTGACAAATCAGGCGTATAACCGCATCTATCAGATGATCATCCAAGGGGAGTTTGTCCCCGGACATAAACTGAAAATTGATAACCTGCGGAAAACCTTGGGCGCTGGTGCAAGCCCCGTTCGAGAAGCACTCAGTCTTTTGACGTCTGATCAGCTGGTTGAGCGCATAGACCAGCGGGGATTTCGGGTTTCTCATATTAGTTTAAAAACCTTTGAAGAACTTTTGAAGACCCGCTGCTGGCTTGAAGAGCGGGCGCTTAGAGAATCCATGAATGCCAAGGATGTTGAGTGGGAAGAGCGGCTGATTCTCGCGCATCATCGTCTGAAACGAGCTCCCCGTTCTGTTGGTGGCGATAGTTTTGTTGCCAATGCGGGCTGGGAAGAGCTTCACAAGAATTTCCACATGGCTTTGCTGTCTGCTTGTGGATCTTCAATTTTGATCAAAATCTGTGAACAATTATACGATCAGAACATTCGTTACCGCAATATTGCCGGGCCTAATGCGTATCCAAAGCGGGATGTGACGAGCGAGCATGATGCCATTGTTCAGTTTATTTTGGACGGGAACGAAGATAAAGCGGCGGAAGAGCTAATCCGTCATTATAAAAAAACCGGGGAATTTTTAGCCAAACAACTTGAATAAGTTGTTCTGAAGTTGAGAATTCCAATTAAATCGAGTTTTTTATCCAATAAAAAGTAAAAATCGATAATTTAGTGATTGTGTTTGTTTTGCCGACAAAATAAAATGATCGGCAATACTGCTATAAACAACGCGCGAGATTATCATGAGATTAGTATCTTTCATAAAAAATGGCGAAAGCCGTATTGGCCTGCGTAGAGAAGATGACATTCTCGATCTGTCGATCATTGCGCCAGAACTTCCAACCGACTTTGTTGCACTGCTCGAAGCTGGTCCTGAAGCAATGGCAGCAGCTGCTGCCGCTGGTGAAAAAGCGGGCGATGATGCAATTGTATCTCCTGAAGATTTAACGTACGCGCCGCTAATTGGGCGCCCGCCAAAGATCATTTGCATTGGCCGCAACTATGCAGCCCATGCCCGTGAAGGCGGCGTTGAACCTCCTGAATATCCAGAAATTTTCTATCGTGGTGCCACCTCTTTGGTGGGACATAACCAGCCTATCTTGCGTCCGCTTTGTTCTGACAAACTGGACTACGAAGCCGAACTTGTTGCCATCGTTGGTAAGCGCGCGCGTCACGTCTCTAAAGAAGATGCGTTGTCAGTTGTTGCGGGTTATTCCATCTTTAACGAAGGCACTCTTCGTGACTATCAGCGGAAAAGTTCCCAGTGGACCATCGGCAAGAACTTTGATGATACAGGGGCTTTTGGTCCTGAATTCGTCAGCGCAGATGAGCTTCCTCTTGGCGCGCATGGCTTGAGCATTCAGACTCGTCTGAACGGTGAAGTGATGCAAGATGCCAATACACGAGACTTTATTTTCCCAGTTGACGATTTGATTGTGAAACTGACCGAGTGCATGACGCTTGAGCCCGGTGACATCATTATTACGGGCACACCTGCTGGTGTCGGTTATGCTCGTAACCCGCCTGTGTTTATGAAGGCCGGCGATGTTTGTGAAGTTGAAATCGAAGGCGTAGGAACACTTCGTAATCCGATTGAAAATGAAAAAGCATAATTGCGTGCGGCAAATCTTCTGATTTGCCGCATTTTTTTAGAAGTCGGCATTTGTAAGGTGCGTAAATGACGAAAAGAGTCATATTAGCAACTGCGGCTGGAATACCGGTACTCAGTATACTTTGGGCGTTGCAACTTCCCTTGCTCCTTGAACTAGAAGTGGCACGGACCCAATTCCTTTCCGTTCTATTAGGGCTCGCTACTGCGCTGGTCTTTATCAACGATTCCCAAGAAAAATCAGTTTTTGAAAAAGGTTTTTGTTTCGTTGCAGCGCTTTCAAGTGTCGTGATTTTCGGCTGGACAGGCTTGGAATATCAGCGGTTTCTACTTGATTTTGCGTATCTCACGCCAGAAATGCAAATCCTTGGGGCAGGCGCTCTTTTCCTAACATTAGAAGCCATTCGCCGGGCAACCGGGTGGATCCTTTTATCCCTAATTGGGGTGTTCGTGATCTATGCATTGTTTGGAGGCGAGGTTCCTGAACCGTTGACAGGCGTTACAATTAGCGTTCCTGAATTATTGGTTTATTTGGCATTTGATCCCAACGCTATCCTTGGGACACCGCTGAGTGTGGTTGCGACCATTGTGGTCATGTTTATTTTCTTCGGAAAATTGCTTGTGCAAACCGGGTGCGGTGAATTCTTCATCGATTTGGCCATGGCGGTCATGGGGAAAAGGCGCGGCGGGGCTGCGAAAATTGCAATTGTCGGTTCTGCGTTGTTTGGATCCATTTCTGGCAGCGCGGTCTCCAACGTGGTGACAACGGGTGTGATGACAATCCCCTTGATGCGTCGTTCTGGATATACAGCCCGGCAATCTGGGGCCATTGAAGCCATTGCCTCAACCGGCGGACAGCTCATGCCGCCTATCATGGGTGCTGCTGCCTTTTTAATGGCACAGGCCCTTGAAATTCCTTATTCAGAAGTTGTTCTGGCAGCCCTAATTCCGGCTGTTTTATACTATATTTCTGTCTTTATTCAGGTGGATCTCATCGCCGCACGCGATGACATTGCGGCTGCAGAGACAGAGCATCGTCCTGTTTTGCAAGTTCTGAAAGAAGGATGGCATTTCTTAGTTCCCTTCTTCATCTTGCTGTTCTCCATGTTCAAGTTGAACGTCTCGGCTGAACTCGCAGCGCTTTATGGATCAGTGGCAATCGTTGTCGGTGGTTTCTTGAGAAGTTACAGGGGGCACAATCTTGATTTTAAAGGCCTGCTGAACTCTTTCCCAGATACTGGTAAAGCGGTTATGGAACTCACCATGATTGTTGCGGGTGCCGGACTTGTTATTGGTCTGTTGAATGTCTCGTCAGGCGGATTTGCTTTGACCTTGGCGCTTGTCCAACTGGGAAGTAGCAGTCTTGCGATCTTACTCCTCGTTTCTGCGGGTGTTTGTATTTTGCTGGGCATGGGAATGCCGACATCTGGGGTTTATGTTCTGCTCGCAGCCCTCGTGGCACCGTCTTTGATTGAGACCGGAATTCAGCCAATGGCAGCCCATATGTTCATTCTCTATTTTGGTATGATGTCCATGATTACACCGCCAATTGCACTGGCTGCGTTTTCGGCGGCAACCATTAGCGGTGACCGACCCATGAAAACCGGGGTTGAGGCCATGAGACTGGGTTGGGTGGCTTATGTTGTCCCTATGCTGTTCATTTTCTCGCCGTCCCTGATCATGAACGATAGTCCGGTCAATGTGGCCATCGCGTTTGTTGTAACCGTTGTTGGAATTCATTTCATATCAGTTGCTCTGGTGGGATATTTTTACAAAAAGGTCTCCCTTTCAGTTCGTTTAGGACTGCTTGGTGCTGGAATTCTAGCAATGCTTCCTGAAGGAATTTTGCAAAGCGGATTAATACCAGCTTTGGTCGGCATTGGCATTGGTGCTGCCCTTCTATTTGCGGTTTCTCGATCGCAAAAAACGGCCGTTTTATGAGCCAAAATTTCGAAATTAGATTTATTACTTTTTAACTGGAGGAAAATTTATGAAGAAAATGACCGCAATTAGCTTAGGTCTTGCGATCACCTTGGGCCTTACGGCTCCGGTTTATGCAAAAACATTTACCGTTGGAACTAATCCACAAGGGTCGCTTTTTTATTCACTTGGCGCGGCCCTGTCGAAAGTTATGGTTGAAAAGACCGGTAAACAATATCGTGTCTCACCGTTCGCCGGTTCTTCAACATTTATTCCCATGCTCAACTCCGGTCGTTTGTCATTTGGTTTCGCCAATGGCGGGGAGGCAACTTTTGCGCATCAGGGCATTGGAAGCTTTGAGAACCGTGCAAATGAGAACTTGCGTCTTGTTGGCGTTGCAATCGCAACTCAAACATCTTTTGCAGTTCCAACGAAATCATCAGTTAAGTCAATTGCTGACTTAAAAGGTAAGCGCCTTCCCTCCGGTTACAACTCCGGCCGGACATTCCATTACTATTCAAACGCAGCTCTTTCTTCTGGCGATATGTCAATTAAAGACGCCAAAAAAGTGCCAATGCCGAATTTCGTGAAAGCCATTAACGCACTTGCAGAAGACCGTATTGACGCGGCTCTTGTTCCTATGAACGTGGGCGTGGGTAAAAAGGCCATGGCGACAATGTCAGATGGTTGGCGCTATGTAAGTCTTGAAAATACTCCTGCTGCAATAGAAGCGGTTACTAAAAACTTGCCATCCGCGCGTATCGTGAGTGTTAGCCCAAGCAAAAGCAAAACAGGTGTTGTTACGGATCCAACGAACATGATCGAAGTTGATTTTTATGTTCTAACGGGTGCTCATGTTTCAGAAGATACGGTTTACAATCTTGTGATGACTATGGCGTCTAATAAAGACGCTTTGGGTAAAGCATTTGGTGCTTTCAAGCGCTACGATCCAAAGAAAATGGTACAGGACAATCCAGTTCCGTATCATCCCGGTGCGATCAAAGCTTACAAAGAAATGGGCATTTGGCCTGCAAACTAAGCGCGCAGACTATTTGTTAATAAAAATGCCGGCAGTTCAATACTGCCGGCATTTTTTTTAGAGACCTGCATCTTGCCAGTCATCTGATGGCTCGGCGGGATACGGCGTTAGGCTTACGGCCTTAACGGCTTCGATGGCAGCATATTCATCTTTATCAGAGGCGTCGCCGCTGATCCCAACAGCTCCAATAACAGCGCCGTCATCGTCACAGATCAAGACGCCGCCTGGAACGGGAATGAACCGACCTTGAGATGCGGATGCGAGAGCAGCTTGAAAAGAAGGTCGGTTGGCCAAACGGTCCCGAATGGTGCGACTGGAAAGTCCCATGCCAAGGGCGCCCCACGCTTTTCCGATGGCCACATCGCCGCGCATGATACCGGATCCGTCTTCCCGCTTGAAGGCTTGCAGATTGCCCCCTGCGTCCAGAACAGAGACTGTTAGCGGTAGCAAAGAGTTCTCTGACCCTAAGCGCAACGCGTGATCAACGATATCTGATGCCTTTTTTAAAGGAAGCGGTGTCACGAGATGTTTGACGTAATAATCAGACATTAAATGTGTCTCCAGTGTGGTTTTTGAATTTTTGGGGTGGCTACAGCTTTTCCCCAACATTCATTGGCGGCGGGGAGAAAGGACCGTAGAAACAGGTCAAATATATCATGAGAAACGAGGGGCGTCATTTCAATATTTTCGATAAAAGTTAGTATTTTTTAATAATATCGATATTTATTTCAGATGATTAGCTGCAATCTTGCCTTAATCCTTATGAGTTTGATTTTACTACTGAATATAGTCGCGCGCATTCTGAAATTCCGATTAGAAATAGAGGTATCAAGAAAACTGATGGGGTGGCTCACTTGCGTTCAAAAAACTTAATGATATAGTCCCGCTTGAAAAACCATGCTCGGCCGGGAGTATGTTGCCAATGATATTTTTGGCGCTCTAATAGGAATAAGTATGTCTTTTGTTCAAGCCTTCGAAGTTATGTTTCCTATTGTCATTATTATCGCGCTTGGATATGCCGTTGGTAAATCCAAGCTGGCTATTGATGCCCAATCTCTAGGCTCTCTCGTTATTTTATTGTGCACGCCGTCCTTGGTTTTCTCAAAGCTGACCACAGCAACTATTGAGAGAAGTGTGTTACTTGAAGTCTCCCTTGCGGCAGCGGCATCTATTCTTCTTGCAATGGTTTTGGGCGCTATTGTGCTCCGCCTTTTAAACCTCTCCCTTCGGACGTTTCTGCCGTGCGTTATGTTTCCCAATTGTGGGAACACAGGTCTTCCGATTATGATCCTTGCCTTTGGCGATGCAGGCGCCGCTCTTGGGGTTGCTTTCTTTTTCGTTGTGGCTTTGTTGCAATTCACCGTTGGTATTTCCATTTCATCAGGCCAGTACCATCCAAAAGATCTTTTGAAGCAGCCCATTTTATATTCCGTGGGTTTTGTTCTGTTCTTCACCCAAACCGGCGTAGAAGTGCCGACGGTTGTTGCCAAAACAACGGATATCTTGGGCGGAATGATGGTTCCTGCAATGCTGCTGTTATTGGGCTCATCGCTTGCCACGTTGAGAGTATCGGACTTAAAACCAGCCATCGCGGTTGCCGCAAGCCGATTGATCATTGGGCTAGTTTCGGGCGCAACCATAATTTTCGCGTTTGATTTATCGGGCTTAAGTGCCATTACGGTGTTCATGATGTCGGCAATGCCGGTCACTGTGGTTTCCTACGTATTTGCCGTAAAATACCGACCTGATCCGCAGCAGGTAGCGGGCGGTGTGGTTTTATCGACAGCGTTGGCCTTTATCACCTTGCCGTTGCTTTTTGGCGGCGCTCTGGCCATCTTTAATTAAAACAGGTTTTGGGGGAGTGACCAGACAATGGCTCATTGGAAAAAACTATGAGATTAAAGTTACGGCAGCTTCAATATTATGTAGCGGTATTTGAGGAAGGCTCATTTACGGCAGCGGCTCACCGGTTGAACGCCACGCAATCTGGGGTGAGCATGCAGATTAAGGATCTGGAAGAGATCCTGGATGCCACCTTGTTTGACCGTGT
Organism: Pseudomonas marincola; assembly: GCA_036960775.1. Taxonomy (GTDB): domain Bacteria; phylum Pseudomonadota; class Alphaproteobacteria; order Sneathiellales; family Sneathiellaceae; genus Sneathiella. The sequence continues at coordinate 39,919 of JBALWO010000003.1, read as the reverse complement.
CGCAAAAGGGATCATCCCAACTAAGATCGGCCATAGAACATATAGCCGGGCAGTACAGATTTTACATGAAGTCCACGCCCTAAAGGAAGACGTCAGTGTCCAGAAAAAACAACTCTCTGGAACCGTTAGGCTTGGTGTTATGCCAACGTTCGCGCGCTCCATTCTGGCGCCGGTGCTGGAGCAATTTCTCGCAGAGAATCCGTTGGTAGATGTAGAGATCGTGGAAGCCTACAGCTCTGTTCTCACTCAAAAAGTAAATAGCGGGAAACTCGATTTTTCTGTGGTGCCGGCAGATGAGTTTGCGCCGGGCATCAAGTCCAATTATCTGGCGACGGATATCGAAGTGTTGGTGCGAAAAGCTGAAAATGATGCGCATCACTTGCAACCCATTACATTGTCAGATTTGCATGAATTAAAGCTCGTTTTACCGCTAAAAAGTAATTCCCGTCGCACCAAGATAGACGCGCAACTTCAATCTTTTGATATTACATTGGCAGGCTTGATTGAGTGCGATTCTATGATGACAACGCTGGATCTGGTGCAGCGTGGGTATTGGTCGAGCATTCTACCGGCCAGTTTATGTCTGCAAAACTTGGTGTTTGATGGGTTGGAAGTGCGTCCCCTACAAAACCCGACGCTAAATACAGATTATCATTTAATACAGCCTGTATCCAAACCGATCGAGGAGGCCACAAGCATTTTGATACGCCAATTGGAAACTGCAATTAAATCAAGTGTGGCAAAACTGCAGCTGGCACTTCGGTAATGAAATACTATTCATAATTTGCTGTTATGCGACTTACGAATTTAGCTAGACCATTTTAGAATTGTCGTATCCGACCGTTTTCGCACATTTTACTTCTCATAAATAATTTTGGAGAAAATCAATGAGTGTGGTCGAACAAATTGAAGTGGGTATTATCGGTACTGGCTGGTGCGGCGGAATTAGAGCCGAAGCCCTGCACCGCAACCCAATAGTTGGAAAACTGCACATCGCAGAAATTCGCACCGACCGATTGCAAGAAATGGTAGACTGGTATTCTCCAGCAACGGCCACAGAAGATTACAACGATCTTCTTGCCAATCCGGACATTTCAGCGATCTTTATTTCGGCAACTCCAGAACACTTGCATTTCCCAATGGCGAAACAGTCGCTTGAAGCGGGTAAACATGTGTTTCTTGAAAAACCAATTGCAATTTCATTAGCAGAGGCTGATGAGTTGCTTGCGATTTCAGAGAAAAATAACCTCAAATTCTCCATCGGTTATTCACAACGCTTTAATCCAAAATACGCATATGTTCGTGAAAGCCTGCTCAACGGATCACTGGGTGAGCCAGTTACAGCCCTGCACAGCCGTCATATTTCACGCGGTCTTGGTGAGAAAATTTCAGGTCGTACAAAATTGTCTCCTGCCGCCATGGAAGCAACCCACGACTTAGATTTTGTCTTATGGTGCTTGGAGCCTGCGAAACCAGTTAAGGTTTATGCGCAGAACTCCTACAAATACTGGAAAGACAAAGGGTCACCGCAAATTCCTGATTGTACGTGGATCATCGTGACAATGGACAGCGGCATTTGCTTCACCATTGGTGCGGGTTGGGTGTTGCCGAAAAGTTACCCCAATTATTCATCAACAAGCATGGAAATGATTGGAACAAACGGCGCGTTGGTTATTGATGACACCCATCGTGATGTTGTTTTGCATACGGAAAATGACGGAATTCAATTCCCGATGTCCACAATGCCAGGTGAATATGTCGGGCATGTATATGCTGGACCAATGGCGCCTGAAACAGACTATTTTGTTGAAGCCTGCGTTTTTGATAAGCCAGTGATGGTAACAGGCGAGCAAGCCCGTAAAGTCATGGAAGTTTATATCGCAGCTGATATGTCAGTAGAGCGTGATCAACCAGTATCACTTCCGCTGAACAGCAATAATATCTCTTCAATCCGCGTTTAAGAGGCTTTCCTCCTAAATATTTTGGGCACAAAGACTCTCCTCTTTGTGCCCTTTTTTATTCTTGAAGCTGTTCAAAAAGAATATTTTTGAAACTTTCTGAAGCCACCCGATCCGCAGCTGATTTTCTTTGAATGACGCCATAAGTGAGTTTGAAGCTTGGTTTGATTTTGAGAACACCTACTGAGTGGGAATATTTGTGGGCAATGGGGGCGTGAACAATCGCGACGCCGACGCCTTCTTCCACCAAATTTGCGACCATCACAGTTGATTGGGCTTCACATTTAGAGCGGATCTTGATCCCGGCGCTGCTAAAAAGTTCTTCCGTTTTAAATCTGAGCAGAGTATCAGCGGAAATAGATATTAGATTTTCATCAACCAGCTCACTAATGTCAATCTCATCGCGGTCAGCAAATCGATGGTCTTTGGAGACAATACATCTGATTTCGATTTCGCAAATAGGCTCAACTCTAAGACCGTCATCGGCCACAGGTAAGGTCACTAAACCTAAATCATAGGCGTCAGATTTTACTAAATGCTGGACGTCTTGGCGAGATCGTAGGTCGATGGATACATTGACATTGGGATAGTGTTCGCAGAACGCCTTAATAACAGGGGGCAGCATTACCGTGCCAATGGCTTGCATGGCGGCAATGCGAAGATTGTTTGTGCCGCGTTTTCGAATATTCTGAGCCATACTTTCAATTTGATCAACATCACCCAGAATTCGGGTTGAAATTTCAAGAAGTTCCAAGCCTTCAGGGGTGATCGTAAATCGGCCGCCGTTTCGGTCAAATATCTGAAATCCCATATAATCTTCTAATTGACGGATCAGACGGCTTACCGCAGACTGAGTGAGACCAAGTTTGACGGCTGCCAGTGTTGTGGAGCCGGTAGCCCTGACAGCTCTAAGAGCATTTAGTTGGCGTATTTTCATTTTCAGTAATATACCCAAACAGAAGTCTAAAAATTCATTCTACTAGAACTAATGGGAATTATCCAACACTGAAATCTTGGTCTACCTTGCGTCTAACCAGATTAAAGGGGCTAAAAATTGATGGTTAAAAAAGCGGAATTATATGTAACTTCTGGCATGGCTGTAATGTCAGTGTTAGCGCTTGTTTTTCTGAACGATCTTATTGCTAAGCAAAAGATGGTTTTTGGTCAGCCTTCAATAGAACCTGACTTGTTTCCCGCACTTACAATTTCTTGTTTACTGCTGCTTATCAGTGGATTGATGGTCAAGATCATTTTCTTTGCCGAAACTGAAGTTGTTGATGACCAAGACGACGAGGAAGCAGAAGATCAGAGTTACTACCGTATTGGCAGTTATTTCGCTGCGATGCTGGCTTATGGCATTGTCCTGGATGACGTCGGTTTCGTGATCAGTTCCTGCATTTTGGTTGCATTTATTTCATTTTTGTTGGGCAACCGAAGTTTTGTTCAGACTCTCGCGCTTGCGGTTATCGCGCCTGTTGCCCTGTACGTTGTATCTACTCGCGGACTGAAGGTTCATTTACCTGAATTGGATGTTATCGAGCGGGCAATTCAGTCAGTTTTCCAAGTTTTAGGTCTCTCATGAATAGTATGATTTTTCGGAAAGAATTTAGAGGCGCAAAATGCTAGAGCAAATCATCGAAGGTTTATTTCTAACACTGCGTGTCGACACGTTTGCCTTTATGGCGATTGGTTTGTTTGGCGGTATGCTGGTTGGTGCCCTGCCAGGGTTTACAACCTTGATGGCAATGGCGATTTTGTTGCCAATCTCATTTTTCCTTGATCCAGTTGTGGGTATTCCCTTTCTATTGGGTGTGTATAAAGGCGGTATTTTTGGTGGATCTATTCCAGCAATTTTGGTGTCTATGCCAGGAACCGGGGCCGCAGTGGCGACCACGGCAGACGGGTATCAACTCACTAAAAAGGGTAAATCCCGTAAAGCCCTTGATATGGCGCTGTTTTCATCCGTGTTTGGTGATACTGCCAGTGATATCTTTACCCTATTGATGATTGTTCCGATTGCATATCTTGTGTTGCAGTTTGGACCTCCAGAAATTTTTGCAATTTTGACAATGAGTGTTGTTATTGTTGCGGTAACGGCTGGTAAAAATCCGCTTAAAGGCTTGATTATGTTGGCTTTTGGTTTGTGGATATCCTTCATTGGATCCGATCCAATTGGGGGCATGGAACGCTTTACCTTCGGCTTGTTTGAGCTGCGCGGTGGTATTCCTTTGTTGCCTTTGCTGATCGGTTTATTCGCGCTTCCTGAGATAGTGAAAATTGTCGGCAGGAAAAATATTGGTGAAGCAAGTGTCGCCACAATTCTAGGTGAGCGGCTCACCCTAGCAGAATTTAAACGCTGCTTGCGGACGATTTGTCGCTCCACAGTCATTGGAACATGCATCGGTATCATTCCGGGCTTGGGTCAGATGGTTGCCGCGGTAATGGGTTATACCGCGGCCAAAAATGCATCTCCTGTAAAAGAGAATTTTGGTAAGGGCGAACTTGAAGGTGTTGCGGCGGCGGAAGCTGCAAACAATGCCGTTAATGGTCCAACCATGGTTCCGCTTCTGACATTAGGTATTCCTGGTGATAACGTGACCGCGATTTTGCTGGGTGCATTCGTTGCACAGGGCTTGCGACCGGGCCCAACCTTGTTCTCAGAGCAGGGACCTGTGGTGTTTGGTATTTTGATTGCGATGGTGTTTGCAAACTTAATGTTCTTGGTCATTGGTTATTTATCAATTCCGGCATTTGCCCGAATTATCACCATTAGAAGTAATTTGCTGGTGCCACTTGTGACAATGTTCGCGGTGGCGGGTGCCTATGTTTATCGCTCCAACCCGAACGACATCATCGTTTTGGCAATCTTTGGTGTGATCGGCATTATCGCAAGTTCAGCCAAGTTTGAAGTCATGCCTTTGGTCATGGGTTTCATTCTAGGTGTTCCGCTGGAACGGGCCTTCGGTCAAACACTCTCACTTGCAAATGGTGAGATGCTTCAATTCGCTATTTTTGAACGCCCCGCAATGGTCGCGATCTTAGTAGCAACGCCTTTCTTAGCGTGGATGTTACGCAAGAAAATGTATGCAGACTAATAACAAGCTTCAATTCTGCACAACAATACTAACAGGTATTAAAAAGAGTTTTTTCAAGGAGGATGGAAATATGTTTACTAAACTTATGACAACTGCAGTGGTTGGGGCCGCTACAGCTATGCTCAGTTTTGGTGCTGTCGCTGCTGGCTATCCAGAGAAGCCAATTACGGTTGTTATCCCTTTTGGTCCTGGTGGATCGCATGACTTGAACGCACGTGTATTTACATCAGTGATGCCAGCACATGTTGGCCAGCCAATGGTTGTTCAGTTGACACCAGGTGCTAGTGGACAAAAAGGTGCTGCTGCTGTTGCGAAAGCAAAAGCTGACGGTTACACATTGCTGTTCTCTAGCAACTATATTGATCAGTTGATGCAACATGTTGGTAAAGCACCCTACAATTCAATGGAAGATTTCGTGACTGTTGCTCGTATTAACTACGCGCCAATCGCGGTTATCGTTCCAGGTGATAGCCCTTACAACTCATGGGCTGACTTGAAAAAAGACGTGAAAGCGAGACCAGGTAAAGTTTCTATTTCGCATTCAGGTAACTGGGGTGCGCTTTTTGTACCAGCAGCGCAGCTAATGCTTTTGAACGACATGAAAATGAACATGATTCCGTTCCAAGGCGGCGGCCCAGCTCTTCAAGCATTGCTTGGTGGTATTGTTGACGTATCTCTTGGTTTCCCATCAACAATTGGACCGCTTATCTTGAGCGGCGAAATTAAAGTTCTGGCAACTGCCGGTAAGAAACCAATCTACAAAGATGTTCCCTCATTTGCTGAACTTGGCCTCGAAGGCGACGTTGGCATGATGCATCGTATGGTTATGGCACCAAAAGGTATCCCTGCGGACCGTTTGGCAACACTCCGTAAAGCTTTCAAGGCTCTTCAAGGCGACAAAACTTTCACACGTTTGCTTAAACGTATGGGTGAAAACGCTGAATATATGGACGGCCCTGAGTATGAAAAACTTCGCCCAGGTCAAAACAAGTTCTACGGCGAGCTGGTTCAAAGCCTAACTAAGTAATTTCAAATTAGTACCAAGTACCAGTACCAAGTAAAAGAAAATGCCCCTTTCATGGAAGGGGCATTTTTTTGTCATTTTTTAGGGAAAACTCACAACAAACGGTGGGACATTACATGTCTCGCATTCCTATTATCTGGAATGAAGATGCAACGGAAGAACAAGCGGCTTTGTTGGTCAAGGGCTTGGAAACAATGAGGGGCCGGGTTGCACATGCCATTTGAAGATCAAAAAAGTCGACGTAAATGAATACGTCGACTACATGAATTCTTGCTGGTGGAACAAACCCTAAATTAGAGGTGAATTGTTTCGCCATTTTCAGCAGATTGTGCAATGGCTTCAAGCAGTTCGATGTTGTGGATCATTTCCGTGTGGGTGAAAGAATAATCCTTTCGTCCTTTCGCAGCATCGACAAATGCTTCCAGATTTTCAAGGACAGCGTCATTCCACTCAAACTGTTTAATGTCTTGGGGTTTGCCTGTCTCTGCTGTGATCATACGAACCACGCCGCCCGGTGTGTCCGGATGGGTGTCATTCAACACTTCTTTCCATTTTTGCGTACCAAACACATGCATGCGGATGAAATGTGGGGTGTGCAATACGGCACTTAACGTTGCCGTCATGCCAGCTTCAAAGCCCAATTGGACAGTGACAACATCACCTGTTTCCCAGCCAAGAGAGCGATCCGCCGTGATGGCTTGAACCGTTTTGGCCGGGCCAAAGAATGAAATTAATAGATCCGTTAGGTGAATCCCCATGGCAGTCATACCAGCGGCAGGAGATACAGCCTTGGATGTGCGCCAGTCACCGGCAGGAACATTAATCAGTTTGTCGTGACTAAAGGCGGCTTCGGCATGCATGATAGTGCCCATGGATCCATCTTTAATGGATTGTTTAAGCTCAACAAGTGCAGGCTCAAAGCGGCGCTCATGGCCGATACCCAATTGAACCCCAGCATCAACGCAAGCTTGAACAGATCGTTTTGCACTTGCGGCGGTTAGGCCAAGTGGTTTCTCGCAAAACACATGTTTGCCAGCGGCAGCGCAAGCAGTTACCTGTTCTTCATGCAGCGGATTAGGTGTGGTCAGAATGACACCGTGAACGCTCTCTTTTTCAAGGGCCTCACTCAATTCGGTTAGGGGCGTGAAGCCACTTTCTTTAATGGTGTCATGATGAGCGGTATTGGGTTCGATAATATACTGCACACCTATTTCATCATGGTTTTGGAGGCGGCGGGCAATATGCTGACCCCACCAACCATATCCGGCGATGGCGATGTTGAACGGCTGTTTTGATGTGCTCATAATTCTGATCCTACTTTTTGGAATTTCCCAGAATGGAAGAGCAGTGGATTTCCATCAGTTTGATTAATCTGCTGCACGCTGCCGATAAGGATTTCATGATCTCCGGCTGCAATTCTATTTTCCAGCTTGCAGTCGAGGAAGGCAATAGCGTTATTCAATATAGGAGCGCCCATGCAGCCTTCAGACCAGTCAACATCATTGAATTTATCATCTGACGGACGTGCGAAGTTCATGGTCTCGTCTTTGCTGTCTTCGCCCATGATATTAACAACGAATGATCCGTGATTGCGAAATGCGTCAATGCTTGGTGCGTTAAGATCAATGCTCCATAAGATCAGAGGTGGATCAAGAGACACAGATGCAAAAGAGTTTGCAGCCATTCCAACGGGAGCGTTTTCATCACCAATAGTTGTCATGACAGCAACGCCTGTCGCATATTTTCCCAATACGTCGCGGAGTTCTCTGGAGTCAAAAGATGCTGTATTATCAACAACATCGTGTTCTGTCACTTCAGCAGTCATGAACCTATCCTTAATCTAAAATGGCATCCAATTTGTTGATGCTTAGAATACGTGTCAGGCGCGCCAGCACAATTCAGATGATTTGATAGCAAGTATCAAAAACCTTGATGGCAAGTATCAATAAGTATTGATTTTGTTGCTGGCAAAAATACTTCACCTTGTTTGTAGAAAATTGACATTCCACAACATTAGGCGAGGATAAAATGAAGTTATCTTTCTTTACAATGCCCATCCATCCCGTTGGTAAACCTATTCACCAGAGCATAGATGAAGATCGGGACGCCTTTATTCTTGCAGATGAACTTGGGTATGCTGAAGGGTATTGCGGCGAACACACAACTGACCAGGCGGAAATCATTACATCCACCGTCGCTTTTATGGCCAGCCTTGCCTATTCAACAAAAAATATCAAACTTGGTACGGGTACTGTAAACCTGCCAAATTCGCACCCGGCACGTGTTGCCGCTGAAGTCGCGATGCTTGATCACATGTTGAAAGGCCGCTTTATTTTCGGCATTTCTCCAGGTGGATTGATGTCAGATGCAGAAGTATTTGGAAATCTGGATAAAGACCGGAACGCTATGTTTGTTGAGTGTATCAACATGGTTCTGGAAATCTGGAAAACCAAAGGTCCTTATAATATGAAGGGCGAATTCTACGAAGTTTGCACTGAAAAAACAGAAATGATGGAAATTGGACAAGGCGAGATTATCAGCCCGTACCAAGATCCTCATCCGTTGATCGTGGGTACTGTGGTTGCACCGTTCTCTAAAGGTGTAACAGAAATGGCCAAACGCGGTTGGGAGCCAATTTCTGGTAACTTCTTGCTGCCAAAATGGGTGGCTACTCATTGGCCGAAATATGTTGAGGGCTGTAACGAAATTGGTGTTGAAGCTGATTACGATAAATGGCGTGTAGCAAAAAATATCTGTGTTGCAGATGATCAAGATACGGCCCGCCGTTATGCCCGCGACCCAGATAGCCCGTATGTTTACTATTACAGCCAGCTCTTGAAGAAAATGCGCAAAGGCGGCCGCCTGAATTTGTTCAAAGAAGACCAGAGCATGGATGACAATGATGTGACATTGGATTACGTCCTCGATCGTCTGGTTATCCACGGAGATGCATCAAGCGTTGCCGATCAAATTTTGGAATTCCGGGAAACAACGGGTCCCTTTAATCACTTGGTATATGCAGGCCATGATTGGGCTGACATTGAGTTGGGCCGCAAATCTATGACTTTGATGGCTGAACAAGTGATGCCAAAAATCGAAGATGCAATCAAAGGTGAAAAATAATGACGAGTTTGTTAAAAGTGGCTGCAAATGGCGCTGAGATTTCTTATGAAGTCTCAGGCCCAGAGGGTGCGCCGTGGCTGACACTTTCAAATTCACTGGCAACGGATCGTACCATGTGGGCGCCGCAAATGAACGCGTTAGAGCAAACACACCGCGTCCTTCGCTATGATACACGAGGCCATGGTCAAAGCAGCGCAGAAGCATCTCCCTACACTTTCGATTTGGTTTGCGAGGATGTGATTGCCCTTCTCGATCATCTCTCAATCGAAAAGACAGATTTCCTCGGACTATCTTTTGGGGGCATGACAGCTCTTGCAATGGGTATTAGGCACCCGAACCGGATCAACAAGCTGATTTGTTGTGATGCGCGGGCTTTTGCGCCGCCGCCCTATACAAACATGTGGGTGACAAACATCGCGCGCATGCATGAGCAAGGTTTGGCTCCTATTGCCGAAGAGACAATTGGGCGCTGGTTCACTGAAGGCTTCCGGGCTAAAAGTGAAAATGCGCAATTGCTCGCCACAATGACTGAAAACTTCATGAAAACCTCACATAACGGTTATGAAGGTGTGGCATCTTGCCTATCTACGCTGGACTTGCTGAAAGATCTGCCTAAAATTACCGCTACGACCCGGTTTATTGTTGGCTCATCCGATCCTGCGGCGCCCATTGATGCCATGCAGGAAATGTCAGATAAAGTTGCAGGCTCTGACCTTGTTGTCATTGAAAATGCGGCTCATATCTCTAACATGGAGCAACCAGAAGCCTTCACGGCAGCAGTTTGCGAATTTTTGCTAAGCTGATTTAATGGAAAGATAGACAATTGAGTACCAGAATTATGGTTGCACCTAATGGTGCGCGGCTAAAGAAAAAGGATCACCCTGGTGTTCCGGTGACTGTGGCAGAAACGGTTAAATGCGCTGTTGATTGTTTTAATGCAGGCGCTCATGCGCTTCATGCTCATGTTCGTGACGCTGAAGAAAAGCATGTTCTGGACGCGGGTCTGTATAAGGAGCTGATGGCAGAGTTGAAAATCGCTGCGCCGGATCTGGATGTTCAAATCACAACAGAGGCTGTTGGTATTTATTCAGCCCTTGATCAGCGTCAGCTGGTTAAGGATGTCGCACCGTCATACATTTCGGTCGCCATGAAAGAGCAAGCCATCGCCGAAGATCAAGACGCGGCACAGGCATTTTATCATTGGCTTCAAGCTGAAAAAATAAGGGTGCAACATATCCTTTATTCTGCGGAAGAATTGCAGCAGTTTTTGGCCTACCTTGATGAAGGTGTTATCCCGTCAGATGATATTGAAACCTTGTTCGTGATGGGTCGGTATTCCGCTGGACAAAAAAGCGATCCGTCAGATCTGGACCCATTCTTGGCCGGCATTCCAAGCGGTATGGATTTGAATTGGTCGATCTGCGCCTTTGGCGACAAAGAAACCGATTGCCTGTTGTATGCAGCCCAAAAAGGCGGCGGCATCCGCATCGGATTTGAAAATAACCGCACAAATAAAGACCTATCTGTTGCAAAAGAAAACGCAGAGCGCGTCACAGAGATTAAGAGCCTTTTGGCGCATAACGGTCTGGATTAATTTGAGCGTTAAACGATCTACAGAAAAAGCCGCCGTTCAATAATCCTGAACGGCGGCTTTTTTTGTATTTTTCCAGATTGATATTTCATCCTAAAGGTGATTTTAGATACGATAATACCCGACAAAATGTTTGACTTATTGGATCTCTAATATTACCGTTTTTGCATAAATTCAACATGGTTTGCGGGGGGCTAATTCATGGGAAATCAAACTGCTTTTACGAAACGACGCTTGATTATATGTCTAGACGGCACGTGGAATGAGCCAGAAGAAGAGTCCGATGCAGAAAATGAAAAAGATGAACCAACAAATGTTCTGAAAGTTGTCCGCGGGGTTAGTCCTGTTGCCGAAAACGGTGTTTCCCAAATTATCTATTATGATACCGGTGTTGGCACCGGTGGTTTTTTTGATAAAATGATTGGTGGCGGATTAGGGACAGGACTTTCTGATAATATCATGGAAGCCTATCGCTTTATTGCTAATAACCATGTTGATGGCGACGAAATTTTTCTCTTTGGCTTTTCGAGAGGTGCCTATTCTGCGCGAGCATTGGCGGGCCTAATTGGAGCTGTCGGGCTTTTGGCGAAGGAACATCTGGCCTATTTGGCTGATATTTACGCCTATTATCGGACACCACCTGCAGAAAGAGAAGACTCTCCTGGAAGGGCATTGCTGGAGGGCTTAAATCCTCTGCCTCGGAAAAACGTTCCCATTGAATTTATCGGCGTGTGGGACACGGTTGGCGCACTTGGTGCCCCGACACCTCTTTTGAAAAAAATGACCAATGGGCAAGTCGGATTCCACGACACAGAGCTTGGGAAAGACGTGC
>JBALWO010000003.1:0-28196 GCA_036960775.1 Pseudomonas marincola | reverse complement strand
TTGACCAGTGATCTTAAAGCCAAAATGTCCAGCGAGCCCATCTCTAAAGCGCGCATCGAGAATTCATTCACATGGGGATATCAAATCTTGCGCATATTCACGGTATCTCCTTACGAGCGGGAAATTGGCGCTGATCAGATAGGCGACGAAAAAATGTCAGCGGGGGTAAATGAGTCTGTTCACGAATTCGCAGTAGACGCCATCGGTAAAACCTTCCATGTGGCGGGGGACGTTCAAGCATGGCAGCCCGAGAACTTAATCAAAGCCATAAAAAGCGGACTGCCAACAACCTATGACGGACCGGAAGAGCCCGCTAAGCCTGAATAAAACAAAGAACTTGAAGTCGTATAAATATCTCTGAAATGCTTTATCTCAGATGTGCAGTGCAGTCCCCTTGAGGTCTGACTAAAAGTAAGACAAAATTAATCGCGATTGGTTATATTACGTAATCGCGTTTAATGTAGCTTTGGTAAAACTAAGAAGAGGGAGCAGGATGGATTTTAGGAAATCTGCTTATGCTGAACAGTATCGTATCCGCTCTTCAATACCTTTAACCAAGGCCCGATACCTCTTACTCTCTATAATGCTGATCCTCGCGGCGGTTATAGCTCCTGCAAAAGCTGAACCCCTCGCCCTCTCCTTGGTAACCGGAAATGATTATCCACCCTATACAGATATTGACCTTCCCCATGGGGGCATGGCGACTAAGCTAGTGCGTGACGCCTTCGAGAACTCTGGGTATTCAGTTGAAGAAATCAGCAGGCTTCCTTGGAAAAGGGGATATCTACTGGCAGAACAAGGAAAATATCATGCTACATTTCCTTATGGCTGGACCACGGAACGGGCAGAACTTTTCTATTATTCAGATCCCTTTTTACTCGCTGCGGTCTATGCTTGGTCGCGGGCTGGGAAATCAAATATTATGAAAAAGGAAGAAGATCTACAGGGTAAGGTTTATTGCAATCCACGCGGATATGGTGACTTTGGATTGGTGTTGAGACTGTTGGATCGAAATTTACTCCGCCGAGAGACATCCAATAGCTTACAGCAATGCTTCAAAATGTTGCGGGCAAAGAGGATCGATTTTGTTTCTGTGACCCGGAGTAATGCTTTGAAGGCACTTTCTGATGCAGGGATGAGGCTAGAAGAGGTTCAACGGTCTGAATTTGCGACAGATCAATCTCATCATCATTTGATTGTATCTAAACAATTACCAAGGGCTCAGGAAATCATTGACGCCTTCAACACCGGACTCAAAAAACTTAAAGAAGATGGACGTTATGATGTCCTGAAAGAAGAATTTGACTGGGCAGAATACAACGTGTTTGAACATCAACGTTCGCCCATTTTTTGAGTGATAGGTTGGTCCTTTCTATATGATCCATAAAATATGTCCCAAAACGGAATGATAGTTTAACGGTGAAAAAATTAAATCAGAATTTTCAAGGCTTAACTCTTGAAAATAGAAACCTGAAGTGCGCCCTCTTTTGTCTAGTATGGTCCGCGGAGTTGACGGATGAGTGATAAATATGAACTCAGTAACTTTGCCCTCCTAGCCAAGGGAATTTTCGGGAATAGGTGGCACTATTTTGGGCATCATGTGGCAAATTTTACACCCTTCATTCGAAGCGTTTATGCAGCCTGCATAGATCTTCGCGTCATTGACGAAGACGCTCCTCTTGCGATGTTGAGAGAAATCAAAAACATTGGGGGGCGGAAAAACTATGAGCCCCATTACGATCAGCTTCTGCAAAAATTGGCCGAAATCCTCGTCATGCGTCAGGTGGTTAAAATGCCGTGGCCCCAGGAGACATCATTCGAAATTGAAGCTGGCGTTTCAGGTAACGCAAAACGGATTGATTTGGTTGTGACCTTACCTGAAGGAAAGAAATTTGGCTTTGAAGTTAAGGCACCAAAATATACCCCTCATGCGCGCCAGCGCGAGGGCAAGTCGTTTCAATTTCCGGCGCAAATTGGCAAACAGCCCCTAGGAATTCAAAACCCAAGTGACCATAAAGCCGTTTTACCACGTGATAAGACTGTTCGAGGCTTCCTCAGAAGTGCCGAAGCGAAATTCGAAGTCTTCAGCGCGCGACATGATTTCTGCGGAACGCTGGTAATTGTTTGGGACGACTGGATGTCTGAAGTCGTCGAGCCATTGTTTGCTAGGGAAGCCGGCCTTCTTACACCCTGCACCTCTGAAGTTTTTGGAAACATCGATGCTGTCTTAATTCTACGTCATTTGACACATTTCGCAGAAGCCGCAGGAGCAAATAATGTATCTGATGGTAGAGGTGATCCCATGTCTATGACAGAGGCTCGCGAAAACCCGAATATCATTAAAGAAATGTCCGATATTGAGCTGCCAGAATTTATCAAAAATGGATTTAACGCAGTTCCTTTGGACCATACCCCGACAATGTAGCCCGCAAATGGGTGCTTAGGTACAGGTCGCCAAAGGTACGTTCTGAGCAAAAATAGTGGTTGGCTACCTATTGTTTCGATTAATTAGAACTTAACTAAATGTTTAGAAGTTCAGATCAATCATGCAACGCTACAGTAATGTCCAGTTGGGTCTTTGTCATAAAAGGTTTTGTCTATGTTTCTTCGTCTCTCTATCGGCAGTCGGATCTATCTCCTCATTGGATCACTCCTGTCATTACTGGTAATGACTGTCTCGTTTGGAACTTTTCAGTTAGTCAAAATCGGCGACGAGATTGCGGGAATTGCTGAAGAAGATATGCCGGCAACATCCGCTTTGACAAAAGTGACTATTCATCAACTTGAACAAGCTATTTTGTTTGAACGTGCTGTCGCTAGATCTGGGCGAATTTCTGCAAATTCTTCAGCTGCAAATGAGTTTGAGGCGCTTAAAGTGGCATTTAAGAAGCTCGGCCATGAAGTTGAAGCAGAACTTGAAGACGTCACAAAATTGGCTGACGACGTTATAAAGCTCGATCGGTCGGCGGCAGAAACGGCCGAATTTATAAAAATCAAAACTGGGCTTATTGCTGTCCTTAGCGAACATAAAAATTATGAAATCGCAACGGAGGCATTTCTTGATAATGTAGACACCCTAGAATCAGGCGAATTTGAAAGCCAACTGAAAAGCATTACCCAAGCAGAAGAAGCACTTGATCATCATCTGGAAGAGCTTTTGTTCGAAATCGAAAGCTTCACCGAACATGCGCTTATCGAAACCGAACATCATGAGCAAAATACTTTATATATTTTCATAATTATGACGGTTGTTTCAGTTCTTGTTGGGTCCGGGTTGTCCTGGATCATTGTCCGATCCATCGTTCCACCTGTACGGCGGATTACATCTGTCATGACACGTCTGGCAAGTGATGACTATGACGTCATCATTCCTGACCCGGTGGGCAATGATGAAGTGTCGGATATGGCCCGTGCCGTCCAGATTTTCAAAGCAGGCGCGTTAGACCGTAAACGGCTTGCAAAAATTCTTGATACCGAAAAACAAAAAGCAGCGGCTGCCGAACTTGATGCTGCGCATGAAAAACAACGCCTTGAACATGAAGCTGAAGAACGTGAAACACAGGCAAAACAAGCTGCACGTAAAGAATTTGTGAGTACCATTTCGAGCGATTTTGAAGATCGTTTTGGAAGTAGTGTAAAGGCTGTGTCTAGCGCCGCTTTAAAAATGACGAGCACATCCACAGGGTTGGCGCATACGGCGGGAGAAGCCCGCGAGCAATCTACCTCTGTCGCCAGTGCCTCTGAACAGGCAAGCGGAAAAGTTCAGGCCGTTGCGGCGGCAGCAGAAGAGCTTTCTGCCTCGATCACTGAAATAACCCGTCAGGTTACGAATTCATCTAAGATGACATCTGATGCGGTGCGTATCGCTAAGGATAGTCATACAGCTGTGCAAGGTCTTGTGACCGCCGCCAGGGAAATTGGGGATGTGGTAAATCTCATTACCGATATCGCTGAGCAAACCAATTTGTTGGCCTTGAACGCGACAATTGAAGCTGCTCGGGCAGGAGATGCAGGTAAAGGCTTTGCCGTTGTGGCGTCAGAAGTGAAGAACCTCGCAAACCAAACGGCTCGCGCGACAGAAGAAATTGGTGGGCGAATTTCTGATATTCAAAAATCAACAGAAAGCGCTGCTGAATCCATCGAAGGCATTGGGGATATTGTTGGGAAAGTGGATGCAATTGCAGCTGACATCGCCGATGCAATGGATCAGCAATCTGCAGCGACACAGGAAATTGCTCGTAATGTAGAGCAAGCCGTTGCAAGCACCGGCGAAGTAACCAGTAGTATTTCGATTGTTGCCAGTGCGACAACCAAAACTGGGCATGTGGCAGAAGAAATGAGTGATGTGGCTAAGTCATTAATGGATCAATCCAACACCCTCAATCAAGAAGTCGACCGTTTCCTTGAAAATCTCCAGTCCGGAAATATATAGTCCGTTCCCTTAATTTCATCTGGATTTGAATAATTGTGATCAGGAGTATTTGCGAGGTCGTTAGGCTTTGGGTTTCCCGCCACTAAACCGTCTTGCAAGTTCTTCTGAGAGAGATTCAAACGCGGCATAAATTGGTTTAACACCCAATATCCTGAAATGACGGTGGGATCAAATATACACGCAGCCCGTGCCGCGAGCAGTTCAAGGAACATTGCGAGGACTAAGAGGATGACTCCGAATTGAACTGGCCTATGTCGTGGATCTTGAAAGGTAATAGTCCTCCAAAATTCAGCTTTTCTTCGTGTTTCAAAAATAGTCACCAGTCAAATATTTATATTATTCTGCTATCTGCAAAAAAGGACTGATTTCGCGCCTTTACGAGATCAAACCCAACCAGCTAACAGCAATTGAAAGATATAAATCTTTCTCCAAACTCAACCGACTGCATTCTTCGCTTGACCGCAAAAGGCTGGATCAGGTTTACTCAAAATTGCAATTGCCACCATCGGCTGCCGCATAACAGAGGTTGGAAGATACAGCACACGTAAACGTCGCCTAAACTCGCACCGAAGTTGCGAATGCCGGCCTCCCTTTCACCAGCGTATTTATTATGGAGAATGTCATGCCCGGCATTGATCTACCTTTTTCTCTTTCTGAATATCAAAGCCGCCTCGTCAAGGCCCGCGCCGCCATGAGTGCAAAGGGCATTGATCTGATGATCGTTACTGATCCGTCCAACATTGCTTGGCTTACCGGGTATGACGGTTGGTCATTCTATGTGCATCAATGTGTTGTGCTTCCCATGGACGGTGAGCCTATCTGGTATGGCCGAAAACAAGATGCGAACGGTGCGAAGCGTACAGTCTTTATGAGCGATGATAATGTTCACTTCTACCCTGAACATTATGTGCAATCGACTGAATGCCATCCCATGGATTTTCTGAGCGGGCTGCTTAATGACCTGGGCTGGGGCTCTCTTAATATCGGCGTGGAACTGGACAATTACTATTTTTCTGCAGCGGCCTACCTGTCTTTGGTTAAACATCTGCCAAATGCGACCCTTACGGATGCCACCGCGCTGGTAAATTGGTGCCGGGCCGTAAAATCGGAGCAAGAACTTGTCTACATGCGCCGGGCTGGACGGATTGTTGAAGAAATGCACAAACGTATTTTTGATGTTATCGAGCCCGGAATGCGAAAAAACGACTTGGTTGCTGAAATTTATGATGCGGGTATTAGAGGCGCCGACGGTTTTGGCGGCGATTATCCGGCCATTGTGCCGCTTCTCCCATCGGGCGAAGATGCTGGGGCCCCTCACCTGACTTGGGATGACAAGCCAATGAAAGAGGGGGAGGCAACCTTTTTTGAAATCGCAGGTTGTTACCGCCGATATCATGCGCCTTTATCGCGCACCATTTTTCTGGGGAAACCGACACAGACCTTTATTGATGCGGACAAAGCTATTCAAGAAGGCATGGCGGCTGGTCTTGAAATGGCAAAAGCTGGCAACCTGTGTGAAGATATCGCACATGCCTTCTTCGGTGTTTTGAAAAAATATGGCATCATCAAGGATAGCCGGACCGGTTATCCAATCGGATTAAGCTATCCACCAGACTGGGGCGAGCGGACAATGAGTTTGCGCTCTGGTGATAAAACAGTTCTTGAACCGGGTATGACATTCCACTTTATGACCGGCCTATGGATGGACGACTGGGGTCTGGAGACCACAGAAAGTATTGTCATTACAAATGGGGAAGCTGAACTCTTAGCCTCCGTCCCTCGTCAACTTATGATTAAAGACTAACAAAATGCGCATAAATCCTATTTCTGACACTATCGACTATGATCAGGAGGGCGTACAGCATGGTTTCCTGAAACTCCCTCATTCCCATGACACGTCTGCATGGGGGTCTATTATGATCCCCATCACGGTGGCCAAAAATGGAGATGGACCGACTGTCTTGCTGACCGGCGGTAATCACGGTGATGAGTATGAGGGACCCATTGCCTTGTATGACCTTGCGGGCAAGATCAATTCAAATGATATTTCAGGGCGGGTCATCATCGTGCCTGGAATGAATTATCCAGCCTTCAAAAGTGCAACACGCACCTCTCCAATCGATAAGGGAAATATGAACCGGGTTTTCCCCGGCAATCCCGAAGGCACCATTACGGAAAAGATCGCTGATTATTTTCAGCGAACACTCCTGCCCTTAGCAGATTACGTTCTGGATATTCACTCCGGAGGAAAAACACTAGACTGTGTACCGTTTTGCGCAGCTCATGTGCTGGATGACAAAGTTCAGCAAGAGCAATGCGTTGCGGCCATGAGAGCTTTTAACGCTCCTTATTCCATAATGCTTTTAGAGGTTGATGCGACTGGAATGTATGATACGGCCGCTGAAGAATTGGGGAAAGTGTTTATCTCGACCGAGCTCGGCGGTGGCGGCTCAGCCACAGCAAAAACTGTTGCGGTGGCCAAAACGGGCATAAACAATCTGCTTATCCATGCGGGTGTGATGAAGGGTATCCCTGAAATAGGGGACACCATCGACCTGCATATGCCAGACCACAGATGTTTCATTTCCAGCGAAAGCACGGGTCTCATGGAACTTTGCGTTGAGCTGGGGGAGAAAGTCACCAACGGCCAGCTCATTGCCCGGGTTTACGACATCGACCGTACAGGTGGAGTTCCAAAAGAATATTATAGCCCGCTTGACGGTACCTTTACAGCACGCCATTTTCCGGGTCTCATTGGCATGGGCGATATCATTGGTGTTATCGCTGTTTCAGCCTAAAGCCGGATAGTAATTATGATCAAACTTGATGACCGTGATCTGAAGATTTTGGGTGTATTGCAGCGCGATGGCCGCATTCCCAAAAACAAGCTGGCCGCTCAGGTCAATCTCTCGCCCACAGCGTGCTGGGAAAGATTGAAGAGACTTGAGGACTTGGGTGTCATTGAAGGATATGGAACCCGGCTCTCCCTTGATAAGCTGGGATCTTTGGCGACCATTTTTATGCAAGTGGAGCTTGTCAGCCACCGGGCTGAAGATTTCGAGCGGTTTGAAAAAGCTGTTATGGAAATAGATGAGGTTGTCGAATGCTGGGCAGTTGGCGGCGGTATCGATTACTTTTTGAAGCTGGTTTGTAAAGGCGTTGACGCCTATCAGCGCAAGGTGGACGAAATGCTGACGGCAGATATCGGCCTTCGCCGCTATTACACATATGTGGTGACGAAGCCGGTGAAAGACGTCTCGGTGATCCCATTTTCCGTCTTGAGCGAGTAAAATTACGTCATATTCGGGGTAATTTTAAAATATCTTCCGATGATCTCTCTATATTTGGGCCTTTAAACCGAATTCTCCACTGAAATTCGAGCGGACTATAAACGCACTCACCGAATAATTTCATCTAGTTTTCCCTCTCAAGATTGTTTGCAGGGCAGATGATGGGTGAGTGCAAATAAACCCTTGTTTTGACTGCAAAGGATCGCTTCACGGCATCAACGCCTTTTCCACTATCAAATATCTTCACCGCGACGCGGCATAAGCCAGTTGCTTTAAGTCAGGAGAATTCAATGACAACAAATGATCAACTTAGCAAATGGGATCGCGAGAATTTCTTTCACCCTTCCACGCATTTGGGCCAATTTGCCCGAGGTGAGCTTGCTAACCGCATCGTGACAGGTGGGTCAGGTGTTTATATTGAAGATCGGGATGGGAATAAATTACTGGACGCCTTTGCGGGTCTCTACTGCGTGAATGTTGGGTATGGCCGCACTGAAATCTCTGATGCGATCGCAGCTCAGGCAAAAGAACTGGCTTATTATCACTCCTACGTAGGACATGGCACAGAAGCCTCCATCACATTGTCAAAAATGATAATTGATCGTGCGCCTGACAATATGAGTAAGGTTTACTACGGTCTCTCTGGATCTGATGCCAATGAGACCAATATCAAATTGGTTTGGTACTATAACAATGTTCTGGGCCGACCTGAGAAGAAGAAGATCATTTCGCGCTGGAGAGGGTATCACGGGTCAGGTTTGATGACAGGCTCTCTCACTGGACTTGAGCTATTTCATAAAAAATTCGACTTACCCCTAAGCCAAGTGGTTCATACGGAAGCGCCTTACTATTACCGCCGGGATGATCTCAGCCTAAGCGAAGAAGAGTTTTCCAACCAGTGCGCTGAAAAACTAGATGCCCTTATCCAAGAAGAGGGACCTGATACCATTGCGGCCTTCATTGGTGAGCCTGTATTGGGAACTGGCGGCCTTGTGCCACCACCTGCCGGTTACTGGAGCGCAATCCAAGCCGTATTGAAAAAATATGACATCCTTCTCATTGCCGATGAAGTTGTCACAGGATTTGGCCGTCTTGGATCTATGTTTGGATCTGATCATTATGGAATTGAAGCTGACATTATCACCTGTGCAAAAGGTCTGACGTCCGCATATGCGCCTTTATCGGCCTCCATCATCTCACACAAAGTCTGGAAAGTGCTGGAACAAGGCACAGACGAATATGGCGCCATCGGTCATGGGTGGACATATTCTGCACATCCTATTTGCGCGGCGGCGGGTGTTGCCAACCTAAATCTCATTGACAGTATGGGTCTGATTTCAAACGCTGGAAATATGGGTCAGTATTTTAAACAGGCAATGACAGATGCTATTGGCAACCATGCCAACGTTGGTGACGTTCGCGGCGAGGGCTTGATGATCGCTGTTGAATTGATAGCTGATAAGGAAAAACGGACGTTCCTAGATCCGTCTTTGATGGCCGGTCCGAAAATTGCGGCAGCACTGCTAAAACGCGGTGTTATTGCACGGGCAATGCCTCAAGGGGATATTCTTGGGTTTGCACCGCCACTATGTTTGACAAAAGGTGAGGCTGATATTGTTGTTGGCGCTATGGCTGAAGCCGTCACTGAAGTCTTTGCAAGCATATAAATAACACTCTGGATAAGGTCTTCATGAGAATCAATTATGTGAAACCTTATCCAGCACCTCCTGGAAAGTTAGGGGCAATACTGAGACGGAGTGCGGGTGCCTTTACACTTTCTTAATTTTCGCGTGTTTTTCAATGAATATTGAGCATATTTCAAAACAATTTTAGCCAAATTTGAAGTTTGTCTGGAGAGCAGTTTTCCGGAATAAACCGTTGTAAACTGCCAAAAATTAGCCAAAAATCCCGAAAGTCGACCAGAAAATAGGATAGCTAATGTAGCCATGCATAATTCGCATAGGTGCAGTGAGATAATTGTGCACGTAATTTTGAATCTTTCCGACTAGATAAGACTTATCAAATCAATCGAAGGAGAGAGCCATGAACGTACTTACACCAACACCTGGTTTTGTTTCTGAAGGAATTCAGCGCGGAACTTTTGTAGCACTGACTGCCATCGAAAAACTTTACGCCCAAATCCAGGAGCATCTACAGTATCGTAATACTGTATCAGCACTTAGCGCACTGGATGATCGTGAACTCTCCGATATTGGTCTCGTTCGTAGTGATATTACTCGCGTGGCTCTAAGCGTTAAAAGCTAACTTTCTAAAACCCGGAAATCTAGGATGCCACCGGCATTGGGCTAATTTAGCCTAGCTGGTGGCCCCTATTGTTTTCCGGGAAATAGCAAGTCCGGTAGTTTGCGCAAAACCTGCCCTGGATCGATGCTCGATTGCATCGATCAGTCTGCCTCAAAGTTTATCCCTGCTTTAAGCAACAACATCAGCAGGTGACATACCCACAATATCTTCATAGATAGCCGGATCTGTGGCCCCTTCAGTTCCAATAATTAGGATACGTGAAGTCCCATCTAAGCCAAGTTTTGTGGCCAGATCGCTGTTCATCGTTGCGGCAATGACACCAGAAAGACCGGCAACAGCCGATTCCCCTGCGACCAGCCGTTGATCACCGTCAACACCTTTTGCCAATAGTTTCATGGTTGGGGCAATTAGATCATCCTCGATGGTCATGAAATCATTGGTGCCTCGCAAGAGAATGGGCCAGGCAAGGCTAGACACTTCACCGCAGGATAAGCCCGCCATAATAGTCTCTTCTTGAATGGAGACATCGGTCATTTCCCCGCGAAGGCCACTTTGGAACAAACAATCTGCGCGATCAGGCTCAACGATAACGAACCGCGGCCGTTCAGATCCCAGTTGCAGCCAAAGATGTGCGCAAACTGCACCTGCAAGGCCACCAACACCGCCTTGGACAAAGACATGGGTTGGCGGCGTACCATCTGGCAGTTGTTGAATGATTTCCGTTGTCATGACCGTATAGCCCGCCATGACATTTTTCGGCAGTTCCGTATAACCTTCATAAGATGTGTCGGAGACGACGAACCATTGGTTTTTTGCGGCGGCTTGGGCTGCGTCATGGACAGACTGGTCATAATTTCCATCCACCCAGACAACGGTAGCACCATAAGCTTCAACAGCTTTTGCGCGGCCACTACTGACGCCTGCATGCATGTAGATAAAACAGTTGCAGCCAAATTTTTGGGCTCCCCAAGCAACAGATCTTCCATGATTTCCATCGGTCGCGGTTATGACCGTAATGCCCCGAATGATGTCAGCGTATTTACCTGAAATAACGTCGTCTGCGCTGATCTGCTGTCCTGTTGTTTTAGACACTTCTTGAATGAGCAGTTTCAGAACCGAATAGGCACCGCCTAAAGCCTTAAAACTCCCAAGACCGAACCGGTCGCCCTCATGTTTATACAGAATTTCGCCAACGCCGATCTTGTTGGCTAGTCCGGAAAGGGACACGAGAGGGGAGGGTGCGTAACCTTCCCATTCAACGATGGTGTTATAGGCGTCTTCACAAACCTTTTTATCCAATACAGAGGAGAGTTCAGCCGGGTAATCGGGACTGGCATCATAACTTTCATTATGGTGATGCTGTAGTGTTGCACCTGTAAAGTCCTGTATATTCATCTGCATCCCATCCAAATTGAAAAAACAATAAATGGTACTATATTTGGTTTATATCGATTAAAATAATATCATTATGATAATTTTGGATGAAAATAAATCCAATACTGATCATTATATGCGTAATTTAGCCGATGGAGCTTTCTGTGGATGAATTTGACTTAAAGCTACTAGAACTGGTTCAAGAAAACAGTCGATTAACAGCCGAACAATTGAGCGAAACTGTCGGTTTGTCTCCGACGGCTTGTCAAAAGCGGCTCAAAAAAATGCGGGATACAGGCGTAATCACGAAAGACGTTTCTGTTTTAAATCGAGAGATTGTCGGGCGAAGCTTAACCATGATTGTCGAGGTAACATTGGAGAGGGAGCGTCCTGAATTTTTGGATCAGTTTAAGGAGACCATGCTCAAGACACCGGAAGTCATGCAATGCTATTATGTGACTGGAAACGCTGATTTTATTGTGATTCTCACAGCGAAAGATATGAAGGATTATGAAGATTTTACGCGGCGCTTTTTCTTTCATAATTCAAACGTAAAACGCTTTCATACAAATGTAGTCATGGATAATGTGAAGGTTGGGCTTAGTGTTCCAGTAAGCCTGTCATAGCGGGATACCGGCTTTAGTTAAAAATAGGTGAGGGTTTTAAATTACTGAAATGCAAAATCAAAAAACCATAAAGTATGATGTCGCTGTCGTCGGGGCCGGAATGGTCGGTATTTCTTGCGCATTATGGCTACAGAAATCGGGGAAAAACGTTTGTCTTCTGGATCGCGGTGCACCGGGGGAAAGTACGGCGAGTGGTAGCGCTTGTACGTTTGCAAATTATGCCTGTATTCCGATAAATTCACCGTCACTCCCGTTGCAGGCACCGGGTATGATCTTGCGCAAAAATAGCCCGCTGTCCATAAAATGGCGCACGATCCACCAAATGATACCGTGGCTCGCGCAGTTTCTTGCTAATTGTAGACCTAGCAAAGTGACCCATATTATCGATTCTCTATCAGTGTTACTCAGCCACGCAGAAGAAGGCCTTATGCCGCTCATTGAGGACGCGGATGCGCGGGACCTAATTCAACGCCGCGGGTGCCTTTATCTCTATAATACAGAGAAAGGATATGAGGCGGCCCAGTCTGATATTTTTGCGCGGCGGGAGCGGGGTGTTTCACTTCAGGAAGTGTCTCCCCATGAGATCCATGATTTGGAGCCAAGCCTACAACCCATTTTCCATAAAGGCGTCTTGTTTGATGAAGCCTTTCAGTTTCTCTTTCCTGGGAAATTGATAGAGCGGTTGGTTGAAAATTTTGTCGCTAATGGCGGGACTGTTATCCGAGGTGACGTTAAGTCCATTGATCCTGTCGGATCAGATGAAGTCCGCCTTCGCTATGGGGACAATGATCTCTTAGCGAGCAAAGTTGTGGTCGCCACGGGTGCCCATTCCAAGGCTTTGCTCCCCACTTTGTCCAGTCAGATGCCACTGGATACCGAACGCGGATACCATCTCATGTTAGACGCAAAAAACACGTCTCTGAATCGCCCTGTTGGTTGGGCTGAAAAGGGTTTTTACATGACCCCTTTGGAGCAGCAAATTAGGATTTCTGGTACGGTCGAATTGGGGGGCCTTGATGCTGAATATACACAAAATTTATTGACTTATTTGGAGCAAACCGCAAGACAAGCCCTTCCAGATTTGGGCCCCATGGAAAGTCGCTGGCTGGGCTTTAGGCCCTCAATGCCCGATGCCTTGCCTGTTATTGGTCAATCACCTTCAAGTAGAAATATTATTCTGGCGTTTGGGCATCAACATGTTGGCCTGACACTGGGCGGAATCACCGGAAAAATCGTCGCTTCCATTGTGCAAGGCGAAGAAATTCCATTTGATATTTTGCCTTATAGCCCTCAACGATTTAGCTAACCTGTTTGTTTTATTGATGATTTGTGATCGGTAGGGTTGAGATTAGATAACGAACTTAAAGCGACATCAAACTGATGTTCGGTGTTAAATCTAAAGAGAAAAGTATCCAAAATAGCGTTTTTGACTTTTGTAATCTTTGTGTTACCGTAAATGTGCTGATGGTTTTGCGGTGAAGTTCCGAAAAGGAACGCACCGAACAAAAAAGACCGTTAAGCGATAATGGCCGATTGGGGCGGCTTTTAATATTTGGGCAGAAACAATGCTGCCAGCTGGGAGAGCAAATGTCAGACTTGAATGATCCGCTAGTGCGGTTTCAAGAAGTCCAAAAGAGCTATGACGGTGAAACACTCGTCGTAAAAAATTTAAACTTAGATGTGGCACGTGGTGAATTTTTGACCATGTTAGGCCCATCTGGATCTGGGAAAACAACTTGTCTAATGATGCTGGCTGGATTCGAGCCCGCTACACATGGCGAGATTACCCTCGACGGAAAATCAATTAACGACGTGGCGCCCCACAAGCGCGGTATTGGTATGGTCTTCCAAAATTACGCGCTTTTTCCGCACATGACAGTGTATGAAAATCTAGCATTTCCGTTGCAAGTTCGATCTATGAACAAAGCGGACATGGAAGTCAAAGTTAAGAGAGCACTAGATATGGTGCAGCTCGGTGATTTTGGTAACCGGCGTCCAGCTCAACTCTCTGGTGGTCAGCAGCAACGTGTCGCTGTTGCGAGAGCGTTGGTGTTTGATCCAGAACTTGTTCTCATGGATGAGCCTTTGGGCGCGCTTGATAAGCAACTGCGTGAGCAGATGCAGTATGAGATCAAGCATATTCATGAAAGTCTCGGTGTTACTGTTGTCTATGTGACACATGATCAGTCCGAAGCCTTGACAATGTCATCGCGAGTGGCTGTGTTCAATGATGGGGTCATTCAACAAATTGCGCCGCCTGATCAATTATATGAACAGCCTGAAAATGCGTTTGTTGCCCAATTTATTGGTGAGAACAATAAGCTCGAAGGCATCATCAAAGAGAAAACCAAATCTGGTTGTGTCGTTGAAATACCAGGTGGCGGCGTTGTCACCGCTCTGGACGTCAATGCCGGAAATGTTGGGGAACGATCCTCTTTGTCTTTGAGACCGGAACGTGTTGAAATTAATCCGGAAGACGGAAGATTTCCAAATGTTTTCAATGGAAAAGTTGAAGAACTCATTTACCTGGGCGATCACATTCGGACCCGGATAAATGTCTGCGGGCGTGATGATTTTATCATTAAAGTTCCCAATGCCGCTGGTCTAGCCCAGTTGGCTGAAGGCAGTCAGGTAAAAATTGGTTGGGCGCAGGATGATTGCCGCGCGCTCGATGCATAATTAGAAAATTAAAATTTTCCGATAATAGCCCCCAGTAAAACTACGTGAAAAACTGGGAGCAATCGGTTTAAATTTTGAAAATGTCGCTTTTCAAGCGGCAGTATTTTGAGACAGGGAGAATTGAAGTACTATGAAAAAATCACTTTTACTTACAAGTATTGCGGCAGTTGGATTATTTGCTGCCAGTACTGTTTCCGCAGCTAACCTTACGGTTGTTTCGTGGGGCGGTGGATACACAAAAAGCCAAGTTGAAGCTTACCACAAACCTTGGGAAGCTATGGGCGGCAAAAAAATCAACTCTGAAGACTACAATGGCGGACTAGCTGAGGTGAAAGCCCAGGTTGAATCCGGTAAGGTCATTTGGGATTTGGTTGACGTTGAATTATCTGACGCGGTTCGCGGTTGCGATGAGGGTCTTCTAGAAGAAATCGATCCATCCATCCTGCCTGCTGGTGATGATGGTACAGTTGCAACAGATGATTTCATTGAGGGAACACTTGTTGATTGCGGCGTTGCATCAATCGTTTGGTCAACAATTTTTGCCTATGACAAAACAAAGTTTTCGGGCAGTGCGCCAACAACGATGGCTGATTTCTTTAACGTAAAAGATTTCCCTGGCAAGCGTGGTCTTCGTAAAAGTCCAAAAGCCAATCTTGAAATGGCTTTGATGGCTGACGGCGTAGCGCCAGCAGACGTTTATGGCATTTTGGCTACAAAAACAGGCGTTGCTCGGGCGCTAACTAAACTTGACAGCATCAAAGACGTCACTGTTTGGTGGGAAACTGGTGCGCAGCCTGCACAAATGCTAGCTGATGGTGAAGTTGTCATGACGACTGCCTATAATGGCCGCATTTTCGGTGCACAAGTCACTGAGAAAAAGCCATTTGTAATTGTTTGGGACGGCCAAGTTTGGGATCTTGATCTTTGGGTCATTCCAAAAGGTGCGCCAAATAAAGAAGATGCATTGAAATTTATTGCGTTTTCTACTGATACGAAACGCAATGCTGATCAAGCAAGATGGATCTCATACGGTCCAGTTCGTAAATCAGCAGCTCCACTTGTTGGTAAGCATGCTGAAGCCGGCGTTGATATGAAGCCTCATATGCCGACTGCACCAGCAAACTTCAAAAATGCATTGCAGAATGACTTTGCATTCTGGGCTGATCATCAAGATGAGCTGAACGAAAAATTTAGCGCTTGGTTAGCTAAATAAGACACTGGCCGGACATGAATTACTCATGTCCGGCCTTTTTTTTAATTTGTTTTCTGAATTTTTCGAATTGACGTATTAGGAGACCAGACGTGAGCGAACAAGTTATGGCAGCCACGCCAACTGCAGTTCTTGCAGCGGACGGAACACCGCTCAAGCAGCGACTGCAAAAAACACTTCGCCGACGCAAGTTAATTGCGGCGGGATTGGTTCTTCCTTTAGGTGTATTCGTTTTTGTTACTTTCCTTTTTCCAATATTTTTGATGCTTTTCAGAAGTGTTGAAAATCCAATTATTCATGACAATATGCCCCAAACGGTGGCAGCTCTTGAGTTATGGGATGGCAAAGATGTTCCCGAAGAGGCAGCCTTTGCAGCCTTGGTAAGGGACATGGTTACGGCCCGTCAGGCTAAAACAATTGGCCGGGTTGCCACCCGCATGAATTTTGAAATGAGCGGCGTTAGAAGCGTCATTACATCAAGCGCTCGTAAAGCCAAAAAAATGGAAGCGCCTTTCAAAGATGCTCTTATCAAAGCGAACCCCATGTGGGGCGAACGAGATATCTGGGTTACTTTTAAACGAATGGGCAACGATTACACAGCAACTCAGTATCTGGCCGCTGTTGATATGCGCTATGACTCAGATAACAACATTGTTCGTCAGGATGAAGACCGTCAGATTTATGTGACAATTTTCGGTCGAACTCTGTGGATCAGTTTAGCTGTCTCTATTCTATGCCTTGTGCTTGGCTACCCTGTGGCTTATCTGCTGGCGACCTTGCCCGCTAAATACTCCAATCTATTGATGATATTGGTTTTGCTGCCCTTCTGGACTTCGTTGCTCGTACGGACAACGTCGTGGATTGTGTTGTTGCAAACCAACGGGGTGATAAACGAATTGTTGGTTTGGGCACATATTGTTGGTGACGATAACCGGCTTCAGATGATGTATAATCAGACCGGTACGGTCATTGCGATGACCCATATTTTGCTACCCTTTATGATATTACCCTTATTCTCGGTCATGAAGACTATTCCGCCCAGCTACATGCGCGCGGCATTGTCTATGGGCGCAAATCCAGTTCGGGCTTTCGTCAAAGTTTACGCACCGCAAACTGTTCCAGGAATAGGGGCCGGCTCACTGTTGGTATTTATTCTCTCAGTTGGGTATTACATTACACCGGCATTGGTTGGTGGACGAACAGGACAAATGATTTCCAATTTCATTGCATTCCATATGCAGAGTTCATTGAACTGGGGACTAGCGGCTGCACTTGGCGGTCTATTGTTGGTCGGCGTTATGATCCTTTACTGGGCATATACGAAGATCGTCGGTGTTGATAACATGAAGTTGGGATAAAAACGATGTTACCTAGTTATGCAGGACCACTTGAGACAACTTGGTATTATGGCTTTAGAGTCATTTGCGGTCTAATTCTTCTATTTCTAATAGCTCCTATTCTTGTGGTTATCCCACTCTCGTTTAATGCCGAACCCTATTTCAGCTTTACAGAGGGTATGTTGACCTTAAATCCGGACGCTTTTTCCATGCGTTGGTACGAGGATATTCTCAACAATAAACAGTGGATCCATTCTGCGAAAAACAGCGTTATTATTGCTTTTTTTGCAACCATTATGGCCACTACTCTGGGAACTTTGGCAGCGCTTGGATTGAGCCGGCCTGAGATGCCATACCGCGGGGCGATTATGGGCTTGCTCATCTCGCCAATGATTGTGCCACTGATTATTTCTGGCGCCGGTATGTATTTCTTCTATTCAAAAATTGGATTGGCGCAAACCATGACGGGTATGGTGCTCGCACATGCTGCACTGGGCACGCCGTTCGTGGTGATTACCGTCACGGCCACTTTGACCGGGTTTGATCAAAGTCTTATTCGAGCCGCCAATAATCTCGGGGCCACGCCTACATATGCATTTTTCAAAGTGACCATGCCATTGATCATGCCGGGTATGATTTCAGGGAGCTTATTTGCCTTTATCACCTCGTTTGATGAAGTTGTTGTGGCGTTATTCTTGTCTGGATTTGAACAACGAACCATTCCGCGTCAAATGTGGGCGGGTATTCGCGAGCAAATCAGTCCAACCATTCTCGCGGTTGCGACTATTCTGGTGATGATTTCCATAGCGCTTTTGGCGACACTGGAACTCCTGAGAAGACGAAATGAACGGCTGCGCGGGATTTCTTAACCCGCGTTTACTGTGTATGTAAGACAATCTGGAGGTTGGAATGGCGGAAGCAGATTTCCAAGTCAGCGAATATGAAGACCGTCTGGATTGTTTTCAAAAAGGCATGCACAGCCTTGGCGTAGACGCTGTCCTTTTTACCACTGAAGCGGAAATGCGGTATTTTACCGGATTCCGCACTCTGTTTTGGCAAAGTCCAACGCGGCCGTGGTTTCTGGTGGTACCGGCGACAGGCAAACCCATTGCGATCATCCCTGAAATTGGTTTGGCACTGATGCAGGCCACTTGGATTGATGATATCCGGAGCTGGGCGTCCCCTCACGTGGATGACGATGGCGTCTCGCTGGTAACGGATGCATTGCAAGGGTTCTCCCGCATCGGAATGATGATGGGGCGCGAAAGTTATTTGCGCATGCCGCTCATGGATTTCCAAAAAATCCAAAACCAATTGAAGGCGGCAGATTTTGTTGACATAACGCCCCTCATTCAATCAGTTCGCATGGTTAAGTCTACAGCTGAAATTGAAAAAATATCTGAGATTTGTACAATCGCATCTACAAGTTTTGATCATGCATCGGATCTTTTTTTTGAAGGGAAACCGCTGAAAGATTGCTTTTCGTCGTTCAAGATCGACTTGCTGAAACAAGGGGCCGATGACGTTCCCTATTTGGTCGGCGGTGCAGGGCAGGGCGGTTACGGTGATGTCATATCACCGCCAAGCATGAAGCCACTTGAAAAAGGCGATATCCTCATGCTGGATACCGGGGCGACGCTTGCTGGGTATTTCTGTGATTTTGATCGTAACTTTGCCATTGGAAGCGCCGATGATCGGTCGAAATATACCTACGAGAAATTATTTAAGGCAACTGACGCCGCTATCCAAATGGCCCGGCCAGGTGTGACATGCCGGGAGGTATTTACAGCCATGAGCGAAGTCGTTGGTGAAGTTGGGGGGAGTGTGGGCCGTTTTGGTCACGGACTTGGCATGCAGCTGACAGAAGCTCCCTCGTTTATTTCTTTCGATGAAACTGTTTTGAAAGAGAATATGGTCCTTACACTGGAGCCGAGCATGATGATCGGAGCTGACAAGATGATGGTCCATGAAGAAAATATTTTGATCACGGATGGCGGTGCGCGGTTCCTGACGAAGCGAGCAGCACCCGAACTTCCCATATTGTAGGATATGTCGATGAAACTACCTTTCGTCCTTGATGAAGGCGCTTCTGCGAAGGCCGCAATTGGCGTCATCGTTCTGCAAAATGATGAAACACTGGAATCTGAAGTCAGCCCGGCGATCCAAAGAAGCGGGGCAGCGCTCTACCATTCGCGTATTCCTTGCGCCCGGGAAGTAACTGCGGAAACGTTAGCGCAGATGGAGGCAGACCTGCCTTTCGCAGCATCGTTACTCCCCTCCGCTTGTGAGATGGATGTGGTGGGTTACGCCTGTACGTCTGGGGCAACGGTTATTGGGCCGGAAAAAATTGCGGCAGCCATCCGCCAACATCATCCAAATGCCAAAACAACAGATCCAATTACCGCCGTTACGGCAGCGTGTCATCATCTGGGAGCCAAAAGGCTGGGATTTGTAACCCCGTATGTGGCTGAGGTTTCAGCAGCGATGCAGGCGTTGCTTGAGAAAAGCGGCTTTACTATTTCTGCTTTCGGATCGTTTGAACAAAGCGAGGAAGCGGTGGTTGCCCGAATAACGCATCAGTCAACTTATGACGCTATTTGCCAGGTAGGAGAGTTGGATGGCGTGGACGTGGTGTTTGCGTCTTGCACAAACTTGCGAAGTTTTGAAGTGATTGAACGCGCTGAGGCGACGACGGGCAAACCCGTTATCACAAGTAATCAAGCGCTGGCTTGGCATATGCTCCGTCTTGCGGGCCTTCCAACCCTATCCATGGGTCCGGGCCGATTATTTAGTGACTCTTCGGAATAGTCTAATACCGCGCCTGTTTCGAGATTACTGATACCGATTTGGTATTATTTTGTGGATCACCCCCGCATCCAGCAGTTCCTGAGAGCTTGGAAACCAAATGCTGTCCTTGGTTGCGCTAAAGGCTTTTTCTAGAAATGATCTATCGATGTTCTGGGATGCATAAAAATCCAAATCGATCTTTTGTTCCGCTTCCGGATCGATATAGGGCGTCTTCATGCGAGAGTTTAGTGAAAACTGGTGAAACCCCAATTTGGCGTCAGCTCCTAATGTTCGGGTAGTCCCTGCAATGAAAGCGGTTGCGCAGGCCGATTTACACGTCTCAAACACATAGGTGTTGAGGTTTTTTTTCTGGATTAGACGCGCAACGCCGCGACTTTCCGTTATTCGTCCGCCATTGCTGCTGAGGACGACACCCTCTACTTGGGGATTTTGGAGAAGAAGCGCGGACATCTTTTTCGTCACGCCAATTTTGAAATCACCCTTCATTTCAATCCAGGTATCGTTTGGCGTGACTGTAATCGTATAGCTTTTCAAGAGAGGCGCGCGCTGCTTCATTTTATTCATTTGCAGGGCACTTGGTTCTTCAAACAGCGCTTGATAGGCCCCAAGGACAAAAATAATTGTGACGAATAAACTGATAGCCAACCCCAATTGCACCATTAAGACTGTGATATAGGGCCAGCGTTCGGCAATGAGACGATCACAGGTTTTAATCACACCTCTGGCTTGCCAAATGTAGACTATCAGATGAAAGACAATGAAGAATAATGTGGTCTGGATGAGAGCAGATGTCGTCTGAAGCGTGAAAGGGGGATGGGTGAATTGTTCGGCGTAAAGGATGGCAAGGCGGAGTAACACCAGATTGATCCAAAATGACCAAAACAATGAAAATTTACCCTGCCAGTGATCCCGAATGAAATTCATTTTCCCTCATGGACGTTTAGAAAGTCGAGTTTGAGCTTATCAGCATGTTGGAGAAAAGTAAGGATACAAAGTTATCAAAATGAGGCGTGGCGCTATTCCAATTGGTCTCGTAATTTATTACAAGAATTTTGGAGTAACTGTAACGCCATATTGCGTTTGTCTTGGGTAAACCGGTGGACCGGGCCGGAGACGACAAGGGCACCGTAAAATTCACCGGAGCTTCCGATTAAGGCATTGGCCACTGATGCCACATCAGGGTCACGTTCACCGACAGAAATGGACCAGCCGCATTCTCTTATGCCATCACACCCTTCCCAAGTGTCGCCTCGGTATGCGCGCAGCAATCGAGCACTCGCGCCGCTATTGAGCGGGAGTTCTTCGCCTTGCTCTAGGTGTAATCTGATGCGATGTTTTGAATTCACCTGAAGCTGACAAACCCGTAAATCCCCGCGCAGGATAATAAAAGAGGATGACTCTTCTGTTTTATCAGAGAGATCCTGTAGGTAGGGCATGATTTCGTTTTCGACAGAATGAGAAGACTTATAAATCGCGCCAAGGCGACCAACAGACGACCCTAATGTATAAGTCTTGTCTGTCTCCCGTTTCAAATAACCGTAAGCTATCAAAGACTCCGTTAGCCTTAAGACGGTGCTTTTATAATAGCCGGTTTCCTTGGAAATATCGGTCAGCGTTAGAGATGTCCGTTGAGGGTCGAAACAATCGAGGACTGTTAAGGCGCGCTCAACCGACCCTATCTTCTTTTCAACCATACTCACCTCTACCAATAGTCCTACTTTTGAAGACTGGACAATATTTAGACAATTCTGCTATCATTAATAAAGTTCTGTCAAGCAGAACTCTATGCCTTGCGAACAATAAAAAAGTTATATAGGGAGAAAAAGGGTGAAAATGAAATTGATTGGCGCTTTGGGCGCTGCTTGTCTGGCGATGTCTACCGCCGCTGCTTTTGCTGAAACAACCATTCGGGTGACATTGCAATTGCCAGAAACTCATTCTTTGGGTCAAAACTGGAATGCGTTTAAAGATATTATTGAAAAAGAATCTAATGGCGAGTTGAAGGTACAACTCTTCCCGTCAGCCCAGCTTTATAAAGATAAACAAGTCCCTGAAGCTGTTGGCTCTGGTGCCATTGAAGCCGGTTCAGCGTTCTTGGGACGTTTTGCAGGTTCTGTTCCAGCTGTGGAAATTGTAAATCTTCCGTTCTTCTTCCGTGACGAGGCTCATTTGCGGGCAGCTGCGGCCAATGGCTCCTCCATGCGGAATATCTTGGATGATGCGGTTCTTAAAGAAACAGGCGCAAAAGTCCTTTGGTGGCAAGCATACGGCCGTAACGTATATTTGAATAACGACGCGCCTATTCGGGTCCCTAGTGATTTGAACGGCAAGAAAGTTCGGACTTACGGTAAAGTACTTGGCTGGACCGTTGAAGCCCTTGGCGGCGCGCCGACGTTGATGTCTGGCTCTAAACAGTTCCTTGCCTATCAACAAGGTGCCGTTGATATCGGAATGACCGGCACGTCAGGTGTTAAAAGCCGTAAACTTTACGAAGTCATGAAAAATATGACAGCAAGTTATGACAGTGCCATCGAATTTGTAGCCGTTATGAACAACGATTTTTTCAATTCTCTGTCTAAGAAAAATCAGATGATCATCACTAAAGCTGCAGCCACTGTTGAAAAACAGCTTCGCGAAGAAGTTTATTCTGGTGAAGCGGCAATGGTTGAAGAGCTCCGGGCTAACATCAATGTTGTTGAACTGACTGCTGATGAGCGGGCCATGTGGGTAGATGCGACCAAATCTGTGATCGAAAAATTCGTAACAGAAGCGGGTCCAGTTGCCAAAGAAGCAATTCAAGCGGCAAATGGTCTTTAAGTCCATTTTCTAAGTTATTGAAGGTGGGGTTGTTGGCAGCAACATTCCCACCTTTTTTCTATTCTATTGCTGGATCTTAACCGATGATCAAAATTGTCGACGGCCTGTCTGAGCTGACAGGGAAGTTGGCTGCATGGATGTTTTTTGCAGTTGGACTTTTTATCACTTATGAAGTGTTCATGCGTTATGTCTTCGTGATGCCAACCATTTGGGTTGATGAAGTATCGCGGATCACACAAATCTGGGCCGCCTATCTCGCTGGCGCCTACGCCATGAAATATCGCGAGATGATTGTCATCGATATCGCGTTTAAAGATCCAAACACGTTTAGCCGAAAACTCGTTGAAACATTTTCATTGATTGTTGTGGCCTTCTTTTGTTGTGTCGCCGTTTGGTACGGTGTCGAACTTTGGTGGAAAGCAACCCTTCGGGGTCACACAACAGATACCTACCTTGGGCTCCCCAAATGGTTCACGCAAGCCTCCATCTGGGTTGGGTTTGGGTTATTACTTCTTCAAACAATTGTGGAGCTGATTAAGGTCTGGACAATTGGCGTCGTTAAGCGCGAACATTTAGACGGGGCACACTAAGCATGACCGCATTTTTTATCTTGGCGGCGTTGATTGCCTTGCTGGTTCTTCGGGTGCCTGTTGCCTTTGCGCTTGGCAGTCTCGGTGTCATATTATTGATGATTTACCCGCTGCCATTGAACGCAGTTCCCCAGCGCCTTTACGGTACTATGGACAGTTTCGAGCTTCTTGCGGTTCCCATGTTTCTGTTGATGTCGAATGTCTTACTAAAGGGCGGGGTCGGTAAGGATCTATTTGCGGCGGTTCAAAGCTGGGTTGGGCATTTGCCCGGCGGCTTGGGAATTGCCACTATTTTATCCTGCGGATTATTCTCGGCGGTGTCTGGCTCATCCGTGGCAACCGCTGCGACCATTGGCACAGTGGCAATTCCTGAAATGACAAAACGGGGCTATGACCGCCCGTTTGTGCTTGGAATGTTAGCGGCAGGCGGCACATTGGGCATTTTGATCCCACCGTCCATCCCGTTAATCATCTACGGTATTGTTACAGAAACGTCGATCCCGACCTTGTTTTTGGCAGGTATTGGTCCTGGACTATTTCTGGCTTTCTGCTTCATTGTATATGGCGTGATCTACACGAAATTTAGCGGTAATTATCAGCCCATTGAGCGGGCAAGTTGGACTGAGCGACGGCAGGCGACCTTGCGGGCTGCGCCAACCATACTGCTCGCGACCACCATCATTGGGTCGATCTATCTTGGCATTGCGACACCCTCTGAAAGTGCGGGTATTGGTTTCGTAATGGCGTTGATTATCACAACTGCTATGGGGCGAATGACCATGGAAAAGGTGAGAGAGGCAACGTACGCGTCCTTGCAGACGACAACAATTGTCTTTTTGATCATTGCGGGGGCGAAAGTCTTCTCATACGCCATAACCCTTTATTTAATTCCGCAAGATATCTCGACTTTGCTGTCAGCTAATATCAGCAACCCGAATTTGTTTATCTTGGCAGTCGGTTTGGTTCTCCTCCTGATCGGTTTCTTTTTGGAATCGCTTTCCATGCTGCTGATTATGGTGCCGGTTCTCTATCCTGCGCTCTCTGCCATGAACATAGATCCGATTTGGTTCGGTATTTTCTTCGTCGTTTTGATTGAAACGGCGCTCATAACGCCGCCGGTTGGGATGAACCTCTTTATTATTCAAGGTGTCGGTAAGGCCCCATTGAGTGAGGTTGTAAAAGGCGCTTGGCCGTTTGCGGTGATGATGCTGCTGACCGCCGTATTGTTATGGTTCTGGCAAGATCTCGCTCTCTATATTCCCTACAAGCTTTAGGATGCTGAATGACTGATAATGTCGAAAAATTACGCGAACTCGTTAATTCAAATACAGTCAATGTAACGCCCTGTTGTTGGGATGGGTTGTCGGCAAAATTGATCGAGCAAGCTGGCTTCCCGCTTGCTTTTATGAGCGGGTTTGGCGTTTCTGCTTTTCGGTTGGGCTTGCCAGATGCGGGCCTGATTTCGCCGAGCGAAATGATTGATCAAGCACGAAACATCGCCTCCGCGACCTCCATTCCCATAATTGGCGATGGTGATACTGGTTATGGCAACGCCCTAAATGTGAAGAGAACAGTCGAAAGCTACGCTCAAGCTGGCGTCGCTTGCATCATGATCGAAGATCAGGTGTCCCCTAAGCGTTGCGGCCATACGCGCGGCAAGCAAGTGGTTGAACGGGATGAGGCGCTTATGCGTATTCAAGCGGCAGTGGACGCTCGCAATGCCGGTGCTAATATATTAATATTAGCCCGGACGGATGCCCGCGGTCCATTAGGGTTAGGTGAAGCCATAACCCGCGCTCAGCTGTTCAGAGAAATTGGGGCTGACGTGACTTTTGTTGAAGCGCCAAGATCGATTGAAGAAATGGCGTTGATATGCCAAAAAGTTGACGGCCCCAAAATGGCGAATATGCTGGAAGGCGGGCTCACGCCTTTTCTTGATGTTGCCGAACTTCAAGAGCTTGGATTTTCGCTTGCGACCTATCCCTTCACCACGTTGATGGGCGCGATTAAAGCAATTCAAGAGGCACTTGCGGATATGAAAAAGGGCGTTTTTCCTAAGCCGCAAATGAGTTTCGAGACCTTGCAGGAAACTGTCGGGTTTAAAGAGTATTATGAAGAAGAAGAGAAATATAAATTCTGAATAGACAGATGATACGTTTGTTGAAACAACAGGAGAAGTCGATGAAAATGCTTAAAAAAATTGCCGTGGCTGGTGCGGTCGCACTGATTGCAACAACAGCAGCGCATGCCGAAACACGCGTCACTTATAAATCTGCCAAAACCACCTCTTCCTATTATCAAATGGCCGTGCAAATTGCCGAAGCAATGAAGGCTGGTAGCAATGGCGATGTGATCGTCACTGTGGAAGAAAGCCAAGGATCGGTTCAAAACGTCATTGGTGCAACGTCGCGCCCCGGCAACTACGTGTTTACCACACCACCTGTATTGGTGAAGCTTGCAAAAGCCGGTAAGGCGATGTTCAAGGATAAAACCAATCCTAAGTTCCAGAATATTCGGGCTTTATTCCCGATCCCGTCTTTGACCATGCATTTTGTTGTTCGGTCGGATTCAGGCATCAATAGTTTTGCAGACTTAGAAGGCAAAACTATTCTGATCGGCAAGGGAAGCTTTGGCGCTAAAGAAGGTGCTAAATACCTGAAACTTTTCGGTCTTGAAGGCAAAGTGAAACTGGCGAATGTTGAGCTTTCAAACGCTGTTCCAGCATTGAAAAACGGTCAAATTGACGGTTTTGTAACTGCTGGCTCATTTCCTGCGCCAAATGTGATCGAAGCTGCCGCCGGAACTGGCGTCAAAGTACTCACACTTTCTGATGAACAAATCACTAAAACTAAACGGACACGTCTGGTAATTCCAGCCGGTACATATGCCGGTCAAGATGCTGAAATCGTGACCACGTCTTTGCCAGTGGTTGCCTACACCACAACTGAGATGGACGATGCAACGGCCTATTTGTTGACAAAAACATACTGGAACCAGAAATCTGCTATGGGCGGTAATGCCGCTTGGTGGAACGGTGTTTCCGACAAAATGCTGTCTAACATTGTGGGTAAAATTCACCCAGGTGCGTTAAAGTATTATACTGAAATGGGCTCACCCATCGCCGCGCACCATAAATAAGCTCGGCGTTTGCGCGTTACCAGGCGGCCCGGACTTGTTATCCGGGCCGTTTTATTGAGAAGGTTGGTTTTATGTCGGTTAAAGAACGTCTGATTTGGTCACTCCTTGGGGCGGTCTCAATTGCCTTTCACCTCAGCTTGATCTTTTCAGGGTTAATCCCAAATTTGCTGAGCCGTCCCTTGCATATGGCGCTGGCGCTTCCTTGGGCGTTTGTCTTTATCGCTAAAACCAAAAATGCAAAATTGAGCGGTGTTGTCTTCACCATAGCCGGATTGGCGGCCACCTTCTGGATTGCCTATAATGAAAGCGCATTGGGGGATCAATACGGATATCTCAGTGGATCCCTCCAAACTGTTGTTGCCATCAGTTTGCTGGTCATTGTTGTGGAGATGGCGCGGCGGACTATTGGATGGCCACTGCCAATGGTGGCGGTCTTGGCCTTGATGTATGGTGTTTTGGGTCAATATATTCCGGGTGAATTTGGACATCCGGGCGTGCCACTCGACAGTTTTCTTGGCACAATGACCATTGCAGAAGGCGGCATATGGGGAAAGCTTACGGGCGTATCGGTTAGTATTGTCTCCATCTTCGTTATCTTTGGCGCCGTTTTAAATTCCGGGGAAGCGGGTCAGGGCTTTATGAATGTTGCGGCTATGGCTGCGGGCAGGCTCCGAGGCGGGGCTGCAAAAGTTTCCGTCATATCATCCGCGCTTTTTGGCTCAATTTCAGGATCTGCCTCTGCCAATGTTGCCTCAACCGGCGCCATCACTCTGCCGGCAATGATCCGTATCGGCTATCCGCGGGCATTGGCAGGCGCCGTTGAAGCCGTGGCCTCCTCTGGTGGTCAAATCATGCCGCCATTGATGGGGGCAGGTGCCTTTGTCATGGTCGAGCTCACGCAAGTTCCCTACACCGGCATTATGGCGGCGGCGGCATTGCCCGCCCTCCTGTATTTCTGGGCCGTGTGGGTGGGCATTGATGCTTTCTCGCTCCGGTATGATTTGAAGGGGCTTCCTGAAGACCAATGGCCAGCCATGCGCTTGGTCTTAATTACATCCGGCTTTTTCCTCATTCCCTTTTTGGTTTTATTGTGGGGAATGTTTGGCGGCGGTTATACGCCGCAATATGCCGCCTGCCTGGCAATTATCGCCGGGGCTTTCTTATTACTATTCGATGCAAAACTGACCTTTGATTTCAAGCGAACCCTTACCCGTCTTGAAGGCACCTGCCTAACAGCAGGGCGCCAGATCGCCATGATCGCATCGATAATTCTGTGTGCCTCCATTGTTATCGGTGTGTTGTCGATAACTGGACTTGGCATCAAAATCACATCGTTGATCCTGTCGGGTTCTGGCGGAATGCTGTGGCCGGCACTTCTTTTAACAGCCTTCGCGTGTCTTATTTTGGGAATGGAAGTCCCCACCACTGCCGCCTATGTAATCTGCGTTTCTGTGGCGGGACCAGCCTTGATTTCATTGGGGTTGGAGCCATTGCAAGCTCACCTATTCATATTCTGGTTTGCCCTTCTGTCCACAATCACTCCCCCAGTATGCGGAGCGGTTTTCATTGCGGCCGGAATGGTGGAGGAAAATTGGCTGAAAGTCGCACTGGTCGCCATGGCACTGGGCCT
>JBALWO010000049.1:21772-23988 GCA_036960775.1 Pseudomonas marincola | reverse complement strand
TTTTTAAGGTGAAGGGATAGTCTTTCTTCACTTATTTTAAGCAGTGTCTCGGCTATTCTTGATCGGCTTAATAGCCAAGCCAAATAGATTCCTATCGCCAATACGATAGGGATCAAGATTGATGAAAACATCAAATCTTTGATAAGTTTAGTAATCTGCGTCTTGATCTTAGAAATTCTGATCCTGTCTCTCTTATCCTTAATGTTATCAAGGGAGATCAAGGCGATAAGGGTTTCTGGCCTCTCAATATTAAGAAGTCGGTCGAGTTTGTCAGGGGCAAGGGAATGATTTCTAGGATCAGCCAATAGTTCGTACTTCTGTCTAAGCTCGCTCATAAAACGGTCTATAGTAATAAAAGTGAAAGCGTTACCCTGCTCTACAAGGGCTGTGCGAACCTCTTTATACGCTGCCTCAGCTTCATCAATGTTCGCTCTTAATATGTTTAGTTGGTAGGGCTTTCGATAAAGTAAATATTCTTTAACGTTATGGATGAACCCACCAAATCCAATAGCCCGTTGCAATTTCTGGAACTCACTATCTAGCTGTCGGTCTTTCTGGAAATGCTCCACCTCCAACTGCCTTAGCTGTATGATGTCTCCATATATTTTGGCCCCATAGACTGTTAGACCCGAACCGATGAGGAGCGTCACGCCGACAATTACGATTGTCAGCCGATTTTCAAAATATATTTTGAAAAAATTCGAAAACCTTCCTTTAACAGTCTTAGTATATGGCATTTTCACCAGCAATCATAAGGATGTGGGATGGTATTTTAATGCCATACTTTTTAGCAGTCTTCATGTTGATAAAGAGTTTAAACCTGCGAGGAACTGTAACTGGTAGTGTGCCGACATCTGTTCCTTCAAAAACCTTCTCAGTCATATTCGCAACTTGCATTCCAGTATCTGCATAGTCGGTGGCGACACCCATAAGCGCGCCTTGACGCACAGACCTTTCTGTAAACCCAAAGATCACCGGCTTTCCAGAATTGATAAGAATCTGAGTGGCCTTAGGGATTTGAGCCATAGGGCCTCCTCTTTCCCAGAAAAAATCAACCTGATCCCGGATCTTTTCCACACCAGATAACATGTTTTTGTACATTTCTGGCAAACCTGAAGGGACCGGCTTGTAATTGTAGCTGTGAGAAACGAACTCTATGTTGGGCAGTGTTTTGGCAAGCTGTTCATATGTTCGCAAATCGCTGATGCTGGACGGATAGTCAGAACCAATAATGCCAAATGTTACCTTTGTGTCATCAGCAGATAAATTTAACACCCGCATTACCGTTTCTATCCGGGTATTGTTGTGTTGTGGGAAGACAATACCACTTATGAAGTTGCCGCTCGGAACGTCAATATTACTCACAATGCCGGCACCAACAGGATCAGTGACAACTGAAAAAATTACAGGGATACGCATGTCAGGTAAAACTTCTTTAGCAGCCTGCGCGGCAAGCGTTGCCACTGGCAAAACCAAATCAGGGCGGCGTGCGGCTACAGATTGACGTAACAGCTCAATCGCCCGCGTTTTATCACCATCAGCACTTAGAACTTCAATATCAAATTGCCACCCTCTTCGTTTTTCTAAACCTCTGAGTGCGCTTTGAATAGCGTTAGTGTGGTCAGTGACAACTTTCACTGGCATTGTCTCAAGTATAATAATTTTTTTCGTCTCAGCATTCGCCGGCGCAGTTAAAACCATCGCCAACAAACTAATAAACAATGTGATGTATCTTTTCATAAAATGTCCTCCCAATCTTTCGAAAAAACAGTTTGGGCAATTTCAAATTAATCCATATTTCCGAGA
This sequence comes from Pseudomonas marincola, assembly GCA_036960775.1. GTDB lineage: Bacteria > Pseudomonadota > Alphaproteobacteria > Sneathiellales > Sneathiellaceae > Sneathiella. The sequence goes on along the minus strand of JBALWO010000049.1, from coordinate 22,182 downwards.
TTTCTCTTGAGTCTGTGGCTCTATAAATTTTTGGAGTGGCAGATTATTCCTTAGTATTTATTAAGACCTGAATTGTTTTATTAGTTTTATATCATATTAATCTTAAGCCAACACGTTTGTGTTTGATATATAAAAATCTCCATACTGATCCGATGACAGTTTGAGATATTGTTTTCGCAATATGAATTAGTTGATCTGCTTCCTGATGGTCAGCCTTGCCAAGTAAAAAGGTTTCCTCAGTCTTCCCGAATGAACCTTTAATGCCCGCAGGGATTGCAGCACATTGATAATATCGTTCACCACGTCAAAATAGTGGAGGCTGTCCGGTCATCTTTTCCACAACTCCACAGTGACAGTTTAATGGAGCGACCGAAATAAAGATCTTTTGATACCAAATATAATCTTTAGGA
>JBALWO010000049.1:17211-21672 GCA_036960775.1 Pseudomonas marincola | reverse complement strand
TTCAAGCGCCGCCCTTCTTTTCGAAAAAACCAGCATCAATCATATATTGAAACATGTCTTCCATCGTTTGCTTCAATGGGTGATAGGAAATTCCCAATTCGTTGATCGATTTTGAAGTGTCTGCTTTCCAAACGTGGTTGACGTTGTTCGAGACGACTTTACGATCAATTCCCATGAACGGGCCGATCAACCACACAAGAAATTTTGGAGCTGCGCTCTTAGGAATTCCATAGTCTTTTCCGAATTGGTCTTTCAAAACGTTGAACATCTCAAAAATATCTGTGGCGTGTCCCGATGTTATGTGGCGACCATTCGCTCTGGGAATAAACGCAGCCGCCATATGCGCCTTGGCAACATCGCGCACATCAACAACTCCGATGCCAAAGCGTGGCGCGCCCGTTTTGTATGCTCCATCACCGAGTTGCTGCATGAAGTTGAAGGATTCAGATGTCGGCTTGCCACCAATGGGTGGCCCCATAACGAAGCTGGGATTGATTGTCACCAAGTCCCAACGATCCTGTGCATTTGCAATCTCCCATGCAGCTTTCTCGGCTACCGTTTTCGAGTACGAATAGGGCTGGTGCTCCAGTGACGCCGTGGTGTTCCAGATGTCTTCAGTAAGCATTCCGTCCGGCGCAGAAGCGCAGTCCTTGGCATCAGCGTAAATTGCCGCACACGAGCTGGTAAGAGCTACACGTTTGACGCTCTTGGAAGAGTTCACAGAATCCAACACATTTTTCGTGCCGTTAAGCGCAGGATCAATCAATTCTATTTGTGGATTTTTCACGTCAAGCGTGAATGGCGAGGCTGTGTGGAATACAGTGCCGCACCCCTTCATAGCTGCAGCATAGGAACCAGGTTCCATGAGATCGGCTTTGAAAAATTTGATCTTGCCCTTTGAAGCAACAGCGATAGCGTTGAGGTGCGCAAGTTTTTCGGCATTGTCTGGATCGCGAACGGGCGCATGAACGATACACCCAGCCTCCAGCAGCTCTTTAACAATCCAGCCCGCAACATACCCGGTAGCACCTGTCACCATGACGGGGTGTTGTGTATCAATCTTCTGCTCAGTCATGAACGTTCACTCTTCTGGTTGTAGTGGGGGAGCTTATCAACGAGATGATAGGGAACAACGCTGCGCGATGCAAACAAAGCTCTATTTCAAATTCTGAATACCATTCAAACAGTAACATAATCCGGATTAAAGTGTTGTTTTGGGCGGATGATGAGCAATCCGAACCAATGCGTATCAGGAGCGCCTCACAGACGTTTCTATTTCTATCGGCTTCACATTAGATCTTGCACTTGTGAGACAGCCTAGCGCACATCAAACATCGTTTCACATGCATATATAATTTTAATTGAGATACCTTGAGCTCAAAGTTTAAGAACCTTTTGATAAAACACGAGGGGACGCAGGAAGGTAGGATAAGTTACAGCATCAACGCCGGAACACGTAGTTGGCTTTGAAACTCAGATCACTGAAATAGAGAAGGTGGAATGCGTCACTATCAAAACTATAAATCTAATGTGCTGATTGGTAAGTAGTGGCGGAGGGACGGGGATTCGAACCCCGGAAGGGCTTGCACCCTTGCTGGTTTTCAAGACCAGTGCATTCAACCGCTCTGCCATCCCTCCGCATGTGAGATTGTCGAAACAACCTCGACCGAAGATGTATTCATCTTGGTGCTGGAGATCGTTTAAAGTTACTGCGCCCCACTGTCAATAACTTTGATGGAAATTTTAATAATAATTGGGTGCTGGACCCGCAGAAGCTTGGTTTTTTGCGCTTTATCTCATTTTTCTTTAATTGTGATGCGCTAAGCGTTGCGCCGCGTTAGTAGCTGTGGCAAAAAGAAAGACTAAATTTTGGGTGAGGGGATGCATAAAATTTCTAGCTGGATTATAAAAATTGCAACGGCCGGTCTGTTAATTACAGGCCTTGCCACGAATGCTGTCGCTGAGAAAAAAGAATTTGGTCTGTGGCTGCTGGATCTAAAAGCCGAAGCGCTGGACAAAGGCATTAGCGCACCCATCGTCGATGAAGCGTTTGCTAATGTGAAATTCAAAGCAAAAATCATTAGCTACGATCGCAAACAGCCTGAGGTCACCCAGACGTTCAAGCAGTATATGGCCAACCGGCTCCCAAAATCTTTGGTGAACCAAGGCAAGGCTAGAATGCGCGATCATGGAGCGTTGCTAACAGAAGTTGGCGACCTTTATGGTGTGCAACCCCGGTTCATTGTGGCGCTTTGGGGCGTTGAAACCCGTTTTGGTAAATATACGGGCGGCTTTAATGTTGTTGAAGCCCTGACCACGCTTGCGTATGACAATCGCCGGGCGGAATATTTCCGCGGCGAATTGATGATTGCGCTCCGAATTCTCGATGAGAAACATATTACTGTCAAAAACATGAAGGGTTCATGGGCCGGCGCTATGGGTCAGGCTCAATTCATGCCCTCCAGTTTTATTAATTTCTCGGTCGATCATAATGGTGATGGCAAACGGGATATTTGGAAGACCAAAGCAGATGTATTTGCCTCTGCGGCAAATTATCTTTCAAAATCTGGCTGGAAAAGTGATCAAACTTGGGGCAGGGAAGTCAAATTACCTGCGGGCTTTGATACGTCACTCGTCAGCTTGAAGATTACCCATCCAATGAGTTATTGGCAAAACCTGGGCATTCGTAAGTTAGACGGTGCTGATTTGCCAACCCGCCAGTTGATGGGATCACTGGTACAGCCAAAAGGTGGCAACGGTCAGACGTATCTTGTTTATAACAATTACAAAACCATACTGAAATGGAACCGCTCAACTTATTTTGCCATGTCCGTTGGACAGTTGGCCGATAAAATATCTCGTTAGGGGGAGATGGTATCAATGGGAATTTCGCTCGGACGCTTGGATATAAGTAAATTGACGGCTGGTGTCGTTATGGCTGGTGGACTATTGGCACTGGGAGGCTGCGCTGAAGTCAGCTTGATCGGGCATGCCGCAACCGAGGTGACTAACCCCAGTGTGCAAAAAGCCCAAGTTACAAAAATACGAAGCGTTCAAAAAGTTGGGAAACCCTATGAAATTAAAGGGTTGTGGTATTATCCAAAAATTGATCCGGGATATAATAAAACCGGATTAGCGTCTTGGTACGGGGATCCGTTCCATGGCCGGAAAACCGCCAACGGCGAAACCTATGACATGAACCAGATGACGGCAGCCCATAAAACACTGCCAATGCCCACAGATGTCCGGGTTACAAATTTGGAAAATGGGCGTTCGATCATAGTGACCATTAATGATCGCGGGCCGTTTGTTCATGGCCGGATTATTGATCTGTCACGGCGTGCAGCCCAGCTTCTAGGCGTTATCAAAAAGGGCACCGCGAGGGTCCGTGTTGAAAGCCTGCAAGCAGCTCAAGGCGATGTTCGTTATATCGCCAAAGCCAATACAGCCCCAGAAGAGAGCCGTGTGGCAACTGCCGCGCCGCAAGCAACCGTCCAATCGTCAAGCCTTGCGCCGCCATCGTCGGCAAACGTCGCTCCAGCAAAGCAAGCAGTGAGTAAGGCCACGCCGGTCAACACTCCGGTAACGACCCAAAAGGTCGCCACTGCAAACAAGCTGGGGGTCGTGCAGCAAGCCGTCGCGCCAACTGAAATATTTATTCAAGCCGGTGCCTTTCTTGATTTCAATAACGCAAATAAACTGAGCGCCCAATTGTCGCCACTTGGAGCCGCTAAAGTTTATCAGGTTCTGGTAAATGGGCAGGATTTCTATCGCGTGCGCTTAGGTCCGGTATACGAGGTTGATGAAGCGGATCAGTTGCTTGCGAAATTGATCAATTCAGGCCATACCAATGCCCGGATTGTTATTGAGTAGAAATTCGAATATGAAGCAATAACTGTTCAAACTGCCTTAATTGGGGCAATATTCACAGTTATTGAGCCAAAAGAGCAATTTTTGTATCTAATATTATGTTGGGAAGCGTGTTGACATCACATTTTAATCTAAAGCAACTAACCGGATTGATATCAGGTGTCGTTTTGGTAATGGCCACCTGTTTGACGGCGGCAAGCGCCCTCGAAACGCCCGCAAAGCAAGTTTTGCTCGTAGACTATGATACGGGCGCTGTTTTATTTGAAAAAAATGCCGATGACTTAATGCCGCCAGCATCCATGAGTAAACTCATGACTGTTACTATGATATTAGAGCGCCTTAAAGACGGTTCACTCAAAATGGACGACACTTTCCCTGTCAGTGAAAAGGCGTGGCGTAAAGGTGGCTCCAAAATGTTTGTTGAGGTCAACAAACGCGTGAAAGTATCTGATCTATTGCGGGGCATTATTATTCAATCTGGAAATGATGCCTGTATTGTCGTGGCCGAAGCTCTTGGCGGATCAGAAGAAGGATTTGCCCAAGCCATGACTGAGCGTGGTCGTGAATTGGGCCTTGAGAACAGTACTTTCA
>JBALWO010000049.1:0-17111 GCA_036960775.1 Pseudomonas marincola | reverse complement strand
GCCCAAGCCATGACTGAGCGTGGTCGTGAATTGGGCCTTGAGAACAGTACTTTCAGAAATGCTACGGGCTGGCCCGATCCAGATCACCGCATGACAGCAAGAGATTTAGCAAAACTTGCCAAATACATCATCAAGAATTTTCCCCAATATTACGGAATATTCAGCGAGAAAAGCTTTACCTTCTCCAAAATCAAACAAGGCAACAGAAACCCGCTCCTTTATAGCAAGGGCGGTGCTGATGGCCTGAAGACCGGCCATACTGAAGAGTCTGGCTATGGTCTTACCGGATCTGCTAAACGCGAAGACCGCCGTCTGATCATTGTGACAAACGGCCTTACAAGTGCCAAAGAGCGCGGCCGCGAGTCCGATCGTATTTTGGAGTGGGGCTTTAGAGAATTTGATAATTACGCACTCTTTAAAAAGGGGCAAGAAGTCGCGAAAGCACGTGTTTGGTTGGGCGCAAAAGATCTCGTCCCGCTTCATGTAGAGGGCGATCTCAATGTAACTATGTCGCGGAAAAACCGCCGCTCCATGCAAGTGAAATTGGTTTATAATGAGCCAATTCCAGCACCAATCATTAAAGGCTCTCCTGTTGCGCGCCTTGTCATTACAGCGCCTGATATGGAAAAAATTGAAGTGCCACTGCTTGCATCAGAAAATGTGGAACGCCCAGGTGTGACAAAACGCGTTATGGCGGCAATTTCCTACGTATTATTTGGTGCCTCTGCCAACTAGAGGTCCGAAAGTTCTCTTATGATTGAAACCGTTAAAACTCCAGGTAAATTCATTACGTTGGAAGGCGGCGATGGTTCTGGAAAATCCACTCAGGCCAAGCAGTTAGCAGCCTTTCTTGAAGAACAAGGAAAAGAGGTTGTTCTCACTCGTGAGCCCGGCGGAGCCCCCGGATCTGACGATATTCGGCAGCTTATTCTGACAGGTGATCCAGACCGATGGGATGTGATCGGCGAAACGCTGTTGTTCTATGCCTCTAGACGGAACCACTTGCGCCTAACAATTTGGCCTGCTCTTGCAGCTGGTAAATGGGTAATATCTGACCGGTTTGCAGATTCAACCATGGCCTATCAAGGGTATGGCAATCAGATGGACCTTGATGATGTGCAAAAAATTCATGACGTAACAGTCGGAGATTTCGAGCCAGACTTAACCTACATTTTGGATATAGATGTTAAGGCTGGCCTCAATCGGACACAGGGTCGAAACCACGATGAAGACCGGTTCGAGCGCATGGATCTGTCTGTCCATGAACGTATGCGAGAAGGTTTCTTTCAAATTGCGAAAGAAAACAGTCATCGCTGCGTGATTGTTAATTCAGACAGAGACATTGAAGACATCCAAACCGAAATGCGCAATATTCTGAAAGACAGGTATTTCGGGTGAGTGATCTTCCAGAAATCGATAGGCTTGAAGGATTTCCGCATCCGAGGGACTGCACCCAGTTACGGGGACAGGATGCCGCTGAAACCGAGTTTCTGGAGAGTTTTAACGGCGGCCGTTTTCACCATGCGTGGCTTATAACTGGCACCAAAGGTGTTGGCAAAGCAAGCTTCGCCTATCGGGCCGCCAAATTCCTGTTGTCGCAGGAAGAGGGGGGCGGATTGTTCGGCCCGCCCGACAACCTTGATACTGATCCCTCTCATTCCGCCGTCCAACTCATGAATGCCGGCGCTCATCCGGGATTAAACGTGTTGAAGCGCCAATATGATGTGAAGGGTAAAAAAATTTTCAAAGCCATTCGCGTCGATGATGTGCGATCACTAAGCTCGTTCTTTGGCCTTAAATCCAGTGATGGTGGCTGGCGCGTTGTTATTGTAGATACTATGGACGACATGAATATCAATGCGGCCAACGCCATATTGAAGATATTGGAAGAGCCACCAAAGAAAACCATTTTCTTGCTTCTGTCAAACGCACCCGCTGGATTGTTGCCGACGATTAAATCAAGATGTCGTCGCCTCCCGCTAGACCCATTGCCAGAGGACGTTACGCAGCAGGTTATCTCTCCTTTCACCGGCGATATGTCACAAGATGCGCTCATGACACTGACGTCGCTTTCTGAAGGAAGTCCCGGAAAAGCTGCGGCCCTCTTTAATGCAGGCGGCTTAGATGCCTTCTCTGGGTTATTGTCTATATTTGGCAGTTATCCAAATTATGATCCGGCGAAATTACATGGCTTAGCTGATCTTGCTGCTAAAAAAGAAAGTGAAGCGCTCTACCGTGTGCTTTGCGAGTTGTTCCCATGGTGGTTGTCCCGTTTCGTACGGGCAGCTAGTATCGGAATGGACAAACTCCCTTTAGTCAGCGGTGAAGCGGAAATCATGCAAACGCTTCTGTCATCCAAACCAATCCCTTTTTGGATTGAAGTTTGGGAACACGCAAACCATCTTATTGAAAGAGCGGACACAGTTAATCTGGATAAGAAACAGGTTATCTTGAACTTATTCCTGTCCGCCACCCTAAAACGATAATATTTCAAAGGTTTACCTATGTTAGTTGATAGTCATTGTCATCTAAATTTCGAACAACTCTCTACCCAGCTTGATGATGTTGTCCGCCGTGCAAAGCTCGCTGGTGTCGGTCATATGCTGACTATTGGCACGAAATTGCGTGAATTTGACAGTGTTCGCAAAATTGCAGAAGATTACGACAACATTCACTGTAGCGTCGGAATTCATCCCCACGAAGCAGAAGAAGAGGGCGGGACGGTAACAGTTGAAAAGCTGTTAGCCTTGTCAGATCATCCCAAAGTCGTGGCAATTGGCGAAACCGGTCTCGATTATTTTTACGAGCATTCCCCGCGTGAAGTGCAAAAACATTCCTTCCGTGTTCACATTGAAGCTGCGCGCCGTTCAGGGTTGCCGTTGATTGTGCATACACGAAATGCAGATGAAGACACTATCGACATCTTGCACGATGAATATAAAAAAGGGCCTTTCACTGGCGTCATTCATTGTTTCAGTTCTGGCTGGGAAGTAGCTGAAAAATCTATGGAAATTGGATTTTATATTTCTATTTCTGGGATTGTTACTTTTAAGGCTGCAAAAGAATTACAAGATCATGTGACGAAGCTACCGCTTGATCGCCTTCTTGTTGAAACCGACAGCCCCTACTTGGCCCCGGTTCCAAATCGCGGAAAAACCAACGAGCCCTCATTCGTGGCGCATACTGCCTCCAAGGTTGCGGAGCTAAAAGGCGTCGATACTGAGGAACTTGCAACGATAACAACAAACAATTTTTTCGAATTGTTCAACAAGATTGATCGGGCAGACTAATGAAAGTAACACTATTGGGAAGCGGAACGTCCGGCGGCGTTCCTCGCATCGGAAATGACTGGGGTGCTTGTGACCCAAATGAGCCTAAAAACCGTCGCCGCCGCTGTAGTATCCTTGTGGAAGATAAAGGATCCAAAGTTCTCATTGATACATCTCCGGATATTCGGGAACAATTGCTTGATACAAATGTAACTGATCTGGACGGTGTTGTTTGGACCCACGAACACGCTGATCAGTGTCATGGCATTGATGAATTACGTGTTCTTGCCATTCGAAACCGCCGCAAGATGGATGTCTGGGGTGATGATCTGACATTGAGCGTTCTAAAACGCCGTTTTGATTATTGCTTCAAACAGTTAGAAGGAAGCCCTTATCCCGCAATTCTTGATGATCACTTGATTGAAGGCCCCTTTACTGTGGGTAAAATCGACTTTATCCCGTTCGAACAAGATCACGGATCAATCCATAGTCTTGGTTTCCGCATGGGTAAAATCGGATATTCAAATGATCTGGTAAACCTCGATGACAATGGATTTGATATCCTTGAAGGGATTGATACATGGATTGTGGACGCCATGCGCTACAAACCTCATCCAACCCATGTGAATTTGGAAACAGCCCTAAAATGGATTGAACGGCTGAAACCGCGCCGGGCGATCTTAACGAATATGCATATTGATTTGGATTACCAGACATTGCTCAAAGAACTCCCTGAAGGGGTTGAACCTGGATATGATGGTATGGAGATAACTGTCTGATAATATGGCTAATCTCAACATCCGAAAAGCGTCTGTATCTGATATATCAGCTGTTATCAATTTAATCGCTGATGATCAGTTAGGCGCCACGCGAGAGCAAGTGATTGGGCCGGTTTCTCTTGTTTACAGAACTGCGTTTGAGCGGATTGAACGGCAAAATGGGAATGATATTTATATTGCCGAAATCAACGGCGAAATTATCGGCTGTATGCAATTAACATTTATCACAGGTTTATCCCGAAAAGGCCTAACTCGCTGCCAGATTGAAGCTGTCCGGGTATCTAAAACTCTGAGATCCCAAGGAATTGGGAAAAAGATGATGGTATATGCCATAGATCTTGCCAAAACATCAGGCTGCGGCTTGGTCCAGCTCACAACAGACAACACGCGCGAAGATGCGCACCGCTTTTATAAGAAGTTGGGATTTGTCGCGAGCCACGTTGGAATGAAACTTGACCTTTTAAACTCCTAACGTTCCAATTTTGTTTCGACTTTGGCTCTGTTGCTCTGTAGCTTTATAAAAAAAACGGTTCCATGGAGGGTTAAATGAAAACAAAAATCACCGAGTTATTTAATATCGAACACCCCGTCATTCAGGGCGGCATGCATTATGTGGGTTTTGCTGAACTTGCGGCGGCGGTCTCAAATGCGGGTGGCCTCGGAATTATTACGGGCTTAACACAGAAAACACCGGAAGATTTAGCCAAGGAAATTGCCCGTTGCCATAAAATGACCGACAAACCCTTCGGCGTAAACCTCACATTCCTTCCAAGCTTCATTTCTCCGCCGTACCTCGATTATATCAAAGCCATTGTTGATGGCGGCGTCAAAATCGTTGAAACAGCCGGTCGAAGCCCTGAAAAATATATGTCAGTTCTTAAAGATGCTGGCATAACGGTTATTCATAAATGCACATCTGTTCGCCATTCCTTAAAAGCTGAAAAAATCGGCTGTGATGCGGTGAGCGTTGATGGTTTTGAATGCGGCGGGCATCCAGGCGAAGATGACATCCCTAATATGATCCTTCTCCCACGTGCGGCAGAAGAGCTTTCCATCCCATTTGTGGCGTCTGGTGGTATTGGTAACGGCAAACAGCTGGTCGCAGCCTTGGCTCTCGGTGCTGATGGTATCAATATGGGAACTCGGTTTATCGCAACGAAAGAAGCGCCTGTTCATCAAAACGTGAAAGATGCACTGGTAAAGGCCACAGAACTTGATACTCGACTGATTATGCGACCTCTTCGCAATACAGAACGTGTTCTCTACAACGACTCTGTTCAGAAGATTTTGGATATGGAAAGCGGCAAGGGCGACGCCATGTCTATTGAAGACATTAAGGAGCTGGTCGGCGGTGTATATCCAAAGGTCATGATCGATGGTGACATGGAAAGTGGTGCATGGAGTTGCGGCATGGTTGCAGGATTAATCCACGATGTTCCAAGTTGTCAGGAATTGATGGATAGGATTATGGGCGACGCAAGCGAAATTATCAATAACCGTTTAAAATCATTTGCTTAAAACGAAGTTCTAAGACGTCAGATTAATAAAAAAAGCGCCTTAAACGGGCGCTTTTTTTCTTTTTGGCCGCATCAATCCAATGCAAAGGCCGGTAACCACCAACACCATCCCAAAAACAAGATATAGTGTAATGGGTTCAGACAAAAAGATACTACCAAGAACAGCGCTGCTAATGGGCCCCAACGATAAAAACATGGTAACCCGTGTTGGAGACAAACTTTTTAAAGACCACAACCACGCGAAGTAACCCACGCCGCTACTAATCCCGATAAATATAACTGCCAGCCATCCGTCAAAATTGATATGAACAATTGTGATTAGTCCATTTTCAAAAATTGAAAAGACTAGGAGAACGACCACAGATGCAAACATGGCAAGTGCACTGATATTCTGGGCAGGGTAGCGTTCTAGGTACGGCCGATAAAAAATACTGCAGACGGCACCTATAAAAGCGCTGAGAGCAACGGCGGCAACCGCAATCGCTTTATTGTCTCCCATATCGTTGGTGCCCAGACTTTCTCCCAATGTGACAGCGACACCAGTAATCGACAGCAAAATACCGACAGTTTTGGTAGCAGATAAACGCTCTTTCCCAAATATTGATGCAAGGATCATAGTTTGCAGCGGGAAAGTCGCGAAAATCAGGGCAACATGAGCAGACGGTAAATATTGTAAGGCATAATTAAGAAGCGCTACCAAAACACCAAATTGAAACACCCCAAGAAAACAAATTGGCAGGATGTCTCTACGCTGAAAACGCGCTGTATTCACTAATGAGACAAAAGGGATAAGACATAACAACCCGATAGAATACCGCAACATGGTAAGCGTTGCGGGCGTGGTTTGATCAATGACATATCGAGACGCCACAAGGGCAGCCCCAACCTGAATTCCAGTAAATAGGGCTGCAATAACAGGACCAACTGATACGGACACCGCTATAGGTCCAGTTGCCAATATTGGCCCACAAGATCCGCGCCAAAACTATGATGAGGTTCCTCGCCAGCCAATTTAAAACCGAGTTTCTTATAAATACCGATGGCCGCGTGTAAGTTATCGTTGGTCCATAAAGTTATTTTTGAATACCCAGCTCGACGCGAGAAATTGAGACACTCTTCCACCAGTTTGACACCAACGCCAAGGCCGCGAGCGTCTGGATCAACGATTACCAGTCGGAGTTTAGCCGTTGTCTCATCTTCTTTTACCACCATGGCTGAACCGATGTTTCGTCCCGCACGTTCTGCAATCCAACAGCATTCTGATTTTGGATCAAAATTCTCAATAAATTCGGCGGCAATTTTGGCGACCATCGCTTCAAAAGTATCGTCCCACCCATATTCTTCACTATAGAGACGACCATGGGCACCGATAATCCATCCCATATCACCCGGCCGGTGAGACCTTAACTGATAGGCTTGAGCATTTTCATCCTGACGTCCAAGCAGCGTTTGAATTTCCTCCATAGCGGAGAGTAATTTTGACTGATCTAACAAATTTAAATCTTCAAGCAAGTTGCCGAAAAGTCGAGCCGATTTTTCATTCAATGCCAGATATTCATTCTCACCCCCATCGGTAAGGGCGATAACCTGCAATCTTTTGTCTTTTGCCGATGGCGTGCGCGCAACTAAGCCGGTTTTTTCGAATTTTTTCAAAACACGGCTAACGTAGGCGGGATCAAGTTCCAGCTCAGCGACGAGGTGTTTGGCTGTTGTTTGCCCGACTGCATTTAACTCATGTAAAATGCGGGCTTCTGTTAAACCGTAGTTACTATTGAGGAGTAACTCGTTCAATACACCAGCCTTCTTCGTATAAAAACGCGTAAAGCCACGAACCTTATCCACGGCATTATCAAAATCAGTCATTTCACTACCTGCCCGTAAAGTTGTCCATAGACATATATTTACTTGATACTAGTCAACTAAATATAGAAAGGTCAAGCAGTGGAACCTGTTTTTGAATTTTATTCCTATACATTGGAAATCATTATTGGGTATTATAACCATACTAATTGACTTAACTGGTCACTAAACAAAAACAATTAAACACCAGTTGAGCACCAGATCTTCTCAGCTAAAGGGGACTAAAAATGTCAGAGCAGAAGAATGAAAACGCGTTTCCGGATCCAGTTTATGAAACTGATGAGCCAATCCTATATAGCGTCAAAGATGGCATTGCGACTATTTCGCTAAACCGCCCACGCTATAATAACGCTCAAAATAACCAAATGACATATGCGCTTGATGCTGCATACTTCCGGGCTGTGGAAGATGACGACGTTAAAGTCATCATTTTGCGCGGCGAAGGTAAGCATTTCAGTGCTGGCCATGATATTGGAACACCGGGCAGGGACCATCATCTATCCCAAGACCGGAAACATATGTTATATGATCATGCCAATAAACCAGGTGCAGAATTCCAATATATAAAAGAGCAAGAAGCTTATTTGGGAATGTGCCGCAGATGGCGTGAAATCCCCAAACCAACCATTGCAATGGTTCATGGTGCCTGTATCGCTGGCGGCCTGATGCTTGCTTGGGTTTGCGATATGATTATTGCTTCAGACGATGCGTTTTTCTCTGATCCTGTGGTTCGAATGGGTATACCGGGCGTTGAGTATTTTGCTCACCCTTTTGAGCTAAGCCCCCGTATTGCAAAGGAATTTTTGTTTCTTGGCGAACGTATGAGTGCTGAACGCGCATATGAAGTCGGCATGGTAAACCGCGTGTTTACGCGGGAAAAACTGGAAGAAGAAACCTATTCCATTGCTGAACGTATTGCAAAAATGCCGCGCCTTGGTCTGTCCTTGACCAAACAGGCAATCAATCACGTGGAAGATTTGCAGGGCAAAAGAACCGGTATGGAAGCCGTTTTTGCCATGCATCATTTCGCACATGCCCATAATTCACTGGTCTCAACTGACAAACTTGGTGGGTTTGATGCAAAAGCTATGGCCGATAGTCAGCGCGATAAAAGCTAACGGATCTCCATAATATACTCTGCTGTGAGTTTAGGGTCTTCCATTGGGATAAAATGGCTAAACTCCGGCAGAAACACATCTTTTCCGTTTGGAATGTTTGCGGCTAATTCTGACCATGTTGGGGAGGCGGAAAAATCAATCCGACCATTTTGCATGGGTTCTGCTTGACGTGCCCGCATAACCGTCACTGGTAAGTCCAATTCACTAAGTCTGCCACTCAAATCCACACTGCAGTGTCCCATATAGACAGATGCCTCCGTCACTGGGTTACAGGCAAGGCCAACCCCGTCGCCATTTGTTTTTACACCGTACTCACAATACTTCCTGAATGTTTCAGGCATCCATCTGGAAAAGGGAAGGCGGTCTTTAAATTGCTCTTCCAAATCTTGCCATCTGTCAAATTGGTTCCGTCTGCGGGAAATTGGATTGTCTTCCGGGGCGCCAATTTCAAAATCTAAAACTGTGGCATATCTCTCTGGTGGGAAAACCACTGGATCGATAAGAACCAGTCGCTGAAAGTGATTTTGCATATCAAGTGAGGCTTGCAATAGCGCATGCCCGCCCATTGAATGCCCAACACCAATTATATTATTTAAATCAAGTGCTTCTATTGCGAATTTAACGTCATCACCCATCAACGACCAATCCAATAGGTGTCCCTCATATCGGCTTAATCCATGCCCGCGAATATCAAGGGCTATAATCCTAAAACCAGGCGGTAATGCCTGAATGCATTCACTCCAAATCAGGCCGTGCATACCCGTCGCATGGACAAGTAAAATAACAGGATCGTCTTTATTGCCCCATTCGTAATAGGACAGGGAAAGATCATTGGTTTGAATATAGGAATGGCGGGGTGTCATTTGTTATTCTCATTATTTGGGACATCTTAAAATATAAGTGATGCCGGAAAACAGCAAGCGGTATCCCACGCGGCCTGCACCGTTTTTCGCGATCTAAGTCACAGATCGGTTTTTTGCAGTTGCGAAGGTGAGGGCGCGCGTCCTACATTCAGGGTTGGCGCTTAACAATAATATAATAAAGTCTGGTACAAAATGAGTTCACTTTTTAATCCTTTAACATTCCAACGTGGTCCAGAAATGAAGAACCGTGTTGTAATGGCTCCCATCACCAATTGGCAAAGTCATGAAGACGGTACCCTTTCTGATGATGAATATAAATGGCTGACAATGCGGGCGAACAGTGGTTTTGGTTTAACCATGACTTGCGCCGCACATGTTCAGGCGGGCGGCAAAGGGTTTCCGGGCCAACTTGGTTTCTTTTCAGATGATTTACTGCCGGGCCTTAAACGATTGGCCCAAGGTATTAAAGACGGTGGCTCCATTGCGATTGCGCAGCTGTATCACGGCGGAATGCGCGCATCGAAAGAGCTGACAGGTGAACAACCTGTATCGGCATCAGCCCTTGAAAAATACGGAACACGTGCCCTTAGCACAGAAGAAGTTGAACAATTAGTTGAAGACTTTATTCTTGCCGCAATTCGCGCCGAAAAAGCGGGTTTTGAGGGGGTTGAGGTCCACGGTGCGCATGGGTATTTGCTTTGCCAATTCTTAAGCTCAGACCTTAATCTTCGAAAAGATAAATATGGTGGATCTCTTGAAAATCGTGCGCGCGTTATTTTTGAGATTATCGATGGGATCAGAGACCGCTGCGGCGAAAATTTCAACATCAGTGTCCGGTTATCACCTGAGCGTTTTGGTATGAAACTCGCAGAAGTCATTGAAGTTGCTAAAAAATTATTATCTGAAGGTAAAATTGATTTCCTTGATATGTCTCTTTGGGATTTCAAGAAAGAACCAGAAGAAGAAGAGTTTAAAGGCCGTAGCCTAATGAGCTATTTCACTGAGCTCGATCGCGGGAACGTTCGTTTGACCGTCGCCGGTAAAATTATGAGTGCTGCAGATTGCCGCGAGGCTATTGATGCCGGCGCTGATTTCGTAATGGCCGGCCGTGCGGGTATTTTGCACCATGATTTCGTGCAAAAACTCGAAGCTGATACGGATTTTAAATCAATCGAATTGCCGGTTACACGAACCCATCTTGAAAACGAAGGTTTAAATAAGCGTTTCGTTGATTACATGGCAAGTTGGGACGGCTTTGTCGTCGCAGAATAATTAAAATAACTAAAAAGGGCTGATACGGCGGGAACATTACACCGTATCAGCCAACATACCTAATGGCCCAATTTCTGCTGTAGAATACGGCGTTTGCTCAAAATCGCGTCGTTATCAACATAACATCCTTGCAAGTGCCGCGGACCGCTATTGGGATCGAACGACATGCGTCCGTGAAGGGCGCGGCGATTGTTAAAGACCAGCAAATCCCCCTTAGCCAGTTTAATTTTTAGAATGTTTTCAGGGGCGCGGATAACCTCGGTCAGTTCTCGGTATGCCTTATAAAATGGCATTATGCGATCTGATGGAATATCTAAGGGCGCGGTCAGGGCCGCGTGATAACGGATTTCCCGTAAGTTATCATCGGTATCACAGTTGATGGTGGGTGCAGACCAACGAATGTCCCAATCGGGATCATGAAAGCGAAACGGAATTTCTTGTGTTTTTAGGAAATCATACGCGCTTGGCGACGTTTTTTGCAGGCGTCTAGCAGCCTTAAAACCGTCCACAAGCGTACTTTCCCCGCCATCTGCCTCAAACTCTAAGCAATGAAGGAACTGCGTTCCCGGCGGTAATTCCCAGTTGGGAAGATCCGTATGAGATTGAAGGGTGAGGGCGGTATACGCCACATTATTGGGATTTACCTTCGAGATAACATCAAAATCCCTGCCAAAATTGGTCTCCCGAAGGTAGGAAACGCGTTCTGCAACACGGACAACTTCACCTTCAACTGTCGGTGTGTTTCGAATTAAGGCAAAGCCGTAATCCACTATCTTATCGAGCCAATTGAGCAATCCTTCATCGCTGTTCATGACGTCTGCATATTCAATTTCAGGAAGGGAATTTATAATTTCCTGTCCCCACAAAATGGGATTAGGCCGGCGCTCATTGCGAGCGGTTTCCGAGTAACAATTCTGCCGAAGCCAATCTAGTGGATAGTTACTTTCATGCTCATCGTGCCAAGTGATGGTCAATACATCGCCGGCAACATTCATCGTCGCTGGCAACTCAACGGCAACATCAATGTCCATTATATCCAATATACGTTCTCTGGTATGAGGATGTAGGCATTCTGCACACGGACAATTATCGCGGAGCCATAACGCATGGAAGTCACTCACATGGCCATTTATCCAAACAATTTGGCATAATCCTTCAACATTTGAAACCGATTGAATATTGGACTTTCTCATTACCTACTCCGCACTCATGTATTGTTCACCACATTTTTCTTTTGGAAGGGTTTTACTTTACCGGAAACCACTAAAAATTATACAGCCACGCCTCTAGGAAAAGAATAAAAATACCCTTTATCAGCCTAAATTTCCCAAACGTAGGGGGTGGAGGTACGGTTTTCGGTTAAGTGAACACTCTTAACGATAATAAGCAATTACTCAAAACACACTTTGCGCTAAGATGCAGTACTTTATATTCTACTTTTATACACCGGTAAATATTCCAATGAAAATGGATATGGAAAATGCGGAATTTAACGACAAAGAATCTATTATTGCGACCTTTTAGGCATGGAGATCTTGCCTATATGCAACGCTATGCAACTCGTGAGGACTATTATCGATTTTTACCTTTGGATGCATTAACTCCCGCGTCAGTTGAAGGTTTCCTGAAATATTTAATGACTGAGAATGATGACGTTGACAGTTTGAATTGTCATTTTGCAATCGAACCGATCTCTGTTGGCCATATAATCGGGACAATCAATCTTAGGATAACGGATGCCGCAAATAAAACGGCAACATTGGGATATGCACTCGACAGTGATTTTCGAGGCAACGGTTATATGTCAGAAGCCATCGAAGTTGTTTTAGATTTTGGTTTCAATGAACTTTCCATGCATCGCATTTGGGCGTCGGCGGACACACGTAATAAAGAGTCTTGGCGCGTAATGGAACGAGCTGGTCTAGAACGCGAAGGATTAATGCGTAACGACAAATTGGTACGTGGAGAATGGGTTAATTCATATCTGTACGCAATATTGCGTCCAATTTGGAACGATAAGGAGTCGGCCTAACAGATAGGCATCGCTTATAACCAAGTGCTTTGATTATTAGAGGTTATATATTTTCCATAATATCAATTATGCGCTAAAAGCTATTACACCTCCTTTTTATGGCACCACCTCCAAGCCTCTCAAATTTTTAGCATTGCTGCGACAATTGCCGATGGACAATCCTCCTGCACCAAATGCCCCGCGTCTGGTATAATCGTCAACGGTTGATCAGAGATAAAGTCCGCGAGTTCTTTTCCTTTTCCTAAAGGGATCCAATCATCCTTTTCGCCCCAGAGAACATTGACCGGACAATCCATACGGCAATATTTTGACTGGATTTCATCTGTGAATTTTTGATCCATTTGAGATATCTGGCGGTAGAAAGCTGGCTGACCCACGTCTCCCAACCATGGAGCGCTATAAACCGCCAAGGCCTCCTTTGAAAGTGGCTGGTGGGCAGCGGTTTGTAAATACGCCCTCAAGAGTGCTTCATGCATGTATCCTCGCATACCTGCGAAAGCGGCTTCATGTTGTCTGACATGTTGGACAAATGGAGATCCCCAAGGAGCAAGAGCAACGGCGTCAAATATTGTTAAAGAGGAATACCGAAGACCATCCAGAAAATAGCCTCTTAAGGCAGTTGCACCTCCAAAATCATGCGCGAGAACATGGGGTTTCTGCAAGCCCCATTCACGGAAAAGCGTAACCAAAACCTCGTTCTGGACACCCAGGGATACGTCCTGCCCTTCCCGTTGTTCTGACATGCCATAACCAATTAGATCAAAGTAGTAGACGGTCCAATGGGACGTCAAATGGGGGATAATGTTCCGCCAAACTTGGGACGAAAATGGGGTGCCGTGAATGGCTACCAGTGGCGGCCCGTCCCCTTCTACGCCCCAACGAACAGCGTTCCCGTTAACCATGGTGGTATTTGGTAGTTTCAGCATTCCAAATCCTACATATTGACACTTAGCTAAATGACTATATGATCCAATTTATGGAAAGATCAACTCAAATAAAAGCGGCGTCTAGCGAAACTCGGATGTCGATCCTCAAAATGCTAGCAGAGCCCAGCCAAAATTTTGCTGAACAATGGTCGGCGGATCCTTCTGAATTTGGAGTGTGTATGACACTGATTGCCGATGCGCTCAATGTCGCGCAACCGACCGCCAGCCGTCACCTAGACATTCTAAAACAAGCCGGTTTTATCACCGTCAGGCGTCATCAAAAATGGTCTTACTGCAAACGCGATGAGGTTGCTATTGTTGACTATTTGGACTGGCTGAGACAAGAATTAAGCGGTAGCCCGCGCACTGATACGAATTTAATTTGAGAACATCTCTGTAAGCCAATCGCCCACCACTTTGTATCTCACGAGGTTCGACAGATCCGCATGAACCATCAACCAGATCTCCCGCACGAAATCTGGTTTTGTATGATCATCATCTATGCGTTTCAGTCTTGGATCGGCATCGCCGATAATTATCGGCAGTGCGGATCGCGTCTGACAGGTTGCTATACTTTCAATGACACCTTCGGCATCGCCCGCGCGGATGGGACTAAACTCTCCGTGCCCGCGTTGTACCTCTTTCGTTAGCCATTCGGCTTGGGGTAAGAAACCCAGATCATCGTTATATCCACACCATGGTAGTTTAGCGTATTGATCCGGCGGTGTATCTTTGGCGGCATATATACCGTGCGTGAGACTGCCAACCCGCCTCACCTTCACATGTGAGCCCCCTTCTTGCGGCCGCGCCAGGCGAACTGCTATATCGGTTTCCCGTTTTGATAGACTTAAATTGCGCAAGTCGGAGTTAAAATGTAGCTCTAGCTCTGGATGCTGTCTTAAAAACGCTGGGGCTCTTGGGGTTATAAACCGATTAACAATCATTGGTGCCGCCGAAATTCGCACCTTACCCATCACCCTGACGTCGCTTCCCTTCACCGACGCCTGGAATTCATCCAGTTCTTTTTCGATGCGCTCCCCCTTAGTGGCCGCCGCCAAACCGATGGGGGTTAATTGATAAGATCCGTCAGCAAGCCGTTCTAATAACTGTGTTTCCAAGTGATTTTGAAGGTATTTAATGCGCCGAGAAACTGTTGTGACATCAACAGATAACCGCTTAGCCGCAGCCGACATTGACCCCGTTCGCTTAACGGCCAATAAAAATCTATAATCGTTCCAATTCATGTCCTGCATAATTACAGTTATATACTGCAAAACTACCTATTTGAAATGCAAAAATACAATTATATGGTCGCTCCTCCTCTTTAGTGAAGTGATTGCAATGCTTGAAACACTGACTGACTTTACAAACCTCAGCACAGATGAGTTTTTAATTTGTTCTGCTGCCATGTTACTCGCCGGTCTTGTCCGGGGGTTTGCAGGCTTTGCGCTCTCTGCCATTTTAATGGCGAGCATCGTGTATATATTGCCCCCAATCGAGCTTATTCCGCTGTGTTATTTCCTTGAAGCCGCAGCCAGTATCTCCATGTTACGAGGCGGTATAAAAGATGCCAAAATGTCCATGGTTTGGGCGCTTGCTATTTGTTCAGCTATTGGGGTCCCCATTGGTCTCTACGCCACGATTTCTATTCCGACAGAAACCTCAAAAATTGTTGCTCTGGTTATCGTCATGATCCTCACCCTCGCCCAGCTCTTTAAATTCTCTCCGAAATTTTTGAGAACAAAGGGTGGCTTGTATGGATCTGGCATAACGGCGGGTATTGCCACCGGCCTTGCCTCCGTTGGGGGAATGGTTGTTGCGCTATTTGTTTTATCCAGCAAAACTGATGCCCGAACCATGCGGGCATCGCTGGTCATGTTTATGTTCTTGGGTATGTTCACCTCCCTCGTCTACATGCTGTTATATGGGGTGATGAATTATCAAGCTTTTCAGCGCGCCATTGTCTTCATTCCAATTGTTCTTGTGGGCGTGTTTTTTGGTAGTTTTCTATTTCGTCCGTCGTTAGTGATTTACTACAAACAATTTTGCCTGTTTTTACTCATTGCACTGTCGTTTGCTGGCTTAGTAAGATTGATCTAACGGCGCCCTCTTCTCTCCAAACAAACTTGCACTTCTACATGCAATAATATTCGGTTTGACTACTCTCGCGTGCTAATGCACTCGTTAAAATTGTAATATATAAAACGCACACCAAATTCGGGTTTCAAACAACCTAAGAATTTATGGAGTAGCGTAAATGAACCGGAATATTTTAGTGATTGGCGGCGGAGTTGGCCCAGCAGCCAGTGTGGCTTTTCATGAAAAAATTGTAAACATGACGGATAACGGTACCGCTGGTGATCAGGGCCATGCCTCAGTTGTGCATATTTCCATGTCTCAGTTTATAAAAGACAGAACCGCATTTATCAGGGATGGCGGTGAGCCAAATCCAGGTTCAGTAATGGGCGATTTAGTTCAAGCGTCTTGCAAAGCATACGCCAAACTTCGAGGTGATTTTGTCGTCGGCGTTCCCTGTAACACGTTTCATTCGCCTGTTGTATTCAATGCATATCAAAGGTATTTGCAAAACCCGAGAATAAAAACGGTGAATATGATTGAAAGCACCGCCAATTATCTGGGAGCCAATTGTCAGGGTAAGAAAGTCATTTTGTTATCAACTCGCGGAACACGGGACACCGGGGTTTATCATAATTACTGCCAAGAAAATCCAGATTTCGAATTCATCTCCTGTAATGCAGCAGATGATGCGATAGATAGCAATTCAGCTAACGATAAATCCGTTGCCGCCTTTCTGAAGGAGGATGGCGAACCTGACATTGCTAAAATTGCAGAAAATCCCCAAGGTGCCATCATGGCTGCAATCTATGGAGTCGAGCGCGGCATTAAATCAATAGTTGGCGACTGGGAAATCAATTTCAAAATTTTTGAAGCTGTTATCCAATCCATTATCGGTGACGATAATCCAGCCAATTATTGCGTGATCATGGGCTGCACTGAAATCCCATTAGCATATGCAAAAGCCTTTGCCCGCGAAGCCCGAACCGTTCTAGGCGGTGACGCTTATATAGATCCAATGGATATTTTGGCCGCCAATATGATTGAAAAATCTGGATATGGTCTAAAAGAGGAATTTGGTGGTTTGGTGGTTGATCAAGCGGTCGCAAGCGTAAGCCCCTACCCCTTGTCCAAGCTTTGATTTTGATTTCCTCAGCCCATATTTTCCGAAACTAATCTCCAACATGCGCACTCCCTTTAAATCAAATTTCACTCGCCATAAAAGTGAATTTTTATTTTAAATACACCAAAAACTTGAAATTTGGAATGACATAGCAATATGCCACTTAACCGTTAGTTTTTGGCCACAATACAAATAGGAGTGGTGTATATGAAGATAGCTTTATGGAAAAAGGTCTTGCTTGCCTGTTCCGCCTCGATGGCGGTGCTGGCAGGCAGT
>JBALWO010000048.1:6445-24377 GCA_036960775.1 Pseudomonas marincola | reverse complement strand
ATGAGGCATTGGCCAGCAGCGCCTAAGTGAACAGGGCGTCGGTCGCCAACTTCAAGGACAAACCGAAAGGGCTGAAAGCTGGGTAGGGTGTGAGTGGTAACCCGGTCATTTTCTTCGCGCACGATAAGACACACGGTCTCATTAGTGCGCATGCGGACCTTTTCCATGAACGGCAGAGCGCAGTTTGAAAGCCCGTCACGGTCGAGCAATTTGCGGGCAAGTCCAATACAGCCAAAGGACAACCGGTATAATCCTGTGCGAGAATCGTGAACCAGCAACCCTTCTTTCACAAGGGTTCGTGCTAAGCGAAGCACGGTCACTTTGTTTAAGGACATTCGGATTGTCAGTTCTTTTAAAGAGAGGTCGAGAGATCCCCCCTCAAAGCACCGTAATACAGCCACGGCGCGGCTGACGGTTTGTAATGTGGTGTCCTGAACCATAATCGGATTGTCCCCAATTCCTGCATTTCGGCTTGAAAAAATAGCATGCCACAAACGACCCCCAAAAAGGAGACCCCTGTTTTCTGTTGACAGTATAGCGCTAGAGTGAATAGAGTTTCAATATGCAAAATTGAGTTTCATTATGTGAAACATAATATGAATTTTGAGTTATCGCAAGTGTAAAAATTGCTTTGAGTGATTTTATTTTTCACTCAGCGCTGAGAACTAGCCGATCAAGGCTAGCCAACAAAAAGAAAATTTAATGAATAAGGAGGGTTCAACATGAAAAATCGAATTTTAACGTCACTCGCCGCCCTGTCGGCAATTTGGATAACAGCGGGTCCAGCTCAAGCCGCCGACGAGCTTTCGTTGATGGCTGGTCCATTTGGGACGGGTAGTTATGCGCTTGGAAATGCCATTGAGCAGATCTCCAAAAAAACTAAAGGGGCAATTGGCATTGTCGCCTCTGAATCTCCGGGTTTGGTATTCAATGTGCGGAAACTTGGAAAAGAGCCGGATCTCAAAGCGTCCACCTTCACGCCCTATACAACGGGCTTGGGATATCTTGCTGTAAACGGCATGAAACCCTTTAAAGAGAAGTATCCGCCAGCAAAATTGATTGCAAATTACCTTCTAGGTTCCGTTTGGCTCGCAACATTCGATCCAGACATCAAGTCTATCAAAGATTTGGTTGGTAAGCGTGTTGCATTAGGTCGTCCGCCGCAAATTTTGTGGACTGTAGAACCTGAGTTATTACTTAAAAAGGGGTGGGGATTACACGACAAAATAACCATCGAACGTCTGGGTACCAAACCGGCGGCTCAGGCTTTGTTGGATGGTAAAGTAGATGCTGCAATTATTGGCGGTTATGCAAATGTTGCCAGCGGTGAATTTAAACCAAGCCCGCAAACAGCTGAACTCATGGCATCTGGCCGTACTTTATATCATATTCCGTGGGGTAAAGAAGCCGTTCAGAAAACAATGGATTCTGGTGTCGGTGTCAATCATCTTGCGGTCCCAAAGGGCTCAGTCATCGGGTTAGATGCACCGCTTGATGGATTTTTTGACGCCATTGCTTGGGTTGCATATCCAGAATTTAGTGATGACAAAGCCTACAAACTTACAAAAATGATCATCGATAATGTTGGTGAGTTTAAGGACTATCACGCCCTTGGCAAGTTGATGGCTCCGGAAACGTTGGCTTACGGCTGGAAGGCTGAGAATATCCATCCGGGTGCGCTGAAAGCGTATAAGGAAGCTGGGTTAGTCGACTAATTTGTCTCATATGTTTACGCTCTTTCTGGCGGTGCTAGGAAGAGCGCTCTTTACTTAAAGGTGATGTTCAAATGGACGCTCCCGCTTCCCCTGATCTTAGTTTCTCGCCCTTTCAAAGATCAATTCGGCTCCTGCTGACACTGACAGCGGTCGGCATGGTTATCTATCACTTGTTTACAGTATATGGGGTTGTCCTCGGTAGTTTTGAGCATCAAAACCTTCATCTTGCATTTCTATTTTTGATCATTTTTCTGGACCGGTTAATGGTGGCCAAAACGGCTCCGGCAAAGATAACGCAGGGCCTGCTAATTACACTGGCAATTGGTGTCACGCTTTATGTGGGGTTGAACCTGACACGGTTAGAAGAAGATATTGGGTTCCCTGAACTGACTGACGTTATTGTTGGGATTGTCGCCATTGGGATCTGTATCGAGGCAACACGGCAGGCGTGGGGATGGACATTACCGATCGTTTGCGCCGTCTTTATTACCTATTTTTTCTTCGGTCATTTGATCCCCGGCCCGCTAACACACCGTGAATTTGATTTTGATTATGTGATTTCTTACCTGTCCATTGGCCTGACGGGCATGTACGGAAATTTCCTTGCCATATCTGCAAATCAAATATTCCTGTTTGTCCTGTTTGGATCGCTTATGGGTCTTTTGAAAATTAGCGATTTCTTGAACGAGTTATCAAAACTAATCAGCGGACGTATGAGGGGCGGACCCGGCTTGGCGTCTGTGATTTCAAGTTCGATGATCGGAATGGTGACCGGGGCGTCCGTTGCCAATGTGGCCATTACGGGCGCATTTACAATTCCGTATATGAAAAAGGTGGGATACAAACCCGCGCTCGCAGGTGCCATCGAAGCAACTGCGTCAACGGGTGGTCAATTAATGCCGCCGGTTATGGGAGCCGCCGCATTCTTGATGGCTTTCTTTATCGGCGTTCCCTACGCGGATATTATGATTGCTGGGATTGTGCCTGCCGTTCTCTTCTATATTTGCGTGTTCTTTGGCGTGCAGGCAGTGTCTGTTGTGTCAGATATCAAAGCGCCGCAAGAGAAGGCCGACATGAAGACAATTCTTGTTGGCATTCCGTCTTTCTTTATTCCTGTGGGCATAATTGCGCTTTTACTTTTGTTCCACTACTCCACCAGTGTGGCTGCCTTTTGGGCCATATTTTGCTGTCTGACAATTGCGTATATTCGAAAAGACCGACCTTCGTTTCAGGAGCTGTTGGTACGGGTTGTTGAAGGCGCGGTGGTTGGCGCAAAAATCGGGATCTCTCTTGCCATTGTCGGAATGATTTCTCAAAGCCTTATTACCACGGGGCTTGGCGGAAAAATCGCCGGATTGGTTGAGCTTTTGTCAGCAGGTAACGTCCATCTTGCCTTGTTTATGACAATGATTGTCGCCATTATTCTGGGCTGCGGCGTGCCGCCTGCAGCGGCCTATAGTCTCGTTGCGATTGTTGTGGCACCGACCCTTGTTAAAATGGGTGTTCCGCTCCTATCAGCGCATTTTTTCTGTTTCTATTTCGCCATAATATCCGCCGTAACACCGCCGGTGGCATTGGGGGCACTTGCGGGTGCCGGAATTGCCAAAGCGCCCTATTTCTCAACGGCATTTAAAGCATTCGTCTTGTCGTTATCCGGGTTTATTATACCCTATCTCATTGTCTATAATCCGGTGATCTTGCTCTCGGGTGAATTTAGCGTATGGGGCGTGGGAACGTTAATTGTTGCGCCCTTAGCGTTAATCTCTTGCACGCTTCTTGTTTACCGGGCTTGGTTGCTGCGGTTTTCAAGCGTTGAATGCTTGATTTCAGCAGCGGCAATGTTACTTGGGTTTAGTTTTTCAATCTTTGGTCAAAACTGGGAAATTATCGCCCAAATTGCAATGATATCAGGGACCATTGCGCTGTTTGGTATGCTCGCCTTCTCGCAAATCAGGCGATCTGCCTTTGATTTGAAGTCAGAAGCGGTTTTACAATAGTCTTACAAGGCATCCCAATTGGAGAGGGAGACAATAGCGCGAACCACTGTTGTCTCCCCTCAAATGGCTTATCGTTTGGCGAGGAAATGATCAATACCAGCTTGACCACAATCCATGTCTTGTTGCGGTGTGCCTGAACTTAGGCCAATGCCGCCGACAACTTCGCCGTCAACATAAACAGGTAAACCACCGCCAACAATGCAAAGACGGCCGCCAATTGCCGTATGAATACCAAATGCAAGACTGCCAGGTTTGCAGACTTCGTTATATTCATGTGTTGCTTTACGGGCCGCAGCTGCTGTGTAGGCTTTGTCAGCCGCAATGATTGTACTTGTGATCTTTCCGCCGTCCATACGCTCAAACGCGATAGGGTTTCCAGACTCGTCCACAATTGAAATACACATTGGTACGCCGATTTCATTTGCCTTGTTTCGCGCGCCCTCAATAAGGATATAGGCATCGTCGATGGATAAGCGATTAACTGTCAGCATTTACATTACTCTCATATGATTGGCTAGGATTTGCCCCAATTGGGTTATCCTAGAAAAGTAAATCCAACTTGGCTAGAAACCTCGGGTGTTTTTTCAGCAGGTGGAAAGAAACGCCGTTTACACTCTTTTTTGATGCGAAAACGGCGTTTAAAATGCGCCGAAGCCCTTATTTCATTTCACATGCGGTTTGATATTCCGCTGTCATTTGCTTGACGAGATCGGCTGTGCTGGGTGAATTGTGAATTAGGCCGACGCCTTGGCCAGCGCTCCAGACGGTCTTCCACGCGATGATATCTTCTGGCAGGTTTGGACGGAACGGGCCGTGGGGTTCTGGTAAGTTATTGGGATCCAGGTTCGCGGCTTCCAAAGATGTGCGCATGAAATTGGCAGGCAGGCCACTGATGGAATTTGTATAGACGATGTTGTGAGTGTCCTCAGTAATGATCATTTCTTTATACGCATCTTCCGCCATTGCTTCTTGGGTGGCGATAAAGCGAGTACCAAGATAGGAGAGATCGGCGCCCAAGACTTCGGCGGCACGGATTGCGCGGCCCGTACTGATGCCGCCGCCAAGAATTATGATGCCATCAAAAAAGGCGCGAACTTGTTCAACTAATGCAAATGGTGTGGCGGTTCCTGCGTGACCGCCGGCGCCAGCACATACGAGTATCAGACCGTCTACACCTGCGGCAGCGGCCTTTTTAGCGTGTTGTACTGTGGTAACGTCATGGAAAACCAAACCGCCCCAGTCATGGATCTCATCCACAATAGATGCAGGGTTACCGACACTAGTAATAATGATCGGTGTTTTATAGGCGCGGCAGATCTCCATATGTCCATCAAGCATCCCGCCTTTCATACGGGAGAGCGGAAAATTAACGGCGTAAGGGGCAGCATCGTCCCCTGTTTCGTCATCAATTTTTTTCATCCACTGCGCAAAATCCTCAGCTGTTCGGGCATTCACTGCGGGGAATGATCCGATCACGCCAGCATTACAGGTGGCAATCACCAACTCTGGTCCTGAAACCAAAAACATGGGAGCCGCAATAGCAGGCAATTTAAGATTAGTCTTAAGGGAAGATGGCAGTGACATGAAATAGACCTCAACTGTTGGCGTTGATGTGTTACCCGCGAGGGGCGTCCATCAATCGTTTTTATTGTTTTGATCTGTTAACTTTATAGTCTTTAGGCCCTTAGTCAAGGCAGGGGCTGGGCGTGGCATACCAACCGCCATAGCCAGGTTACGGACGAACGATAGTCCAGCCAGCCTTGTCTAACTCCATTAAGGTGACGACGCCAGCTTGGACAACTTCTACATCGTCCAGTAATTCAGGTTTGGTTCCGTGCTTCCTTGCAAGGGAGTTGATTGTGTTGCCGCAGGCAAGGAAGCTGACGTTTGGCATGCTGGGGCGAAAAGATGACAGTCGCTTTTGCACAGGCGAAGTGCCATCGATTAACATATTAATGCCAGCATTAAAGGCGAGGATTTTAATTTCAACTTCTTCGCCAATGGCGCTGTAATGACGGGAAACGTTTGCCGCAACATTGAGGGCGCTGGTCATTTTCTCGGGATCATTGTCACTCACTTGCAGGACAAGTCTGTGGATACCATCGTCTTCTTCTGCGGCAGCGGGGAAGATAATCAGTAAAGCTACAATTGCACCAAGTAGGGGGCCGTATATTTGCTTCATGATGATCTTCCTCCAATTGGAATGACGCCGCGTCTTGCGCTGTATCTAGTCAGATTTGTCAGGTGTCACGTCAAGGGCCCGAGCCCTCTTGGTGACTTTCACCTCAGTTTTACAGTCGCTCATACAAAGATCTTTTAAGTTTGATGGCTGAGCATCAGGGCGTTGATCTTCAACAAAGCTTCCTTCATTTGGTAATTTGAAAGATGTAAAGTTTTCGCGGGTAAGCTCCCCGTCGTCCTCCATCAGATCGTTCAAATACAGCAGATACGCAAGTATAGCGTATGTTTCATTGCTTGTCAGTGTTTGGGCTTCACCAAACGGCATAGCCCGTTTGATATAATCAAAAGCCGTTGACAGATAAGGCCAGTAAGATCCGATGGTTTTCACCGGATCTTCAGATGTGAGGGTATCTGAGCCGCCTGCAAGAACGGGCCAACGACCATTTCCTTCACCAAACTCACCGTGGCAAGAGGCGCATTTTTCACTAAATATTTCTTCGCCTTCTTCAACGGTGCCGCCGCCTTCAGGGAGACCTTGCCCATCTGGGCGAACGTCAATATCCCAAATTTTAATCTCGGCAGGCGTTGCGGTGCGGCCAATACCAAATTCAGCGGCAGATACTGCGCTGGACATCATCAGGACAGAGAGGCACAGGCCGGTCAGTTTAAGAAATTTCAACATTTTCCGCCTCCCCATTTTCGCGCACATGCCATGTTTGAATGCCATTGTTGTGGTAAATGGAATTTAAGCCCCGAACTTTGCGCAACTCATCTTTCGTTGGCTGTACGTAGCCGGTCTCATCAATACAGCGGGACTGAACGAGCATAGGGTTCCCGTTCCAATTAAACGGCAAATAGAACCGAGTGAGGCACTTATCCAAAACCGGGCCAGCAAGTTCTGCCTGTTGCCAGTTTTTACCGCCATCTAAGGTGACATCAACCCGTTTGACTTTACCCCGGCCGGACCACGCCAATCCACTCAAGATATTATGGCCTTTTGTTTTAAGGGGAGCTTGCGGACTTGGGTTTGTGATAACAGATTTAGCATCCATTATCCAAGTGAAGCGGCGCGCAGAGCCATCTTCCATGAGGTCAGTGTATTTTGAGGATTCTTCGCGGGTGTGCCAAGGTTGATCACCAACCTCAATGCGCCGAAGCCATTTGACCCACATATTGCCTTCCCATCCGGGAACAACAAGACGGAGCGGGTAGCCTTGTTCAGGGCGCAGAGCCTCGCCGTTCATTTTGAAAGCAACGATGCAATCATCAAGCGCTTTTTCCATAGGGATAGAGCGGTTCATGCCCGCAGAATCGGCACCTTCCGCCATCAACCATTTTGCATTGGTTTTAAGACCAGCTTCATTGAGCAATGTGCGGAGGGAAACCCCCGTATATTGAACGCAATGGATCATTCCATGGGTAAACTGGCAGCCATTTAACTGGGCGCCGCGCCATTCCATACCGCTATTGGCTGCACATTCTAAAAAGGCGAAACGGTTGGTGCGCGGAAAGCGCATCAAATCTTCCATGGTGAAAACCAACGGCTTTTCAACGAGACCATTGATCATAAATCTGTGGGCGCTTGGGTCAATCTGGGCAACACCGCCGTGATGGCGCTCAAAGCACAGACCGTTCGGCGTTGTAAAACCATCCAATTCATGGAGCGGTGTAAAACTGACGGAGCTTTCTTGCGTAACCGTCAACCATTCCACATTCCGGCGCTGGACATGGGCTTCAAACTCCGACGGAACACCGTAGGGGTTGAAGACCACAGGATCACCGAGGCTTTGATTCCAGTCTTCTACCTTAATCTCACCACTACCCGCGGCAGAGGCCGCAGATCCAGTTGAGGTTGAAGCGAGAAGGCCTCCGCCAAGTGCGGCAGCGCCTCCCTTTAGAAAACCACGTCTTCCCAATGACGACATTTACTTTCCCTTTAAAACAATACACATTGCAATATATGAATGTGTATAGCATGGCTTCATATTGCTTATCAACGAGTAGTTCAGGATTTTACAAGATGAACCGCATCATGGGCTTTTACAGACACTGATTTTTGCGATGAAATGTAATCAGACACCACATCGTAAATGGGTGGGCCTTCGACATCTTCGTTCACACTTGCCCAACCTGCGACCGTATAGTCTTTGTTTGCTTGAATGGCCGTACCACTTTTAAGATGCGTCATGTCCGTAATACGGCTTCCAATTTTCTCATTTGGATCAATGCGATACCCCATGCCACCCACACGCACCATATCACCGCCTTGTTGGTAATATGGATCTTTGTTGAACAGGTTATCGGCCACATCTTCCAAAATGGTCTTGATGGTTTGACCGCTCATGGTTGTTCTGTAGGCGCTTGGATAAGTGATTGATGTGACGTTATAGACATCTTCGGTTGTGATGTTTTGGCCGGGTAGCAACGTGGCGCCCCACCTGAAACCAGGTGAGAGGGCAATGTCTGCGTCCCGTTCTGTGAGCAAGGCATCGCAGATCAGATCATCAAACGTGCCGTTCAAATTACCACGGCGATACAGCAGGCTTTCCGTTTGTCCCAGAACCTGCGTCAGTTCTTTCTCATACGGGGCCCGGATTTCGGTTACCAGTGATGTCATTTCCGCGTCAGGCGTTATGACGTCGGAGAGAATGGGAATAAGTTTATAGCTGTAGTCTTTGATTTTCCCGTTTTGGACATCTAAATCCAGACGTGACAAGAATTTCCCGTGACTGCCGGATGCGATGAGCAGGGTGCCGTTGACATCGATTGCAACGGGCAATGCATCATGGGTGTGGCCCGTCAAAATAACATCGATACCTTCAACGCGAGAGGCAAGTTTCCGGTCCACATCAAATCCGTTATGGGACAGAAGGACGATGAGTTCGGCGCCAGCCGCGCGGGCTTTCAAGACATTCGCTTGAACGTCAGCCTCGCGGATACCAAAGCTCCAGTCAGCGACTTTGTATCTTGGGTTAGCGATGGGGGTATAAGGGAAGGCTTGACCAATAACGCCGACTTTCACGCCGCCGCGCTCATAATATGAAATGGCGTCGAAAACTTCTTCATTCCATTCTGTGTCGCGGACGTTACCGGCAAGGAAGTCGAAATCAAGCTCTTCGACAAGCTCTTGAACCCGTTCTTGGCCGTATGTGAATTCCCAATGGGCTGTCATGGCTTGTGGTTTCAAGGCGTTCATCACCTTGACCATATCCATACCGCCTGTTTTCAAAGACGTATATGATCCCTGCCACGTATCGCCGCCATCAAAGAACAATGTCTTTCCGGGGCGTTCGGCACGAATGTGTTTTAGAACGGTTGCGATGCGATCGATGCCACCAACGCGGCCATACGTTTTGGCAAGAGCCGAAAACTCAGCGCTTGATAGGGCATAAGAATCAGCGGTGCCTTTAGCAATCCCAAATTTTTTCAAGAAATCGGGACCCGTAATATGAGGCGGCAATCCCTCCATATCGCCAACACCCAAATTAATGGAGGGTTCGCGGAAATAAATGGGGACCAATTGAGCGTGAATGTCGGTGATATGTGTAAGTGTCACATTCCCCACAGACTCAAAATCCAATAAATCCTGCTCTGTTAGTTTTTGAGTTGCGGCAGCATTTACGATGCCACCGCCAAAACCGAGCAGCCCAGCGGTTGCGCAGGACACTTGAAGAAAATCACGGCGTGAAATCATGGACATCTACCTGAATGTTATATTTGAATATGTGTGGTTAGGAGTACGGTCTCCGGGTTACCGCGCCGCCGTTACAGCGGCGCGGTAGAGGAGTTAGTTACGTACAGCCGGGCTTTCAATTGGTAAGCCTTTGCCGCGATAACCCAGATATAATTCCAAGTTCACGAACTCGTCAGAACCCACTTTATAAGGGGTTGCGCGTACGTTTTTCATGCAGCCTTTAAACCGGCGATGAACTGATCCAACTTTTTGCCATTTCAGACGATACGTTGGGAAGCCATTCGTTTGACCCTGACTGAGTAAGTCAGAGCGGATCTGGTTTCCGTAGTTATCTTCATGACAGTTTGAGCAAGCCAAATCCAATTGACCAACGCGTTGGTAATACAGATCTTTTCCTTTTTCAAAGAACGGAGCCATTGGACCGTCAACTTTTACATTTACCGGTTCACCGCGAGATTGGCTGCGAACAAATGATGTCATAGACAGCAGCTCTTCTGATTCCCATTTCCACTTATCAGCTTTCATGTTTTCAGTACGGCAGTCGTTGATTTTTTGCTCGAGATTAATCGGTTTTTGAAGTTTTTCACTCCATTTTGGAAACTCAGCACCGGCAGTTTTCATGCTCATCGAAGCATCCTCATGGCAACTTGCACATGATTTACCCGCAGCACCCTCAACTTCCGACCAGAGGTCTTCCCCTTTATCAACCCAGATGTAACCTGGATTTTCGAAATCATCATCTTGAAGGTCTTGAGTTTCTGACGCGCGATACTCGTAACCTGAAATGATTTCAGACAGCGGATGATTGGCTGGTGGAGCAATGGACTTAAGTGTTGAACTATCAGCCATTGCGGTTCCATAAGTACTTAGTGCGAGCAATCCCGCGCCCAGTACGGTACCTATCAAATTTAATTTACAACCCATATTACCCTCCCATTAATTCAGACCATTGGGACCGAAATCCCCCTAAGACTTGGTCCGATTAGGACACTTTTATCGTTTGTTTTTTCTGATAAGTATCCCCGTTATCATCCGTCCAAACGAATTCAAATTCACCGGTCTTTTCAACTTTTGCATTGAATTGAAAATAGGGATTTGCAGAGATCGCAGGTTCGATATCGCAGCCAAAAATTGTCTGTCCTTCGAACTTACATGCAAATTTATTGATAATACGACGAGCAATTACATTGCCCTTTTTATCTTTGCGTCGACCTGATTCCATTTTGTGAGAAATGATAGTTTTGATTGTAATCGTTTCTCCTGCTTTGGCTTTTTTAGGCAGTTTAACGCGTGGTTTAATTTTCGCCATTTTACTTGTTCCTTCACCTAATAGAAATCAGCCGCCGCAGCCGCCAATGGTCACTTTCACTACAGATTGAGCGGAATGGAAAGATCCATCGCTCATGGCTGCAACAGCAATGACATTTTGTGTTTTCGCCAAACGCATGCGAGTGGAGGCTTCAGCAACACCGCTCATAGGCGAGAAATGAAAAGTCGCGACACCAGCACTTGGATTACCGTCAGCAACAACCAAGACTGATTTGACATAGTTGTCAGCAGTCATTGGGCTGTCCACAGAAACGCCCACAGGAACGGTATTCCCGTTTTCAGCAATTTCAGGCATGTCCAATGTGACAAGGCCATCTTTAGGTTTAACGCCGCCTGTAAATTTCATGATAGCATCGGTGGCCATTGTGTTTGCCGCTAACGCGGAAAACGGAATTGAAAAACTTGATACAACGAGTGCACCTGCGCCCATTCCAAGAATGTGGCGGCGTGATAGTTCCGGCATGTTATTTTCCTTCAACATAACTTTTCCAGCTTGTTCCGATTATTGCGCTTTTAGAAAAGCGATGACGTCTTCAATTTGTTGTGCAGACAGAATTGTTTTGTCTTTAAATTTCTTGTTCACACGGACAAGGCCTTCTTTTTTGTAAAAAGCGGGCATAATTGTGCCGTCGAAAACTTGTTTTGGATCGACAACAATGAGACGCATTTCTGCATCGGAATATCGTTCTGCTACACCGTCAAGTGATGGACCGACTTCTCCGTGGAAAGGTTGGTTGTCCAGTGATGAAATCGCATGGCAGGCTAAGCAGTTGCCTTGTTTGCGATTGATAACAATTTTGCGTCCATTTTCCGCGTTGCCAGCATCTTTTGCTAACGGTTTCGGAATGGTGTTTTCTACGATGTTGGGTGCTTTGTAAGTCTCAGTGGCACTTGCCCCGGAGATAAATACTGCAGCCAGTCCCGTCGCAACGAGTGCAAGTTTGAGCACATCAAATCCCTTCATAAAATCCTCCCCATAATCCCAACAATTGACAGGCAACCCGGTTTTTATTTCGAATATTTGGCCATGTTTTCAACAAAAGCATGAAAACGCCAAATACCCCGTTCGGGTTATGCTGCGTCAAATTGTCTCAGTTACGGTATCGTAAAAAAAGCCGGGAGGCAATTCAATAATTGCATTTTTTGAATGTGTTTTTTTAGCCCGCTGAGAGATACTTGTTGAGGCTCTTTGTTTTATATGTTTCGCTGGCAACATATTGAAATATAGAGAGAAATTTGTTTGGCTCCATATAGCCAGGCAATCGAGCGATTTCCCGGTCGAGCGGGGAAACGCTCTCAAGGTCTTTAAATTCTTTGGGGAAAAACTGAATAGTTGGCGTGAACCGAACGCCATATTTCTTGGCAAGTTTCTTTTCGGAAAGCTCTTCACCGTCAAAATCCATGACTTTGCGAGATCCGATGACATTCAACTGTAAAACGTCAAAGTTTTCTTGAATGAAGCTGCTAATTTTCTGATCCGCTAGATTGACTTCGTGGGTTTTTGCGCAGTACGGGCAGTTTTTTAATTCCCACATAATGGCAAAATGTTTTCCAGAATCGGATGCAGTTGAGTGGTCGTCGGCAAGTTCTAGGAAACTTTCAAGGAACCAGGGCTGATAATGCAATCCATCATCGGTTAGAACCGCGTCTTTTCCTGCTGCGAGAGCACTCCCGAGGGAAGGAAGCGAGCTGGTAGCCGCTATGGCGCCGCCCATCAGAGAGTTTGTAAAGGACCGTCTGGTAATTTTCATTTCAACTGCTCCCGGTTTTTCTGAATATGTCTTTTCGCCATTTAACTAGCCTGCCCAAGGGTTGGGAACAGTTCCTGTAGCCCATACCCGATAGCAGACATATTTCCTGTGAGTAACAAAATACCTGTGAGAATGAGCATGATGCCAACGACTATTTCAACCTTGTGTAAATGTTGTCTGAATTTTTTCATAAAGCGCATGAACGGATTTACAAAGATCGAGGCCAGAATAAAGGGAATTCCGATGCCGACTGAATAGAGCCCCAAAAGTTTGACGCCTTGCCAGATGCTGTCTTCACTTCCCGCAATCATAAGGATCGTTGCTAATATGGGGCCGACACACGGCGTCCATCCAAAAGCAAAGGCGAGGCCAACAAAATAGCTCCCAATGGGACCCGTTGGTTTGTTGCTCGTCTGAAAACGCGCCTCGCGGTACAGGAAACCGATTTTCAAGAGGCCTGCGAAATGAAGACCCAAAAGGATAATAATGATGCCGGCGATTTTTTCTAGAATATAGAAATTTTCAGTAATCAGTCTGCCAATGGAAGTTGCCGTGGCACCCAGGGCTATGAAGACAGTTGTGAAACCCGCGACGAACGCCACAGTCCGATAAAAAACCCGCTTTCGGACCTCGCGGTCATCAGCTTCTTCTGTTAGCTCACTTAACCCAACACCTGCAAGATAGCACAAATATGGGGGCACTAATGGGAGGACACAAGGGGATAGAAAGGAGAAAACACCCGCAATAAAAGCCCCGGAACTGGTAATTTCTAACATTTTTTTTCTCGCGACTTGCTATCACATTCATATTTTTCTATATATTAAGGCATAGAACGTGGGTCGAGTAAAATGATAAAATTCGATCTGCTAGCAGTAGCAATTGGAGGGAGAGGGCTAAATGATACATAAACATGTCGCCAAACTTATAGTTGTTCTTTCTCTGGGGTACTCGTTTTTTGCGAGCCCTGTTTACGCGGCTGAACTGTTGATGTTTCGGGAACACGGTTGCAGCTGGTGCGCTAAATGGGATGAAGAAATTGGCGAAATTTACCCAAAAACCACAGAAGGTAAGGCGGCGCCTCTTCGCAAATTGAATATTCACGATCCAATACCAGAATATGTTGAGAAAAATGGCATTGTTCATTTCTCACCAACTTTTGTTTTGGTCCAAGACGGGGCAGAAATCGGCAGAATAACAGGTTATCCGGGGGAGGATAATTTCTGGTGGTTTCTAGAAGAACTTGTCAAAAAAATGTAAATGGGAGCAAATGAGCAAAATGGTAAATAGATCAGTAATAAAGAAGATAGCAGGGGTCGCCTTAGGGGCGCTCGTATTAAGCGCACCGTTGTCGTTACAAGCTGCCGAAGGGGAGAGCCTTGTCACCTTTAAAGTGATGTCTCCAGATCTTGCAATTGAACTTGCCCAGGCCACACTTGAAGCGTGCCGGGAAAAAGACTTCCAAGTGGCGGTTGCCGTTGTTGACAGATTTGGTATTGTCCAAGTTATTCTCCGGGATCAACTTGCTGGAGCCCATACGCCTGAAACGGCGAGACGAAAAGCATGGACGGCTGTTAGTTTTCGCACAGACACTTTGTCATTGGGCGAGTCTACTAAAGCCGGAAATGAAGCCTCTGGTATTCGCTTCGTGACTGATGTTTTGATGGCCGGCGGCGGAACACCTGTTATGGCGGGTGGCTCATTGGTTGGTGGTGTCGGTGTTTCTGGTGCGCCAAGCGGCGAGTCTGATGATGAATGCGCAAATGAAGGAATTGAACAGGTAAGTGATCAGCTTGATTTCTAATCAAGCGACCTGATTATATGGAAAATTATGGATAGTATTGAACTTGATAAACTTGACGAATTGATCGATTTCCCAGACGAAATGGTCAAAAATGCGTCATTGGCATGTACCACATTGAAAGCGATGGCTCATGAAAGCCGACTTCTAATCTTGTGCCTTTTGGCCAATGGAGAGAAATCGGTTATCGAGCTTGAAAAACGCTTGTCCATGCGACAACCCGCAGTCTCGCAGCAATTGGCAAGATTGCGCGCAGATGATTTGGTCACAACGCGGCGAGATGGAAAGACCATTTACTACGCCATCGCCAATCAAGAAGTTAAAGCCATCATTAGGCTTCTATACTCCCTGTATTGCGCCCCAAAATGATGTTTGATTTACCGCTACCAACTTTGATGGGTCTTCTGGGGTTGGCTTGCGGAATTGTTTTGGGTTTAACAGCGCGAACCGCCCGTTTTTGCACCTTTGGCGCAATCGAGGATGCCCGTTTGGGCAATGACTGGCGCCGGCTTAGATCATGGGGGGTCGCTATTGTTGTCGCCATTATTGGCGCGCAATCCCTTCAGTATTTCGGTGTGCTGGATTTAAATGCATCAGTCCATTTAAGACCAGAACTGACGTGGCTGTCGTTAATCCTTGGCGGTCTTGTTTTCGGATTTGGTATGGCACAAGTGGGGACCTGCCCCTTTGGTGCGTTGGTTCGCTTTGGTACAGGAGATCTTCGGGCGTTTGTAACCCTCATGGTTATTGGCATCACCGGCTATATGACATTACGCGGTATCACAGCCTACTTCCGGTTTTTCATCCTCGACCAAGTGAATATTGACATGGTTGATCGCGGTGCTCAGTCACTTCCTGTTCTTATGGGGATAACAGATGCAAACGGAACCTATGGCGTGGCCATTGCTATTGCGGCTTTATTACTAATTTGGGTGATTAAGGATCCAGAGTTCTGGAAATCAAAACGATATTTGGTTTCAGGGTGCATTATTGGTCTAACAATCACCTTTGGCTGGTTTGCAACGGGGTATCTTGGCCAAGACGAGTTTGATCCCCAAACATTGGTCTCTATTGGGTTTGTGGGATCGCTCTCCAACGGGTTAGTGTATTTGATGACCTATTCTGGCGCGACCATCAATTTCTCTATCGCTACTGTTGGCGGTGTGATTATCGGGTCCCTTATTGGGTCGCTGATCAAGAAGGAATTCAAAATCGAAGCTTTTGATGACTCAAGAGAAATGAGCCGATACTTAATTGGCGCTGCCATGATGGGGATTGGTGGCATTACGGCTCTTGGATGCACCTTGGGACAAGGTGTGACGGGTCTGTCCACACTGTCTATTGGTTCCATAATTGCCTGTGGATCTATCGCAGTCGGTGCCGTATTTGGATTGCATTATCTGCTCGAAGATAATTGGAAAGAAACACTGCTAGCAATTTTCAATCCGCGACAATAAGGCTGTGTCTTGAGGCCGTTAAGTCTTCATACGGGCTTGTTCGGGATCAAATAGCGGCTCTATAAAGAGTTTGGCTGCGCGCTTCTCGCCCAGAATTTCAATTTCAACGTCTGTGCCCTCAGCCGCCAAAGAAGTCGGGACAAATCCAAAAGCCACAGATTTTTGGGTGTAATGGGCATATCCTCCAGAGGTTACAAAACCGACGACTTCTCCGCCATGCCAAATAGGCTCATCTCCCCAAACATCTGCATCTTTTGCATTCACAATGAATGTGCAAAGCACCCTGTCTGGTGTTCGCGCACGGTCTTTAAGGGCCGCCTCTTTTCCAATAAATGCAGCATCCTTATTATAGGAGACAAAACGGCTCATTCCAGTCTCTACTGGCTCATAATCAGGCCTGAATTCGCGCCCCCATGATCCAAAAGATTTTTCTAAACGCAAGTTCATCATTGCCCGCATGCCAAAGGGTTTGAGGCCGAGGTCTCGCCCAGCATGGGACAACGTATTGTACAGGGCAATTTGATCTTCTGCGGGCACATATATTTCAAATCCCAAATCCCCCGTATAGGAGACACGCTGGATCAAAGCGCGGCAGGAGCCCACATCCATCTCGCGGACATCCAGGAATTTAAAGGCCTCGTGCGATACATCATCAAAAGCAGCGCGGGATAAAAGCTCGCGCGCCATTGGTCCCGCAATTTGAAAGCCTAGTCTTTGGGTGGATATATTTTCTAAATTGACAGATCCATCTGATGGTAAATGCGATTGGAACCACCGCATATGAACGCTTTGCATATGAAAAGAAGCCGTTGCCATAAAGTCAGTTTCCGACACGCAAGAAACTGTAAAATCACCGATAAGTTTTCCCTTGGGACTTAGCATGGGGTTAAGCGCCAACCGGCCGGGTTTTGGAATACGCCCTGCCATAATATGATCGAGCCAGGCTCGGGCACCTTTACCGGTTATGCGGTATTTCCCAAAATTATGGACCTCGTTGATCCCAACAGAGTTTCGAACGGCGCGGCATTCGGCGCCAATGGCTTCGAACGCATTGCTCCGGCGGAAACTCGGTATCTCCTCTAGCGGGTCTCCTTCATTTGCGAAATAATTCACAGCTTCCATGCCGTACGCCGCGCCAAAGACAGCCCGTTGATCTTTCCAAAGGTTGTAGGCCGGGGTTGTTTGTTGAGGGCGGCAAACGGGCAGTTCTTCGTTAGGGTAGGAGACAGAGAACCGGCGTTGATAGTTTTCGCGAACCTTGGCACGGGTATATCCCGGCGTAATCCAGTCTCCAAAACGGGCCACATCCATGGCATGAACATCGCGAGACGGCTCGCCCTCGATCATCCATTCAGCTAACGTAAGACCAACGCCGCCGCCTTGCGAGAATCCTGCCATAACCGCGCAGGCTGACCAGAAATTGCGCAAACCGGGAACTGGCCCCACAAGCGGGTTTCCATCAGGCGCGAAAGTGAAGGGGCCATTGATAATTGTTTTGATACCGGAACGTTCTAAAACAGGAAAGCGGTTGAAGGCGAAAGACAAAGAGCTGCCGATACGATCAAGGTCATTGTTTAAAAGCTCATGACCAAAATCCCATGACGTTCCTTTTTCCGCCCAAGGTGTGCAGTTTTGCTCGTAAAAACCAATGCAAATGCCGCGCCCTTCTTGGCGAAGATAGCTCTCTCCCTCTGGGTCCATCACATGGGGGAGCTCTCTGCCAAGATCGTAAACGTCTTGGATGTCTTCGGTAATCAGGTACTGATGTTCCATGGGGTGAAGGGGCATATAGACGCCCACCATTTCCCCAATTTCACGGGCCCATAGGCCGCCTGCATTGACCACATGTTCGGCTAAAATCGTCCCGTTTTTAGTGACAACTTCCCATGATCCGTCTTTTTGGGGGTTCAGCTCCAACACCGGATTATGCAAGCTGATTTCAGCGCCGGCCAATTTGGCGGCTTTGGCATAGGCGTGGGTCGTGCCTGACGGATCAAGATGACCATCAAG
>JBALWO010000048.1:2268-6345 GCA_036960775.1 Pseudomonas marincola | reverse complement strand
ACAACACCTCCGCCAATAACAACGACGCGCGTCTGTGTTTTCATATGTCTGATCCCCCGGATTGGTCGAATAGAGTATGGATTTTAATCATCGTTTGCGATGCCGCCTTCTGCAATGCGTTTGGCAACGAACTCGGAGATTGCCTCTTTTCGGCCCTGATCCATTTCAGGTTCCTCATACGCATCGAGGAGTTTTTTATACAGCCCGTTGGCGCGCTCAGTGGCGGAATTTGAGCCCGCTTCCTCCCAGCTTTCAAAGTTTCGCCAATCAGAAATCATGGGATCATAAAAGGCTGTCTCATACCGCTCCAGTGTGTGGGGCGTGCCAAAATAATGGCCACCCGGCCCCACATCTTGAATTGCGGCGAGGCCAAGATCAGCCTCAGTAATTTTCGGAGGTTGGAGAAATTTAGCCATCATCTGCAACATTTCAGCATCGATAATGAGTTTCTCAAACGAGGCACATAATCCGCCTTCAAGCCACCCAGCCCCGTGCATGACCATGTTGGCTTGGCCCATCACCGCAGACCATATGGACATCTGACTTTCGTATGTGGCTTGGGCATCAACACAGTTTGATGCATTGGCGTTGCTTGATCGGTAGGGAATATTTATGCGCCTTGCCAGCTGGGCACCAATGAGGGCGGCTTGCGCGTTTTCTGGGGTTCCAAATGCTGGCGAGCCAGATTTCATGTCCACATTGGAGGTGAACCCGCCATAAGCCACAGGACATCCCGGCGCAAAAAGCTGTAACAATGTCATTCCCGCAAGAGCTTCTGCATGTTGCTGGGCGAGGGCACCGGCAAGGGTAATAGGAGCCATTGCACCGGCCAATGTGAAGGGTGTGATAATACACAGCTGCTTATGCCGGGCCATCTCAAACGCCCCCTCAACCATCACGCCATCCAGTCGCAATGGGGACGAGGTATTGATGATGGTAAACAATCTGATTTTTTGATCAAACTCTGCCCAAGATGCACATCCATGGGCGAGGCGGGTTATTTCAAGAGCATCGGAGATCCGCTCTTTTC
The DNA here is from genome assembly GCA_036960775.1 of Pseudomonas marincola. GTDB lineage: Bacteria > Pseudomonadota > Alphaproteobacteria > Sneathiellales > Sneathiellaceae > Sneathiella. The sequence continues at coordinate 5,315 of JBALWO010000048.1, read as the reverse complement.
CAAGGGCGTAAGCGTGATAGACCTTATCGGTGAGGATCGCCATGTCACTGATACAATTCAAATGACGGGTCCGCGGGGGAAGATCAACGGGCTCAACCGGATAGCCCGCGACGAAATGAATGATGTTGAGGGACTGACATAATTTCACAAGATTCTTGAAGTCATGGTGGTTACCTGGGCGCCGCCCTCCTTCAAGGTCACTGACATTGGGGGCTGAGGCAACGGAGCCAAAACTGATTTTACCGGGAGATAAATCAAGGTTATGCGCTGGATTACGAGCATGAAGAGTGAGAGTTTTTGGCGCAGATTTAAGTGCAGTTTCGATAATATCTCGGCCGATACGAACCCGCTCGCCCTCAACCCGTGCCCCAGATTTTTCAAAAACCTGCCTTGCACCCTCATGCAGAATATCAACACCGATGGTTTCCAGAATGTCAAAAGCCGCGCCGCAGATGGCGTCTATGTTTTCTTCCGATACGATGTCCACAGGCCTATAGGGATTGTTGATCTGTGCCCATGGCAATTGATTTAACGCGCCGCCGGTTCGGCGAGTTCTATTCCCTCGGCTTCGTCTCGTCCTTTGTGACATTCTGCGTCTCCCTGTTGGGGTTGCCTCAGATCATGGGGCCAAATTTTTCCTGTACTCGGCGTAGCCGTTTTTCAATGACGTGGTAGTCGTTTGGGCGTGTTTTTGATAATCCTGTTAACAAAAGCGCGTCACGTGTGGTCTCGTCGAGCGTCATCATGGCGTCAATAACCGCCATGTGGAGTTTGTCAGTCTCAATATCGGGCCGGCGGCAAGTTATGTACGGCAGTCCTGGAGTGGGGGCGGTGGTTGCAATAACCCGCAAGCGCGCAGCGGTTTTTTCATGTCGCATGGCCAGCTTCCATGAAATGGCGTCAATGGCTGCAAAATCGGCTAGGCCCTCTGCCACCGCTTGGACGGATTGACGATGGCCGCCCGATTGCATGTGGGACGTGAAATGCTCGGCAGCGTTTTCTTGGTCTGAAAGCGTATGAAGAAGCGCCGCATATCCAGACTGTGAATTACTGTCGTTATACGCGAATTTGAGGCCCTTTAGATCTTCCAGCGTATTGATATCTGAACTTTGATGAACAACGATAACGCTGAAATAAGATCCTGCGCCGCAGTTGATGTCATAGGCAGGTGTGCCAATAAGAGACACTTCATCTTTTAGGAAACTGACGTAGGGCAATCCGCAGGTTTGAGACATTAACAGATGCTGATCTTGCCAAATTTCTCGCTCCGGCCGAGTGCGCTCTAACGTGTGGGGCGCATGGAAACCCCTCTGGCCAAAACTGTCTTGCAAGAGTGAATGGAAGGCATCCGTATAATTTTTAAGTTCTGGCCAGTCGTACATGGGCAGTGAAACATGCGCGTTAATCATTGATGCATGTCCCTACTTCTGATCACTGGTAAGATTTGGATAGGCGACGGGTTCTTTTGGTGTAAAGGCAAACCGTTTGAAGATTTCCCAATAACTTTTAAAGTAATACCCTTCGTTAAGCGCCAACAGACGTTCCCGGTTTTTTCGGTAAATATTGGGCAACCGGTACCAGGCAACAGCCGGATAGGCGTGATGCAGGGCATGAAGGTTGTTATTTAGGAAAAGATAGCTGAAAAATCCGGTATCTTCGATGATAACACTGCGCGCCCGAAGGGATGTGTGGGCCTGATGTTCCAGAAAGGTGCGGACCATTAGAAGAGAATATCCAAAATAGCAGCAAAGCAAATACGCCCAAATCGGCATATTCCCCCAAATATCAATTGCCAGTAAAATCAGTACCACTGAGCCTAAATGTGACGCCCAAATGGCAGCACTTTTAGGCGTTGCGTTCTTAATCTCGTAACAGGCAAAATTCATAAGATTGATGGCCGGTCCGATGAGCATCCGTCCGGCAAGCGTATTATTTATCTGATAAATATTTTGGACAAACGAAGACCGGTTTTCCCACACGATCTGACTTTGATAACAACTTTCAGGATCTTCGTAGGGAACCGCAAGGCGGGAGTTTTGATGGTGCTTGATGTGAGCGTCTTTAAATCTCAAATAGGGCAAGAAAACGCCCATGGGCGCAAAAACAAGCGCATCGTTTAAAGCTTGTGACTTAAAGGGATGTCCATGGATGCATTCATGCTGCAACGAGGAATGTAGGGTAATTAAGGGAACAATAACGAGAAGTTGGATGAAAACGGGCAGGGCCATGGGGTTTACAATCATCAAACCCAAAGCTGAATAACAAAACACCAAAAGAGCGACGGTCCGCCACTCTGAATACTCACTTAAACGCACTTTTTTTCCTCTCGAAACTATATATGGTTAAGATGAGTGAGAGGAACTTTGTAGACAACCATACAATTCAAATATTATAATGAACATTCACTACTATGTTAAATTTTCGTGACTAAAGTGAGAAATTGCAGTGAACCCACAACAAATGCCAACCAATAGCGCCGATAAACGCGACATCGCCCATATTTTTAGGGATCGGATGAATATACTGATTGCGCAGCGCGGCTTTAATTTAAGCCAGTTCTCCAAATCAATAGGTGTTGACCGGTCCGCACTCAGTCAATTCTTAGCGCCTGAGTCTACCCGCCTACCAAGAGCGGAGACCCTTTACGCCATTTCTAAATCTTGCGGGGTATCTTTGGACTGGTTATTGGGTCTGGTCGCGACAGAGGGCGAGTCCGATGACAGTGCGCCATTGGTGGAAACGTTGCGAATTTCAGGGGAAGCGGCAACTAAAAAAATCGTTGAATGGCACCGGGAAGCGGTGGGTTACAAAATACGATACATACCCAGCACTATTCCGGATTTATTGCGAATAGAAGAAGTGAGTGACTACGAGTTTAAAAACTACAATCTTGATATTCGTGAAGCGCAGGATCGACAAGCCCGGCGGCAACTGTCAGCCGTCCCTTATCCTGAAACTGATATTGAAGTCTGTATGCCCCTGCAAACATTAGAACATTTTGCAAAAGGCGAGGGGACATGGAAAGAGCTTTCCATTGATATACGGCG
>JBALWO010000048.1:0-2168 GCA_036960775.1 Pseudomonas marincola | reverse complement strand
GATCGGGCAGAAGCGCAAATTCGCTCCTTTTTAAAACAACTGAGTTAGGTGGATTAGTTATTCGGTCACATTGATCGTGCTTTTCATTCCCAGTGCTGCATGTTCCAGCAAATGACAATGTGACAGCCATTCCCCAAGGTCAGCCGGTACAACGCCAATATCAAGCGACCCATCATAATCAAGAAGTGCTGTATCTCTGAAATAGGGTTCATTTACAGGCACGCCGTCCCTTGCTAGGACTTTGAAAAAGACACCGTGGATATGGATCGGATGGTATAGGCCCGTTCCATTGTTAAATCGCATGCGATAAAATTTATTATTTTTGAGCTGAGTTATATCGTGATCTCCAAACACCTTATTGTTGATGGTAAAGGAGACAAAGGCTTTGTTTGTCCATAGGGAGCTAATATCAAACGCTGTATCAAAATCGAATATGAAGTCGGGTTTCTCGTTCAGCGCATTTGTCCAATCGGGAACCGCTGCGTGGACAGGCAAGGCAAAAGTCTTTTGTTTTGCAACTTTACCCACAATACTAATTTTTGCGATTGTTTGAGGCCCTTCCACTGCACTTCCACCCGCTTCTCTGTGGAAAAATGTATTGGCGATATCAACTGATTGCCCTTCGAGGTTTTTTGGAATGGTGAGATCAATGTCTACCCGGTTGCCAGGCACGATATTGAAGGCATCCACTTGTTGTGGCTCACCCACCAAATTACCATCAACCGCAATAATCGCCGACGGTAAGTTGGCAAAGGACAGGCGATAATTTCGGGCGTTGGATGGATTAACAATTCGCAGCCGGATGCGTTCGCCGGCTTTAAAGGTGAAGTTTGGTGTGTTTTCGCCGTTGACCGTAATGGAATTCCCAAGGCGCCCGCCGGTATCTAGAAACTTGAAATCGAAATCTCCACCTAAGCTACCATCATCCTCCGTTAGAACGTCGTCCAACATCCAGACAATATCTTGATCGTATTTGCCTTCAAATTGGTCTTCGACAATCAACGTCCCATAAAGGCCACGCTCTAACTGTTCGTGGCCCCGAACGTGGGGATGAAACCAATAGGTGCCGGCATCTTGGGGCACAAAATCATAGGTGAAAGACTTCCCCGGCTTAACGGGAATTTGCGTCAAGAACGGAACCCCATCCATGGCGTTGGGGACACGAACGCCGTGCCAGTGAATGGTGGTGTTTTGGGGAAGATCATTGGTGAGAGTAACCTGTACGCGATCCCCTTTTTGAACTCTCAAAACGGGACCGGGAAGCTGCCCGTTATAGGCCCATCGGGTTGCAGTTTTCCCGTCGCGCATGATTTCTACAGGGCTGGCAGTTAGATTAAAGGCCTTAACCTGACCTGTGTCTGCTGAGGAGCCCAGAAACGCTTGAAATTCTTCAACGTACATCTGAGCGCCAGTTTTTTCTGCACTATTTGCAAGCGGTGAGATACTAAGCAGCAGACTTGCTATCAGCAGTACAAGTAAAGGCATTCTCGTTCCTTTTGTAAACTCTGTTCATTAGCAAAGAGCTTAACCGTGGGTTTAGTGTTTGCCAAAAGATTTCCAACGCATCACTGATTTTGGGAACGACTTCTTTATTGTTCTTTACGTTGAATTTGACTAAGGCCAAATTTGGCCCAATTCCGAGCTGAGTGGCTTCTGATTGGAAATACCGCCTAGGCGGCAGGCATTATCAAAGATTAAGCGATAGTATGACTTGCAGTATCGCGAAAGCTAGGCGATTATTTCGTTCTATAATGTGATTGAAAATTTAAGTGTGGCTGTAAGAGTACTATGAAACCATTTTCTGAACTAAAAAACCTTCCAGTGTTTGTCATAAATCGCAGCAAAGATACTGCAAGGCGGGAGGTAATGACCCAACGGCTTGCGGGAACAGGGTTTAATTTTCAATTTTTTGAGGCCGTGGACGGTCATTCCTTTGATGCGCATAATACACCGGAGTATGACGGAAAACGTCGCCGCCAATATTTTGGACGTGATTTAACAGCCGGGGAAATAGGCTGCCTTTTATCACATCGCGCCCTATACAAAAAAATGCTCGAAGAGAATATTGAAAGAGCTCTGATACTTGAAGATGATACCATCCTAACTGACGATTTTCCTCAGACTGTCGCAGAGATACTTGCGAGCGATTTGGACTGGGATATTTTTCG
>JBALWO010000047.1:0-24855 GCA_036960775.1 Pseudomonas marincola | reverse complement strand
TCTTCAGCGCCATTAAACGCCGCTTCATTAAAGGATTTATCGAATTTACCGCCCATATCGAAAACGATTGCTGGCTTAAATTCAGCAGCGTTCGCAATGCCCGCCGCCGCGACTACAGTAGCTGCAACAGCTGCAAGCTTAAGTTGTTTGAACATTCTTTGTATCTCCCTGTTCTCAAATTGAACGAATTCAACAGAATTTCCCCTAGAAACAAACTAACATAAAACCTGACCGTTTGGACAGACTATGTCAACCGAATGAAAAGTATAAAAGCCTCATGCAGAATTAACTAGTTTTTTGCAGACGATTTGACCTCAATTGTGTAAATATCTATGACAAATGGACGAAATGAGCTGAATTCACATAAATATGGAACAATACAATGGCAAAATCTGGTCAAGATACAGTTGATTTAAAAGCGTTAGTTGCAGAGCAGCTAAACGGCAAACGGGGATTCGCAAACAGCAAAAAACTAAAACGAATGGGAATTGAAGCTTATTCTCAATGGCTTGAAGAGAAAATGGCATCCCAGATTGCCTCAAAATCAGCAAAGTCTGCAAAAAAGTAAGACATTGTGAGTTATGGTTACCAGACTTCTTTTGACTTTGGCTGATGTGCTATGGATATGAGATGCTGAAAATCGGAAAACTCATAATACTGATGACTTCCGCGGCCATTCTTCTGTTTGGCTTCGCGGGCGCTTCAGTAATACCTGCTTTCGCGGCCGCATCTGATATCCAGAAAAATGTGCTGATAATCAGTCCTGGGGATCTGGGGCAAACTGATATTACGGCGACCTTGTACCGGGACGTGGTCGACCGTATCTCCAAGCATATTCGAAAAGCAGGTTTTCAGACGACCATGCGTAGCGGCTCAGGTGGAGCAGATGATGTTCCTCCCTTAGAGCAGGAAGATGCGCAGCTTCTATTAGATCTGAGAGAAGGTAACGGGCAAAAACTCGATACCGAAAAAATTGATTATGTGGCGATCGTGCAGATTCTAGCCGACATGGTTCTTCTTGAAACGGGAACTCAAATTAACGTGGTGATACAAGGCCGGATGCTCCGTGTTGATAATCACGATGTTTTGGCGCGATTTTCCCTTCCCGTACCCAATTATTTTATTGCCCCGCCGAGCTGCGACCGAGATTGCGTGCTGGAGTTGTTATTGTCCAATACGGGAATTATCGCAGATGGCTTAGGGCATGTATTGGGGCAACGTTTGAAAAACGGATCTAACTAATTACAGACTAAAGCTTGAGTAGGCGGCTGTATCTGGCGGGCCATCCGTTATTTCCATGCTTAAATTATCCAAATCCATAATAACAGAAGTCACGGTTACTGTGCGGGCTTCTATCGGATCGTTTGGGTTTGCGTAGCGGCAAATGGCTTTTGGAAAACCAAAGCTATCTTTCAGGCAGTCCTTCAAATGATCCATATCCCATTTCTGACTATTCTGGCGGATAAGCCGATCAAGCCTTGGGGTTCTGTATAAACTGCAAGGGGCGATGCGTTCAAAATCGCTTTCAATGCCTGTTCGGTTGATGAAATGATTGCCGTGTGTGATGAGGCCGTCAGCAGGATAAAGCGTATGGGTAACTTTACCGCTGCTTTCAATATCCAGAACTTCACCGCCTTTTTGGGCAATTAGCCAATTGGTAGAACACACTCGATCCGTTGCAAATATTACCTTTAGGGCATCATACAGTGTTGTACTGCGCATGATGTCGCGAACGCGCATATGGAAAGGTCTGTGATGCAGTTCTTCGCCATCTCCTTTGGATGACAGGCCATTTACGCAAAGTCCAATACCATGTTCATTGAAGCCAAACATGCCAGAAACAATACCGGCCTGTGTTAGCAGCATGTAATCTGGATGCTCGTCCGAGCGGACACGCAACAGGCAGATGTTCCCAAGTAATCCTTCAAGCCAGTCCCAGTTTTGGCCTATAATTGTGTGTCCGTTAGACGTGTATTCGGGCTGAATACCGAAGGCGGTACACCCTTCGGGTTCGTGACTTGGCACATTATTCGCCGCCGCGGCTTCGGTGGTATAAAGAGTATAGGAGAGTTCATAGCGGGCGTTCAGCATACTGATTTCTGCAATATCGACGTTGGCGCCATCGGCGATACCGGTCATCTCTTCAAAATACTCAGCGTCATGCTGTTGGAGTTTTTCACTCCAATTACGGGCTTCTGTATTAATTCGGTCCGCCGACGCTCCGCCCAGTAAAAACCGGTTTCTGTATGTTTGGATGTTGGCTGCGATATTTTGCGCCAGTGCAGACCCATGTTGCAAGCCTCGCTCATACGGGGTGCCTGTTAAATCTAAAATTTTCACTGCCATGGGTCTAATCCTCTTGTTTATTTTAGGGGAAGATTAGGGCACTTTTCTCACCAGATGCCAGTTATTTTTCATAAATGATAGAAAGACGGCTTGCTGTAGAGTGGTCGCTGGCTATATTCTGACACAAATTATTCACTGACAGGTGCTTTCATGGCTATTGATCCTCGGTTTCCAAATTTGCATATTCTTGACCATCCTCTGATTGTTCATAAACTGAGCCATATGAGAAAAGCAGAAACGTCCACGAAGACGTTTCGTCAGCTTCTTAAAGAAATTGCTTTGTTGATGGGGTATGAAATTACTCGGCAGCTTCCTATGAAGAATGAAGATATTGTGACGCCAATTTGTCCAATGAGCGCCCCTGTTCTTGCGGGGAAAAAAGCGGCTATTGTTCCTATATTGCGCGCGGGCCTTGGCATGGCTGAGGGGCTCATGGAATTGATGCCATCCGCACGGGTTGGGCATATCGGTATGTACCGGGATCCCGTAACGAAACGCCCTGTTGAGTATTTGAACAAACTGCCAACGGCGGATGACCGCCTTTACATCCTCGTAGATCCTATGCTTGCAACGGGTTACACGGCCGTTGCGGGTGTTGATATTTTGCTGAAACATGGCGTGAAGGAAGAAAACATTAGCTTCATGGCGCTTGTTGCCGCCCCTGAAGGTGTTCAAGTCATGATAGACGCTCATCCAAAGATTAAGGTCTATGTGGCGGGCCTTGACGAAAAACTGAACGAGAAAGCTTATATCGTTCCAGGTCTTGGTGATGCAGGCGACAGATTGTATGGAACGCTCTGATTTTCTGAGATTTGTAATTTAAGCCAAAAAAAAGCCCCGAGTAATCGGGGCTTTCTTTTTTGGAAATTGCAGCAGGGGAGACAACCGCGCTTAACTTCCAGGACAACCACAGCCGTGGCAAGGCTTCATCATCGTATGGTACTTGCGGTGCTTCGCCGCAATGTTATCAATTACATTAATCAAAAGTGTAAAATAATTGTATCTGAACCGTATCATAACGAGCCTCGGCTGTTGAAGGTGCTTAACTATTGATTACGGTAGACCTCGTTTGAAAGACTGGCTGTGCCCACCATCACTTTCATAAAGAATAGGCATTTAGGGCAATAAAAAGGCCCCGATTGGGGTCGGGGCCTTTTTATCTGTTCTTGCCGAGCGGCTACCAAGGTTACTCTACTCGGCAGTAGATTCCAGAAAATCCGGGATTTATCTGTTCCGGGAACCAAAGTGGTCTTAGGGACACTCCGGCAAGGGGGAGGGGGACAGATAAAAATTCCCTGAATATCTACGGCATCATCGACGCTGAAACTGACATAAGGATTAAAGTCTGAAACGCCAAGTTTTAGCTGTGTGACCAAGATCACAGTCTTATTTTAAATTTCAGATCGGACGTTTTGCGGAGCAGTTTTATCCTACGGCCATTTAACTTCTGGCGGTAAAGACATCAGAATTGCTTCAGTGTTTCCACCTGTTTTAAGGCCAAAAGTTGTGCCCCGATCGTGTAGTAAGTTGAATTCGACGTATCTGCCGCGTTTGATAAGTTGATGTTCTCTCTGTTCGTCAGTCCATTCCTTGTTCATGTGCTTTCGAACAATTTCGGGGTAGATCTCTGCAAACGCAGAGCCGACTTCTTTGGTAAAGGCGAAATCAGCATCCCAGTCACTATTGAGCTTGTCATAGAAAATGCCGCCGACACCCCGGGACTCGTTTCTGTGGGGGAGGAAGAAATATTCGTCGCACCACTCTTTAAAGCGCGGGTAATAAGTGTCGTCATGTTTGTCGCATGCTGCCTTCAAGGCGCCATGAAAAGCCGCTGTATCTTCATCGTTGGGATACATGGGTGTCAGATCGGCGCCACCACCAAACCAAGACGACCCAGTAACGATATGGCGGGTATTCATATGGACCGCGGGCACCAGCGGGGATCGCATATGGGCCACTAACGAAATGCCACTGGCCCAGAAAGAGCCCGATTCTTCCGTGCCCGGAATGTTTTGCCGAAATTCGTCGGAAAATTCGCCAAAGACAGTGGAAATATTCACGCCTACTTTTTCAAAGACACGGCCCTTCATCACAGACATCTCACCGCTACCGCCGCCGGGACGATCCCATTGGGTAACTTCAAATTTGGCTGGAGGCATATTGCTGTTGGGACCTGTTAGGTCTTCTTCTAATTGCTCGAAGGCGTTCCGAATCTGATCTCGTAGATCTTTAAACCAGCTGGCTGCAATCTGTTTACGGCTTTCCACTTGATCGTTCATGATCATTTCCTTCGAAATTAAATTATCTGAGATGGAAATCCATCAGTTTGCCGCAGCGCCTCTCCCAACACCATCGATGCCGCGAGAGCAACGTTTACAGAGCGTGCTTCACTTTTCATGGGGATGGTAACCTTTCCTATACAACTGTCGTGTACCGTTTCGGGAACGCCAGCGCTCTCACGTCCGAGAAGAAGGATATCAGTGTTGGTGAAACTGTAATCCGTATAGGAAACCGCAGATTTCGTCGTCAAAAGCACATGTCGCTGATGCTCTGTTGCGCGGCAAAAAGCTTCCCATGACGAATGGCGAGTGACCTTTGCGATCTTTGAGTAATCCATAACTGCCCGGCGGAGGTCTTTAGCGCCAAAGGGAAAACCACAAGGTCCGATAATATGCACAGGAGTGCCCATGCATGCGCCTAAACGTATAAGCGTCCCCACATTCGGGGCGATGTCCGGTTGATAAAGTGCTATTTCCATAGGGTGCTTTTAATGACTTTGGTGTGACAATTATAGAGCAAATCTGCGTTATTTTGACATATTTTAACACCTTGGGACTAGACATAACATGAATATGGTGACAAAAAGCGGTCGCTAGAGATTTATTTAGGAAAACTGGGGAAGTTTAATGACGACCACCACCCCTGTAGAAGAAGACGGCGTAAAGCGTCGCGATTTTCTATACATTGCCACAGGCGGCGTAGGCGCCGTAGGAACTGCAATGGCGATCTGGCCATTTGTAGCTCAAATGAACCCATCAGCGGATGTATTGGCATTGTCCTCTACTGAAGTTGATATGAGTGCGATCGAAGTCGGTTCGGAAATCACTGCCGTTTGGCAGGGTAAGCCCGTCTTTATTCGTCATCGGACTGCTGCTGAAATTGAAGCTGCAAATAGCGTCGATATCGCGACATTGCCGGATCCACAAGCGGACGTTGACCGTGCTGAGAAGCCTGAATGGCTGATTATGGTCGGTGTTTGTACGCATCTTGGCTGTGTACCGCTGAAAGAGGCCGGAGATTTTGATGGCTGGTTCTGTCCATGTCACGGATCTCATTACGATACATCAGGCCGTATCCGTAAAGGTCCAGCACCGCTTAACTTGGCCGTACCGCCATACAGTTTTATCGATGATAAAACTGTGAAAATCGGTTAGGGGGAACAGATATGTCATTTGAACCAAAAAACCCGGTCGTAAAATGGGTTGATACACGCTTACCAATCATTGGTATGCTGCATCACGCACTTTACGAATACCCAACACCTAAGAACTTGAGTTACTGGTGGACTTTCGGATCACTTGCCGGCGTTATGCTGGTTGTCCAGATTGTCACAGGAATCGTTCTTTCCATGCATTACACTGCCCATGTCGATATGGCATTTGACAGTGTTGAGCATATTATGCGCGACGTGAACTATGGCTGGCTGATGCGGTATATGCATGCCAATGGTGCCTCGATGTTCTTCGTTGTCGTGTATCTCCATATTTTCCGCGGTCTGTATTACGGATCATATAAAGCCCCCCGTGAATTATTGTGGTGGCTCGGTCTTGTTATCTTCCTATTGATGATGGCAACCGCGTTTATGGGTTACGTTCTTCCATGGGGCCAAATGAGCTTCTGGGGTGCGACAGTTATTACAAACCTCTTTGGTGCTATACCGGTTGTTGGCGAGTCTATCGTCACATGGCTGTGGGGTGGTTTCTCTGTTGATAATCCAACGTTGAACCGTTTCTTCAGCCTGCATTACCTGTTGCCATTTGTCATTGTTGGTGTGGTTATTCTTCACATCTGGGCTTTGCATACAACAGGATCAAACAACCCAACTGGTATCGAGATTAAAGATAAGCAAGACAGCATTCCGTTCCATCCTTACTACACAGTAAAGGATTTGTTCGGACTGGGCGTCTTCCTCATCATCTTCTGTGCCTTCTTGTTCTTTGGTCCAAACGTTCTTGGGCATCCAGACAACTACATTCCAGCCAATCCGCTGGTAACACCTGCGCATATTGTTCCTGAATGGTATTTCTTACCTTTCTACGCAATCTTGCGGGCTGTTCCTGACAAGCTTGGCGGCGTGATGCTGATGTTTGGTGCGATCGCTGTTTTGTTTGCTCTGCCATGGTTGGACAAAAGCCGGGTTCGTTCGGCACGCTACCGTCCAATTTACAAGCAGCTATTCTGGATTTTCCTTATCGATTGTATCGTTCTTACATATGTTGGTGGTAAGCCAGCGGAAGAGCCATTCATTCTGATCGGGCGACTTGCAACAGCATATTACTTCATCCACATTTTGATCTTGCTGCCGTTGGTTGGTTTGTATGAAAAACACAAACCTCTTCCGGCAAGTATATCGGAGTCGGTATTGGACAAAAAAACTTCTGCTGAGGAGACTGGCAATGCTTAAATTGATCAAGTCTCTAAGTGCCGCTGTTCTTTTATCAGTGGTCACGTTGTCAGGTGCTCAAGCATCTGGCGGCGGAGTTGAACTGAAATCAGTCAACTGGCAACATACAGGTCTTTTTGGAACTTATGATCGTGCGGCCGCTCAACGTGGTTTGCAGGTCTTTCAAGAAGTCTGCGCCAGCTGTCATGGTCTGAAGCAGGTAGCTTTCCGGACTTTGCAGGATCTTGGTTTTACTGAAGATGAAGTAAAAGCAATCGCTAAAGAATATACATTCGAAGGCGGCCCTGATGATGACGGTGAAATGTTTGAACGTTCAGGTAAGACATTTGATAAATTCCCGGATCCGTTTGCTAACGAAAAGGCAGCACGGGCATCAAATGGCGGCGCGTTCCCACCAGATTTGTCATTGATTGTTAAGGCAAGAGTTGGTTTTGAAGACTATCTCTATTCCTTGATGACAGGTTATGAAGATGCGCCTGCTGATTTTGTGCTGACTGAGGGTATGAATTACAACACATACTTCCCTGGGCATCAAATCGCTATGCCGGCGCCAATTTCAGACGAAGCTGTTGAATATTCTGACGGAACTAAAGCAACTGTGGACCAAATGTCTAAAGACGTAACTGTCTTTTTGGCATGGGCCGCAGAACCTAAGTTGGAAGCACGTAAGCACATGGGCCTTCGGGTTATCCTGTTCTTGCTGGTCCTAACTGGTTTGTTCTTTGCCGTTAAAAAGAAAATCTGGTCAGAGCTTAAGTAAAATCTGATTTGATAAATAGGGGAGCGCCTGAATAGGGCGCTCTTTGAATATAGAAAACCCTGCCATTTATGGCGGGGTTTTTTGTTTTGGAGTTTGTGATTTCAGTCACTAGACAACCGGTCTAATAGTTTCTATGTATTCAGGTATGGACACTCAAAACAAAACAGCGGGCGAGCATATTTTAGACGTTGGGCGTAGCCTCATCGGTGCGCAAGGGTTCACCGCATTAGGGCTTACTCAGCTTTTAAAAGTAGCTGATGTTCCAAAAGGATCCTTCTATCACTACTTTGCCTCGAAAGAGGCCTTTGGGTGCAGTTTGCTTCAGCAATATCTTGCTGAATATTCGCAGCAACTAGATGCCATTTTGAATGAAGAGGGAAAGCCCGCCCGGGAACGCTTAATGGGGTATTTTTCTCTTTGGTGTTCAAACCAGACCTCAGAAGAAAGCAAAAATCATTGTTTGATTGTAAAACTGGCGGCCGAAGTCTCTGACATCTCTGACGATATGAGAACTATCCTTGATCAGGGAACCCAGATGATCACTGACCATTTAATGCGTGCAATTGAAGCCGGGCATCAGGATGGCTCTATTCCAACGTCTGTGCCCGCGGCACAAACAGCTGCGGCACTTTATCAATTGTGGTTGGGGGCGAGCTTGATGACGAAAATAAAACGTCAGGGCGCGCCTCTTCAAGAAGCAATGTGGATGACAAACACGCTGTTACCCAGCTCACCGTAATTTCAAGCAGTGGGTTGAATGCGTGATCTTACGCAGTAACCAACTAAAGATATCTATTCCCCTATAATATCAATAACCAATACATGGAAAAAATTATGAAAATTCTTGTTGTTTTAACGTCCCACGATCAACTCGGCGACACTGGCCAAAAGACAGGTTTTTGGCTGGAAGAATATGCGGCCCCTTACTACACAATGTTGGATGCGGGCGCTGAACTTACGGTAGCATCGCCAAAGGGCGGTCAACCACCTCTCGATCCAAAAAGTGATGAGCCGCAGTCGCAAACACCTGCGACGGAACGTTTCAAAGCTGACGAAAAGGCCCAAGCCATTCTTGCCGCCACAGTCAAATTATCAGAAGTGACAGCAAGTGACTTTGACGCCGTTTTCTATCCTGGTGGCCATGGTCCGCTTTGGGATCTTACCAATGACGCAGATTCTATCGCACTCATCGAAGCTATGACTGCAGCCAACAAACCAGTTGCGGCAGTTTGCCATGCACCTGCTGTATTGGTAAATGCGAAGTCACCAAATGGCGATCCGTTGGTTAAAGGGAAAAAAGTAACTGGCTTCAGTAATAGTGAAGAGGCTGCGGTTCAGCTCACTGATGTTGTTCCATTGCTTGTGGAAGACGCACTTTCAGCCAAAGGCGGTATTTATTCAAAAGCTGACGATTGGCATTCCTATGCAATTACTGACGGTAAGCTCGTGACAGGACAAAATCCTGGCTCTTCAGAGGCTGTTGCAAAGGCGCTGATCGAGCTTCTTTAAATATATGATCAGCTTGGATCGCTCCAAGTTGGTCTTTGTTTTCGTGACAAAGATAGAATGGGCGCCTTTTGGTGCCCATTTTTTTGCGTTAAACGCAGGCCCTATGGAAATTTTGTGCTGACCAACTTCTAACGGCAAGCTATGCTGGCGAAAATGAAGGAGCTTAATATTGACCATAGGAAAACCGATCATTGGCGTCATTGGCGGCAGCGGAGTTTATGATCTAGATGGATTGGAAGACGTTCATTGGAAACAGATTAAATCTCCGTTTGGTGAGGCGTCCGACGATCTTCTTCATGGTCGTTTAGGGGACGTACAACTGGTCTTTCTTCCGCGCCATGGTCGCGGGCACAAAATATCCCCCTCTGAAATTAATTATCGGGCAAATATCGATGCGCTGAAACGCGCTGGTGTTACGGAGATCATTTCCGTGAGCGCCTGTGGCTCGTTCGAAGAAAAACTAGCGCCGGGCACGTTCGTCATTGTTGATCAGTTCATCGACAGAACGTTCGCACGGGAGAAAAGCTTTTTCGGATCCGGCATGGTTGCGCATGTGAGTATGGCTGATCCCGTGTGTAGCCGTTTAGGTGATGCGCTTGAGGCGGCTGCCAAGAGCCAAAACATCTCCGTTGTTCGTGGTGGTACCTATTTGGCCATGGAGGGCCCTCAGTTCTCTTCTAGGGCAGAATCAGAGCTGTATCGGTCATGGGGATGCCAGGTGATTGGTATGACCAATATGCCTGAAGCCAAGTTAGCCCGAGAAGCCGAAATCTGTTACGCCACCGTTGCAATGGTCACCGATTACGATTGCTGGCACCCAGACCATGATAATGTGGATGTTAGTGCGGTCATTAAAGTGCTCACTGGAAATGCAGATCAGGCCAGAAGTCTCATTACAACCGTCGCGCCAAAATTGGCGTCGCGACATGAAATATGCGGGAGCGGTTGCCATGAATCGTTGGAAAATGCCCTCATCACAGCGCCTGACGCACGCGACCCGAAAATTCTTCAGAAACTGGATGCAGTTGCAGGCCGGTTGTTAAATAAAAAATAGGACTAAAACTGTGGATATTAAAAAGTATATTCGAACCCTTCCCAACTACCCCAAAGAAGGGGTGATGTTCAGGGATATTACGACCCTTTGGCAAGATGCCACTGGTTTACGGACGGCCATTGACCAATTGGTATGGCCATATGCCGGCGTGCGAATTGACAAAGTTGCCGGAATTGAAGCGCGTGGCTTTGTCCTTGGCGGTGCTATTGCCCACCAATTGAGTGTTGGCTTTGTCCCCATTCGCAAAAAAGGCAAACTGCCTTTTGATGTTATTGGCGAAGAGTATGAGCTTGAGTATGGAAGCGACACAGTTGAGATCCATACTGATGCCGTCAACGAAGGCGATAACATTCTAATCGTTGACGATTTGATCGCGACGGGCGGCACTGCAGAAGCGGCCATAAAGCTTATCCGCCGTGCCAAAGGCACAGTTGTCGGAGCCGCCTTTGTTATTGACCTTCCAGACATTGGCGGCCGGGCGCGCATCGAAGCAATGGGCGTAAATGTTCAAACTCTTTGCGAGTTTGAAGGCGACTAACCCCAAATAGGAAAAAATATATGCCACATAATATTGATGGTCTTGATCATACGCTTATTGGTGTTAGTGATCTTGAACAGGCCCGCACTACCTATGAAAAACTGGGTTTTACCCTAACGCCAAGGGGCTCTCACATCGGGTGGGGAACTGCCAACTACTGTATCATGCTTGAAAATGATTACATTGAATTGCTGGGTATTGTTGACCCAAGTAAAGAGTCCAATGGTCTGGATAAGCAGCTTGAAGACCGCGGTGAAGGAATGCTGGGATTTGCTCTCTCAAGCAACAACCCAGAAAAGACCCATGCGTCTTTAACTGAGGCTGGGCTTGAACCGTCAAAGCTATTGGATCTTAGCCGGAAACTGGAACTGCCCGAAGGTGACGTAATTCCGGAATTTAAACTTATTCGCATTCCAGCAGAAGGCATGTCAAAAAACAGTTTATTTCTCTGCCATCATAAGACACCAGAATTAATCAGACGAGCCGAATGGGAGCAGCACGCAAATGGCGCCAGCTACATTCGATCTATTGTTATTTTGGTAAATGATCCAAAAGCATTGGTTGACTACTATAAACGGCTTTGTGGCTCGCTGAATGTAACGGTGACGGACGCCACAGTCAGTATCCGTATCGGTCGATTGAACATGATTTTTGTCGCTGAAACAGATTTGGATTTGCTGTTTCCGGGATTGTTTATTCCAGCCGATTTGCCAGAATTTCCACATATCATTTCAATGACTATTGGGGTTGATAAACTTGAAGATACCAAGCGTCATCTTGAAGGAGCTTCGGTCCCGTTACAGGAAGTCTCCAACGGATCGTTGCGCATTCAGCCTAAAGACACTTGCGGTGTTTTGATGGAGTTTGTTCAAGGGTGAAGGGCTTTACGCCCCTTCGAGGAACTTCAGTGTTCTGCTTAAAGCGAGATCAGTAGAGGGTTTGTCGTAACTTCCCCGGACATCGCAGTTAAATCCGTGACCTGCTTCATAGACATGGATTTCAAGTTCGGGGAATGTTTTGGTTATCAAATCAACATCATCCATAGGGATAGATCCATCTTGATCGCCAAAATGTAGCAGTACTGGAATTTGTGGTTGTTTGTCCAATTGCTTTGCAATTCCGCCGCCATAATAACCAATGGCTTTAGTGAGGTTATTCATCTCGCAAGCTGCCAAAAATGCGAGAGTTCCGCCCCAGCAGTAGCCGACGATTGATGTTGGACTTGAAGACGCGACATGTCCAACAGCCGCGGCAATATCTAGTAGCGCAGTTGCATCTTCAATCTTGTTTTTGTATTCCAGTCCTTGTTTCACGCCGTCAGCGTCATACTCAAGTTCGATACCGCCAGAAATTCGATCAAACAGGGCCGGGGCGATGGCAATGTATCCCAAAGCTGCATATTGGTCGCAAACGGAGCGGATATGGCTGTTTACGCCAAAAATCTCCTGAACAACGACCATAGCCCCTTTGGCATCGCCTTCTGGGTGAGAGATAAAGGCATTGAAGTTATGCCCATCCGCACTTGTCAGATTAATCTGTTCACCCATGATTTCCCCCAATGATAGTCCGTGTGTTGTGGTCGATTTTTATTCTTTTGCAGCTTCGACAACCAACAGTATTCCGTCGGTATCCGTCACAGTAACTGTACAACCAGCCTCTAGCGCAGGTCCTGAAACGGCCCATTGAGTATCATCCACATGGATTTTACCGCGACCATTTACAATGGCGTCAGAGAGGGTGAAGTTACGCCCAACGTACTGAGCCCCCCTCTGATTAAGTTTGAAGTTATCTTCAACACCTGGGTTTCGGAGGAGGAACATCCGCCCAACGACCAGGCTGATAACTGAGAAGATTGCAAATAGTCCCCACTGGTATTCCCAAGTTATGGACGGGATGATCAACACAATAAGACCGACCACTCCGGCTGATATACCAAGCCACAGTAAGAAGAATGTTGGTGCAAATATCTCAAGAATTACTAAGACTACACCGAACGTCCACCACGCCCAATGACCAAGATCAGCAACCCATGTAACGGCTTCGTTTAGCATTGTTCTTACTCGCTTGTTGGTACAGAGCCTGTGGATGATGGGGCTCGACTGGAGCTTCCATTGCCAAAAACTTCTTTGGCGATTTGGCCAATGCCTCCCAAAGTCCCAATGAGAGCTGTTGCCTCCATGGGCATAAGAACGACTTTAGAGTTGCGGGCAGAGCCGATTTCTTTCATGGCCTCTACGTATTTTTGAGCAATAAAGTAGTTAATGGATTGAATATCACCTTTGGCGATGGCCTCGGAGACATCAGTGGTAGCTTTTGCTTCAGCTTGTGCCGAACGTTCCCGCGCTTCCGCATCTCTAAAGGCGGCTTCACGGCGGCCTTCCGCTTCCAAAATTGCTGATTTCTTTTCGCCTTCGGCTTTCAAAATCTCAGCTTGTCTTACGCCTTCCGCCTCCAAAATCACAGCACGCTTTTCACGTTCTGCTTTCATTTGGCGGGCCATAGCTTGTACGAGATCAACAGGTGGTGTGATGTCTTTGATTTCGACACGGGTAACCTTCAGTCCCCACGGTGTCGACGCTTGATCCATAACATTTAAGAGCTTGGTGTTTATGGAGTCGCGTTGGCTGAGTGCAGCATCCAAATCCATAGAGCCCAACACTGTCCGAAGGTTGGTTTGTGCCAAATTTTGAACGGCCCGTTGGAGATCAAGGACTTCATAGCAAGATTTTGCCGCATCTAGGACTTGGAAAAAGAGGACGCCGTCAACTTCCACCATGGCATTATCGCGTGAAATAACTTCTTGGGTAGGGATATCCAGTACCTGTTCCATCATGTTGATCTTATGACCAATTCGATCGATGAACGGCATCAGGAAACCAAGGCCTGGTGTTAGACTTCTGGTATATCGGCCAAATCTTTCGACCGTAAATTGATATCCTTGAGGGACAACGGTGACCCCCATGAAGACAATGACAATCGCCAATATAACGACAACAACGACAAGAATAGCAAAGCCAGAAAGGATATCCATTTGTTTCCCCTGAGATGTTAGTTTTTTTATATGCTACCATATATAGGTGCAAACACTAACATCTTAAAGGCGAAAGAAAATATCGATTATTCGGCTGATTTACTGCCGGGTCTTAGCGATGTCATACCTATTGTGCCGAAGCTCATGACCATATCATCATGTTGATTGAACACTTGCGTGACACCAAAAATTGTCCCCATTTCAGGACGCGACTTGGACTGTTTTTTGGATAAAACTTCAGACCGAACCCTTAGAGTATCGCCGGGTCTGACAGGTTTAAACCAGCGAAGGTTATCAACACCGGGAGAGCCGAGACCTGCGCGACCGCTGATCATATGATCCACCATCATTCTCATGGTCATTGAGGCCGTGTGCCAACCTGATGCGATGATGCCGCCATAAATACTGTCTTTTGCCGCTTCTTCGTCAATATGGAAGGGCTGTGGGTCATACTGGGTGGCAAATTTGACGATCTCTTCAAGAGATACCGTTTTGCTTCCAAATTCGTTCGAGCTGCCAATTTTGATGTCTTCGAAATATTCTGTTGGCATCAGTTTGCCTCCGATACAGGGGCGCAGCCAAACAAGATAGAGGATGTCATCGTCATCTTTGTCTGATCGTCTTGATTAAAGACAGTGTAGTTGAACTTTACAAATCCCCTGTCAGATTTCCGGGGGTGCTTCGCTGTGGAAAGAACTTCGCTTTTCACCTTGAGTGTCTCTCCCGGTCTTACCGGTGAGATCCATCGAAGTTCGTCCATCCCGGGGGAACCCATGGATGAGGAGTTTGATATTTGAAAGTCGACTATCATGCGCATGAGCATAGAGCCCGTATGCCAGCCTGACGCGATGATGCCGCCGAAAAAATGATCTTTCGCGGCGGCTTTATCAACATGAAATGATTGAGGGTCAAACTCAGTTGCGAATTCAATGACCTCTTCTTCTGACACCGCGCGGTTGCCAAATTCTTCGATTTGGCCAACCTTAAAATCTTCAAAGTATTTCTTTGTCATTTTTTCCTCCGGTCTTATTTGTGTCCGGTTGTTTTTTGCAGGATCTTAGTTTGCAAATCGGAAATGCAAGACATCACCGTCTTGAACCAGATATTCTTTGCCTTCAAGGCGCATTTGGCCTGCTTCTTTAGAGCCGGTTTCTCCGCCATGTTCCACATAGGCGTCATAGGCAATGGTTTCAGAGCGAATGAAGCCTTTTTCAAAGTCTGTATGGATCACTCCGGCGGCTTGCGGGGCTTTTGTGCCACGTGTAATTGTCCAAGCCCGGCATTCTTTTGGGCCAACAGTGAAGTATGTCACTAAATCGAGCAATTCGTAGCCCGCACGGATAATGCGGCCAAGGCCTGTCTCTTCAAGACCAAGATCAGCCAGGAATTCAGAGCGTTCTTCGTCAACCAATTGTGCCACTTCAGCTTCAATGGCAGCTGAGATAATAACGGCGCCAGCTTTTTCTGCGGCAGCTCTATCTACAATTTTTTGAGAAAAAGCATTGCCAGTAGCTGCGCTTTCTTCATCAACGTTACAGACATACAGAACCGGCTTCGAGGTCAGAAGCTGCAAGTTTTTGAAAGCTTGAATGTCATCTTCTTCGACTTCAATGGTTCTGGCAGGTTTGCCGTCCTGTAAAGCGGCGAGGGCTTTGTCAATTAGACCGGATTGCTGAATTGCTTCCTTGTCACCACCACGAACTTTCTTGACGATTGTCTCCGCCCGGCGTTCAAGGCTTTCAAGGTCTGCCAGCATCAATTCAGTTTCGATGGTCTCGATATCAGACACAGGATCGATTTTACCATCAACATGAGTGATATCATCGTCTTCGAAACAGCGGATCACTTGAATAATCGCATCAACTTCACGAATGTGGGCGAGGAACTTGTTGCCAAGACCTTCGCCGCTTGCCGCGCCGCGGACGAGACCTGCGATGTCAACAAAAGTAAGCTGTGTTGGGATGAGTTCTTTTGATCCTGCAAGGGCAGACAATTTCGTCATACGCTCGTCAGGGACAGGGACCTGACCGAGATTAGGCTCAATGGTGCAAAACGGATAGTTTTCCGCTGCAGCCTGAGCTGTTTGTGTGAGTGCATTAAACAAAGTCGACTTTCCAACATTGGGCAATCCAACAATTCCGCATTTAAAACCCATGTCTAGTCTCCTTTTGGTGTTACTGCTGGCTTCTTCGCTTTTGGTGGCGCGATATCCAGTGTAATTTTATTCATAAATCCAGCGTCGTCACCGGTTACCATCATGGCAATGTGCCGGGCAACGCTTTCTGAAATTTTGTCCGCAATTGATCGTTCAGATTTAGAAAAATCTTTAAGTACATGACCGGAGACTCTATTTTTGTCTCCAGGGTGTCCAATGCCTAAACGGATGCGTTTGAAATCTTTGCCTATATAGGCGTCGATGGATCGAATGCCATTATTCCCGCCGTGACCACCGCCAATTTTCGTCCGGATTTTACCCATTGGTAAATCCAGTTCGTCATGAATGACGATAATATCTTCGGGAGGAATTTTGTAAAATCGAGCGGCTTCGTTCACCGAACGACCAGAGTCGTTCATAAAAGTTGTTGGTTTTAAAACCAATACTTTTTCAGCTCCAATGCGGCCTTCTGAAACGAGGCCTTGAAATCGGATGCGTTCTGAGGAAAAGGAATGGCGGCGGATGATTTCATCCACCGCCATAAACCCAAAATTGTGCCGGTTATCAACATATCCCTTTCCAGGGTTACCCAGACCTACCAGCAAAATCATTGGAAAATCCTATCTTATTCTTCGCTAGTTACGGCTTCGCCTTCTACTGCGGCTGCCGCTGCTGCTGCTTCATCTTCATCTTCATCAGCACCGCCACTTGGAGCGGCGATTGTTGCAACAGTGAAGTCACGATCAGTGATCGTTGGCGTCACACCTTTTGGAAGTGTGAAGTCAGAGATGTGAACACTTGTGCCCATATCAAACTTAGTCAGATCAACTTCAATAGCGTCAGGAATTGCTGTCGCTGGAACAAGAAGTTCAACTTCGTGACGAACAACGTTCAGAACGCCGCCGCGTGTGAGACCCACACATTCTTCTTCGTTCAAGAAGTTCACTGGTACGAAAACAGCGATTTTAGATTTCGCAGTAACGCGGAGGAAATCCACGTGAACTGGTGTATCTTTTACCGGGTGCAATTGAATGTCACGTGGCAGAACTTGGTGTTTGTCCTTGCCAACCTGAACTATGTAAATCGAGGACAGAAAGCCACCTTTGTTGATGACTTTAACAAGTTCCTTGGTTTCGACAGAAACAGAGATCGCTTCTTTCTTATCACCATAAATTACCGCTGGGGTGCGGCCTTCACGACGCAATGCACGGGAGGTCCCCTTTCCTACCCGGTCGCGCGTTTCAGCAATTAATGCTACAGTATCGCTCATTAGTCTTCTCCTATTAACGAGCAACACCGGGAACCATCCCGGTGTTTGAAATGACGTGTGCCTCCAGGGGTGCCCACGTCTGAAAACCTATCTGATTAATCAAATAGGCTGGAAACCGAAGTTTCCTGTGAAATCCGTTTCATCGCCTCACCCATTAGGGGGGCGATTGAAATTTGGCGCATCTTGTCTGAAACTTTAAAGGCCTCAGTTGCAAGAATACTATCTGTTGTTACCATCTCGATAAGTTCACTGTCGTTGATACGCGAAATCGCGCCACCTGACAGAACACCATGCGTGACATAGCCGACAACACTTTTCGCGCCTTGTTCGACCAAAGCGTTAGCTGCGTTGCACAATGTTCCCGCACTATCCACGATGTCATCAACCAGAATACAAGTCTGACCTTTAACATCACCGATAATATTCATGACTTCGGAAACACCAGCTTTTTCACGGCGCTTATCAACGATTGCAAGGTTTGCGTCAAGCCTTTTGGCAAAAGCCCGGGCCCGCACAACACCACCAACATCGGGAGAGACAATGGTAATGTCTCCGCCGCGTCCGTAATTTGCTTCAATATCAGGCACAATAACCGGAGCTGAAAACAAATTGTCGGTGGGAATGTCAAAGAAACCTTGGATTTGACCCGCATGTAGATCAAGTGTCAAAACACGGTCGGCACCAGCTGTTGTAATCAAATTAGCAACGAGCTTCGCAGAAATCGGAGTCCTTGGACCCGGCTTTCTGTCTTGGCGCGCATATCCAAAATAGGGAAGAACAGCAGTGATTCGTTTTGCTGATGCACGCCTCAGCGCATCAATACAAACCAGTAGCTCCATCAAATGGTCATTTGCTGGATAAGATGTTGGCTGGACGACAAAGACGTCCTCACCGCGAACATTTTCGTGTATTTCAACGAAGATTTCCTTGTCTGAGAACCGCCGAACGGAAGCTTCAGTCATAGGCATATCTAGATATTTAGCGACAGCATCAGCCAAAGGGCGGTTACTGTTTCCCGCAAGCATTTTCATATGAACGGTCCTCAAGCCAGGGGCTCAGTTCAATCAAGCTACATACTCTTTAAAGGATGTTATACAAACATCCCCAAGCGGGCCGGAACTTACCAAGGCCAATCTCATCTGTAAATGTCTTAAACTCGAAAACTGCGGATGTTATGCGAGAAGGTTAGCTTTTTTGTTTAAAGTAGGCCGCTTCCACTTGTCTGAGCAGCTTGAGAATGCCTCGGGCACCTCCTTTTGCAGCCGCTTCGGCCACAGGACCCCATGGACCGTTCAATGTTCCTGCCCTGATTCTATTCCGTTGCTCAATCTTGCCCACATATTCGCCGTTGCGGCGCTCCAGTTTCCAAAGAATGGTAACGACTTGAGATCCGCGTTTAGGCTCACTGAGTGAAACTTCACCTTGTAAAACGTAACTCGCCTTCCAAGGTTCAGAATGCACGTCCAAGCCAAGGGAAATAATTTGTTCCTGCATGGCGACGGCGAGCGTTTCGGAGCCATCTCCTGGTGCCCCTTTGACAACGGGGACGTAAATGGCAGGTTTTTCTAAAGCTGTGAAATTCACACCCGCGCCCCCAAGCATAATATCAAGCTCACTTGCGCTGCTCAGAATGGCAGTGTCATAGGTTCTGCCAAATACTGATGGTCCCTCAGTGATATCGCCGACCTTTTGGGTTGTCGTGAGGCCAGTCGGTCTTCCTGTTGGTTCGTGGATGGTCCAAGTGACGTAGGTTGCACCCTCTTTCAGAGTTATTTCGCTGGAGATACTATATCTGTATGGGATCTTCTCTCCAGTGAACGCCGCAATTCCAAGTCCCTGAAGCTCTACAGATAGCTTGGTGCTCATTTCAAGGGGCCCGTTTGTAACTGGAGCAACATAAAGTGATGCTCTGGGACCGGGTGCTGTGCGCAGGCTTGTTTTTTGCGAGGGTTGAAACGGTCGCTCAAGCGGTTGGCAGCCAATAACCGCCAAGGTAATTAATGCGCAAATTGAATATGTCAGGAATTTATAAAGCACAGGTCGCCAACAATCCGAGTAAACAAATGAATAGGAAAATTACTAAATACGGCATGTGGATCCTAGATTAAGCTAATTGGTGTGAAAAACAAATATATTTCCCTTTAGCCTTGCAGCGTAATCGCAGAAAGTTGACGCCCATAATCGGCTTCTTTTTTGTGGTACATTCGGCGATAGCTGAAAAACAGATCTTCTTCAGAACAAGTATCTCGATTAATCAAATCTACGGCTTGTATGTTTTCGCCTTCCAACTGCTTTTTAACGAAACCCGTTAAGTCAAACATTTGATGGTTGTCACGGACGGAGGGTTTGAAAAACTGTTGATTGTCTGCATCTACCGCTAGAAAGGGGGCGCTGAACTCAGGGCCGACTTCATAAGAATTTTGCTGAATGGCAGGTCCAATGGCAACCCGAATATTTTCGCGCTGCGCGCCAAGATCAATCATTGCGTTGATCACGTTTGCACTGATGTTGGCGACAGACCCTTTCCAGCCAGAATGGGCGGCACCAATTATTTTATTTGCGGCGTCTGCAAATAAAATAGGAACACAGTCAGCTGTTAAAATTCCCAAAGCGACACCCGGTGTCTTGGAAACCATGGCATCCGCTTTAACCCGTGTATCTGGATTAGTATCATCGTCAATGGTAATAACTTCAGCGCTATGGACTTGATATAAAGTGAAAAGTTTAGATGCCTGGACGCCTAAAACAGTTGCTGCTCGGCGTTTGTTTTCAACGACATCAGCCGGATCGTCATTTGACCCTGCGCCGCAGTTTAAACCTTCGTAGACCCCTTTGGAGACTCCGTTTTCACGAGTGAAAAAGGCGTGCTTAAATGAAGCGTTGTTTAAAACGGAGGATGTTAACATCATTCACTAAACCCGGCGGGTCCCTCTGTCATGTTCGCATAGAATGTCATGGCTTTGAACAAAGTGCCCATTTCTTTGCTACTAATCAACCGTTGAAGGTCGCCAGCTATTTTGGTTTTTTGGGCGTCAGCGGCATTCCTAGATAGAATAAGCGCGCGGGCCTCTATGCCAAGCCGCTCAAGAAACCGGCCTTGCGAGGAAATGGGATATGTCTTGCAATTTTGGGCTGTTGCCAAATGACTTAATCGCGCGAAATCCACATGAGCTGTTAAGTCGCTCGTACCGGGATTATCCAAGGGGTCTGTATATTTATGATGTTGAACGGATTGGAAACTATCTCCCAAACCACTTTCTGACGGGCCGTAATCTATGAAAAGAGCTGAGCCGCCATTCTTTGCGATATCCGCTGCGATGTTAGAACATATTCTTTCAGCAGTCGGGTTCGTCTCAAAAATACTACCCTCATCACATTCTGAAGTGGGCGGGAGGTTTTCCGGTAAGGCTGATGCGTCGACATCTTCACACATAAAGGTCAGTTTATCGCCCGCCAGAGCTATCTTTCGTTCGGCCCAATTTCCATCTACCTGTTCATATTGACGGACGGGAAGGGCATCGAGGAATTCATTCCCAATAGCGATAATGGGGAGGGCGTCCCTAAATGTCGGCCATACGTCACACCATGTTATGGAATGCGCAGAAAGAGTTTGTTGTTGGCGAAGGGTCAATTGTGCGCTTGCTTCGACCAAAGTGATTTCTGCGGCGCTTAGAAACTCAGGAACTAATGCTGCGGATCTCAGGGCGTCACACATTAAAGTGCCGTTACCGGGGCCCAGCTCCACGAGATGAAATTTTTCAGGCGAGCCCAGTTTTACCCAACAATCAATACACCAAAGGCCGATCAGCTCGCCAAACATCTGACTAATCTCAGGCGCGGTTATAAAATCACCTTTTGCTCCGAATGTTTTTCCGCGCTGATAATAGCCAAACTCGGGATGAAGCAGTGCGGCCTTCATATAGTCCTCAAGAGCCATGGGACCGTTTTCGAGAATTTGTTGTTTTAGAATGGCAAGCAGCGAACTCATGATCTATTTTTTTCTTTTACCAAAAATCAGATACATCCCGATTATAATCATGGGAATAGACAGAAGTTGCCCCATTGTCGTCCCGCCAGCCAAAAATCCTAGATGCGCGTCGGGTTGACGAAAGAGTTCCACAAACCCCCGTGCGAGGGCATAGCCTGTTAGGAATACGCCGGTTAAAAGGCCGGGTTTTTCATGAAGCTTAAAGTGCCGTAAAATCATGATTATGACGAAGAGAAGAGCCCCTTCCAAGGCTGCTTCATATAGCTGACTTGGATGGCGCGGCATTGGTCCGCCGCCCGGGAAAGGCATTGCCCAAGCGACATCTGATGCGCGGCCGAATAATTCACCGTTGATAAAGTTGGCGATGCGCCCAAAAAACAGGCCGACAGGGGCAACAGTTGCCAACATGTCCGCCAGTGCAAGGGCGGGGAACTTATGTTTGCGAGCAAATAGGATTGCCGCAACAACAACTCCAAGGAAACCGCCATGAAAAGACATGCCGCCTTGCCAAACCATGAAAATCTCTATGGGGTTATCAAAATAATAGCCGGGCTTGTAGAAGAGGACATATCCTAATCTTCCGCCCAAAATGACACCCATAGTGGCCCATACAAGAAAATCATCCACTTGTTCCACGGTGATTTTCGACGCTGGATTTTTTGCGAAATGAAGCATTAAGCGCCAACCAATAATGAGGCCGGCGATATAGGCCAGGGCATACCAGCGGATGGCGAAAGGGCCAATGCTGAAAATTATGGGATCGATCTCCGGAAAGGAGAGAGCCGAAAAAGTGGTAAGTAAATTCATAGTTTACTATATAGAGGCAAACTGAAAATGCGCAAGCCATCTCAACGCTTTGAAGTCAGTTGCAATTAATGGTTTCGCACGCCATATTGCAAGGATATCGAAAGGGACAATGTAATGCAGACCAATTCACGACTTTTTGACGATTTTGCGAGACTAGCATCTGGTGCGCTTGGGACAGCTCAAGGCGTAAAAACCGAGATGGATAATCTGGTTCAGCAACAGATTGAACGGCTTATGGCAAATATGGATTTGGTCCCGCGGGAAGAGTTCGATGCGGTGAAAGCCATGGTCGTTGGATTGAGCGAGACAGTAGAAGAACAGTCGAAGACCATCGCAGCCCTTGAAAAACAACTAAAGCCAAAAGCAGCCCCACGGAAATCCACTCCAAAAACGCCTAAAAAAGATGTGGAAGGCTAATTTTCCGATCTGAAGCGGTTTTTTCGGATCCAAGGCATCCTCTTGCTTTGCTCATGTTATCCACAAGAATTATGTGAAGATCGTTGCTTTCTTGTTGCACAGCAAATTTCTGTTGAGTACGCTATATATGTGGTGATACTTAATATAGGTATACCATATATTGCCCGAAGCGAAGTTCTTGTCCTTCAAGGATCCTACAGTTGGCACTATTGGATTACGGCGGGAATTTTCGAAAGAAGGAGACCTGCCATGACAACAATGCTGTCCGCACATGATGAAGTTGACGATCGAAATCCGTTAGATACTGTTGAAAATATAATCGATGCAAACGACTGGTCTTTTGATCGACAGGGAAGTAACGAACTTACCGTTGGTGTCGAGGGAAGCTGGTGCCAATATCATTTATGGTTTTCTTGGCGTTCTGATATTCGCGCGGTTCACTTTTCTTGCGCCTATGATGTTAAAGTTCCAGACAAAAAATTTGATGTTATCTACGAATTGTTGGCTCGCATGAACGAGAGATTATTCGTGGGACATTTTGATGCTTGGCGCGAAGAGGGACTAATTATGTTCCGCCATGCACTTCTACTGAACAAGCAAAGTGACTTAGAGACTGACCAAATCAACACACTTGTTGAAATTGGGATGAAAGAATTGGAAAAATTTTATCCTGCTATTCAATTTTGCCTTTGGGGTGGAAAATCACCCGAAGAGGCATTGGAGGCAGCGATGCTAGAGACAATGGGTGAAGCCTGAAAATGAACATGTCAATTTTACTGGTCGGTTGCGGCAATATGGGCCGCGCAATGTTAGGTGGTTGGATCGAAGAGGGGGTGAAGCCAAATGACGTTGTCGTTGTTGACCCCGGTTTGGATAACCTAGACAAGGCAACCAAACTTGGATGTAGAGCGTTTTCATCTCCTATGTTGATTGAAACGGGGTTTCAACCAGATGTCATAATCTTGGCAGTGAAACCACAAGTTATCTCTGACGTGCTTTCAAGTTATCAGGCTTACGCCAAGAATGGGGCTCTCGTTATCTCTGTTGCAGCCGGCGCTCGAATTGCATTGTTTGAAGAAAGTTTTGGGAACACATCTGCCATTATTCGCACCATGCCCAATACGCCAGCGGCCATTCGCCGCGGTATGATGGTGTCTTGTGCAAATTCACATGTGACTACTCGGCATAAAAAAATGTGTGATCAGCTGATGCAGGCTATCGGGGCAACTGCGTGGGTCGATGATGAAACCTTGATGGATGCAGTTACAGGTTTGTCGGGTTCTGGACCAGCCTATGTCTTCTACATGATACAAACCATGACAGAGGCTGGTATCGCTGCAGGCCTGCCTTCTGATCTTGCCGAAAAGCTTGCGAAAACAACAGTGTCGGGTGCCGGCGCACTTGCCCTGCAATCAACTGATACTGTGGAACAACTGCGTATTAATGTGACAAGCCCTAACGGGGTAACTGCTGCTGGATTGGGCATTTTAATGGGGAGTGACGGGCTTGCTAAATTAATGGAAGACACTGTTGCGACCGCGACGGCCCGGTCCATTGAATTAGGGTAGCTCTTTAAAGTTGTAAAAATATTATTATATACTCCTTGATCTAAAAGGAGACTATAAATGTCAGATGATACACAAGCGGGCCCAGCAGATGCACCATCTGCCGGTGCTCCAACTATGGCCGGGAAAATGATGATCCCGGATATGTCAGGCCTTGATGTTGGCCAGTCATCAAATATTGCGGCCATGGGCGCTGTTTCCAATCAAGCTGCCGCGGCTTTTCAAAAAATTGTCACTTCTCAACAGTCGGCACTTGCTACTGCAGTTGAAACTTTCCAAAAATCCATTCAAGAGGCATCGCTTAGCGCTGGAATGTCACCGGACCAAATTCCAGATATTACTCTGCAAGCGGCAAATATGAGCGGAATCTCCCAAAATTTTACGGAAGTTGCTAGCACCTTATCTGCAGCAACAGCCCTCTCAGCGGAAACGTTGATGAAGTCCGTTGCCCAATCCATGGCAAAAATTGAAGAAACAGCGGAAAAATTCTCTGGTGGTTAGGGCGAAAAATCGTCAAAGTGAGCCAAATTCGATCTCTATATCAGGTGAAATATGGCTAAAAGTGAAGACGAAATACAATTTGAAGATTTCTTGAAAGTTGATATTCGCGTCGGCGTTATTGTCAAAGCGGAAGAGTTTCCAGAGGCACGAAACCCAGCGTACAAACTTCAAATTGATTTTGGTGAAGAAATTGGTCTGAAAAAAAGCTCAGCTCAGATTACTAAGCTTTA
>JBALWO010000046.1:0-25127 GCA_036960775.1 Pseudomonas marincola | reverse complement strand
GATTGCATGTAGAAAATGCTACAGGAGAAGAAAATGGCTTTTTCGGTAAATACAAATATTAGTGCAATGGCGGCGCTTCGTACGTTGTCTACGACACAAACCCAGTTGAACTCAGTTCAGCGACAAATTGAAACCGGTCTAAAAGTGGCCGAAGCAAAAGATGATCCATCAACCTTCACAATTGCCCAAGGCATGCGCGGTGACATTGGCTCATTGAAAGCTATTCAGGAAGGCTTGTCTTTTGGTCAAGCAACAGTGAATATGGCCAATGCTGGCGCGCTTCAAATATCTCAGACAATCATCGACATGAATAAAAAGGTTACCCAATCTTTTAATGATGGTCTTGATATTAGTATCTTGCAGGAAGAAGTTGACGCACTGGTTGCTCAAATTACTTCCGTTGTCGGCACTACGATCTTTAATGGTGTGAACCTCATTGACGGCAGCGGTACTGATCTCGAAGTGTTATCTGCACTTGGCGGAATAACACAAACTGTTCCAGCTCAAGACGCAACGACTGCTTCTCTTGGTCTTTCGAACTTTGACCTGTCGGCACAAGCTGCGACCTTGACTATGGACAATACATTCTCTGTAACAGAAGATGATCTTATCACTTTGACCCTAGCGGGCGGCGATGTTCATATTTTCGAAATCACGGAAGATGGTGCGGCTTTAACATCCGCAGTGGATGAAGCAAACGGCATTTATGTCCATGCGGTAACAGTTGACACAGGCACTCAATCCAATAATCAAATGGTTGGAATTATGGCAACTGTCATGCGCGCTGAAGGCTTTGCCGTCAACATTACCGAAGATGGTGTCGTCGAGATATCACACGGGGAAACCGTAACCGCGACTACCACCCTGACAGGTGCCGCAGCTGGTGTCGTTGCAGGTGACCCAATTGCAGTACTTGAGAATGCCGAAACCTTGGTTGGGCAAATCATTACGACACTTGGAACGGCTGCCAATAGGCTCGACAGTCAAAGTGATTTCACCCAATTGCTTGTGGACAAACTTCAAGAAGGCTTAGGTATTTTGGTTGATGCCAATCTTGCTGAAGCCAGTGCTGAGCTACAAGCGTTGCAAACAAAAGAGCAGCTGGGTATCCAGTCGTTGTCTATTGCCAATGCGCGTCCACAGTCTATTCTCTCTCTTTTCCAATAAGGTAATACTATCGTAAGGATTTTCAGCGAAAATCTAATTCGATATATGGAAGAGTAGAGTTATAGAATGTCTGTAGCAGCATACCAAAAGGCAAATCAGAATACCGAGAATCCGAAACAAACGGAATATCGGGCATTCGCAATCTTCACTCGTGCTTTGGAAGAAGCTGAGGCAGCAGGTCTAATTGCAGTTGTTAAAGCCGTGGCGGATAACCGCCAACTTTGGCTTACTTTGCAAGTTGACCTTGCTTCAGAGGAGAATAAGCTCCCGCTGGAATTACGAGCCCAGCTTCTTTCCATCGCTATATGGGTCAACAAATATAGCGTAGCTGCAATGAAAGGTGAGGCGTCTCTCGATCCTCTCATCGCTGTAAACAAACAAATCATGGATGGCCTTAAAGGCAACCAACCTCCCGCTCCTTGATGAATTAGACACTGATCACATTCAGCACCCCCTAAAACACCTCTTTCTTTTGAAAAAGAACAAACAGCTCTAGCCTATAGATCTGATTGCCCATACCATCGGTCGTCGCAATCAAAAAATGGAAAAACCATGAGCTGGGATAAAGAAACAAAAGACCTTTCCTACATGCGCAAAAAAGCGCTTGAAATGGGCGGAACCGATGCGATTGAGGCTCAACATAACAAGGACCGATTAACCATTCGCGAACGCATAGATTACCTTTTGGACACAGGAAGCTTCTCAGAACATGGAAGTCTTGCAGGATCTGCAACGCGCGATCCGGACGGCGCGCTTACTGATTTTTCACCAGCGAACTACATTACCGGCCTTGGAAAAATTGAAGACCGCCCCGTTGCCGTTGGCGGCGAAGATTTTACTTTAAAAGGCGGATCACCAAATGCTGCCGGGCTTCGAAAAAGCGTCTATGCAGAAGAACTGGCCCTGCAATATAAAGTGCCGTTGGTTCGAATGCTCGAAGGTGGCGGCGGAAGTGTCGCTACGGGTAAAGGTGGCCCCGCATTGGTGGGAAGCCCCGTTTTCGAAAAACCGCGTTTCCAGTCCATTGCAAAAATTATGTCTGTGTCTCCTGTAGCCTCCGCCGCGCTTGGCCCCGTTGCAGGCTTTCCCGCCGCAAGGTTCGCAGCCTCCCACTTCTCTGTCATGACAAAAGAAACTGCGCAGATTTTAACTGCGGGCCCAGCCGTTGTATCTCGTGCCCTTGATACAAACCTCACAAAAGAAGAATTGGGCGGCGCGCAAATTCACGGCAAGAACGGCGTTGCCACCAATGTTGCCAAATCAGAAGAAGATGCCTTGGATCAAATCCGAAAGTTCCTGAGCTTTCTTCCCAGTAATGTCTGGCATTTACCCCCAACAAAACTGGCCCAAGATCCGGCCGATCGCTGCGAAGATGAATTGCTGTCCATTGTTCCCAAGAACCGACGGCAACCCTTCAATATGCGGAAAGTCATTAAACACATTGTCGATGATGACGATTTGTTTGAAATGAACAAATCCTATGGCCCAAGCCTCATAACCGGTTTCTCCCGCATGAATGGGCTGCCTGTTGGCGTTATCGGAAATGACTGTAAATATTATGCGGGAGCCATGGGTGCCAATGCCTCCATTAAGGTTCGAAAATTTATCGAACTTTGCGATACCTTTCATCTTCCAATTATAAACTTTGTGGATGAGCCGGGTTTTATGATCGGACCAGATTCAGAAAAAGATGGCACCATTCGATTTGGCACTTCTGCCGTGGTGGCGGCTGTCATGTCAGTTGTGCCTTGGGCCACTATCGTTGTTAAAAAAGCGTTTGGGGTCGCCGCTGCGGCGCATTTCAGTGACAACAGTTATGTGCTTGCCTGGCCAAGCGCCGAGATGGGCGCTCTTCCCGTTGAAGGCGGAGTTGCTGTCGCGTTCCGCCGACAAATTGCAGAAGCTGATGATCCAGATGCCATGCGCAGCGCCCTAGAATCTGAACTCGCCTCCAAACAATCTCCGCTTCCGCGCGGCGAGAGTTTCAGCGTTCATGACGTAATTGACCCCCGAGAAACCCGGCCGCATTTATGCCGATGGGTCGATTGGATCAAACCCTCTCTAGAAGACCTCAAAGGCCCAGTAAGTTTTGGCTACAGGCCCTAGAACAAAATCAAAGAACATATTTTCGGAGAAGGAAGCACGGCCGGGGGCATTTAGCCTTAACCCGGACGTGTTCGTTTAAATCCGAAACTAGCCAGTTACTTTTCTAACTAATGCCCGTCCCAGAAACCGCATTTTCGTGCCTATTGGGAAGCGTTTGAAATTTGTTTGAACGGTTCCTTTGGTGAACGCCGTTTTTTTGGAATAATCGATTAGGACATTCACAATAACGGGTTTTCCGCCTCTCGCGATTTCCGTGGCTTCTGCTGTCACAGAGGCGGCGGTATCATTACTCGTGATTTCAAGATATTCGGCACCTGTTGCAAGAGCAACTCCAGACACATCCATTCCGCCCAATATAGTGCACGGCTTTCGGTTGTAGGGAAGTTCTTGCGCTTGAGCGATTTGCGATAGTTCACCATCATTAAAAACATAGAACACAACACCCAGATTATTTCGAGATGCTGTTAAAATTTCCATGCAGGTCATTGTAAAAGCACCGTCCCCAACGATGGCAGCAACATCCATTTCTGGATTTGCAAACTTAGCGCCGATTGCTGCCGGGGTCGCGTATCCCATGCAGTTAAAATCAGACGGGCAGATAAATCCTTTCGGGCTGTTAACAGGCATTAATTCTGCGGCAAGAAAAGTATGATTTCCATCATCGAGAACTAAAATGCTTTCATCTGGAAGAGCGGCCCGTAATCCATCAAAAAAGCTAAGCGGATTAACTTTCGCCTCTGACGAATGATCTTGCCATTCTTGCCTGTAGGCTTGCTTATTAGCTGCAATGTCAGATACCACGGCCTTCCCATTGCGAGCGTTTTGCCCGGCATCATTTCCAAGGGCTGCCAGTAACAGCTTAAGGATCGGCCCTGCATCGCCGGTCAAACCAACTTTAGCCGGGTAATTAGCGTTAATGGTATTGGGGTTGATATCAATGTGGATTAGGTTTTCAGGCACAGTAACACCGAAACTACCTGTTGGAATTTCACTAAATCGGGTCCCGATGGCAAGCAAGCAATCACAATCTTTAAAAGCTTCCTTGGCTGCCGGAACAGCGGAGGGGCCAAAACCCATACCTGTATGTAATGGATGATCAGCGGGGAAAGCCGCCAGTCCTTGCAAAGTTGTGGCCACAGGTGCGTCCAATGCCTCTGCTATTTTGATTAAATCATCCCGTCCACCGCGCGAACCCCATCCGGTAAAGATAGCGGGATTTTTTGCAGCCTTTAACAGTTGAGCGGCTTTTTCAATCTCGTCGATCAGCGTATTTGCATCTGCACCGACAGCAGGCTCATACGCCGGCATTGCTGCCACATCCCCCGTCATCAATTGAATGTTTACGGGGATTTCTACGAACACAGGACCTGGTTCACCGCCCGTCGCCACGCTATAGGCTTCATAAAGCATGGGGATGATGTCTTCATGGGTCTCGATAAGGAAAGTCTGTTTTGTCAGCCCTCTCATAAATTGATGCTGATCCATCTGGTGAAGCTGAAATTCGAAATCTAAATCATTCCGAACACCTCCGCAGACGACCAACATCGGGATACCATCAAGGAAGGCTTCCCCGATGCCGCTAGACGCGTGGGTGAGACCTGCGGCCGGAACAACAACAAGGGCACCTATACTATTGCTTGTGCGGCTAACCGCATCTGCCATGAAGGCTGCACCCGCTTCATGGGTGACGAGGGTTGGCGTTATTTGCTCGGACATATTCAGCTGATCATAGAGTTCCGTATTATGAACGCCCGGAATGCCAAACGTATGGGTCACTCCCACTTGTTCCAAGGCAAACCTTGCGAGTTCTGCTCCAGTTTTCTTCATCTTATTTACCGCCAACTATCGCCCGCGATGCATAGCGAGCTGTCAAAATGCATCCACCTAAAAACGTACCTTCTAGTGCTCTTTTCCCATGAACACCGCCGCCACCAAACCCCGCAGCCTCGCCAACAGCAAACAATCCATCAACGGGGTAACCCATGTCATCTAACACCTGTCCCTCTAGATTGGTTTGAATACCACCTAAACTTTTCCGGCTAATAATAAACTGGCGAATTGCAATTAGAGGCATGGCTTTACTATCGACAATTTTTTGAGCCTTGTGGGTTCGGACTTTATCTCCCCGATACTGTCGCAAGTGCGCGATCCTACGAAGTTGCTCGTCATTTCGGAACTTCAACGGGCGATCAAGCTGCGCGTCATACTCGGCGATGTCATGAGCCATAGCCTCCGCGTTTACAGGCACCGGATTTCCAAGCTCGTTCATTTTTTCAGCAAGTTCTGCGACTGATCCTGCGACGACAAAGTCTACGCAATTATCAAGCATGTCATCCACAAGTTTTTTGTTTCCAAACAGCACTGTTTTAAGGAATTTTATCTTCTTTTTGTCTCGAACAGATGGGTTGGATTCCGCTCCCGAAATCGCAAGCTCTTTCAGCGCAATTTTTCGGTTTAGAACAGCCCATGAGTATTTATGCTCCTGCTCGCATATGCGGCGAACCAGCTCCCAAGTATCGTAACCCGACACCAACGGCTCAGGGCCAAACCTGCGCCCTGTCGCATCAAGCCACAACGCAGATTTTGGCGGAACAAGGCTTAAGCCGTGTCGTGGTTTCCTTGGGCTTGGGTGATGCACCCCTGCGGCATAATTCCACATATTGGACAAATGCGTTACTTTTCCGCCCAGATCACTTACCGCGTCATGCATTTTACCGTCTGCATACTGGTGTGATCCGTTCAAGATGATCTCTGGTGGTGTTGCGCCCCAGGCTTTTTGCCAGTGACCGCGCACTTTTTCATCACTTCCATTAATGCCGCCTGCGGCAATAACAACAATCAGTGCTTCATAGGAAAACGGCGCTTCGGCTTGTCCCATAACACCTTCAACACCACAAACACTGCCCGCTTGGCGGATCAGAGCTGTCACCTGTTGGTTAAATTTTACAGATATCCGCCCTGATTTAATATGGGTCTGCAAATGCTCGATATAGACCTTTGCAAGCTCGTGACCGGTTCCCCAAACAAGATGGAATCTCGGCACCGAATTTCCGGGCAAATACATGCCGCGCTCAACCCAATTTACGACAGGGAAAAATTCAATACCACGCTTCGTTACAGCCTCATAAATATCAGGCACACTTCGTTCGACATATGTTTTAGCCCATGCGCGGGGCCAATGGTCTTCTGGGCCAAAACCTGCGAACCGCATCCAGTCATTTAAGGCCAGTTCGGGACTATCGGAAATTTTGGATTTCCTTTGCTGGGGGCTATCCACAAAGAACATGCCACCGAAGCTGTCTTTTGCAAGACCGCCAAAATTTTCAGCCGTATCCCGATCGACAATGAGGACCTTCAGGCCCCCTTCTGCCAATTCAAGTGCCGTTACGATGCCCGCGATACCACCGCCAACAACGATTGCGTCTGATTGTTCACCCATGCCCAAGCCCATTAATTTGCTTCTGGACGTTATAGTGAAAGTAGATGCGGTAAAAGTAAAACACTATGTGAAAATAGTTCACATTTTAATTTTGAATTGTGAAATCCACAGAAACAGAACTGTCACCCATAAATACCGTTGATGATTGCTCTGGCGACATGGCAATTTTTTTTCCGCGCCGGAAAACAGCCAGTCGCGCAGGTCGTAGCCGAAGCGCTTCAATTTCGTCACGGGCCTGCAAAATTACGAGATCTGCGTTGCAGCCCACATCAGTTCCGTAGCCTTCTAACTGAAGAGCCTTAGCCCCATTTGACGTTACGGCGTGGAACATTTCACGCATTTCAGAACGACCAGTCATTTGTCCCACATGCAAGCCCATAGATGCCACCTCCAACATGTCGTGACTTCCCATGGAATACCAAGGGTCCATCACACAATCATGCCCGAACGCCACATTTAAGCCTGCCGCGGCAAGCTCTTTCACCCGCGTCATTCCTCGGCGTTTTGGGTAGCTGTCATGGCGTGCCTGCAGCGTAATATTGATCAGTGGATTTGCCACAACATGCAGTTCCGCTTCGCGCATAAGCGGTATCAGTTTTGATACATAGTAATTGTCCATGGAATGCATTGACGTCAGATGAGATCCGGTGACACGGCCTTGCAGTCCGAAACGGCTGGTTTCCTGCGCCAACATTTCAACATGACGCGATAGGGGATCATCACTTTCATCGCAGTGCATATCAACCATCAATCCACGATCAGCTGCAATTTTACACAGCTCTGTTATGGATTGACTGCCGTCGCTCATACTGCGTTCAAAATGCGGGATCCCACCAACCACATGCACCCCTTTATCCAAGGCTCGAAGCAGCTGTGCCTTGGCGTTGGGATCTCGTAGGAAACCGTCTTGCGGAAATGCTACCAATTGCAAATCCAGATACGGTTTCACTTCATCAACCACTTCTAGCAAAGCGTCTACTGCAAGTAAGGACGGATCACAAATATCCACGTGAGAGCGAATGGCTAGATTTCCTTTGGCGATGGCCCACTGACAGAGTTGATGGGCTCGCGCCTTTATATCATCCGCATCGAGTAAAGGCTTCAGCTCCCCCCAAAGCGCGATCCCTTCGAGCAAGGTTCCGCTTTCGTTATTGCGAGGCCGGCCGCGCGTCAGCGTACTGTCCATATGGAAATGGCTATCCACAAACGGAGCTGTTACCAGATATCCCTTCGCATCATATTCATCTGAAGTTTCTGCATTTAGTTTGGGCGAAATATCAACTATTTCGCCGGCTTTAACACCGATATCGACAGTTGTTTCCGTTTGCCCTGCCCTGCGTGCATTTCGGATAATCAGATCAAGCATCACTCTTCGTCCTTATTTCCAATTACCGTTGACCACGTCGGAACGGTACCAGTAACGCCTTAGGGTAGGCTGCTTTTCGTGACATAACAATCAATGCAAATATGCTGAAAACATAGGGCATCATTAGGAAGAATTGATAGGGAATGAAAGAGGCACTGGATTGTTGCACTCTGATTTGAATAGCATCGAATGCCGCAAACAACACCGCACCAAGCAACGCTTTTCCGGGCCGCCAAGACGCAAAAATAACCAGCGCTACACAAATCCACCCGCGTCCATTTATCATGTCAAAATAGAAGGCATCAAAAACAGATATGGTCAGGAAAGCCCCGCCAACGGCCATAAAGCCGCTACCAACCATTACGGCACCGGTTCGAACCCGGTAAACGTCAATCCCCTGCACTTCAACCGCCATAGGGTTTTCCCCAACCATTCTGACAGCCAGGCCAACAGGTGTCCGGTACAGAACGTAAGACACCACACCGACCAAAACAAAAGCAAGATAGGTGAGCGGTGACTGCGAAAAGAATGCCTCTCCAAAAATTGGAATTTCCGACAAATACGGAATAGGAAGTTCCTGAAACGGAGTGATTTTTGGTGGTGTTGTTACACCCGGAAGCAACATTCTGAACGAATAATAACTCAGTGATGTTGCAAGAAGAGTGATCCCGATACCGGTTACATGCTGGGACAAGCCCATATAAACCGAGAAAATACTGTGAAGAAATCCAAACATCATACCAAAAAGGGCCGCCACCAAGACGGCAGTCCACAAGTCGCCCCCCTGATACACCCACATCCAGGCCACCATAGCGCCCGTTGTCATAATGCCTTCAATCCCAAGATTGAGAACGCCAGCTCGCTCGCAAATCAACTCCCCAAGGGTACCAAAGATCAAGGGTGTAGCCATGCGAACTGTCGCTGCCCAAAACCCAATATTGAGGAACATATCTAGAAAATCCATAATCCCTCTCCCTTACGAAAACCGAATGCGCATGCGGGTCAGCATCACGGCAAGCATCACCATCAAAAGTGACGCTGCTGTGATCACGTCTGCAATATAATTTGAGACATCCATCGCCCGGCTCATACTGTCGGCACCGTTATAGATCCCAGCAAAAAATATGGCTGCAATAATCACCCCAAGTGGGTTCAGTCCGGCAAGCATAGCAACGGCAATACCGGTATAACCAAACCCCGGTGAAATATCCAACGTCAGATATTCTTTAGTTCCGGCGACCTCAGTAACTCCGGCGCAGGCCGCAAGCCCACCAGATATCAGCGCGGTTCGGATAATTGTCTTGTTAATTGGAATGCCTGCGAAACTCGCGGCATCCTGATTGAGCCCCACAGCCCGAATTTCAAGGCCCCATTTGGTCTTACTCATCACCAACCAAACGCTAACGGACGCAAGAAGCGCGAAAATCAGCCCGCCATGAAGTCGCGTTTTTTCGATCAACTTGGGTAATATTCCAGCGTCAATAATAGGTGCGCCTTGCGGCCATCCCATGGCCATAGGATCTTTCCATGGGCCGAACAAAAGATAATTAGCCAGCAATAGAATGACGAAATTCAGCAACAGTGTCGTCACCACTTCATCAACTTTCAGCTTTGTCTTCAAAAGCGCAGGGATCAAAAGCAGTAGGCCGCCCGCGATAGCACCCACAATAAACAGAAACGGGATCATAAGCGGGGCTGGCAGATTAATCATGCCAGTCCCAAAATATGTGGCCGCAAGTGCCCCCATATATAACTGGCCCTCCCCGCCGATATTCCACAGTTTGGCGCGGAAAGCTACGGCCGCTGCAAGGCCCGTTAGCATAAGCGGGGTTGCCCGTACCAGCGTCTCTGAGATGGCGAATTTTGAGCCAAAAGCCCCTTTTGCTAGGGCGACATAGGATTGCAGAACAGGCGCACCGGCCCACATTATCAGACCACTACAAAGTATCATCACAACGAACACGGCCGCAATTGGCGCAATAATTGTCATCCACAGAGGCGTATGCGTTCTAGGTTCAAGCAGCATGATTTTGCTCCTTACCATGGACAGAGAAACCTTCACCGCTCATGAGCAATCCAAGTTGTTGCAACGTTACACTTTCAACCGGCATTTGCGGGCTTATTTGTCCGTGATACATCACCGCAACACTGTCCGCAACTGCAAGTAATTCCTCAAGATCTTCAGAAATCAAGATCACGCCAGCGCCTTCTTTTCGAGCTTTAAAAAGCTGTTCATGAACAAAAGTAGCAGCCCCAACATCTAGGCCGCGTGTTGGCTGATTAGCCAGAATGATCTCAGGGCTATTTTCAAGGACACGGGATAAAATGACCTTTTGCATATTACCGCCAGACAAGCCCCGAACAATTGTCTCAGGCTCGGCTCCCCGAATATCAAATGCCTTAATGAGGGAGTGCGCGTAATCCGTAATTGCTTTTTTCCGCAGCCATCCATACTTGGAAAAACGGGGAGACGTATAAGTCTCCAAGATCATATTTTCTTCAACTGAAAAATCACCAACAACGCCCTGCACATGGCGATCTTCTGGGACGCGGCCAATACCCTTTGCGACCATCACCTTTGGATCGAACACAGTGACCACCTCGCCAGACAAGTTAAGCTGTCCTGATCCCGGCTTACACATACCACTCACAAGATCAGAGAGCGGTTTTTGCCCATTGCCGGAGACGCCGGCAATTCCAATGATTTGGTGACGGTGCAAATGCAAAGATACATTCTTGAGGATCTGTTGACCGTTTTCATCTTTAACCGACACATCTTCAACAGATAGGAGTTCTTCACCGGCTTCCATGACTTGACGGTGCGGCTGGGGGACAGCTTCACCCACCATTTTCTCAGCAATAATTTCGCGAGAAGCCTCGGCCACAGGGAAGTTTGCCACTAATTTTCCATGACGGAGCACGGCAATATCATCCGCAATCGCCATAACTTCTCCCAATTTATGAGAGATGAAGATAACGGATAATCCTCGCGCTAACATGTCGCGAAGTGTTCCGAAAAGTTGATCTGTTTCCTGCGGTGTCAGAACCGCTGTCGGCTCGTCAAGAATAAGGATTTTAGCGCCCCGATAGAGCGCTTTTAAAATTTCCACACGTTGTTTTTCACCAACGGTCAGTGATTTGATATCAGCATCAGGGTCCACATGAAGACCAAACTCTTCTGAGAGTTCTTTTAACCGTGCTCGGCCCGCAGCCTTGTTCTGCATCCATTTCCAAAGAGGTTCTGTTCCAAGGATTACATTCTCAAGAACTGTCAGATTATCGGCCAGAGTGAAATGCTGATGGACCATACCGACACCGAGGGCAATCGCTTCTGCCGGGTTTGATGCGCTCAGCTTCTTACCGAATACTTCAATATGTCCGCCATCGGCCGTATAGTGACCAAAGATGATATTCATCAAGGTGGTTTTACCCGCCCCGTTTTCTCCAAGGAGCGAAAGTACCTTTCCCTTTTTCAAAGAAAAGCTAATGGCATCATTGGCAATTAAATCGCCAAAGTTTTTGGTAATGCCTTGAACCCGCAATACAGTTTCTGTGTCGGTCACCCAACTCTCCCCAGCTCAATAAAAAAAGGGCGAGCGTTTCCGCTCACCCTCTATTTGCAAAAACCCTAGAATGTGGATTTAGGCTGGTCGTCGTTAATCTCGACGACATGTTTACCGGCTTTGATTTGGGCTGCAAGTTCAGCAACCTTTGCTTTGGTCGCTGCGGAGATTTTATCATCGAACTCATAGAATGATGACAAAGATGCGCCGCCTTTTTGCATCATTGTCCATTCTTTATAGTTTTCAGCTTTAAACGTACCCGCATTGACTTGATCAATGGCGTATTCGATAGCGTTTTCCATGTGCCAAAGTGCAGAAGCAACAACAACGTCTTTGCCGTTCTCTTCTTTATTCATGTCGTTCACGTTACCAAATGCCAATATGCCTTTTTCACGGGCAGCATCAACAACACCAGCGCGTTCAGCATAAAGAACATCAACGCCAGCTTCCACTTGAGCGAAGGCAAATTCTTTTGCTTTTGGAGGGTCATACCAAGACCCAATGAAAGACACTTTAAATTCAGCTTTAGGATTTACTGATTTCGCGCCTGCCATAAATGCGTGGAAGAGACGATTAACTTCACCGATTGGGTATCCGCCGATCATGCCAATTTTATTGGTTTTAGTCATTGATCCAGCAATAACGCCCATCAAATAACATGGCTCGTGAATGAAGTTATCGAATACAGAAAAATTCTTGCCATGCTTATCGCCAGGATCGCCCATTAGGAAAGCAACTTCTGGATAATCATCGGCAACTTTACGAGCCTCACGGCTAATACCGAACGCTTCGCCAACAATAAGTTTAGCCCCGCCCTCAGCATATTCACGCATCACACGAACATAATCAGTATTTGCTGTTTTTTCAGAGAAAACATAATCGATTTTCCCTTCTTTTTCAGCCTTAACCAATGCTCTATGAAGTGTGCCTGCCCATTTTTGCTGTACTGGAACTGTGTATATACCTGCAACTTTCAGCTTTTCAGCCTGTGCGGTTGCAACTGCGGCCACCATTGTCAAACCAACGACAATTGCCGACAAGATCCTTCTCATCCCCATCTTTGCTCTCCCGAATTTGCCCCTAGATTTTGCGTGGGCAAGGTTTTTAATTTTACAGATTTAGTCTTTGACTAAATATAACGATT
This sequence comes from Pseudomonas marincola, assembly GCA_036960775.1. Taxonomy (GTDB): domain Bacteria; phylum Pseudomonadota; class Alphaproteobacteria; order Sneathiellales; family Sneathiellaceae; genus Sneathiella. Next base: position 12,342 of record JBALWO010000046.1, on the reverse strand, counting down.
ATCATCAGCACCGAATAGAGTGGCACTGGCTTTAAAGAAACCATACAGAAAAACTGATCAATTGGTCAAGTTTTTCAAAGTATTTGATTGTGGCCAAACATTTCCGATACGTAGAATTTTGTAAAGCCCAAATCAAAAACCTGCCGATATTTGTCTGTTTTGTTTCCTAAATTACAAATACCGGCCGTTTAACTCATCCTATTGATCAATAATCCAAACTTCTTTTTCAGCATCTTCGCGCCAAGTTACAAAGTCCGGCAAATCCCAGACGGCGTCCATATAGTTTTTGCAAAGAGCATCAACGGGATAGTCAATGCTTTTCAAGCGAGCAACTACCGGCGCGTATGCCACATCAGCCATAGAAACCGCGCCAAACAAAAACGGCCCGTTTTGAGCGTATTTGGTCTGGCATTCTCTCCAAATTTCAGTAATTCGGCTGATATCTGCAACTACCGCATCAGGAAGATCTAAACCACTGTCTGCCCTCGACAAGTTCATTGGAATGTGACCACGCAAGGCCTCAAAACCTGAGTGCATCTCAGCGGAAATCGAGCGAGCGTGGCCGCGTGCATATGTATCTTCCGGCCATAAGGGGCCATTCTTTGATATTTCAGCGGCATACTCCATTAAGGCCATGGTGTCCCATATGGCATTTCCGTTCTGTAGCAGCAACGGGACCCGCGCCGGAGCCGTTGGAGCCAGTTCCTTTATTTTTGCGTGGGTGTCCGCAAGAAATAAGGGAATTACCGTTTCATCAAACTCCAGCCCAGAAAGTTTAAGCGCTAAGTATCCCCGCAAAGACCAAGAAGAATATCGTTTATTACCAAGCAAAAGAATTGGGCGTTTCATGTTAATTTCTTTCCAAGAAAAAGAGACGAATTCCAAGACCTATAAATAATCCACTTGAAATTCTCGTGATCCACTTTGACGCTCCAGGGCTCTGTAAAAGTACACGCCCGGCTCCTCCTGCGAACATCCCAACGAAACCGTTTATAAGTGTGCCGCTAAGGCCAACCATAACGCCAAGTAGAAAAATCTGCAGACCTATATTTCCAGCAGTCGGGTTCACAAATTGCGGCAATAACGCAATAAAAAACAGCGCTACTTTTGGATTGAGAATATTTGTCATCAGTCCGCGAAAGAACAACTGGCCATAAGAAAAATCTGGCACGGCATTTTGAAGGGACGGCCCTCGCGCCTGAAGAAGCGTCTTCACACCTATCCACACCAAATACAAAGCCCCGCCGATGCGTAATATATCAAAGGCGATATCAGAAGCTGCTATCAATGCCGAGACTCCAACGGCCGCCAGCGCTGCGTGGAATAAGGCACCACATCCAATTCCCAGCGCAGAAATGACACCTGCTGAAGATCCTCGCTGAACACCATTAGCCGCAACGAAAATCATATCCGGTCCCGGCGTTAGATTGAGGACAAGTGTGGCGGCAAGAAACATCCCAATTTGAGCAAATTCCATTTGATGACCTTTAAGAGAAGATTTATTTTCGACGACCAACCAATAACACGGCCCAGGCCAAGACAAAACACAAACCGGCGATCACAATCAGTGGAATATTCAACCCCTCAACGTTACGGCGAATAGATACTTTTATGCTCGTAATATTCGCGCGCTTTGGATCTAAACGCCAGTCCACAAGATAGGGGCCTTGCCCCGGAATATCAAAGGTCCCAACCACATGATTTTGAGTAATTCGTCGAAATTCGGATCCTTTGTCGTCTTTCTTCTCTGAGTGAGCTCCGGTGAATGAAAACAATTGTGTATTCGCCCTATCTTTTACATCCACTTGAAATTGATAGGCGTCATTCGTGTTATCTTGAATGTGCATTTCTGATCGGATATTCAAGATAATGCGAACCGGTGACATGCCGGGATTTAGCAAGATCGGATCCAATGTCCCTAACCGCCCCTGTACCGGAACCGATATGACCTCCTCACCGCTTGTGAAGTAGGCATTAATGGTCGAGCCGAACAAAACCATCGACGTTACAAATAACAATAACACTAGAATTTTACGCATTTCAGCCCCTTTTGCCCCAAACTCTATCTAAAACACGAATGGAAATGAGAAACAAAAAATATCTCCAACTTCAAGCCCATTTAATATTCTCGAGTAACTTGGACAGCTCGCCGCAGGACGCGAAAGGTGTATCTCACTCAGATGCCGCGAGGTCCATTTCCAGCCGGACACACGTAAATAGGAAAGAACATTTCTTGCTAATCGTGTCGCCATCTGCAACGTTAAATTAGACAAAAATGGGAACAATTAATGAAAAAAATCATCAGCGTATCAACATTACTTGCCTTGAGCTTTCTTGCAGCCTGCGACGACACCCCCAAACAAATGGCACCCGTTCAAGTTGACGCTAACGCAGAATTAAACGCGCATTCTGACGAATTTAAAAAAGAAATCATCAAAGTCACAGACGGTGTTTATGTTGCTATTGGTTTCGGCCTTGCCAATTCCATCTTGCTTGAAGGGGAAGACGGTGTGGTCATCGTCGATACCATGGAAAGCAACGAAACGGCTCGGGCAGTTAAGGCTGCATTCGCAGAGATAACCCAAAAACCTGTAAAAGGGATCGTCTTTACCCACAATCACGCTGATCATATTTTTGGCTCCGGCGTATTTGCAGAAGGGGCCGATCCGAAGGTTTTTGCCCATGAAAGCACTGACTTTTATATCGACCGAGTTGTTAATGTTATCAGACCGGCGATTTACACACGGGCCATGCGGCAGTTTGGCAGTCATTTGCCACCTGGAGGGCGAATTAATGACGGTATCGGCCCGTTCCTTGGCAAAGTCGATGGCGCAGATGGGATCAGCCTCAAACGTCCAACGCATACCTTTAAAACCAGCCTGAAAACTGCGATCGCCGGCATCAAAATGGAGCTCATCCATGCGCCAGGCGAAACAGCAGATCAGTTGTTTGTTTGGCTGCCGGACAAGAAAGTCCTTCTGCCCGGCGATAACTTCTACAAAGCTTTTCCAAATCTTTATGCCATTCGCGGAACGTCTTACCGGGATGTTTTGCAGTGGGCCAAAAGTATTGACCTCATGAGAGAGTTAAAGCCGGAGTTCCTAGTCCCTAGCCATACACGTCCCTTAACTGGCGCAGATAAAATCGATGGAATTTTGACGGATTACCGGGATGCCATTCAGTATGTACATGACCAAACCGTCCGCGGGATTAATCTAGATCTTGGCCCAGATGAAATTGTTGAACGGGTAAAGCTTCCTGCTCATTTGGCCAAAAGCCCGTATTTGAGAGAATTCTATGGAATGGTCGACTGGTCTGTCCGGTCAGTCTTTACGGGTTATCTTGGCTGGTTTAGTGGTAATGCCGCTGAACTTCACCCGCTTAGTAGATCAGAGCGCGCGAAACGGTTGGCACTTTTAGCGTCAAACGGAACGCCGCTTCTAGAAGCAACGCAGCAAGCGTTGGATGCAAAAGATTATCAGTGGGCCGCAGAGCTTGCCGACAATCTGATTTTGGTAAATGACGATGTGCAGCAGGCAAAATTGTTAAAGGCACAAGCGTTGAAGGCTCTCGCTGAAACCCAGATCAGTGCTAACGGTCGAAACTATTATCTAACGCGCTCCTATGAGCTGGACGGATCCTTAGTCATTCCGCCAATTGACACCAGCAAGAACCCTCGGGAAATTTTGCACAGCCTTCCCATGGAAAACATAATGGCGTCACTGCCGGTTAATTTGAAGGCAGAGGATGCTCTTGATGAAAACATAATCGTTGGCTTCAATTTCCCCGACATTAATGAAAATTACTTCATTCATTTGCGCCGCGGTGTTGCTGAAGTTCAAAAACGTAAATCTGCATCGGCAGATATTAGCGTTACCGTCAACTCTCAAGTCTGGAAAGAAGTTCTCGCACAGATGCGCAACCCTGCCACAGCTTATGCGTCAGGTGATATTGAAGTAGACGGCAGCGTGATTGATCTGGTTTCATTCCTAAAACTGTTTCAGCCGGAAAAATAACTATTGAGTTGATTCGAATTAATACACATGGGTCGTGACTGAGAGGTCATGGCCCATGTGTGACCGACTTAATCTTTCAAAAACCGACACCCAAACAGAATTAATGTTCGAGTGACGTTAGGCTTACCAAACCTAGACATCTAACAATGTTTGCAAGCGATCAAAAGTCGCAATATTTGCCCGTAAAAGTAATTTTCGCCTTGACTTACATGAGGCTAAATTAGTTCTATATAGATCTGCAAACCACTGACAATAGTGGAATAATCACGAGGTTCCTTTTGAAAAGTTTGCGTCTACTTCGCAAAACCAAAGGACAAAAACCCAAAACCAATTAAGATTCCAACTTGCATGGGAGGCAAGAATGAGGAAATTTCTTACGGTAGCTGCAGCAGCAGCGCTGTGTTTTGGCTTATCAACAACACTTCAGGCTAAAACTCTAAAATTAGCATATGACGCTGATCCTGTTTCATTAGATCCACATGAGCAGCTTTCTGGCGGCACACTCCAATTATCACACATGCTGTTCGATCCACTTGTCCGCTGGACTAAGGATCTTGGCTTTGAGCCACGTTTGGCCGAAAGCTGGACACGTATTGATGACAAAACAATGCGCTTTAACCTGCGCAAAGGTGTCAAATTTCATTCCGGCAACAGCATGACTTCGTTGGATTTGGTATGGACATTTGATCGGTTGAAAAAAAGCCCCGATTTCAAAGGACTTTTTGCCCCGTTTGAAGCCATGAACGTTGTCGACAAGAACACAGTTGACCTTGTCACCACCGAGCCTTATCCGCTCGTCCTCCATCAGGCGACATATATTTTCGCCATGGACAGTAAATTCTATACAGGGTTTGATAAAAACAGCAAATCCAAGTCAGCAATCGTCAAGCATGGCGATGCCTTTGCTTCATCCAATGCATCTGGCACGGGGCCCTACACAGTGTCCACACGTGAACAGGGCGTAAAAGTTGTCTTTAGTCGTTCTGCTAGTTATTGGGATAAAAAATCTCCGGGGAACGTATCAGAAATCGTTTTGACCCCTATTAAAGAAGGCCCAACCCGTGTTGCAGCCCTTCTTTCTGGAGATGTAGATTTTATTGCCCCTGTTCCGCCAAGTGATATGCCGCGGATCAAAAAAAATAAAGGCACTAAGTTGGTGACAATGGGCGGTACTCGCATCATTACCCTCCAACTCAACCAGAACCGCGTTAAAGAATTTAAAGACGTACGTGTTCGCCAAGCCATCGTTCATGCCATTAACAATAAGGGTATTGTTAAAAAAATCATGAAGGGATTTGCAACCGCCGCAGGCCAACAAGGTCCTAAAGGCTATGCAGGTTATAAAGATGGGCTAAAACCTCGCTTTAATCTTAAAAAAGCAAAACGCTTGATGAAAGAAGCTGGTCTTGAAAAAGGCTTCACTGTTACAATGATGGCGCCGAACAATCGGTATGTAAATGACGCCAAAATTGCTGAAGCAGCCGCCAGCATGCTGTCCAAAATCAACATCACAGTCGAACTTAAAACCATGCCAAAAGCACAATATTGGCCTGCTTTTGATGAACGTGCTGCTGACATCATGATGATTGGCTGGCATTCAGACACCGAAGATTCTGCAAATTTCTCAGAGTTTTTGACCATGACCCCGAATACAGAAACAGGTTATGGCCAATACAACAGTGGTAACTTTGCGAACTCTAAAGTGGATGGTTTGATTTTGAAAAGTCAAAGCATGACAGATCCAGCAGAGCGCTCAAAAGTGCTGCAGGAAGTTGAACAGATCCTCTACGATGAAGCTGCTTTCGTTCCATTGCATTGGCAGAACCTTGCCTGGGCTGCCCGTAAAGGCGTTGGCGTTGCTAAGGTTGTCAACGTAATGAACTTCCCGTACCTCGGCGATCTTGTCATTAAATAAACCAAGTATATTTGGGATCGGTACCTTTTCGAAGGTACCGATTTTTTTAGGAATTTAGTTTTGGATTATTTGTACTTTGCCATCAAGCGCTTGCTTCAAGCCGTGTTGGTAATGTTGGTGATCAGCCTTATTGGCTTTTCAATTCAAGATAACCTAGGCGACCCGTTACGTGAGTTGGTGGGGCAATCTGTCTCTGAAAATGAACGTGAAGCCATGCGCGATCGCATGGGCCTCAATGATCCATTTTTCACTCAGTATGGCCGCTTCATGTATAAAGCAGTGCAGGGTGATCTTGGCAATTCCTATTTCTTTAAAAAACCAGCGCTCGAAGTCATCGCCGCAAAATTCCCGGCGACCTTGGAGTTGGTCATCGGAGCGACACTGCTCATCGTTTTCCTTGCCGTGCCCTTAGGTGTTTATTGTGCGATAAATCCCAAAGGATGGTTTTCCAGATTTATTATGGCGTTCAGCATCGTTGGCATTTCTGTGCCTGTATTCTTAACAGCTATTTTTCTAATTTACGTTTTCGCTGTGGAACTGGGATGGATGCCATCCTTTGGGCGCGGAGACACTTCGGACCTTTTGGGCTGGAACTCTGGTTTTCTCACTATCGATGGCCTTGTTCATCTGGTGTTACCCAGCATCTCACTCGCGTCCATCATGATGCCCTTATTCATTCGTCTTATTCGCTCAGAAATGATGGAAATCCTCGAAATGGATTACATCAAGTTTGCCTGGGCAAAGGGCCTCGTTCCTGTTCGGGTGTGGTTCTTACATGCCTTTAAAAATACACTGCTTCCTGTGATCACAGTTGGCGGCGTGCAAGTTGGTACCATGCTGGCTTATACAATTTTAACCGAAAGTGTTTTCCAGTGGCCGGGAATGGGGTTCTTATTTTTAGAGGCGGTCAATCGCGTCGATACCCCATTAATCATCGCCTATATTATTGTTGTCGGTTTGATTTTTGTTGTGACTAACACTTTCGTTGACCTCCTCTACACGTGGGTCAATCCAACCGTTAAACTGGTAGGGTCCAAATAATGAATAAGCTCACAGCATTTTTGGGATCCGACTTCACCTACCGATTTAGAAAAGACAAAGTCGCCGTCGTCAGCTTTTGCATTGTTGCCTTTCTGGTACTCAGTGCCGTATTCGCACCGTTAATTGCCCCTTTCGATCCCTATGATCTTAAATCCATAGACATTATGGACAGCGAGTTACCGCCGTCGTGGAATGAAGATGAAGGGGATGAACGGTTTCTTCTAGGGACAGACCCTCAAGGGCGAGACATGCTCAGTACCATTTTATATGGCATGCGCATCTCCCTCATGATCGGTTTCTTTGCGGTTTTGCTACAAGCACTGATCGGTGTCTCCATTGGACTGTTGTCGGGCTACGTTGGCGGACGTGTAGATGCCTTTTTCATGCGCCTTGCAGACATTCAGCTGTCCTTATCAACTCTCATGGTCGCCATTATAACTCTCGCCGTTTTTCAAGCCGCTTTTGGTGCCGCACTCTATAGCGAACTTGCGATTTTCATGCTCGTTCTCGTTATCGGCATTGCCGAATGGCCTCAATATGCGCGAACAGTTCGCGCCTCCGTGCTGGCGGAAAAGCACAAGGAATATGTGGATGCTGCCCGTGTCATTGGCATGAGCCGAAGCCGAATAATGCTCCGCCATATTCTGCCAAATACGTTATCGCCCGTTTTGGTAATCTCTACCATCCAAGTGGCGAACGCCATCATCTCAGAGGCAGCACTGTCTTTCCTTGGCCTTGGAATGCCCGTCAACAAACCGTCTCTAGGTTCACTTATTTCCAGCGGCTTTGAATTTATCTTCAGCGGCTCATGGTGGATTACTGTTATTCCAAGCATTGTTCTGATCCTGTTAATCCTCAGCATCAATATGCTTGGAGACTGGCTCCGCGATGTCTTGAACCCAAAATTGTACAAGGACTAGATATGGCACTGCTGGACGTTAAAGATCTGGAAGTGGAGTTCCCACTGGGCCGTAAAACCCTAAAAGCTCTTCATGGGATCAGTTTTTCACTGAATAAGGGGGAGCGGATTGGCATTGTTGGCGAAAGCGGCGCTGGTAAATCAGTGGCAGCTTTTTCAATTCTAAACCTTCTCAGTAAACCCGGCCGGATTTCCGCAGGCGAAGTCATATTTGAAAATCAGGACATCAGCAAACTTAACAGAGATCAAATGCGGCACATCCGGGGGAACCGGATCAGCATGATCTTTCAAGACCCCATGATGACACTTAATCCGGTTCTCACCATCGGGACGCAAATGACTGAGTGCCTGAAAGCCCATCGAAAAATTTCAAAGGAAGAAGCCCGTCAAATCTCCATCTCTAAACTTCGAGATGTGATGATCCCCTCCCCTGAAAACCGAATGGACAGCTACCCACACGAATTATCTGGTGGCATGCGGCAACGGGTGGTTATTGCCATCGCCTTGCTGACCGATCCGTCGATCATTGTGGCTGACGAGCCGACAACTGCCCTTGATGTTACCATTCAAGCGGAGATCATGGCGCTTATGCTGGAACTTTGCGAACATAACAATGTGGGGTTAATCTTGATCACCCATGACCTTGCTGTGGTTAGTCAGGTTACGGAAAGAATTATCGTGATGTATGCGGGACGCATTGTCGAAGAAGGCCAAACGCAGGATGTAATTCGAAACCCCAAACATCCCTATACGCGCGGTCTCATTAAAGCCCTTCCGCAAGAGAATTTACCCGGAACACGCCTCAATCAAATTCGAGGGTCAATGCCCGCCTTGGACGCTATACCTCCAGGGTGCTCGTTCAACCCAAGATGTGATTTCGCTGATGAACAGTGCCATAAAGATGTCCCCCAATTGACCGGACCCAAAACCCATACAGCAGCATGCGTCCATATTGATCGCATCCCTGCGTTCCAAAGTGCCGGAGATTTGACGTGACTGAAAACACCAAAACTCCGTTACTGGAAATTGAAAATGTGGAAATGCGGTTTGGCGGTGGCGGTGGTTTTCTCTCATCTGCCCAACCTGTGGTCAAAGCCCTTAATGATGTCTCTCTCACCATTGAAAAAGGCGACGCTTTTTGCCTGGTTGGGGAAAGCGGCTGCGGAAAATCAACGCTTGCCCGAACTGTCATTGGCCTTAACCCGCCCAGCGCCGGACAAATCAAATATGATGGCAACCGAATTGATAATTTAAACTCGCGTGATCGTCAGCCATTTACAAAAAAGATGCAGATGATTTTTCAAAACCCATATGCATCTCTAAACCCCAGAATGACAGTATACCAGACACTGGAAGAGCCCCTCAAAATTCACTATCCAGCCATGAGCCGCGCAGAGATCCGATCAAAAGTTGAAGAGGTTATGCTGTCCGTTGGAAATGATCCCACGTGGGGCGAGCGTTACCCTCATGAGTTCTCAGGTGGGCAAAGGCAACGGATCAGTATCGCAAGGGCTTTAATGCTCGATCCGGAATTTATCGTGGCCGACGAGCCGATTTCCGCACTAGATGTCTCCATTCAGGCGCAAGTTTTAAATGTCATGATGGATGCTCAAAAAGAGCGAGATCTGACGTATCTTTTCATCACCCATGATTTATCGGTAGTGGAGCATTTTGGCAGCCGTGTAGCCGTAATGTACTTGGGAAGGGTCTGCGAGACGTCGGGCACCAAAGATCTATTTAAAACACCGCGCCATCCCTACACGCAGGCATTGTTGAGTGCCATTCCAAAAATTGATGGAAGCGGCGTGAGCCCATTAAAAATGTCTGGTGAAGTTCCAACCGCCATGGATTTGCCGAGCGGCTGTGTTTTCCACACCCGCTGCCCCCATGCCAAAGAACGCTGCAGCAGGGAAATTCCAGTGCTTCAAGATAACGGTGATACAAAAACCGCCTGCTTTGCAGTCGAAGAAGGTCGAGTTTAGCGCTTTCAACGAACAAAGTTTGCCTCAAGACAAATATAAGGCGGAAATGAATGTTTTCTGCCTTATATCACCGTGTTTTCTAAAGACCGCGGCAGATATAAATTCACCGTAGTACCAACACCGATTTCAGAGGTTACCGAAACATAGCCATTGGACTGCTCAGCAAACCCGTAGACCATACTTAGCCCCAATCCTGTGCCTTTACCCGTATCCTTAGTAGTAAAGAAAGGCTCGAAAATATGCTCCAACGTGGCGGGAGACATACCTGAACCGCTGTCGGACACAGACATTTTGACAAAGTGTCCCGACACCCGCTTTGGCGGATGCCCAACATCTTCATTATTGAGGGTTACATTTGCAAATGAGATTGTCAGGTTTCCACCATTTATCATGGCATCGCGGGCGTTATTGGCCAAATTAAGCAAAACATTCTCTACCTGACCTGGGTCCGCAAGGCATGACCACAGGTTATCAGGTTGAACAACTTTGATTTCGATATTTGCATCAAGTGTTCGAGGCAAAACTTCAATTAGCCGCTGCAGCTGCTGGTCAATCTTGATGTTTTTCGGTCGCAGCACTTGCTTACGTGAATACGCAAGCAAACTCTGGGTGAGTTCGGCCCCATTCATCGCCGCCCTAAAAATAGCCTCCAGCTGTTTTTGGTTTTCATTGTCTGCTGTTAGGTTGTTTTCAATTATTTCTGCATTACCAATAATGACTGATAGTAAATTGTTGAAGTCATGGGCAATGCCCCCTGTAAGCTGGCCAATTGCCTCCATTTTTTGTGATTGGCGCAATTTTTCTTCGGCAGCCTCTCTTCGAGCTTCCGCTTCATAGGTTGCCGTTTCATCAGTGCCTGTTCCGCGATAGCCTTGAAATACACCAGCCTCGTCAAATATGGGTTTACCACTAAAACTTTGGTGCCGTGGGTTTCCATCTGGACCTTTGAAAATATGACGGATGCCTCTGAAAGGTTGTCGTTCACGCATTATCGTGGCCACTTTTTTCGACTTTTCCATCAACTTGAAATAGTTCAAAAATTCGCCAACATTTTTGCCGATCATGCGGTTTCGGTCGAACCCGTCAAACAAGTCGGCACTTTCTGATACGATCGTGAAAACCAGGTTTTCGTCTGTTTCCCAAAACCAATCCGTTGAATATTCCAATAGATCCCGGAAGCGCGCTTCACTTTCACTCAGAGTTTTTGCATTTTTAACGCGCTCTGTAATGTCGGTTGATGAAAAATACAACCTCTCCAGATCTCCATTTTTTAGAATTGAGGCGCTTATTTCGACGGTCAGTTTGGTGCCATTTTTATCCGAAATTTCAGATACATACCCTTCGAGCTTTCGGTCCCGTTTGAGTTTTGCCATGACCCGATCCCGTTTGGCTGTGTCAGACCAGATATTGAGTTCCACCGAGGTGCGTCCAATTGCGCTCTCTCTCGTGTGACCGAGTGCGTCCGACCAACTCTGATTGACATCAACAAATTCCCCTGTTTTGAATTCACTGAGGGAACACATGGAACTATTGACGCTGAAGGCCGATTCAAACATATCTTTCGAAACCCTTAAATCGGCTTCAACCTTAGCCTGCCCTGTAACGTCTCGACCATCAAAAAGGAGGCCGCCAATGTCCTCAATTTTTACCAGATTATAGGCGACAACATCCAAGAGTATTTCTCGATTGTCGTTGTCTGTGAATTTGATGAAATCTTGTTGAGGTATATCTGGATTACCAACGAGGTTATCAACAATAGAGGATATTTTTTGGGTTGTTTCGGTAGTGACTAATTCACTAAAAATAAACCCCAAGCAATTTTGTTCAGCATCACCCAACAGACTTTGTGCAAATTTATTTGCGTAATTAATACGCCCATGCACATCCAGAAGTACAACAAAGTTCCCGGAATTCTCAACAAGGAACCGCAGGCCAGCTTCATTAAATTGGGAAATGGGAGCCGTTTTTAAGGGCTGCTTGTTCCGATCGCCAATGTTTGGTGTTTTGTCTTTAACTGTCACTTTAAAACCATCTCAATCGAAAATATCGCCGTTCACCCGATAATATGTGATACGAAATTAATTAATCCCTAATTTTGACGCTACCACATTAACTCCCATGTAACGAAAATCCTTTACCTCATCACCCATATAAAACCGGATACCGATCATGAAAATCGAAAATTTGCCTTTTGGAACAACCTCTTGGTCAAACGTTGAGCGGACCGAGCATAGCGGTGATACGGGCACGGCCTTCTGGCAAACCCAAAATTTCGGCCCCATGCGGGTGCGAATGGTCGAATACACGCCGAATTATCTTGCAGATCACTGGTGCAGCAAAGGCCACATATTACTCTGCCTTGAAGGTGAACTGGTGACGGAACTAGATGACGGTCGCATCTTCACCCTAAAAGCCGGCGAGAGTTATCAAGTCGCAGATAACGCCGAAGCCCACCGATCTTCAACCAAA
>JBALWO010000045.1:0-25246 GCA_036960775.1 Pseudomonas marincola | reverse complement strand
TGTTCTCATTTTGTTCTTTGCGCATTTCAATGTCAAGCAGGATGCTTTCCCAACACCAAGCTTAGGCATGCATGGTTGAAGGTCGTCTGAGAGGTACTTGTTGGGAGCGTGAACGTATCACAAGCATTCTTCAATCCCATGCGGCGTCATGCGGCATTCATGCGGCACCCACGCAACAATACAGCAAGGGACGTCCGGGGATCATGTAATAAAATCAGGTAGTTACAGATATGAACAAGGATGGGCATAATTCTGCAATAAGATTAGCTACGAAAATTGCAAGCTATTGTAATCATTGAAGAAAAAGTGGTGCCCGGAGGCGGATTTGAACCACAGGCACGTGAATATTAAAATCGCCAATGGATATGTAAAAATTGATTTTTTTCAATGACTTGGGAACGAGAATCCTGCTAAGATATGGATATTCCTTGGAATTAAGTGACAGATGATAGACGTTGGGCTGTCCGCGTTATTCAGGCGGAAGAAATTCCGGGTATGAAAATTAGACCAGACTCTCCTTAACGAAGCTATTATACTATTCGTATAACTGGGGTCACTTCACACAGAAATAGAATATCACCGCTTTATTGAATTAGTTCGCGCGCCTTGTACAAAGACGCTCGTTATGCTGACTAAAGTCGTAGTATCCGAATTGGCTGTTCATCGGGAGAATCCCGGCCACGGTAGTTATGTATTAGCGGCATCCAAGACAGATTGGTAAATATGTCAACATCATTAAGAATTCATTCTCTCGGACAGCTGCGGGAGGTGGTGAAATTGACGAATTCTAAAAATCTTAACCCCCAATCGTTTTTCATCGCAACGGAATTATCAATTCACGGGCATGTAGATTTTTCAACGGCTTATATTGAAGAAATAAGGAATTCCCGAGCCAGAGCGGCTCGAAATCCGTATATAAATTTCCTTGAAAATATAAACAATAGTCTATCAAAATATAACATATCCGAGCAAATCTCACACGGGTCAAAATTATTTGAAAGATTGTTGGGTTTTGATACGTTGTTTTTTGAAGGAGGATCGAACCTTATTATCGTGTTTGCCACAATGTATAACAATTTCGGCGTATCATTCCCGGTTCTGCACTCTATGTTGCTGGGGCAGGGGCACTCAATATTGTATATTAAAAATCCCGATGTAGGGATGTATTGCAGTGGTTCTCCGAAACTTGGGAATAGTATTGACGAAATGGGGCATGCGCTCGATAAGTTTGTGTTAGATCGTAAATTCATAAGTGTCAGTGTCTTTGGTTTCTCTTCTGGTGGTTATGCGGCTTTATTTTGCGCTGCCACTATTGGCGCAGATGTTTTTATAGGTTTTGGAATCAGGACTGATTGGTCGCGTGGTTCGGAGCTTTTGTTTTCACAAGGAAGAGCAGCGCCGAATGATACCGATTACCTATCCAATACTTTAGTAAATATGCGAAATTATCGCCCAGTTGATCGGATAAAGAAGGGAATTCTATATTATGGCGATCGTGATGGATCAGATGTGTCTCATGCGGAAAATATGCGAGGGAAGGGTAATTTCGAATTGATACCAGTTAAGAATGCTCAACATAATGTGATCACCTATCTGGTTTCGATAGGGAAGTTCGAAAAAACTCTAAATGTCCGAACTGGTTAGTTTCAGGATGCGCAGAAAAGGATGCAGTTCAAAAAACCAACAGGTGACATGACGCCTATTATTTTAAAGTGGAACGGTGTTTAATAACAGCACATTAGGTGAAATCAGCTCAAAGCGGCACATGAGGCATAAGACATTATTGGGGACGCGCGAATAGCTGTGGCATGCCTATATCACTGGAGCCATCTGGAAAAAGAGGTGCCCGGAGGCGGGTTTGAACCACCGTCACGCGGATTTTCAATCCGCGGTTCTAATATGTGGAACTGCACCGTTTCATAAGAAGCAAAGCTCATATGTCACACTATTGCTAACAGGTTTTGCGTGGGAGGGGGCTCCATGTTTTGAAACGTTTGGCAACACTCTTCGAAGTATATTTTTTATCAAAGCCTAGATTCTCGGTAAAAGGTAGATAAAAGGTGGATGTTCCTTCTAAGTATATGAAAATAAATGAATTTAAGCAAATTTCTAAACTGTAGATCGCACGTTCGAGTCGTGCTGGGGTCACAATATCAAGCCCTCGAAAACGTTGTTGTTTTCGAGGGCTTGATATTGTCTTCTCGTACAGTTCTAAGAAATTGTTCGTTTTGTTAAGTGTTTGACCTTATCGGATGATTTAGTTATTTCACCAACAGGCTCTCAGCTAATAGTTCGCCCAAAACACACGATCAGCGTAGAACATATACGATATCAACGATTGCTTTGGGAGTAGCTGTATCTCAGCAGCATAAACCCAAGCCGTAGTCATAGAAGCTAAGCTTTTATATCGTAAGAGTCCGAAGACAGGCACGCGACGAAGCTTCCACATCATCGCTGAGGAATAGGCCAAGCTTGGGTATATTGCAGCCAGTGGCAACCGTTACGGTGCAGATAGTGTTAAGCGGATGATAGGTGTGCGAGGTTATCTTGCAGGAAGATAACTTCCGCGAGCATTGAACTACAGAGTTCTTGACCGTCCGGGGGGATTGAAAAGCCAATATTTTCTAATCGTATCTTCCTCCTTGTTTCACATCCCTATAATTATGGGGGGAAATTACCAGATTAGTTTTTCAAAACAATTATATGTTGCATTTTCTATTTATCAATAATACTTTTTCGACTTATTTAAATTTGCTTGATTGTTGCTGGAGTAATAAAAATGAAAATTGGTATTAATGCGTTAGTTATGACCACACTGCTTTTAGCCCTTTCGGCCTGCGTAACGTTGTCAGAAAGTGGTAATAAAATAGTTGAGGCAAATAGTGAGACGGAAGTCAGCAACTGTAAGTTGATCGGTGAAGTTAAAGCGCCACCCCCATTTATTGGACCCAGCGATGCGATGAATACGTTAAAAAATGAGACCGCGAAAGTGGGCGGAGATACGTTGTTTGTTACGTACTTTCTTATTGGGACCGCAACTGGAAATGCATACACCTGCGGATAAGGTAAGCGGGAATCCTTTACCACGCAGAGAGCGTTAGACGGATGGCGGGTGGTAAAGGTGCCGCGAATATGATGATGGGCTAAATCGAAGGCCGAGGTATCCGATGGGGGGAGGCCCTGAGTTGAAATATCCGTACCCGCTCACATATTTAGGGTACCTTCTCAAAAAAAACGCTGAGTGCAATTAACCTAACTTAAATTTACGTCTGGTTATTACCCCATAGCGGAAGCCGTATGGTGCTTTGCAAACGTCAGAAAAGCGCATAAGCGGACAACTATCGTAAATTTTCCATTGCACTTAAAATTCTATCAATTATTATATTCTTTCTGGTATTGTTGTATCTGTTTAAATTCAAATAGGGCGTGTATGATGCCAAAACTACACGGAATGTGATTGCGTCGACGAAACGCGTGGTAATAGGAGGGCAAGTGGAAAGCAACAAAGAAGGCATTATGCAGTCAGAACCATTAATGATGTTTTCCTCGATCCGTGGTCGTAGTTTGTTGTCGATTTTCTTTCTGGCGATGGTAGTTCCGGTATTGGGTGCCGAGATTGTTTGGCCCGAATTATTTACTGAGGTAAATCCGCTTCTAGACGCAATTGTTCCGTTTGTGATGTATTTTTCCTTGGCCATTTTAATTTGGATTGCTTGTCTGAGAGCCGGTATTGCCAATCAGGTTTTTTTTGGGAACCCGCTGAGCACGAAACAGACTTGGATTTATGGTCTTCTAGGTGTTCCGTTAGTTGCCATCGCAGTTTTCAGTACATTCCTTTTATATATACCGCTGTCTTACGTCTCGCCGGAATTTGTAGTTTCATGGGTATTGGAGACACCACCCATTATTTGGTGGGAGCCTGGAATTGATACCGTTCTGGCGAGTGGGATAAATGCACTTGTCCTCGTGGTTGTTGGGCCAGTTATTGAGGAAGTTTTTTTCAGGGGATTCCTACTAAATAGGTGGCACCAAAAGTATGGCATCGTTAAGGCTGTAGTCTTCTCATCCACAATATTCGCCATACTTCATGTTGACATTCTGGGTGGTTTTGTTTTTGGAGTTGTTCTTTCTTTGCTCTACCTAAAGACTAAATCCCTCATCGGGCCAATAGTCATCCACATATCGAATAACGCAATTGTGTTAATGGTGCTATTAGTCGAAGGAGCCATATACGGCGGGAATCCGAATGTGACCTTGGATGAGTTTCGAGCCTATTGGTGGATAGCGCCTCTTGGAGCCGTAATAGGCATTCCATGGCTAATGTGGTTTTGCAGGAAATTTCTTTCTCAAACGTCAAAGTCGGTCGTCTGAATGTCCGTATTGGATCAGGTTTGGACGTTTTCTTCGAAGCAGAAATTAGTCAGTCTACCGCCTGATAGCGGACAGCGACCGAGGGGGGAGGGCCCTAATTCAAAACACCTCCACCCCCTAATATTTAGGGTACTTGCTCAAAAAAAGCTGCTATAATTTTCACATTAAACGAGCAGCCTCCGATATAGTTGCTGCTGGCTCAGCTTTTCCAGAGTGCTATATCATAGGCCATGGGTTAAGCCTCCTTAGCGAGCACAATGGTGAATTTGTATTTTATTGTATCTGCTACGTGAGGCAATAATATTTGGTTTGTTCTAGCTATAGAAGCGATCCAGAGGGCTCAAAGCTTGGAGACCAGTCAAATTTTGTTTGTGGGTTGTTTTGTGGGTAAAATGTAAAATTTCTCATAATACCCTTTAAAATGTACATTCTAAGCGGACACCTTCTCCGCCATAATTTTTTGTGGTGATATTTTCTCAACAATATCAATTTGTTAGAGAATTGCGAATTTTCGCTTCACCACAAGCTTACCCCACAAGTCTCCCCCAAACGTTTTACTGACCAGAAAAATTAATCGACCTCTCTATTTGGTGTTGATGTAAAATTAAGCGATAGCGAGATTTTTCGTCTTTCATTATGGGCATGAGCCAAAACAGCACCGTTTTCATATTTATCTGTGTTGCTCGCTAAATGACAGTTCAGCGGGCTGGGGTCTACGTTTCGATACGGACCCGCTCAAGCGAGGATTGATTTCTTTGATTGTGCACCTGATTAGGAATGTTTTGCTCTAAATACCGCGGAGTCTTCCATGAGGGCTATCAAGTTTGAGAGAATTCGATTTGTTTCTACAGGAACGTTTAAGACATCCCCCATTTTAACGACGGCACCGTTTAACGCATCAATCTCGGTGCGCCGCGCCGCGTTGCGGTCTTGGAGCATTGAAGGTTCATGGTGTAGGTGATGGCTGAAGGCATGTTCTAGGAGGGCCATGACACGTTCTAGGCTGGCATTAGTGCCAGAGGCCTGGGCCACATTGATAACCTCTTGGGCGACTTGCTTGGCGAGGATACGCCCTTTTTCAGATACGCCAATTGCACCGGGTGTTGCACCTGATAACGCGCAAAGAGAATTTGCAGTACAGTTGAAGGTCGCTTTTTCCCAAATGGCGATGTCGATGTTTGGGTCTGCTTTTGCGTCAATGCCACCTTTAGACATCACATCAATGATGTCTTTTAAGATTGGATGCTCATTACCATCCACACCATAAAGTGACGTAGAGGCTGCCCCGTGCGATGCAACGCGTCCTGGGCCTATAAATTCTGCAGGGGTCATGGTCATGCCCACAAGGATGCCTTCTTTTGGTACATGTGCAGAGATGCGTTCTACATTCCCAATGCCATTTTGAAGACTAAGGACAGCGGTCCCCTTCAAAATATTTTTGACAGACGCCAATGCGGCATCCGTGTGGAATGTTTTGGTGAATAAAAGAATGAGATCTACCGGTGTATGGCAGTCTTCAGGGCGCATTGCAGGGAGATGGACGGTTGAATTTCCTTCATCAATTGAGATATGAAGGCCGTTAGTGTTGATGGCGTCAATATGGGCGTCATTCACATCTAAGAGGGTGACGTCAGCGCCGCCTTTTTTGAGACGCGCGCCATAGATTGAACCCATTGCACCTGCACCAAGTATCGCAATTTTCATTCGTCTAATGTCCGTATAATCAGAAAAAGAATGAAACTGTATATCTTGTTTTATGAGATATCAAACTTAATTATTGAGTTTACGTAATGGCCTGCGTTGCCTTATTCGCAGCGATGATGAGTTGTTTTTTGGCCCGTTCAATCAATTCTTGATCAAAACGACTAACCATTCCGAATACAGAAAATGACAGAATTGTTTTTCCGTCCTTATTCTTTACAGGGACTGCCACCGCGGCGATATCTTCTTCGCGCTCGCCTCGATTAAGGGCATACCCTTGTGAGCGCACGACGCGGATTTCATCACAGAGTGCATCAATATCCGTCACTGTATTGGAATTAAAATTTTTGAGAGGCAGTTCTTTCAAAATCGTTCGGACTTCTTCATCGCTCATTGACGCAAGCCAAACTTTACCTTGTGCAGATGAGTGTAATTCTAGAACTTCACCGACACTGATGTTTACCGTAATTGGTCTATTGGCAATGGCTGCCGCGATGCAGACTGCACCGTCACGGTTTAGGCGGCACGCCATTACGGATTCACGTAATTCTGTGCTTATGTCGTCTATGACTGGTTGGACGATAGAGGCAAGCGGATTGGTCAATTCAGCGGTACGGCCAAGCGCAACCATGTGCAGACCTAAGGAGTAGCGTCCACGTTGCCGGCTTACTAAGGCGCCGGTTTCCTCTAACGTTATAAGAAACCGATGGGCCGTCGCCGAATTCATGCCCAGTTCTTGGACAACAACAGATGTCGATATCTCTGGCCGTTCCTTTGAAAACAGTTTCAGGATCGAAAAGCCTTTAATAAGAGATTCATTGAGCGGTGTTGTCATTCTTATGTCCTTAATAATGCGGGCAACTTTTACTACCAGCAGCAATATGGCTTGACAAGTTAAAGTCATTATAGTCTCATTATATAAGATATAATTCTCATTAAATGAGTTATTTATGAAAAAAAATGCATCTGAAACTAATGTAGAACCTGAAATGATTACTGCTGGAGCGGCACTTCTGTCGAGATTAAAGCGGTTAGGAGTTGATTATGTTTTTGCCAATTCCGGTACTGATTTTCCGCCAATCATCGAAGGTTTAGCCGAGGCCGCTCAAAAAAATATGGAGCTCCCAAAAACAGTAACCATTCCTTTTGAGAGCGCCGCCATCAGCATGGCTCATGGGTATTATTTGGCCAGTGGTAAGCCGCAGGCGGTTATGGTGCATACAAATGTTGGTCTCGCAAATTGTACTATGGGAGCAATTAACGCAGCAGCAGATAACGTACCAATGCTGCTGATGTCGGGACGAACGCCGACGCTCGAGAAAGGGCGCTTAGGCGCCCGCACTGTGCCAATTGGCTGGGGTCAAGAGATGTTTGATCAAACGTCTTTGGTGCGAGAGGCTTGTAAATGGGATTATGAGTTACGGTTTCCTGAACAAGTTTATGATGCACTGGATCGCGCCCACGGCATTGCAACCTCCACACCTCAAGGTCCGGTTTATATGAGTTTGCCGCGCGAAGTGCTGTGTGAAAAAGCGCCAGCGGCCGGGGCTGAAACCCGTCCGCAAATACAAGGGGCAAAATCGGCGCCATTACCACATGATATTGCGCATGCCGCCAAGTTACTTGCTGAGGCTGATAACCCTGTGATCTTCGCCCAGCGCGGGGCAGGGAATGAAGCTGGGTTTGCTGCACTTGAAAGAATGGCAAGTCAGTGGGGCATTCCTGTATCTCAATATTGGGCGGTGCAGCTTGCCTTGGCGACCGACCATCCCATGGCAGCGGGACCTGATCCTTTGCCGCTTTTAGAAAAAGCAGATGTGATATTGGTCATCGACTCCCTCGCGCCGTGGGCCCCTGATGCGGGAGAGCCTCATCCAGATTGTAAAGTCATACAAATGGGCGCGGATCCGCTACATGGGCGCTGTCCGTTTCGTAATTTTCGATCAGATTTGAGCCTGCCTGGTGAGGTTGGCCCTGCCTTACTTGCCCTTGCTTCGGCATTAGAAGGGTACGCAGATGAATATCGAGACAGAAATGGGAAACGTTCCGAGGCCGTTGCTAAAATCAATGCTGTAAATCAAGCAAGCCGAATAGCTTCGGCTGAGTCTGCAAGAGATAACGCAGCACTTGGTAAGGCGTGGGTCAGTATGACATTGGCAAAAACACTGGACGGTCGTGACGCCAGCGTTTTCTCAGAATTGGGCTGTCAGTTACCGTTCATGACGTTGAAAGGCCCGCAATCTTGGTTTGATGGACCGCACTCTGGCGGGTTGGGGTGGGGGTTCCCGGCTGCCATGGGATACAAGCTTGCGCAGCCTAAGCGAACGGTCGTCGCAACCATGGGAGACGGATGTTACATGTTTAGCAACCCAGTGGCCTGCCATCAAATAGCTGAGGCAATGGACATTTCCATGCTTGTCATTGTTTTGAACAATCGGGAATGGGGAGCCGTCCGTAAATCCGTCTTGGATATTTATCCAGAGGGCTATGCCGCGAAGGCAAATAGCGTACCGCTAACAAGTCTATCGCCAAGTCCAGATTTCGTGCAAGTCGCCAAAGCCAGCCGGGCTTGGGCCCGTCACGTATCTTCTGCCGATCAGTTTGAAATCGCTCTCGCAGAAGCGCTTATTCATATTGAAGAAGGCCGAGGCCTTGCCATGATCGAAGTTTCAATTTCACCCGATTAACTAAAAAACAACACGAAGATAATCACGTAATATGTTGTTTTTTATCAATTTTTTTGAATTTTAAATCCATTGTGGCAAGCGGTTGTAGCCATAAATTGGTCAGTGTTAAATAACAGGAATTAAAGAATGAAGACCGAACTACTTATCGATGGCGAGTATACCCCCTCTGTCGCGAAGGGAACTTTTGAGCGATTGAACCCCGTTACGCAAGCTGTTGCAACGACAGCGGTTGCAGCCCGTAAAGCCGATGTGGATAAAGCCGCCGCCGCCGCCGCATCAGCATTCCCAGCATGGTCCAAAACAGGCCCTACAGAACGCCGGGGTATTCTTAACAAGGCTGCTGATGCTCTAGAAGCTTTGAGTGATGAAATTATAGCAACAGCTATTAATGAAATTGGCTCAACTGCTCCATGGGCTGGGTTTAATGTGATGCTGGGTGCTAAAATCTTGCGGGAAGCGGCCGCAATGACGACCCAAATCAAAGGGGAAGTCATTCCATCTGATAAGCCCGGCTCCATCGCAATGGCGGTGCGCAAACCTGTTGGTGTCCTTGTTGGCATGGCACCGTGGAATGCGCCGATTATTCTTGGTGTTCGGGCCATCGCAATGCCCATTGCCTGTGGAAATACGGTTATTTTCAAAGCCTCAGAAAAATGTCCAAAAACACATATGCTAATTGGTCAGGCTTTCATGGATGCTGGTTTGCCTAAAGGTGTTTTAAACATTGTTACTCATGCGGCAGAAGATGCGCCAGAGGTTGTCAGTGCTTTGATTTCTCACCCCAAAGTTCGCCGCATTAATTTTACAGGTTCGACAAAAGTCGGAAGAATTATTGGGGAGCAAGCGGGGCGGTTACTAAAACCCTGTATTCTTGAATTAGGCGGTAAGGCGCCGTTGGTTGTCCTTGATGACGCTGATATAGATGGCGCGGTGAATGCAGCCGCGTTTGGTGCCTTTATGAACCAAGGTCAGATTTGTATGTCAACAGAGCGGATTATTGTTGATGATAAAATTGCTGATGAATTCACTGAAAAACTGACCGCTAAAGCTGCAGCATTACCGTTTGGAAATCCGACTGATCCGGTCGTCCTCGGATCTGTTGTGGATGTGGAAACCATTGATCGTATTGCCACGCTTATTAAAGGCTCAACTGCATTGGGCGCGCGTGTCACAACTGGCGGAACACCAGAAAAGTCGACAATTATGCCCGCGACAATCGTTGATCATGTGACGGAGGAGATGCCAATTTTCTCTGAAGAAAGCTTTGGTCCTGTTGTTTGTGTGATCCGCGCACGTAATACGGATCACGCTGTAGAGCTTGCGAACTCATCAGAGTACGGGCTTTCTGCAGCTGTATTTGGCAGTGACATCACACGAACTCTTGACGTTGCAGATAGACTGAATTCTGGGATTTGCCACATAAATGGGCCAACTGTGCATGACGAAGCACAGATGCCATTTGGCGGTATCAAAGATAGTGGTTATGGACGATTTGGCGGGAGCGCAGGGGTTGATCAATTCACCGAACTTCGCTGGGTGACAATCGAAGATCCAAATCAACACTATCCGTTTTAAGCGCAGTAACAGCAGTCGCATCAAACTTTAATTCTCTAAGTTCATGACGATATTGTTCATATCGTCATGAACGATCTCCCTTACTTGTTCGGAAGGTAGTCACTTTCAAATTTCTTCAAATCATCTGTGATCTCATACCAATCTGGTTTAGAGGCTGTATGGATATGAGCCATGGGCTGTAATTTTGGCTCATCATCTAGGGCTGAGGCGGCGATCACATATATATCGCCGGTGGCCATATCCCCAAGGGACGTACCGCAGGTCTTGCAAAAGCACCGTTCAAGTTTCCATTCCCCCTCAGGCATGAACTTGGCGATATCATCTTGCCCTTGGGTTATTTGAAGATCGCCCGCCTTACCAATCAGAACGGCAGAAAACACGCCGGCAGCCTTTCGGCATCTTGAACAATGGCAATAACTTAACGAAAACGGTTCGCCCGTTATTTCAAATTTCACCTTCTGGCAAAGACAGCTTCCCTTTATCATTCTAATTCCTCTTTTTATAAATATAAATAGAACATAACGAGAACAAATAATTTTTACAAGTTCATATAGCCAATTTTTTCAGTGCAACATCATTCTTTATTGGCGTATTATTCCGGTTACAAAAATTGGATATTGAAATATGACATTTGAAAATTTATTCGCCTTTAACTTGGCTTTGGTTGTCGCGGTGGCAAGCCCAGGCCCTGCGCTTTTAATCGCAATTCGGACGACTTTGGCGTCGGGGCGCAAATCAGGTGTTATTATGGGGTGTGGTTTAGGGGTGATGGCTGCCACCTGGACATTGATGGCATTATTGGGGTTAGAGACTGTATTTACTTTGTTTCCGCTCGCTTATACGGCTGCAAAAGTCGCTGGCGCTGCGTACTTGCTTTATATTGCCGTCAAAATCTGGCGGGGGGCAAAAGAAACCATCACGGCAAATGCTCAACCAGTGAATAATACATTTCGGCAGGGTATTTTCCTAAATCTCTTAAACCCAAAATCTGTTCTGTTTTCGGCCGCGGTTTTAGTCGTCATTTTCCCGGCGAACATGGGGATCACTGAAAATATGATAGTGGTGTTAAACCATTTTGGTATTGAAATAATATTCTACACATTGCTTGCATTGGCGATGAGTACTGATGCGGTCAGCAAGCGGTATCTTAAGGCAAAAATCTACATAGATCGCGTCGCGTCACTAGTGATAGGCGCGTTGGGTTTGAAAATTCTTGCAGGTACCGAACAGACTTGATATCGATTTTAAATCGTAAATATTTAAGCAGAAGAAAGTTAAGGTTATGGCAGTTATTCCGGGCAAAATGAGCGGCGTTCTTCTCGTAGGGCATGGCGGCCCGGAGATGTTGAGTTACGACGAGAATATTCCAACGCCGAAACCAAAACAAAATGATGTCGTTATCCGTGTGTCTGCCGCCGGTGTTAACAATACAGATATCAATACCCGTATCGGGTGGTATTCCAAGAGTGACCAAAGTTCTGAGGATGCGAGTTGGACTGGGCAGGCTTTGAAACTTCCTCTCATACAAGGGGCGGATGTCTGCGGAATTATCGTCGCTGTAGGTGATAATATAAATAAGTCTCGAATTGGCGAACGCGTACTTGTCGAACCTTGCTTGCGCGAAGTCTGCGATAAAATTACGGATAAGCCTTGGTATTTCGGGTCGGAATGTAATGGTGGTTTTGCGGAATATACTGTGGTTGCCTCGCGCCACGCTTATGCCATTAACAGTACATGTACGAGCGAGGAACTCGCGTCGTTCCCGTGTTCTTATTCAACAGCAGAGAATATGCTGACGCGCTCGCAAGTTCGCGAAAATGACACCGTTTTAATTACAGGCGCGTCCGGCGGTGTTGGATCAGCTGCCATTCAACTTGCCAAAGCCAGAGGCGCGAAGGTCATTGCCGTGACAAGTACCGCAAAGGCAGCTTCGCTGTTAGAGATAGGCGCAGATCGGACAATTGAGAGAGATGATGACTATGTTGAAGCACTTGGAAAAGATAGCGTCGATGTCGTTATTGATCTAGTGGGCGGCGAGAAATGGCCGTCTTTGATGGATGTTTTGAGGGCAGGGGGACGGTACGCCGTTTCTGGTGCGATTGGTGGTCCCATAGTTGATTTGGACCTTAGAACTCTTTACCTGAAAGATCATAGCTTTTTTGGCTGCACAGTTCTCGAGCCAGAGGTGTTCGGAAATTTAATTAAACATATTGAAAAAGGCCACATAAAGCCGTTGGTTGCTGAGATCCATCCATTGATTGATATCGCTGAAGCTCAAAAATCCTTTGAAAAGAAGAACCATATTGGAAAAATTGTTCTCTCCATCTGGGATGACAGTAAGTAAGAAAATACCGAATGTAATAGCTAAATTGACTCTAGGTATTTCGATGCCTAGGGTAGCTAACATCCTAAAAGATAAAAGATTTTGGAGAAATTAGGTGGGTATCACCTCGGTCGGAAACGTCATTCATACCTTCAAATTGCTGTTGCCAGCACTCATTCCGTCATGGCGGTTTTTTGATGTGATTGCGCCATCCCCACGGATTGAATTTACGCTGCTTGAAACGGAAGACCAGGCTCCCATAAACTGGATAGAGTTTCGGCCTAGACCACAGCGGTTATCTGGTATTCAGATGTTTAAGAGGATGTTGTGGAACCCTTATTGGAACGAAAGCCTGTTTCTTGTCAGCTGCGCAGAACGTTTGATGGCCCACCCTACCGAACACAGCCGCACGGAAATTCAAAATCGCATTGCCCGTGACCTTAAACCAAATGAAGACACCGATTTGGTGCATCCCTACTTGCAATTCAGGCTGGTGTTTTTAGATCGCCAAGGGGCTGAGATAAAAAAACGTGTCATGTATATGTCGCCAATCCACCAACATATTGAAAATATTGTGTAATGACGTTGGAATTTGCCATACGCTTAACTGAAATATTGACCGGATTTGCTTTCATCCAGCAAAGTATGGAACATATTTTTGCACCCAGAAATGAACAGATATTGTTCATTCCTCGCATCATTCTGTGTGTCTTTTTAATACTGGGGTTTGAGACAGCGTGGGCAAGCCTTGCCCTTATTGTTTTGGCATTACTGATGCTTAACCGGTTTCAAGGGCCGTATAACGGTGGTAGTGACCGCATGAGCCTGCTTCTGCTGTCCTGCTTGTGCCTCGTTCATTTTTTGCCCGAGCAATCGTGGCGAGAGTTGGTGTTCGGATATTTGGCCCTGCAATTGGTGATGTCTTATTTTATTTCAGGCTGGGTCAAAATTATAAATCCAGAGTGGCGGAACGGTCTCGCCTTGAATGATGTGTTTCGATACTCGTCCTACCCAGTGAGTGAACATTTGAGGGGCTTATGGAACTGGCCAAAGTTATTGTTGGTTATGTCGTGGGCTGTAATTTCATTTGAGCTTATTTTCCCCCTCACATTAATCAGTCAACCGACATTGATTTTGGGGCTTGTTATTGCAGCTACATTTCACTTGGCTAATGCGTTCTTGTTTGGATTAAACCGTTTTTTCTGGATATGGCTAGCCGCGTACCCGTCTATTATTTGGCTGCAATATCGAATTTTCGACGCATTTTAGGAGGGGTTGTTTTGGCGAAAATCTTTGCTGGAGCCAAAAATAAAGCCGCTGTATTAGCGGCCTAAATTAGATATTATTTGTTGGTTGTCGTTTTTCGAGGCCGTCAAATTTGGAATCTGCATTGACGTCAGAATATTTTTTAAAAACGCTAAATTGAATGTTTTCAAGGGCTTTAAACTTGCTGTTAAAGCCTAATATCAACTCTGATAAAGATTTGTCCGCATTTTTTGATATTTGCATATCTTTAACAATCGGTCCCGTCGCAGTTTCACTTGCAAGCGACATTGCAGGCAATGCCACAAGTGCTAAAAGAGGAAGTCCGAAGCGGATAATGTTTTTCGTCAAAGTCAAAACCAGTCCATGATGATCGGGAAACTATGGAAAATCTTATATAACAATATTAGTGGTATTTAAAGTAAAAAATTTATTAATTTCCGCGGGATCACTACTTCTGCAGAATGTGCCACCTTAAGCCAGCAAGTTCGAAGCTATTGTTTTTTATGCTCAATCCTTCAGCAATGGCACGATCGAGAACGGCGTGAGGATGCGCGCAACCCAGATGCATTGAGCTGAAGTGATCGGGTTCTTGAGACGCCGTAAATTCGATTTTTGCGTGATCCAATTGTATGTTTGCATTCACGGCTGGCAGGCCAAACAATTGAGACCATTGTGTCGTCTTTTCTTCAATATTTTGGCAATTCATAGTGACACCAATGATATCAATATCCTTGTTTAAGTCCTTCTGCCAATTGTCGCCTGCCCATTGATAGGTGGCAAATCGGTCTTCACCGCCATAATGGTGATCAAACTCAACAAGGGTTATGCCTGTATCTTGAGGGTGAAGCTGCAATAGGTCAGCTTTTTCGTCCGACCGCTCAAAAGCTGTTCGAATGTTGAGACGTTCAGCTGCCTGTTTCCGGATTGAGACGTCATCACAATCAAAAATGGCCATATAACCGCCAACTCCGCCGCTGCGGGACAGAAAACGGTGAACGGCTGTATTTTCGCGGGTTGGGGCGACAATCTCAATAAAACTACCGCCAACGGCAAATAGGGTATTTTCCAAACCGAAATGGTCGAGCTGTTCTTTATGGCAAGGGGATTGATCCAAAATCCGAGAGATCGTGCCTTCCACACCTTGAATATCAAGGGTAGCGAGGCATACTTGCCGCAAACGAATATACGCGTTACTTGTCATGTATGCCTCCAGGGGCGAAAGTTAGCCGTTCTTTTGTTGTCGAACGATTTCCTGTTCGATCGCATCCATACGATCTTTACCAAAGAACATTTCGTCGCCAACATAGGTTGTTGGGCAGCCAAAGGTGCCACGCTCAACAGTCTTAGTCGTATTGGCGAGAAGTTTTTCTTTTACGTCTGCATCTTGAACACGTTTAAAGATATGATCAGCATCAAAGCCATGGTCAGCGAAGGCTTTATGAACCACTTCAGGGTCATCCATTTTTAGTGAATTTTCCCACATATCCTTTAATACCGCATCAAAATACGCTGCCAAAAATCCTTCTTCTTCCGCCACGATGGCACCGCGCATGAGCTGCACAGTGTTTACAGGGAAGTTCGTATTCATGCGGAAATCAGTCAGGCCATGATCCCGAATAAATCGTTGAATTTCAATGCGCATATAATCGTTTTTATGCATGACATTTTGATTGGTAACGAAAGGTGCCTGATTACCGGTTAGTTTGAAAATTCCGCCAAGAAGGACGGGAACATATTTAAATTTTACGCCAGTTCTTTTTTCAATACCTGGAACAAGTTTATGGCATAAATAGATGTTTGGGCTGGCCACATCAATGTGGAGTTCTACAGTTACGGTCATTTTGTATCCTCTCTGTTTTTATTATTATCGTTTAGATTACCATTTTTCCGACCAAGGTCGAAGGTCGAGTTCGAACGTCCATGCGTCACGGGGCTGATTGTGCAGGTGCCAGTAGTTGTCCGCGATATGATCGGGGTTTAGAATGCCGTCGTCTGCTTTTAAAGCATAGCGGTCAGGGAACATGGTCTTGATGAATTCTGTATCAATAGCGCCGTCAACGATGACATGTCCCACATGGATGCCAAGTGGTCCCAACTCGCGCCCCATGGATTGGGCAAGCGCCCGAAGAGCATGTTTAGATCCAGCGAATGCTCCAAAATTAGCCGCGCCGCGCGTACTTGATGTTGCGCCTGTAAATATAATGGTGCCTTGACCGCGATCTCTCATGCGCAAAGCCACTTCACGGCTACACAGGAACCCTGAAAAGCAGCCCATCTCCCAAATTTTGAAGTATTTTTTAGCTGTCTCGTCAAGAATGCTGGAGGGGACATTGGCGCCAATATTGAAAACCAAGACTTCAATCGGCCCAATATTGGTTTCAATATTTTCAATTAAGTCAGTGACTTGCTCTTCTTTACGGGCATCGCATCCAATAGGCACTGCTTTTCCGCCAGCGGCTTCAATTTCATCAACCAGGGGGGTGAGTTTATCAGCGTTTCGCCGAACACAAACGGCTGTGAAGCCTTCTTTTGCAAATCGTTTTGCGATAGCACCGCCTGTTGCATCGCCAGCACCGATAACTAGGGCCACTTTAGTTTCAGACATTTTGATCACCTTTTTTAGAAAGTTTAGGTTTTATTTTTTCAAACTTCAATCTTGGATACTAATTACTGCTGATCTAAATTTTTAAGCCGAATTGTCACCGTATCTGCAATTTCGAGAGCGAGTTCCACTGCAAAATAGGCTGTGGGATCTTCGGAGTACTGACTAACACCAACGGATTTCAAATGAGCCGGTTCCGCTGATCGTGAAATAAGGTCGACAGCAGTTTCAAGTATATCTGGCGATGTTTTTCCAATGCCCGCCATATCGCGCAACGCCCGTCTGACGCATTGCCGCTGACTGGTTTGTGCAAGGCTACAGCCGTCAGATATTGTGACTTCTGGGGTGGTTAGCAGTGCAAGGTTTTCTTTTGTGAATCTCCGAAATCGGTATAAATGGTCTTCAAGTGCCGCGCGTGATTGTTCAGCAGTCGTCGCCGCCCGCAGTAATTCTCGGCTGGTGGCAAATAACGCTTCATAGCCCACAGCCATAAATGAAAAGGCGAGGGCGCCCATATCCGGAAAATGACGATAGACAGTTCCCCGGCCAAGGCCAGACAGCTTTACAATGTCTGACATGGTTGGCAGGCGTTTTACTTCATGGCGAGTTGCGTTATGAAACGCATCCATAATCTGCTGGCGGTTTATTAGGGCATCACTTCTTGTCATCTGACGTCCATATTATAGGGTGACGGAATATGTGGACATATGTCCATTTATGCATTATACGGACATATGTCCACTTGGGAAGTGTTTTATTTTCCTGCCTGAATTAAGCAATAATAACCATTAAATTGAGGAGAGCCTTGTGTCTTTACCACCGCTTTTACAAAACAGATTGTCCATACCTGTCATTGGGTCACCGCTTTTTATTATCTCAAACCCTGAGCTGGTAATTGCACAGTGTAAAGCGGGCGTTGTGGGATCTTTCCCAGCATTGAACGCGCGCCCAATTGAAGTCTTGGAAGAATGGCTTATTCAGATCACGGAAGAGTTAGATGCCTATAATCTGGCTAATCCTGACAAACCCGCCGCGCCATTTGCGGTTAATCAGATTGTCCACAAATCCAATAATCGACTTATGCAAGATGTTGAACTTTGTGCGAAATATAAAGTTCCCATCACCATTACATCACTGGGTGCAGTGGAAGCGGTGAATGATGCCATGCATGCAGCCGGTGGAATTGTGATCCATGACGTGATCAACAATCGCTTTGCCAAAAAAGCCATTGAAAAAGGCGCCGACGGCGTGATTGCGGTTGCAACCGGCGCAGGCGGCCATGCGGGTGTTTTGAACCCTATCGCGCTTATCCAAGAAATTCGTGAATGGTTTGACGGGTTTGTTCTTCTTGGCGGCTCCATCGCTACTGGTGATGCTGTTTTGGCAGCTCAAGCAATGGGCGCTGACATGGGATATATTGGGTCTGCGTTTATTGCGACCAAAGAAGCCAATGCAAGTGACGGCTATAAAAACGGTATCGTTGACTGTAACGCTGATGACATCGTGTACACGAACTTGTTCACAGGCGTTCATGGTAACTACTTGAAGCCGTCAATCGTGGCCGCTGGTATGGACCCAAACAATCTTCCTGAAAGTGATGTAACCAAAATGAATTTCGGATCCGGTGGGAACACTGGTGCAAAAGCTTGGAAAGATATTTGGGGCTGCGGTCAAGGCATCAGCGCGGTTAAGGAAGTTCCAACAGCTGGTGAATTGGTTGAGCGTCTCGTTCGTGAATATGATGCGGCTAAAGCGCGCGTATTGGCGTCTTAATATCGGTTTAGATTGAGTTTATTGTCACTTGGGATCAGGATTTAATATCCAGCAGGGTTGCCTGCATATCATCCCAAGTGATGATTGACTTGATGTTTGCTTCATAAGCCCGCTGGGCGATTTTATTATTCACCAGCTCTGATGCGACATCGATATTAGGGCTTTCAACATATCCATCATCAGACGCATATGGATGATTGGGCTGGTAAGATAGAGATGTAGCTGGACTACGCTCCACGATCTTTGCCTCAGGTCCGCCGTTCGGGCCAGATATATTCACCACATCAACAGGTTTATAGGCAGCTTCACTGCCGCTTCCGCCGGGTTTGCCAACGGATTGCATATTTGCGATGTTACTTGCACCGGCCGACACGCGACGGGTCGCGGCAGTCATGCCAGCAAGAGCAGATCCTATAGCAGAGGCCATGTGAAACTCCATTTATATAAAATTTTAAACAAACTTTATACGAATATAACAACTGTGATATGCACTTTATAGGAGTTATTTGTTAATATAGCGTTAATTGCTGCTATTGGTTTGTTTAACTGAAGACGCGTTACAATTTGGATTTACCGCGTAAAAGTGCTTCCCAGTTTTCCAAGATATCGATTAGCTTGTCTCTTTTACCGGCAAGCTGTTCGGTTTCATCAAATTGGTTTTCAATTTTGAATTTTTGTCTATTAATCAACAAGGTATAAGCGTTTCCTGTGATTTCAAAATCAAGGATGTTCGGGGATTTGCAACGCGCCAATAATTTGGATGTATGGACAAGATCTTCTTGCAACTCACTTTCCAAAAAGCTCCGTAGAATTTCTCCATCTTCATCGCATTGGAAGACTATATCATTACTTTTAAGTTGGAATTGAAACGTGCAGATCATTTCTATTCATTCATTTTATAGATTGGGTAGGCCGTGATAATGCGACCATCTTTCAGCATATAACCTTCAATATCAAAGCCTTGACCAGACTTGCCCCGCCATTTGCGCTTGGCTTTAAGGGTGTTGCCTTTAAAGGCCGCTAATATGGCAGTTATAATTTTGGGGCGGGTGAAGTGATCTGGAAATAGACTGGAAAACTTGGATTTCCACTGAGCGCCTTTGGCGTCCCAAACTTCAATAATTGCCGTATAGACGCCAACCTTATTGGGTTTTGATAGAATTTGTTTTAGGCGCGGAAAATTTTCGTAGGTTGGCTTTTCGATTCCAGCATAGTGAAAGCCGGTTGCCTTGCCCTTCTTGTTAATTTGACCCTGAAAAATATGGGTGATGCTAATAGAAGGGTCTGTATCTGACCATTCATAAGGCTGTTTAGCACTGGCAGTGCCTGCAAAATTGAGGAACAGGTAAAAACATAAGCCGACAAAAGCGCGGCTAAGCACCGTCATGACGGCGGCGCACCGTTCACGAAACTTTCAACCAAACTCCGGGCCACAAGGTTCCAACCGTCAACTAACACAAAGAAGATAAGCTTGAAGGGTAGGGCGATCATTACAGGCGGTAGCATCATCATACCCATGGACATCAGGATAGAGGCGACGACCATATCAATTACCAAAAACGGTATGAACAGCAAGAAGCCGATCTCGAATGCTCGTTTGAGTTCACTAATCATAAATGCCGGTATAAGAACTTTTAGCGGCACATCTTCTGGGCGTTCCACTTGTGCAGTAGCGCTTAGATCCATGAACAGGGATATGTCTTTTTCCCGTGCATGTTTGAGCATAAACTCTTGAAAGGGGAGTGCTGTCCGCTCAAACGCTGTGGTTTCATCAATTTCTTCATTGATAAGCGGAAGAATACCGTTGTCATAGGCCGCCTCGAACGTGGGTGCCATAATGAAGCTGGTGAGGAACAGCGCGAGAGAAATAATAACGACGTTTGGCGGGGTCGTTTGAATGCCAAGAGCACTTCGCAGCAATGATAATACGACAATCAGGCGCGTGAATGATGTGGTGACGATCAAAATTGCCGGCGCTAAACTGAGCACCGTCATAAGAACAACAATTTGAACAATGCGGCCTGTTAGCGGCCCAGCTTCATCGCCAAGATCAAGGTTGAGGGATTGAGCTGCCACTTCAGCGGGAAGGAAAAAAGCGATACCGCCGAGGAGCATGGTAATCGCCATCATTACATGAGACAGGCGAAGTTGCCTCAGATATTTAAAAAGGAATGAGGTCACTGCGCATCCCCTTTGCGGTGAGTGCCGGTTGAAAAACTTGGTAACCGAGGCTCTATATCCTCAAGTATGGCGTCTTCGTCTGCCTCAGATATAGGACTTATGATTTCATCATCATCGGCTATTAATTGAGGGTCGATATCTTTTTCAATAAGTATATCACCGGTTGGGCCAAGTAAGATTAAATGTTCCCGATCATCCCGGCGGACCAAAATTAGACGTCGTTTGGCATCGATGCCAATCATTTGGCTTATGGCGAGGCGTTTTTTCTTACTGCGTGATTTTTCAACGCTCGGAACAAAACCAAATTTACGAATTGCAATTGAAATAAGGCCGATAAGTCCGAGTACAAAGACCAGAACGACCAAATATTTCATGTAAAGCCAAAAATCCATATGCCCCTGATGTGTTTTATAAAGAGTTTAATTTTTCACACCTTAACCTGAAGAAATAATTTTTAGAAACAAAATTCAGATTTGTGTGTGTGAGGGTTATTCCCCGTCGATGAATTTTATCTGCGAGCTGATCTCTTTGTAGCTGTTTTGGATGATTTTTGATAATTCGTCCAAAAGAGACAAAAGCTCTTCAAAGCCAGCCACTAAAATCCCGCGCTCTGATATATCCATTGCGGCGACTTCTTCGTGCAGTTTTGATAGTTTCGCAGGGATTTTTGAAATATCCACAGAACTTCCATGCTCAGCGTCGGCGAGGCTGGTTTCTAATTCAGACTTCATTGAATGAATATTGGCAAGGATCTGTTCATTCGGTGTCATCGGATAATCCTGTTACTTCAAACTGTGGAGGCGTACTGTTTTCATTTTGGGCACGGTATAAATAGGACAGAATTTCTGAAACGGCGGCAAACGCTTCGAGTGGGATTGGACTTTCAACTTCCACTTGAGACAAAATTTGAGCCAAATCAGAATCTTCACGAACTTTTACACCGTTATCAAATGCAATTTTAAGAATTTGCTCTGCAACTTCTCCGCGACCAGATGCTGTAACCACAGGTGCCTTTGTTGTTCCTCTGTCATGGGACAGGGCAACAGCAATAGGGCGTATTTCTTTTCCTGCTTTGTTATCAGCCATTCAATCTTTGCATCCTCAGCTCGTTTGCCCGACAGTTAAAACACAATATGTCGCTGCTGAGCAAATAGAATAGTCCCTAAAATTAACCTTAACCAGAGTTAAGCTGGATCCAATCCTGCAACAAGACGTGTTGTTGCGCGTATGTCACGAACTTCTGCATCTTTAAGTAGTCCCGCTTTTTTAAGTTCCGCATGGCACCGGGGCAAGTTGTAGTGAGGAATAGACGGATAGAGGTGATGCTCGATATGATAGTTTACATTATGAGGGAATAATAAAAATCTGATCCAGGCAGGCCCCAAATTGGTGCGTGAGGCCTTCAATGGACTGTTGGTGGAGGTGACTGCTCCATGTTCGCAAATGGCTCTAAATCGCAAAATAGGCTGCAAGAATGTGAAAAGAGGGAGAATCCACAAAATTAAATACTCTTCAAGGTAGCCAGCGGAGAAAGCAAGAGTAGGGACCGCAATATGAAAGATGACAATTGTCCACCGATCCCGGTCCGCAGCCTGACGGAGTGCGGGTGAGGTGTCATCAAGGGGGCTATGAGATTGAACAGAACCATCCGCATGTTTTGTATCAACGGATTGTTTGCCAAAGAAATACGCAAAAGTTTTAAAGGCCGTCCCACCCAGCAAATCTTTCAACAATTTTTTGACTAAATAGGATGTGCCGCGTGGATATCCACCATGCAGCGGAATGTCAGGATCTTGCTTTTCGTAGAGATGATTGTGATGCAAGCGATGCAATACACGATAGCTGCACATGGAAATACCAACTGGGGACGCAACCATGCGGCCGATGAGATCATTTAGCCAGCGACGGTCAAATAAACGATAATGGGCCGCGTCATGCGCCAGAACGAAGCAGGCTTGTTGACGCGCTGCAATTATCAAAATTGCGGGACCGACAACCCAAATATTCCAAAAGTATAAACTGAGGCCGACACAAACAGCGATTACGCCCACGGTTTCAAATATGGCAAGAGTGGATTTGAGAGGGTTAAGCCTCGTCAGTTCCTTAACCATTGCGGGGGGAAGGGATCGTGTTTTTCTGTTATCGTTTCTAAATTCCGCCCCAGTTTTTATGGTTTTCCCAATCATTTTTATCACCCGCGTGTTTAGGTTCATTTTCCATAAATATTGACATGAATTTTAGGTTTAGAGAAACAAAATATGACGACGGACACATTTGTTTAAAAGTTTTTAACTTCTTGCTTGCATGTCGTTTAGGGAATGATTATGTTCCGCCTCGCTGATACCTTTGTATCGGGCGCTCAGGTGTTTATACAAACGCCAAATTGAGTGGTTGTGAGGCTACTGCCTCACACTTGCAATAAACATTTTATAAAATTGAAATCGCCTTTTCAGGTGCCTTGTGTGAACTCGGCCCATTGGTGGTTTAGATGTTTGTTTGATTTATATGTAGTGCGATCACTTTTTTTAGGATCGCCATTTGAAAGGAATATGGACATTATGCAGTTGGAGAATACACTCGTCGGTAAAAAAGTTGCTATCCTTGTCGCTAACGGTTTTGAAGAATCCCACATGACCGATTTGCATAAGTCACTTGTTGAAACAGGTGCCGAAGTGAAGATCGTATCCCCTGAAAAGGGTGTTGTGAATAGCTGGCATAATGGTAATTGGGGACATTTCTTCCCAGCTAACGCTCATCTTCCAACTACGATGTCTCATCAATTTGATGCCGTTATCGTTCCGGGTGGCTCTCGCCATGTGGCGCGTTTACGCTCAAACCCGCAGACAGCTCGCTTTATGCGCGGCTTTATGGAAGACAATAAACCAGTTGGTTTGTTCGAAGAAGCAGTCAAAATCCTCGCGTTCGACGAAGTTTTGAACCGCCGTAATGTTGCGTCTTTTGAAGCCAGTAATGAAGTGTTGACTGAAAATAATGCGGATCTAGTTGAAGAGGCTATCGTTGTTGACGACATGCTTTGCACAGCGACTGGCGAGATCTTATCAATGATCGGTAGTTTTGCAGCTTGTGTTCAGTCTTACCAGCCTGAAGCATGGGAAGCAGCATAACGCTTTAAAACTTCCGAAAAAACAGATATAATAATGCCTCTGGTTCTATCAGAGGCATTTTTTTTGTCTCGAGGGCAGCGGAGAGTATTAACAAAAAATTTACCTTTTCTTTACCAATTTTGCCTAGATTGAGCATACGAAAGTCTGCGGCGAACGTAGTGAGAACATTATGAGTTTAAAAAATATACCGTTATTTTCAGCATTAACTCAGCGCATGAAATGGTTATCTGCGCGTCAAGGTGTGCTGTCTCAAAATGTGTCAAACTCGGATACACCTGGCTATCAAGCCAAGGATCTGAAGCCTCAGAAGTTCAAGGATATGGTCATCCGACCTGCGGAGACTAAAGTCCATCTGACAAAGACCAATGAAAGTCATATTGAAAATAATGATGGGACGAAGGAATTTCGTCCAAAAACTGATAAAAACCCTTACGAAGTGACGCCAACAGGGAATGGTGTCGTTTTGGAAGAGCAGATGCTGAAACTTGCTGACACGCAAATTCAATATCAAATGACGACATCATTATACAAAAAGCAAATTGGAATGCTTAAGACTGCACTTGGTCGTGGTAATTAGGAGCGATTGAAATGGATCTTCTGAAATCAATGAAATTAGCCGCTGCGGGTATGAAAGCCCAAGGTGAGCGGATGCGGGTTATTTCAGAAAATCTGGCCAACAAGGACAGTGTCGGAAAGACAGCTGACGACGATCCTTATCGGCGGAAAATCGTTACTTTTAAAAACGCATTGGATCGCGAGATAAATGCTCGAAAAGTAGAGGTTGATAAGATTACTGAAGATAAATCCGCGTTCGGGCTAAAGTTCGATCCCAACCATCCCGCAGCCAATGAAGAAGGTTACGTTAAAACACCAAACGTCAATTCATTGGTTGAACTCATGGATATGAAAGAAACTCAACGTTCTTATCAGGCGAATTTGGGCGTTATTGACGTTTCCAAAAAAATGATTGCCCAAACGCTGGAAATTCTGCGTTAATGGGCGATCAATTCAGGATTGGAGTAGCATAACATGGTGGACATTTCCCCAAATTCAGCGCTGCAGGCATATACAAAAGCCATTGATCAAGCCGCGACCTCTAAAGGTTCTGGGACAATCGTCGGTTCTGACGAAGTGTCAACAGGACCTAGTTTTGCTGATTTGGTGAGTGAAGCTGGAAAGCAAGCCGTCAATGACGGGATGGCTTCTGAAAAAGTGAGCTTACAATCTTTAACCGGTGAATCCGGCCTTGTTGATATTGTGACTGCAGTCAGCAGCGCAGAAGTTACACTGGAAACTGTTGTTTCCGTCCGAGATCGTGTAATTCAGGCTTACCAAGACATCATTAAAATGCCAATCTAACCACGGACTGGTTTTTTTGGTAAAAGGGGTGAGGGATGACACCGACAGATGTCGTTGACGTAGCGCGTGAGGCAATTTGGGTTTTATTGATGGTGGCCTCTCCAATTATGCTCGTTGCATTGAGCGTTGGTTTGGTAGTCGCATTGGTTCAGGCTCTCACTCAAATTCAAGAAATGACATTGGCTTTCGTGCCAAAAATTCTCGCGATTTTTCTCGCCCTAATTATTTTTTTCCCCTTCATGATTACGTCGATGATTGATCTTATGGAGCAGATTACACAGCG
>JBALWO010000002.1:67488-126587 GCA_036960775.1 Pseudomonas marincola | reverse complement strand
TGGCTGGGGTGGCAGGATTCGAACCTGCGAATGACGAGATCAAAACCCGTTGCCTTACCACTTGGCGACACCCCATTGGAGAGCCCCTTTCTATCGAAAGAGTTCAGCAATCTCAAGTGCTAAAATCAAAAAGATGAAAATATTATTGGAACAGCTGCCGATCGAGGAATTGGAGCATCTGAGTAAACACAATCGGCTCAAGCAAAATACCGTTTGGATAACGACCTTGAAGACTTAAACTTTGGCTTAATGCCCTATTTCTCATATACATAGAGCATCCCTCATCTGCCTTTGCTTGAGAGTTACCCGAGGTCACAGAAAATACTGGTGAACGCTCCTCTCCTTTAAGGCCACTAACGCTGAGATCTCCGCCGCATCCCCATTCAGCAACAATTCTGGCTTTCACCGCAGGATCGGCTCGCCTTGCCACTATGGCGCCCCCCTCCCCAGCGCCCAGTAAGAACAGGTTTTTTTGGTCAGCCCAGGAAACAAATTGAAGCTCGTTCAACGCATAAGTCAATTCAGCTTCTCTATACCGGCTGTTGCGCATTAGCCGATCAAAGATGGGCTCGCCTTCCACGCAGACGACAGGTTCATGGCTGCGAGCTTTACTATCTAAATAAAAAGCAACAAAGCCTTGCTCCGCCAGCCCCCGCATCAAACGAAGAGATATATTCTCAGCGCACCCTCCCAGCATGACGATCACTGGCCATCGCGTATTAGGCTTTGCCCCGGCTAAATGAAGCAGGCCAAGTGCACCGTCATTAGTGGTGATCATGGATCCCGCTGACCCCCGCACGGGAATAGCGAGAGTTGCGTTCCGCCATACGGCTTCGGCGTCTGAGAAGGTCGGCTTATTAAATGTGGGTGCAGGCGTTCGAATGGGTACTGGCTTTGAACAGGCGCTTAGACCAAATGCAAAGATCATGAACATCAAAAAGCATTCGATGCGCACGTTCATTGGCTTTGGGCCTCGCTGTTAATCGCGGATGACAGGCTCCACCAATCTGGTTTAATTTCCAATATCTTTTTCTGTGCAAAGGCCGCCTCTCCAGCAGAGTTGAATAACCCAAAGCAGGTCGCACCGCTTCCGCTCATGCGAGACAGAAGGCAATCCGGCTGGGCCTCAATCATCTTCAAAACAGTGGCTATTTCGGGAAGAAGAGAGATGGCTGGTGCCTGTAGGTGGTTTGAGGTCTGGGCCAACTTGGCTATAAACCCATCGGCACTTGAACCCACATCCTCGTAATCATCATATGCCGGCAGCGATGACCAATTAATGGCTTTAAAAACTTCGGGCGTGGAAACTGCGACTAATGGGTTCACCAAAAGAATATGTAAATTGGGAAGGGCCGCTACAGGCGTCACCTGCTCCCCAATCCCTGTCATCAATGCAGGCACTGCGGCGAGGCAAACGGGAACATCTGCCCCTAATTGAAGGGCAATATCAGACAAGATTTCAGGTGATGGCGTCACGTTCCACAATTCACAGAGCAA
This sequence comes from Pseudomonas marincola, assembly GCA_036960775.1. Lineage (GTDB taxonomy): Bacteria > Pseudomonadota > Alphaproteobacteria > Sneathiellales > Sneathiellaceae > Sneathiella. The sequence continues at coordinate 125,090 of JBALWO010000002.1, read as the reverse complement.
TTGCAAACAGACAGCCGCATTTGAAGATCCCCCGCCGATGCCGGAGGCAACGGGGAGGTTTTTCTCCAGATGAATGTGGGCACCCGCCGTAATGTTAAATTGCGTTTTGAGTAATTTTGCAGCTTTCACCACAAGGTTTTCGTCAGTGGTCCCAATTGATGCGCCAAAAGGGCCAGAGACAGAGGCGGTTATCTGATCCGCAGCGGATACCTCGATCCGATCTCCCCCGCACGGGAAACATACGAGGCTTTCGAGCAAGTGATAACCGTCATCGCGCTTTCCCGTCACATGAAGGAAAAGATTAACTTTAGGCCGGGCAAGTTTAGATAGGCTCATTTTGAAGGGGCAGGTTGGCTTGTGAGCCCTTCCTGTATTTTTTTCTGAATAGCCGGAATTTGGTTTGCCTCTGGCTCTAACCAAAGTGCGCGCTGCCATTGATAGCGGGCTTCATCTTTGCGTCCCACCTGCCAATAGGCATCCCCCAAATGATCATTAATCGTTGGATCCTCTGGCTGAAGGGCGACAGCTTTTTCAAGCTGCGTGGCGGCATTATCAAAGTCTTTCACCCGATAATATAACCATCCCAAACTATCAACGATGTAGCCATCACCAGGCCGTAGTGACACGGCTTTTATCAATAACTCTTTCGCTTTTTCCAGTTTCTCGCCGCGGTCTGCCCACGAGTATCCGAGGTAATTTAGAATTTGAGGGTGATTTGGCTTTAAAGATAAGGCCTTTAACAAATCAGCTTCCGCAAGTACCCATTCATTTAGACGCTCATATGCAATTCCACGCGCATATAACAACGACCACAATCGGGCTTTTACGCTTCCAATATTATCAATGGCCCGCCCGTACGCCGCCGCTGCATTTTTCCAGTCCTTACGATCCCGGTTCAGATCGGCTAGAACAATTATTGGCTCTACCTCAGTTGGATTATCCTTGGTAAGTTTGTTCAAGGTGGCAAAGGCACCGGCCTCATCACCCAACTTATAAGTCAACCATGCCATCCGAATTTTTGAATTCAAATAATAGGGCGATTGCTCAGGAACTTCTCCGTAATACGCCAACGCTTTTGCAAGTTGCCCGCGATCTTCAGCAATTTCTGCAAGCAATATATTGGCAACAGTTAAATCTGGGCGCAGCATCAATGAAAAATAGGCAAACGTCACTGCGGGACTGCTGGCTTTTTCCTGCCCGATAATCGCAGCAGAGCTATATAAGGCTTCCGCTGCACCTTCAACCGGAGAGCCAATTAACGGAGCGATAGCTTCGCCGTTATCCATCTTTTGAAGCAAGCGGTTAATGGTCGGGCTTAAGGGAAATCGTTTTTTGTAATTTTCAAATATTAAGCGCGCGCCGTCCGTGTCCCCTTGTTCAAGGAGGAACGTGCCGTAAGATTGCACCAAACGAACTGCGCGACCAGAAGGCCCCCTAAGGGCGAGCTTATATTGCTCTCTAGCTAAGTCAGTTTGACCAGAGACATGGGCTATTAAAGCCAAATGATAGGATTTTAAAAGCTTAAAGCCGTCGTATTTATCAAGGGCCTCAAGGGCCTCTGTCGCTTCGGCAAGTTTACCTTGTCCAACAAGTGCCCAAGCGGTGAGAACCGGTTTTAAAAGAAGATCGTAACGGGTTGGCTTAATCTCACCAATATGAGCCGCTGCTTCTTCAAAACGATTTTTCCCGATCGCATCAATACCAAGTACAAGCCGGGCACTATTGTCGTTCTTGCTTTTGCGGTCGACAATTTCTTTTGCCAATATCAGCGCGCGTTTAGTATCGCCGTTTGATAAGGCCGCCCGAAAAGTATTCTGAAGTATAAAATCATCTTGCCCATTGAGCGAATAAGCCGCACCAAAGAAATCGGTGGCAGATTGCGTATCTCTTTCGCGAAGAGCTTGCCTGCCGGCAAGATACTGCCCTGGCAGCGTCGTCGATACTGACGAACTGACCCCGCCGTCATCTTGAAATGTGGAGGGGGCGTAATCCAAGCCAGTTCCCTGCCCTACGGCAGTACATCCCGCGAAAAGCGTGAGTACTGCTACACCGGACAGACACTTAAGGAGATTTCTGCTCAAACGCTCAGCCATTCAAAATGCCTCTATTACTTAGATATCAAGGGGTCGTAATAATACTACAGTAAAGTATTCATTCCCCCTTGATAAACAAGATAATTCCTTTTTTAGGAATAACGAGCATTTTTACATATTTGGATAGTTAGGTCCGCCGGATCCTTCTGGAACAACCCAGTTAATATTCTGCGTTGGATCCTTGATATCGCAAGTTTTACAATGCACACAGTTTTGAGCATTAATTTGCAGTCGCGGATTAGATCCATCTTCATCGGTAAGAAATTCATACACACCCGCTGGACAGAAGCGCTGCTCTGGGCCCGCATATTCTTTGTAATTGATATCTACCGGTACGCTCGCATCTTTAAGGGTCAAATGAACTGGTTGATCTTCTTCATGATTGGTGGCTGACAAGAAGACCGATGATGTTTTATCAAAGCTGTAAACGCCATCATATTTCGGATAGTCAATTTTCTTGGAATCCTTCGCCTTTTTAAGGCTCGTATGGTCTTCGTGGATTTTAAATGTCCACGGCTCGTTACCACCGAAGATTTTCAGCGACACACCCGTATATAAAGTCCCAGCAAGCAAACCCCATCTAAATGCAGGCTTTGCATTCCGCACTTGATAAAGCTCTTTATGAACCCAGGATGCTTTAAACATTTCTGAATATTCGTTTAGAACTTTGGCAGGGCTTTCCGAATTCTCTTTAAGCGCATTAAATGCTGCCTCCGCCGCCATCATGCCGCTCTTCATTGCGGTATGCGTTCCTTTAATCTTAGGCACATTCAAGAAACCTGCGGAACACCCAAGGACCGCCCCGCCTGGGAATACGAGTTCGGGAACGGATTGCAAGCCGCCTTCATTAATAGCGCGCGCGCCATAAGCAACGCGCTTGCCACCTTCCAACATATCTTTCATCAATGGATGTGTTTTAAAACGCTGGAACTCGTCATATGGAGACAGGTATGGATTGTCATAATCCAATGCCACGACAAATCCCACGTATGCCTGGTTATTTTCAAGGTGATATACGAATGAGCCACCGTACGTATCAGATTTTAGCGGCCAACCGAATGTATGGAAAATCTGACCTTCTTGATGTTTCGCAGGATCAAGGTCCCAAATTTCTTTAATACCAATACCAAATGATTGCGGGTCACAATCATCTCTAAGGTCGAATTTCTCGAACAGAGTTTTCGTCAGTGATCCACGAACACCTTCGGCAAACATTGTGTATTTGGCATGCAATTCCATACCCGGCTCGTAAGTTGGTTTCTTTTCACCATCTTTGCCAACACCCATGTCGCCTGTCGCCACACCTTTAACACTACCATCTTCATGATAAAGCACTTCGGCGGCAGCAAAACCCGGATAAACTTCTACGCCCAGTTCTTCGGCTTGCTCGGCTAACCAGCGGCAAAGATTTCCAAGGCTGACGATGTAGTTGCCTTCATTGTGTAATTGCTTAGGCAACATGAAATTTGGTAGACGCATCTCACTATGAGAGGTCATGAAATAGAATTTTTCAGATTTAACAGGCGTATTTAGAGGTGCACCCTTTTCTTTCCAATCTGGAATAAGCTCATCCAGCGCCCGTGTCTCGAACACGTTACCAGAAAGAATATGTGCTCCGATTTCAGATCCTTTTTCCAGCACACAAACCGTGAGATCCAAACCGGCGTCCATGCTGAGTTGCCGTAATTTTATGGCAGCGGAAAGCCCTGAAGGCCCACCTCCAACAATAACGACATCAAATTCCATAGATTCGCGTTCCATATCAAGCCTCTTCTAGCGTCTTATCATTAATCTGGCAGGATCATGCCGCTTCTGATCCAAATCTGTAAAAGCTAAACACCCTGCCGTTCGGTTTTTTTCTTTAGACACTATATTCTTTTTGCGGTGCGTCAATCCTGTTTTGAACAGCAATTGGCAGTTTTCCGCCCTTAAACCTAAAGAAATCAAATCCAGCAATCCTTCCTGCCCGTCCTCTCTTTAATAACCCCCTACGGAATATCCTTTTTTTGAGAAGAATTATTTGACTGGGACAAACCAATGGCTTCAATTTTGCGGTAAAGGCCTGTTATGATAGCGTCATGCAAAATGAAGCAAACATAGAGCAAATTCTCGATTTCTACCTGCAAGCAGGTGTAGATGAAGTCATTGGCGATGCCCCGGTCAATCAGTTTGACCGGCCTGCGCCGCCGAAAAAATCTGCCAGTTTGCAACCAAATCAAACTCAAATACCCAAGCCTATGGCCCGCGCGCCAATAGCAGCACCAGTAAACATTGCCAAAAATCCCTCACAGTCAAGCGAGCAACACATTAACGCCGCGACAGATGCCGCAAATTCGGCGAGTTCCCTGGAAGAGCTGAAAAATGCCATTGAAAATTTTGAAGGATGCAACCTTAAGTCAATGGCGATGAATACTGTATTTGCGCGGGGTAACCCCGATGCACCGCTCATGATTATCGACCGGGCACCTTCTGCCGAAGAAGACCGTGCAGGTCAGCCATTTGCCAGTGCATCCGGCACTTTCCTTGCAAAAATGATGAACAGCATTGGCCTCAGCGAGGCTGATGTCTATTTGACCAGCAGCCTTCCGTGGCGACCTCCCGGAGGGCGAACACCAACACGTGAAGAACAAGCTATATGTCTTCCGTTCATCCTCCGCCATATCGAACTCGCAAGCCCCAAAATTGTCCTTATTTGCGGCGAAGCGGCTGCATTTATGCTGAATAAAAAAGTGGGAATTAATAAACTTCGGGGCAATTGGGAAGATCTACCTGCTAATTCCCATACAGTCAGTAGTTTGAGCATTTTTCATCCCACTTTTTTGATGGAACATCCTGCGTCTAAAAAAATGGCGTGGTCTGATCTGCTAAAACTAAAAGCTGCTTTAGCCTCGATTTCGTGATACCAACGGCTCAATATGGTACAAATCACCCCACTCAACGTCGTTGGTTTTCCCAGTATGTTTATTAAAAATGGCCTCGCATTGAATACCAAATCCTCCGCTGCACGGCAGTTATTTTCAAGCCTTTCCATGCTCGCTATGATCTTTATCACGGCCCTTGTTTTGAGCTCTGCCGCGTCTGCAATTGAGATTCCCAAAATTCTGGATGATAAAGACGCAGGCCTGTACCAGAAAATATTCAATTTACAGGAAAAGGCCGATTGGCGCGGCGCCGACAAACTTATAAAAAAAGTCAGCAACCCGCTTTTACTAGGCCACGTGAAATACCAACGGTATATGCATCCCAATAAATACCGGGCACAATATTCCGAATTACATCTGTGGATGAAGCAATATGCAGACCATCCCGGATCACAGAAACTCTATCGCCTTGCCGTCAGTCGACATAAATCCGACTGGAAAGCGACCCCAAAATCCAAGAATAGAGGGTACTTAGGCGGCACCGGTCCCGGCCAGCCATTCTTTTTATCAAGGTCCTATAAAAGTAAACGTAAGCGGTCGGCCCAAACTCGCAATGAAGCGGCTCATGCAAAAAGAGTTGTCCGCCGGTATCTGTATCGCGGCCAGCCGACAAAGGCGTTTGAATATCTAGAGCAAAAGAAAATCATCAAGCTGCTTGATCGCGTTGAATATGCGCAGCTTCAAGAAAAAACAGCGTTGAGCTTCTTCTTATACGCCAATGATGAAAAGGCCATTGAATATGCGAAGGCTGCCCTTAAACGGTCTTCTAAATATACACCTCATGCCAATTGGACCGCAGGGCTTGCACTGTGGCGCCAAGGAAAACTAGCTGCAGCGGCTAAATATTTTGTTGCTCTGTCCAACGTAAAACGCATAACAGACTGGACAGAAAGCCGGGCAAATTGGTGGGCATCTCGCGCATATTTAAAGCTCGGCAAGCCTGAGAAAACGTTGGAATATTTAGAACGAGCAACTCGGCAACCCTACACATTCTATGGATTGTTAGCCCTTCGCCAATTGGGTGTGCGGAAGCCCTTTGGCTGGAATTTACCTGACCTAAGCCAAGCCAGCATCGCCTCACTTGCAAAATTGCCCTCTATGCAGCGCGCAATTGCCCTCAGTGAAGCAGGCCAATTTTATCTGGCGGAACGCGAACTCCGGTCAGCATTCCCAAAAACTGGCCGAAAACTTGCCCCCATGCTGCTGTCTCTATCTGAACGGTTAGGCGCACCTTCTGTTGCAATGCGCATGGGACTTTACCTGTGGGAAAAGAAAAACAAGATTTGGGACGCCGCTTTATACCCTCTACCGTTATGGCAACCCCGCAATGGCTTCAAGGTAGATCGCGCGTTAATATATGCATTTATGCGCCAGGAATCAGGATTTAACGCCCGCGCGAAAAGCCCTGTTGGCGCAAAAGGCCTCATGCAATTAATGCCCCGAACAGCGAGTTATCTCGCCAAAGATAGCTCATTGCGCAACCGAAAAAATCAGGCCCTGTTCAATCCTTCCTACAATCTGGAACTTGGGCAGAAATACATATTGTATTTAATGAGAGATAAAACTGTTTCTACAAATCTGTTTCACTTGACCATTGCCTATAATGGCGGCCCTGGAAATCTGGTGAAATGGAAGAAACGAGCGAAGGGAAGCGAAGACCCTCTTTTCTTCATTGAAGCCATGCAAAGCCGCGAGACACGCGGGTTTATTAAACGGGTTTTGACAAATTTCTGGATTTATAGGCATCGTCTAGGTCAAGAACTCCCAGCGCTTGATGATATTGCCCAAGGACGTTGGCCACAATACCATTCGCTGGACGCTAAAAATGGAAAGGTTGCGAAAAATGCCCGGAATTGATGAGAGCCGCCCATTTGTCTCTGTGAAGATTGCAGTCCTAACCGTGTCCGACACGCGCGGCCTTGCAGAAGACCGTTCAGGCCAAACGCTAGTTGACCGTATTGAGACGGCTGGACATACACTCGCTGACCGAAAAATTGTAAAAGACGAAGTTGCCGACATCCAAGTCGTATTAAAGGAATGGATTGCATCTGATCAGGTCGACGTGATTATTTCCACGGGTGGCACTGGTGTTACCGGGCGCGACATTACGCCAGAAGCATTCTCTGGGCTCTACGAAAAAGAAATCCCTGGTTTTGGTGAGCTATTTAGAATGCTCAGTTATCAGAAAATTGGAACATCAACTATCCAGTCACGGGCAACTGCCGGTGTTGCAGGCGGCACCTATCTCTTTGCACTCCCCGGATCAACGGGCGCCGTAAAAGATGGCTGGGATGATATCCTTGTTCATCAATTAGATTATCGTTTCATGCCGTGTAACTTTGTCGAACTTTTCGATCGCCTTCAAGAACACCAAAAACGAACACAATCCTAATTTTTGCCTTTTACCCGTCCCACGCACACAGATTATTAATGAGTCTACTGATAGGGTATACTGATAAAAATAATATTGGGGGACGAATAGCAAGGGCATGGCCAAATTCTTTACCGTCGGAAAATATCGATCTCATAACAGAAAAGACCATCGCTTCGCGCTGCCACTACTCAGCCTAATCGTTGCCGGACGTCACATAGAAACATATGACTGGAGCCTTGGCGGCTTTAGGATATCTGACTATAAAGGCCGCCCGCCTGTAGGGGATGCTGTAACCGTGACGGAACTTTCTTACTCACCGGAACACCGGGCACAGGTCGCATGCAAAGCTACGGTTACCCGCGTTATTTTGGGGAAAAACCAAGTTGCATTCTCATTCAAAGAACTTGATGAAGCGGGTTTCGCCTTTTTAGAAGCTGCAAGTGTGCAAAGATTGTCGATTTTAGCAAACCAGAAATAATCACACCCTCATTAATGTTCTTGATATGTTCTCATTATTTGATATAATTGGGAATGGTAGATAATTCGCAAAAACCAGCAGATGACCCGCGCATTCGCGGCAGAGGCGCCACATTCAACCCAACTGGCCGTTTTTGTAATGAGGAGCGAGAAGTTATCTCCGATGACTGGAGCGATTTTCGATCCGAAGAGGCAGCATTCCAAACAACTATCACTCTAGAGACTGCCAGATCGATCCTTAGCCGAAATACATCCCCTGACCTTCCGTTCGATCGATCAATAAACCCATACAGGGGTTGCGAGCATGGCTGCATTTACTGCTATGCGAGACCAACTCACGCTTATATGGATTTATCAGCAGGACTTGATTTTGAAACGAAATTATTTGCCAAACCCAATGCTGCGAGCTTGCTCCGAAAAACCTTGAGCCATAAAAAATACAGCTGCAAACCCATTGCCCTTGGAACAAATACCGATCCGTACCAGCCCACCGAAAAAAAACTGATGATCACCAGAAGTGTTCTTGAAGTTCTGGCAGAGACAAAACATCCTTTCACAATCACAACAAAATCAGACTTGGTAACACGAGACATCGATATAATTTCAGAGACAGCAAAAGAGAATCTGAGCTGCGTCTGTATATCTGTCACCAGTTTAGACAATAAACTTTCCCGCCTTATGGAACCTCGCGCGAGCGCCCCCCATAAAAGATTAAAAGCGATTGAGGCACTGGCATCAGCCGGTATCAAAGTCATTGTTCAAATCGCACCTGTCATCCCGGCGATCAATGATATGGAAATCGAACAAATTATGAAGGCGGCAAAAGAGAGTGGTGCCTCTCAGGCAATCTATATACCCGTTCGATTGCCCCATGAAGTTTCAGATTTGTTTAAAGGTTGGCTTGAACAACATTACCCGGACCGCGCTAGCAAAGTTATGAAACTCATTCGGTCCATGAGAAATGGACGTGAGAATGATCCTGATTTTGGCGGCAGGATGAAGGGTAATGGTCCTTATGCTGATTTAATCCGAATGCGGTTTCAAAATTCAGCTCGGCACTTGAAGCTTGATAACCGTATGTACGATCTGGATACCAGCTTATTCACCCCGCCTCAAAACCCCGGAGACCAGCTTAGTCTTCTTTAATGCGGCGTGTTATCACAGCCTGCAAATCAGCACTTGTTATTTTCTAGACGATCGGTCTATAAATAACAATGCAGCAATTGAACCCCGTAAAGCGCCCTCGTGGCCGCCCACCCAAAAAGACAGATGGACAGTTGGATACGAAAGACCAGCTCATCCGTCAGGGGACTGCTATCTTAACGGAAAAGGGATTCTCCAGCACAGGCATCGGAGAAATTTTGCGGGATATAAATATCCCCAAGGGCTCCTTTTATCATTATTTCTCCAGTAAAGATGAATTCGGGTTAGCTGTTGTCGAAAATTTCGGGGCCTTTTTTGCCCGCAAACTCGACAAATGGTTACTCAACACAGACCGCACGCCTTTGGACCGCCTCGAAGATTTTATTGAAGATGCCAAAGACGGAATGCGCCGCTATGAATTTCGCCGTGGATGCCTGATCGGAAATTTAGGGCAGGAACTTGGATCACTAAGTGAAGATTTCAGAGAGCCGCTGGAGACTATATTCTTGGATTGGCAAGGCCGTGTCGCCCGTTGCCTTGATGAGGCTAAAGCTTCAGGCCATATTCCCACCGTACTCAACACAGAAGAAATGGCCGCGTTCTTCTGGATCGGTTGGGAAGGTGCAATTTTAAGATCAAAGCTTGTGAAATCAACAGACCCATTGGATTTATTCGCATCTGTATTTTTCGCGAGCCTATCCCTCCCCCCAGTAATCGAGCGTAATAAATAAGGACTAAATAAATGAAAGCTATTTTGATTACCAAAGAAGATGATGCCTACGAGTGCAAACTTACGGACATCACAGAAGATCAATTGCCCGAAGGAAACGTCACCGTAAAGGTCGACTATTCCACATTGAACTATAAAGACGGCCTTGCGATCACTGGAAAATCACCTGTGGTTCGCAAATTTCCATTGGTGCCGGGCATTGACCTTGCCGGTACAGTGGAAAGCAGTAGTCATGCTGACTATAAAGCCGGCGATCAAGTTGTCCTGAATGGTTGGGGCGTTGGTGAGGTTCATTCTGGCGGTCTTGCTGAAAAAGCACGGCTTAACGGTGACTGGTTAGTTCCGCTCCCCAGCGCCTTCACACCAAAACAAGCAATGGCTATCGGAACAGCAGGCTACACATCAATGTTATGTGTGATGGCCCTCGAACAGCAAGGCGTAACACCTGACAAAGGTGAAATCCTTGTAACAGGTGCCGCTGGTGGCGTTGGAAGTGTGGCAATTTCCATCTTGGCCAAACTTGGTTATACTGTTGTTGCCTCTACTGGCCGTCCAAACGAAGCTGAATACTTGAAGTCACTGGGAGCCTCCTCAATTATCGATAGAGCTGAGCTGTCCTCTCCGGGTCGCCCTCTTGGTAAAGAGCGGTGGGCAGGTGCCGTAGATACAGTGGGAAGCCACACTCTTGCGAATATTTGCGCGTCTATGAAGTATGGCGGCGCCATTGCGGCTTGCGGACTGGCTCAAGGAATGGATCTTCCAGCAAGCGTCGCACCGTTTATTCTGCGCGGCGTTATATTACACGGTGTAGATAGTGTTTATTGCCCGCGCGAGAAACGCATTGAAGCATGGACACGCCTAACAACCGATTTGGATATTGCTCACATTGAACTGATTACCAATGAAGTTTCATTATCCGAAGCGATCCCAACAGCAAAAGACTTGCTTGATGGAAAAGTACGCGGCCGTACCGTTGTAAATGTAAACGCCTAACAGAGAAGCATACCAAAATGACTGACTATCCTATTAGCCGCTATTCAGTACCTGATGTCATGGATTTACCTGAAGATCTACGCGACATGATCCTGGGCGTTCAAGAAAAGGCAGGGTTTATTCCCAATGTCTTTCTCACTTTAGCGCATCGGCCGGACGAATTACGGGCTTTTTTCAACTATCATGACGCCATCATGCTGCGGGAAAGCAACCTGACCAAAGCTGAAAAGGAAATGATTATTGTCGCAACCTCATCTGATAACAGCTGCCTCTATTGTGTTGTCTCTCACGGCGCACTCTTGCGCATTTACTCGAAACAACCGCTCCTCGCAGATCAGTTAGCGACTAATCACCACAAGGCTGACATCTCAGATAAACAAAAAGCCATGATCGACTTTGCGTTAAAAGTCTCTAACCACGCGAAATCCATCGATGAAGATGATTTCGCGGCGCTTAGAGCTCATGGTCTTGATGATGAAGACATCTGGGACATTGGTGCTATTACAGCATTTTTTGGTCTCAGCAATCGCATGGCTAATCTGACCGCAATGCGGCCCAATGACCAGTTTTATACAATGGGCCGGTAATTTGCGCCTACCCAACTTTAGTTACGAGCGAAATATCGACGGGTTAGTCGCCGGTATTGATGAAGTCGGACGGGGCCCGTTTGCGGGTCCCGTTGTGGCTGCTGCGGTGATCCTTGATCGTTCGAATTATCCGCCGGGAATGAACGATTCAAAAAAGCTCTCAAAGGCAAAAAGAGAAATCCTTTTCGATCAAATTCTTGCCACCTCACATGTGGGAATTGGAGAGGCAAGTCCAGCGGAAATAGACGAGCATAATATCCTTCAAGCAACCTTTATTGCCATGAAGCGAGCCCTTCAAAATTTGCAAATTACACCCGCTGCCCTACTTGTAGATGGGAACAGAGATCCCAATCTTGGACGACCAACACAACTTATTGTAAAAGGAGATAGCGTCTCACTCTCCATTTCTGCGGCCTCTATTGTTGCAAAAGTAACACGGGATCGGAAAATGTGCGCCCTCTCGGAGCTGTATCCTCACTACGGATGGGAGAGAAATTCGGGTTATGGAACGGCCGAACATCGCAAGGGCTTGAGTCTTTACGGTGTCACACCACAACATAGGCGAAGTTTTGCACCTATCAGAAAAATTTTAGATACGCATGAGGTCAAGAATTAACAGTTTCGTCTAACATGCTGATTCTACGAAATATATTGACGATACGAATCGAGCGAATCAGTATTGGGGTCAACGCGAACAAATCGAAGAAGAGCAATGACAGACAAACAAATGCTGCCACTAAATAAAATTTTGCAAGGCGACTGCATCGAACTGATGAACAGTTTGCCTGAGAAGTCTGTGGACATGATCTTTGCAGACCCCCCTTACAACATGCAATTATCTGGTGAACTTCGTCGCCCCGACGACAGCCGTGTTGACGCGGTTGACGACGACTGGGACAAGTTCGAAAGCTTCAAAACCTATGACAGTTTTACCCACGATTGGCTGAAGGCCGCCAAGCGTGTTTTAAAAGATAACGGTACGTTGTGGGTCATCGGCTCCTATCACAATATTTTCCGGGTTGGCGCGACACTTCAGGATTTGGGATATTGGATGCTCAACGACATCATTTGGCGCAAAACCAATCCCATGCCAAATTTCAGGGGCACTCGTTTTACCAACGCACATGAAACTCTGATTTGGTGCTCTAAAGATCAAAGCTCCAAAGGAATGACGTTCAATTATGACGCACTGAAAGTCATGAACGACGATATTCAAATGCGCTCTGACTGGCATCTTCCAATTTGTAGCGGTAATGAGCGTCTTAAAATTGACGGCGAAAAAGCCCATACCACGCAAAAACCAGAAAGCCTGCTTTACCGCGTCTTAACAGCAGCATCAAAACCCGGTGATGTTATCCTCGATCCATTCTTTGGAACAGGAACTACCGGCGCTGTTGCAAAGAAGCTGGGCCGTAACTACATTGGTCTTGAACGTGAGACAAAGTATATCAATGTGGCGGAAGAGCGTATCAGCAAGATCCGCGCCCATTCCCCAGAAGAACTTGAATATACGAAAAGTAAGCGCCAAGAACCCCGTGTTCCGTTTGGCTCTGTTGTCGAACGCGGGTTACTTTCGGCGGGACAAATTCTGTTTGATAGTAGAAGACGCTATAAAGCCAGAGTTCGAGCTGATGGTAGTCTCATTGCATCTGATGTTTCCGGCTCAATTCATAAAGTCGGTGCCCAGTTGCAAGGTTCAAGTACATGTAATGGGTGGACATTTTGGCATTTCGACGCTGAAGGACAATCAGTTTCAATCGATGTTCTGCGTCAACAAGTTCGCTCTGAGATGAATTAGAAGGGAATAACCCCCTTCTAAAACCCAGAAGGGGGCCCGAAATGAAAAAGATTTTACTTGCCATCGCCATTGCCACACTTACTGCAAATACAGCAACAGCGCTCACATTTAACTCAGCCCAATTCCTCGGCATTGACCGCGACGCCAATAATGAGATCAGCAGCCAAGAAGCTGCCTCTTTTCGCGCACGGTATTTTGCCCTGCTTGATCAAAACAGCAACGGCACCGTTGAATTCGAAGAATATGTAAAAGCAAATAACCTACGAAGCTCTACTGCCGTAGAAGACTCTCCTGTACCGGTGACCGACGAATATAGGGAAGCTGACAGTAACGCCGATTCCATCTTAACCTTACAAGAATTTCAAGATGTCGGAGCCAAGCGTTTCAAAATGTTGGATAAGGACAAAAACGGGATTATTTCTCGCGCCGAATTTGTCTCGCCGGGTCTCTAGCCTACGAGAACGGCAAAGCTCCCTGCTCGGCCTTCACGACTTTCGCCACCTTTGCCATCAGTGTGGGTAGCGCTATCTCGCCAAATTTTGACGGATGGATCCACAGAAGATGATTGGACGGAGCAATGTCTTTGTCTTCGACGGCGAGAACATGTGGCTGTAATTTCAGATGAAAATGAGTGAATGTGTGTTTAACTAGCGAGACACCATTTATGGGCTGATCTATGAGGCTGACCCCAAGCTCTACAAGTAATGCTTGAAGCTCTTCCTGATCATCATCGTCGAAGGCTGAGATGTCATCCCAGCTAGTAGATGGGAATTCCATCATGCCACCAAGCAGTCCTTTTTCCGCGCGCCGACGCATAAGAACTTCACCCATAGAGTTTTCAACCCAAATAACAGTTGCCATTTTTACTGGCTTAATCTTCTTTGGTGCTTTTTTTGGAAAACTTGTCTCATCACCTTCGGCATGGGCCATGCAAAAACGCGCAACAGGGCAAAGCTCGCAAGTGGGGCCTTTGGGACGGCAAACATTCGAGCCCATATCCATGAGGGCTTGCGCGTAGTCACCTGCTCGCAGTTCAGGTGTCACTGAGGCTGCATAACCCCGCAAAACCTCCCGGCCTTTTGGTAAAAACTCCTGAAGCCTGAAAACACGGCTTATGATCCGTTCGATATTGCCGTCGATGACAACTGCGGGCTCCGCAAACGCGATTGCAGCGATAGCTGCGGCTGTATAGGGTCCAATTCCCGGAAGCTCCATCAGGTCTTTTTCTGAATTAGGGAACTCTCCGCCATATTTGTGCCAAACTGTGGCGGCACATTTGTGTAGATTACGCGCGCGGGCATAATATCCAAGGCCAGCCCAAGCCGTCAAAACGTCATCAAGGGGGGCATTTGCCAAATTTTCAACCGAAGGCCATTTCTCAAGAAATTTTTTGAAATAAGAACTGACCGTTACCACCGTTGTTTGTTGTAACATTATCTCGCTCAGCCAAACATGGTATGGATTGGCATACTCTCCAGGCAGTGAGCGCCACGGCAAAGTTCGCGCGTTTTCATCGTACCACCGAAGGACTGATGCAGAAAATTCAGAGTTGTCGGAAATGTGAGTGGTCATTTTATTTTGATTAATTCATTCTCAAATAGTAAATCTGTTTCTATATGATAGGCAGAGCTTCACTAGGAAAAGAGTTTTTTACCCATTGCGAAAAATTAGTCACAGAGCTGGCCCGAGGGCCATTAGCAATTTTCTCGGAAAATCTACCCGAGCTGCGCTTGTAAAGCGCGGGTTTGCTCAAGCTGACATTCTTTCAAAATGGGGAACGATTGTCGGACCAACCCTCGCCCGTGCCTCCAGCCCTGAGCGGTTATCCTATTCTCGCGAAAAAAACAGAGACGCGACCCTTAAAGTTAGAGTAACACCGGGGTTTGCTCCTGAATTTCAGCAATTTGAGCCTTTGATCATTGAGCGAATCAATAGCTTCTTCGGGTTTAGGGCTGTTGGCCGCCTCCAATTGATACAAGCCCCCGTAATAATCCCTGAAGAGCGCGTAAAACAGCCACTCCCGCCGCCTACCGAAACACAAAAACGGTGGATTGAAGAAACTGTAAATTCGGTGGATGACCCAGAATTAAAACAGAATTTAAGGGATTTGGGTGCGGCCCTCGTCGGCCGGCAAAACAAAGAACAGAAATAAAATCATGATAAAATTGAATTTGTATCAATAAAATCAATCACATAAACGACACACATTAAGATCAGTAGAATAATTTGAGGAATCTCTAATGAAACGGTATACTAACACTACATCTAGTATGAAGGATCAAAAATTGTCAGTTTCACGTCGACATTTTGTAGCATCAGCCGGAATTGCCCCGCTAACACTTGGCGCTGCGTCTTCATTCATTGCGAGTGACGCGAAAGCTGACGTGATGACAATTCTGGAAAATGACAACGTGTTAGGCGATACATCTGCCCCTATTGCCATTGTGGAATACGCGTCTTTGACTTGTGGTCATTGCGGTAATTTCCACAACAATATCCTTCAGAAAATCAAAAAAGATTTCATCGATACGGGAAAAGCCTATTTGGTTTACCGGGACTTCCCGCTTGACCGTTGGGCATTTCAAGCGTCTGTGCTTGCACACACTGCAGGCAAAAGCCGCTTTTTCCCGGCCCTAGAAATTCTCTACAGCAAACAAAGCCAGTGGAGAGATGGCGGTGATATTACTGAATCTCTAGCCGAAATTGGTAAAATGCTTGGCGTTCCGCGCGCGAAATTTGATGCGGCACTTGCAGACACCCAATTGGGCGAAGACATTTTGATGGATCGCATGGTTGGTGCCAATGAATATGGCGTAGATAGCACGCCGTCTATTTTCATTAATGGCGACCGCTTTAATTACTACGATCACTATAAAGGCAATGAACAAGGTGAGTGGGTTTACGAAGACGTCAAAGGCTTCTTAAACGGACTGCTTTAAAACGATGATGGAGGGGCCGTGAAATTTTCTCAATTACGTCTGTCTGGTTTCAAATCATTTGTGGAACCAACAGAATTATTGATTAAAGACGGCCTCACCGGCATTGTCGGACCTAACGGGTGCGGCAAATCCAATTTGGTGGAAGCTCTTCGCTGGGTTATGGGGGAGACTTCTGCCAAAAATATGCGCGGCGGCGCCATGGATGACGTCATCTTTGCTGGAACCACCAGCCGGCCAGCCCGCAATGTTGCTGAAGTTACCCTTGGTCTTGACAATACAGACCGGATTGCCCCCCCCGCCTACAACGATGTGCTCGAGTTAGATATCACGCGAAGAATTCGTCGGGAGACAGGTTCTGATTATCGAATTAATGGCAAAATAACGCGGGCACGTGATGTTCAATTATTATTTGCTGACATGGCAACCGGAGCCCACTCAACAGCCATAGTCAGCCAAGGCCGGGTTGGCTCTCTCATCAATGCAAAACCCAAAGACCGCCGCCACCTTTTAGAAGAAGCCGCGGGAATATCGGGCTTACATTCAAGACGTCATGAAGCCGAACTCCGATTGAAGGCAGCCGAAACCAACCTTGAGAGAGTTGATGATGTCTCTGGCCAGTTAGAGGTCCAACTGACAAGCTTGAAACGGCAGGCCCGGCAAGCCACTCGCTATAGAAATATATCTGGTCACATTCGAAAAGCTGAAGCCATGCTGTTATATAGAAAGCATGAAGTTGCAGCGCGGGCAGAACTAACTGCACAGACAAAATTAAAAGAGACGGCCGACGCTGTTGTAGAACTGACGCATCAGACAGCCCTCGCCCAAAATGCAAGCCTCACATCCAATGAAGCGTTAAAGCCCCTTCGCGATGCAGAAGCGGCCGCTGCTGCACTGGTCCACAGACTTGCGCTTCAAAACGAGCAACTAAACGCTGAAGAAGAGCGATTGCGAAGAGCTCAACAACAACTTGAAGATCGAAAGCTTCAAATTGCCAGCGATATGGAACGGGAAAAGAACTTAGAAAAAGATGCGGCTGAGGCTGTTCAAAATCTGCGTGCTGAAAAAGAAAAACTGCTCGTGGCCACAGAAAATGTTGGCCCGTTAATTGAAAAACTTCAAGCTGACATTCAAGCACGTCAAAACATCATCAGAGGCCTTCAGTCAGACATGGACACAGCATCAGAGGCATTGGCGATTGAAAAAGCAAATCACAATAGCCTTGTCCAGCAACTGGAAAATGCAGACCGCAATCTTGCTCGGCAAGATGATCGTCTCGCCAAAATTGGCAAAGAAAAATTGGTCCTCGCCGGCCAACTTCAACAAATAACCAAAGACGATACCATTGAAGATGCGATCACTGAAACCGCAGATTTGATCGAAAAACTAACCATGTCACTGGCGGCATCCGAAGCTGACCGGCAAAAAGCCGATACGCATGAACGACAATCACGAGATACATATAGGGACGCTGAAAAGGATCTTGCGACCCTACTAGCCGAAATAAAGGCGCTAGATTCCCTTCTCATGCGCGGTGCCATTTCAAAGTGGAAAGCCATATCGGAAAAGCTAACAGTTGTTGCAGGGTATGAGACCGCCCTTGCGGCCGCTCTCGGCGAAGACCTGGAGGCCCCGACAGATGCACAGGCCCCTGCCTATTGGTCCGCTATGGAAAACGACATTCCGTCAACTCAATTTACGGGCGACATTAAAACGTTGGACCAATATGTAACGGGTGAGGCTGCAATGCTTACCCGCCTATCCTACATCGGAGTTGCGCAAACGCGAGAAGATGGTTTGGCGGCGCTGGGCTCATTAATGGCGGGCCAGCGCATCGTATCGCTGGAAGGAGATCTTTGGCGTTGGGATGGGTTTCATCAAAAGGCCGGAGCCAAGTCTTCTGCGGCCATCAAGCTGGAACATCGCAACCGCCTCTCTGAACTTGAAAAGCAACAAGGCGGAAAAGGTAAAATACTGTC
Source organism: Pseudomonas marincola (assembly GCA_036960775.1). Classification (GTDB taxonomy): domain Bacteria; phylum Pseudomonadota; class Alphaproteobacteria; order Sneathiellales; family Sneathiellaceae; genus Sneathiella. The sequence goes on along the minus strand of JBALWO010000002.1, from coordinate 107,059 downwards.
GCGCCTAAAAGAAATTCTGGATCGGGCCGAAAATGCGTTAGCCAAATCAAAGCTAGTTGAACAAAAATTGCGCATTGAGCGACGGGAAGCAGAACAAACCCGATCCGCCATGCAAACAAAGCATGCAGAACATCAACAGATACATTCCACAAAAAAGTCCCGCCTGGAGGCCCTGCAGGAGCAAGAGAGTTCTCTGGGGTCCGATATATCGGAGTTGAAAAGCAACCTTTCAACATTAAAGGATGAACAGTCTGGCCTTCCCGATTTGTCTCAATCAAAAACTGACTTAGACAAACTGCGATCAACATTGCGCGAGAGACGCGAGGAGCTTGGTAGCGTCCGCGCCGAACACGACACGGTGGTCCGCGAATCAGCGATAAAGAAAGATCGATTACAATCCATCGACGTTGAGCGAGAGAGCTGGATTAGGAGAAGTTCTAACATGGCAGAGCATTTCTCCCAGTTGGAAATCAGATTCTCATCCACAGACAAAGAAATTCAAGATTTGACCCACAAGCCAGAGGAACTTCGCCAGAAACGCGGAGAGTTAGCGGATCAGATGGCACGGGCGGATGCCGCAAGAGGCGTTATCCGAGATCAAGTGGCCGAGGCCGAGGCTGTTCTTAAACAATGTGACGATGCATTAAGACAGACACAAGAAGCGCTCTCCGCATGCCGCGAACAAAGAGTTCGCCATCAAGCTGACGTAGAACATACAGCCGAAGTTCTGGAAAATTTGGCCGAACAAATCCTTGAGAAGCTGGATTGTACGCCAGACAAGATCAAAGAAGCTGGGCAAATCGAAGATGATGAAGAGATACCGCCTGTCGATATTAGCGACCGCAAAGTTGAGCGCTTAAAGAAAGAACGCGATGGCATGGGACCAGTTAACCTGCGGGCGGAAATCGAGGCCAATGAGGTGGATGAACAACTAACCACATTAATTAAAGAGCGCGATGATCTTGAAGCCGCCATAGCCCGCCTAAGACAAGGCATAGCAAGTCTGAACAAAGAAGGCCGCGAAAGATTGCTGGTCGCCTTTAAAAAGGTAGATACCCATTTTCAAGAATTGTTCAGCCAAGTATTCGGTGGGGGCTATGCCCATCTGAAACTAACAGAATCTGATGACCCACTTGCGGCGGGGCTTGAAATAATGGCAAGCCCACCGGGCAAACGATTACAATTGATGTCCCTATTATCGGGCGGAGAGCAGGCTTTAACAGCTGTCGCACTCCTTTTCGCGGTGTTTTTGACGAACCCTGCCCCTATCTGCGTTCTGGATGAGGTTGATGCCCCCCTTGATGATGTCAATGTGGAGCGGCTTTGTAATTTGCTGGATCGTTTATCGGCGGATTCCGAAACCCGTTTTCTTGTTGTCACCCATCACCCCATCACAATGGCTCGCATGGACCGTCTGTTTGGCGTTACAATGGCTGAGCGCGGAATCTCGCAGCTTGTATCCGTTGATCTGACCCGTGCACAACTTATGACCAACGAAACCAGTTGAGACAAATTTGCATCGGGAAACACTATGTCATTTAACTTTCTTCAGAAGCCTATTCCAAGCTGTTCATTCGACCTTGACAGTGCGAAGGTCAGACCGTATGTTTCCCGCGCTTTGAGTAGGGAGATTTAGACGATGTTAATTTTTCGTGAATGTGGCGGAAATGGCTGAACCAACCCCGCAAGAGAAGAAAGAATTTCAAGCTCGTCTTGAGAGTGCGCGCCATAAACATGATCAAGGTTCATGGGATGGCAGCCTAAAGGTTGAGCGAAGCGGTGCGATTGGCAGGGCATGGCGTTTATCTGTAGAGATAATCGCTGCTTTTCTGGTTTGTGGCGGTTTAGGTTGGGTGATCGACGGTTGGTTGGACACAAAACCTGTGTTTTTGTTGGTGTTTGTTGTTATAGGTATGTTTGTGGGCGTTTATAATGTCTTCAAAGTTGCTAAAGCAATGAACCCAGAAGATTTTGAAGAATGAGAGGCATGGATTTTGCCTCTTTTTGTGTGAAACATATTCAGACAGGATATTAGTATCGTGGCAGAAGGTCAGGGACTCCATATCGACCCGATGGGTCAATTTGAGATTAAGCGTTTGGTTGAAATGAATATCGGCGGTGTCGACGTTTCATTTACCAACTCGTCTTTGTTTATGCTCATCGTTATTACGACAATTACGGTATTCCTTACATGGAGTATGCGCGGCCGGGCCATGGTTCCAGGACGCATGCAGTCTATGGCGGAATTGAGCTACGAATTTATTGCAAACATGTTGAAAGAGAATGTTGGCTCTGAAGGACGTAAGTTCTTCCCGTTCATTTTCTCAATATTCATGTTCGTTCTATTCTGTAACTTGATCGGAATGATCCCCTATACATTTACTGTTACCAGCCACATCGTTGTGACTTTTGGCTTGGCGCTAACAGTATTTCTACTGGTTACAATTGTCGGCATTATGCGTCATGGATTTAAATTCCTGACTTTGTTCGCCCCAAGCGGCGTTCCAATGTTCTTGATGCCGATTTTGATACCCATCGAAGTAATTTCTTACTTCGTACGCCCTATCAGCCTTTCAGTACGTCTCTTCGCCAACATGATGGCGGGTCACGCATTGCTGAAAGTGTTCGGCGCATTTGTTGTTGGTCTTAGTTGGTGGGGCGGTTGGCTTCCACTTGGCTTTATAGTTGGTCTGACAGGCCTCGAATTCTTGGTTGCATTTTTGCAAGCATATGTTTTCGCAATCCTGTCATGCCTGTATCTAAATGATGCGATTAACCTGCATCACTAATTTTATTAACAATTACATTGTTTTTGTTTAAAGAAGGAAGAATATCATGGAAGTAGAAGCAGCAAGAATGATCGGCGCTGGCCTTGCAACTATCGCACTAGCAGGTGTTGGTCTTGGTTTGGGAAACATCTTCGGAGCTTACATTTCAGGTTCTTTGCGCAACCCAGCAGCAGCACCAAAAGTATTTGGTAACGTTCTGCTCGGCTTTGCTCTAACAGAAGCTGTTGCTCTGTTCGCTATGGTTATCGCTCTTATCATCCTGTTCGTTTAATCTCTTTAACTACATCAGTTAAAGAACTTTAAAACGTTAGGATTTAGGAACGGTTATGCCGCAGCTCAATTTTGCAGACTTCCCACCACAACTTGTGTGGTTAGCTATCAGTTTTGTCATCTTGTATATCGCGATGGCAAAGGTGGCTATTCCACGCATTTCTGAAGTGCTGGAAGGTCGTCAGGACCGCATTGCCCGTGATTTGGACGAAGCCAAGCGCTTGAGTGAAGAATCAGATAAGGCAAAAGCGGAGTATGAAGCCGCGCTGGACGAAGCTCGGGCGAAAGCCCATGGCATGGTTGCTGAATTAAAAGCATCCCTCGCCCAAGAGCAGGACGCCAGCAAGGTCGAACTTGAAGCCAAACTTGCAGACAAAGCACAAGCGGCTGAAAAGAGCATCGCTACTGCCAAGGAAACAGCACTATCCAATGTTCGGGATATTGCCAGTGCAACCGCAAAAGCTGCGGTTTCCAAGCTTGTTTCGCTTGAAATTAGTGATGCAGATTTAATGTCAGCTGTTGAAGCTAATGCGAAGGGGAAAGCCTAATGCTACATGATCCCGCATTTTGGGTAGGCATTGCCTTCCTTGGTTTCATTGCCGTTGTTATTTATTTCAAACTTCCTTCTATTGTCGGAAAGCAACTTGATGACCGGGCAAGCCGCATCAAGAGCGAATTGGAAGAAGCACAGAAACTGCGTGAAGATGCGCAAGCTATGTATGCTGATTACCAACGCCGTCAACGGGACGCTTTGGCAACTGCCGAAGAGATCGTTGTAAAAGCAAAAGAAGCTGCTGAAATAATTCGCAAAGAAAGCGAAGCTGAACTTCAGGCTAATTTGACACGCCGTCAGGAATTGGCTGAAGCCAAGATCCGCCAGGCTGAAGAAAAAGCCATTGCCGAAGTCCAGAATATCGCAATTGATGTTTCTATCGCAGCTGCTGAACAGCTGATGAAGGAAAACATCAAGGCGAAAGAAGCCGGCTCAATAATCGACCAATCTATTAAAGATTTGGGCACACAACTGAACTAAGTTCAAAGCCCACCTCGACTAAAAACCCCGCTTCAACAGCGGGGTTTTTTATTGCCTAAATTCGAGGCTGCAGCCATAAAAAAGGCCCCGCTCGAAAGCGGGACCCTTTGTCAGGTTATATCAGTATTGATCAGGCTTCTTCAGGAGCGCTCCAGCGAAGGATTGGGCTCCGTGCCGCGGCCGTCTCATCCAGACGTTTACGAGGGGCAAACTTAGGTGCCTGCGTAAAGAAGTCAACATTGTTACTGGTTTGTGCTTTCTCAATCAGATGACGCATACTGCCAATGAACATATCAAGCGTCTCTTTAGTCTCGCTCTCAGTTGGCTCAATCAGCATTGCACCGTGTACGACCAATGGGAAATACATGGTCATTGGATGATATCCCTCATCGATCATCGCTTTTGAGATATCAAGAGTAGTCACCCCTGTATCTTTCAAAGTGCTGTCATCAAACAGGGCTTCATGCATACATACGCCGTCAAACGGAGAGTTGAGTAAATCGTTCAACCCCACCCGAATATAGTTAGCGTTAAGCACAGCATCTTCTGCAATCTGACGAAGACCGTCTGATCCATGGCTCAGCATATAAGCCAGCGCCCGAATAAACATTCCCATTTGTCCGTGGAACGTTTTCATTCGGCCAAAGCTTTGATCTGCCCCTTCCTCCACATGTTCTTGGAGGAAATATCCCGCGTCACCTTTGACGACGTAGGGAACCGGTGCATAAGGCGCAAGCGCTTCAGATAGGACAACTGGGCCAGAACCCGGCCCACCGCCACCATGCGGTGTTGAGAAGGTCTTGTGAAGGTTGATATGCATGGCATCAACACCAAGATCACCCGGACGTGTCCGACCAAGGATGGCGTTAAGATTAGCTCCGTCACAGTAGAAATACCCACCTACACCGTGAATGAGATCCGCAATTTTCTTTACGTCATTCTCAAACAAGCCACATGTGTTGGGATTTGTCAGCATGACACCCGCAACATCTGGCCCAAGTTTGGCTTCGAAAGCGACCATATCCATGCGGCCATTTGCATCAGCTGGAACAGACTCTACCTTATATCCACAAAGGGCTGCCGTTGCTGGATTTGTTCCATGAGCAGACTCAGGCACCAAAATACGAGTTCTGGCTTCCCCTTTTGCATCATGGGCAGCTCGAATAGCCATCACACCGCATAACTCGCCATGTGCGCCCGCTGCCGGTGACATGGCAACTGCTGGCATTCCCGTGATGGTTTTCAGCCAATGAGCCAAATCATCGATCAACGCCAATGCGCCTTGAACAGTGCTCACAGGCTGCATTGGATGAATGTCGCCGAGGCCCTTCATCCGTGCCGCTTTTTCATTGATCCGCGGATTATGCTTCATCGTACATGATCCAAGTGGATAGAAACCGGCATCGATTGAATAATTCTGGCGGCTCAGACGAACATAGTGACGCAAGACTTGCGGCTCTGAAAGATCTGGCAAGCCAATATCTGTGTCTCTTTCAAGACCACCCATGCGGCTTTTAACTTCCTTAGGCTCACGCATATCCACGCCAACGCGGCCCTTTACGCCCTGCTCAAAAATAAGCGGAGTTTCTAGGTTTAGAGCCCTGTTTCCAGTGTATGTGTTTTCCGCGTCACCATTAGTACTGGCAGCACCAGGTCTTGTCGGACGTCCAACATTATTTAGCATTGGCAATCTCCTCCAGCGCAGCGACCAATTGATCAACGTCGGCATCGCTATTTGTCTCTGTCACAGTAACAAGTAACAAGTTTTCAAATTCAGCAGCATCGGGAAGCAACCTTGAAACAGGAACACCGCCCAGAATACCTTTGGATGCCAACTGTTCGACAGCGATTGCCGCCGGGATTGGTAGCTTCACCGTAAACTCGTTGAAGAATGTATCGTTGAGAACTTCAATGCCCTCAATTGCAGAGATTTTGTCCGCAGCTGAGGCAGCCTCACCGTGATTAAGTTTGGCAAGTTTGGAGAAACCAACTTCACCCAGCAAACTCATGTGAACACTGAAGGCCAATGAGCAAAGGCCCGCATTGGTACATATGTTGCTGGTCGCTTTTTCCCGCCGAATATGTTGTTCGCGTGTAGAAAGCGTCAGCACAAATCCGCGTGTACCGTCTTGATCGACGGTTTCACCGCAAAGGCGGCCTGGCATCTGGCGAACAAATTTTTGGCGAGTGGCAAATAAACCAACGTATGGTCCGCCATAGGAGAGCGGAACACCAATTGATTGGCCCTCGCCCACAACGATATCAGCGCCCATATCACCTGGAGAGCGAATAGCGCCCAATGAGACCACTTCAGTAACAGCAACAACTAACAGGGCACCAACTTCATGGCACTTATCTGCAAGTTCGGATAGATCTTGAAGCCGACCAAAGAAATCAGGGTTTTGAACCACGACACAGGCAATATCTTTACCAAGACCCGCAGCCAAATCCTCAACACCATCAACAGATGGAGACAGGCTCTCGACACCGAAATCAGTAAACTGGACAGTTGTCTCTGTGACTCCCCGGTAATGCGGATGCAGATTACCCGACAAAATCGCTTTTTTCCGGCGGGTGGCCCGGCAAGCCATCAAGACGGCTTCCGCACATGCTGTAGCACCGTCATACATAGAAGCGTTAGCCACATCCATTCCTGTAATCAAGGCAACTTGCGACTGGAATTCAAACAGGGCCTGCAAAGTTCCCTGACTAATTTCCGGCTGATACGGCGTATAGGCTGTTAGAAATTCTGACCGTTGGATCAAATGATCGACAACTGAAGGCACATGATGGCGATAGGCCCCTGCCCCTAGAAAACTAGGTGCAGAAGATGGCGACAAATTCTGTGCGCCGTAAGCCAGCATCTTAGCGTCCACATCCATTTCAGGAGCATGCTTTGGTAAATCCAAAAGCCCTGAAAGGCGCGCTTCTTCTGGAATATCAACAAACAAGTCATCAACAGAGCCAACGCCAATTTTTTCCAACATTGCCTGCCGTTCTTCAGCAGTATGTGGCATGTATCTCATTAGGAAAGACCTTCTGTATATTCTTTATACGCCGCTTCATCCATCAACTCATCTAGCTCAGATGGATCTTCGATTTTGATTTTTGCAAACCAACCAGCGCTTTGCGCATCTTCGTTGACCAAAGACGGAGCATCTTCAAGTTCTTCGTTCACGGCGACAACCACGCCTTTGACCGGTGCGTAGACTTCAGACGCTGCTTTTACGCTTTCAATAACGGCAAGTTCATCACCCTTATCCAGTTCACGGTCCATGTCAGGAACTTCGACAAAAACAACATCCCCAAGCTGTTCTTGGGCGTAATCGCTAATACCAACTGTCGCGATATCGCCTTCAACAGTTACCCACTCATGATCTTTTGTATATTTAATGCTCATTTCAATTTCCTATTCTTTGAAATTAATTTCTGTATGGGCTCTTAGCCCCGATAATATCGCTGCTCTACGAATGGCATTTTGACGACCTTAGCCGCGCGTGCCTTTCCTCGAACAATAAGTTGTAAGGGTGTGTCAGCCTTGGCCAATTCCAGTGGGACATATCCCATGGCAATCGGCGCTTGCAGGCTTGGAGCAAAACCGCCGGACGTAATCTCTCCAACGACATTGCCATCCATGTCAGCTATTTCAGTGTGTTCGCGGGCTGGTGCCCGGCCTTCTGGCAATATACCAACACGTTTCATTTTCGGTTTTGCCGCAATTTCATCAATGATGATTTGCGCGCCAGGGAACCCGCCTTCTGCACGGCGGCGTTTGCTGATTGCCCAAAGAAGACCTGCTGAGGCTGGTGTTGTGGTTGTTGTCAAATCATGACCGTAAAGGCATAGACCTGATTCCAATCTAAGGGAATCGCGGGCACCTAAACCAATAGCAGCCACCTCGGCTTCGGCCAGAAATGCCCGGCAAACCTCGATGGCTTTGTCATTTGGAATAGAGATTTCGTAGCCGTCTTCGCCGGTATAGCCTGAACGGGTTACAAAACAAGCCGCGCCGGCCAGATCCATCTCCCGGTAGCTCATAAAGGACATTTCGGCCACGCTTGGATTAAAGCGCGCTAAAACTTCAGCGGCTTTAGGTCCTTGCAAGGCAACTAACGCCCGATCTTCTAGAACCGTAATAGTCGCTTCATCTTTAAGCGCTGACTTGAACAGAGCAATATCCTGTTCCTTACATCCGGCGTTCACAACAACGAACAGATCGTTCTCGCGGCGGGTGACGATTAGGTCATCCAAAATTCCGCCCACATCATTGGTTAAAAAGCTGTACCGCATTTCGCCAACAGACAATGCTTCGATGTCACCTGGGATCAATTTTTCAATTGATTTCATTGGGTTATCCCCAGAAATGACAACTTGTCCCATGTGGGACACGTCAAATAGGCCGGCGGCCTCTCTGGTATGAAGGTGTTCCTTCATAATCCCCTCAGGGTATTGCACTGGCATATCGTAGCCGGCAAAAGGGGTCATTTTTGCACCGAGGTCTACATGCAACTCATACAGTGCTGTCCGTTTAGTCTGAGTATTTTCATTCATAATATGATCTCTGCTCACAAAGTTGATTGCTCACCAACGCGCACAGCGTCGGTAACAACCCCCTCTGTCTTAGGACCTGAGAGATTTGACATGAAACGTAAACGTGACGTTTCATGCTTACCCCTTCGGTGAAGCCGAGCATTCGGCTTGCTTTCCAGAGATTCATCCTCCTGCGGTCCGGGTGCCTGAGAGTTTCCGGGGTGGTTGCTCCTTCGGCGATAACTTTAGATCATCTCTCCCGCAGGGATCATCTGTATGAATGGCCAGATAATAGTGAAGGGATCGCGTGTGTCAAAGGCATAATCAATTTCGTTAGAAGACATGGAGAAAAATTGCCCAAAAACACTCAATTCCTATTTTTTTGGGCCTAATCCATTTTACTTACTATCTATTAACCTCGTTCCGGTAGTCATGTGTCTTCTGAAATATGTATCCCTAGCTCTTAGGCTGAATTGACTTGGAATTGAGCAACTAATGAAACCGATAATCCCCCCGACCGGTACCGAACGAACACTCGGTGAAAAAGAAATAATTGTCAGTAAAACCGACACAACAGGAAAGCTGACATACGCCAATAAAAAATTTCTAGAAATTTCCGGCTATACCGAAAATGAAGTATTAGGCGTACAACACAATGTGATCCGGCATCCTGATATGCCGCGTATTATTTTTAAATTTTTATGGGAACGATTAGTTGCCCGTGAAGAGGTATTTGCCTACGTCCTTAATCTTTGCAAAGAAGGTGATCATTATTGGGTATTAGCCCATGTCACGCCTTCTCTCGGCGAAGACGGTACAATTCTTGGTTACCATTCTAATCGCCGGGCAAGTGATCCATCTCTCGTAAATAATACAATCGTTCCACTCTACAAGAAGCTAAGAGATATCGAACAAAAAGCGACATCTCCGAAACAAGGATTGGAATCTTCACAAAGCGCCCTAACTGACATCATCGATAAACAAGGAGGCAATTATGACCGCTGGCTCTTCTCTCTCTAAACAAATTGGCTCTGTAGTCGCCGCAATAGTTGTAACGTCAATTGCCTATACAGGATATCTCTCAACAATTGGCTCCTTAACACTGGAGTTAGTTGCATTTGGGTTCGCCTTTTTAATACCAGCCACGGCTGCGCTTTACTTCAGGCAAAAGGTCACTGCTGCTGTTCAAGAACGAGACAACATGCGATTGATGCTGCAAGCTCGTGCTGGTGAAATGAGCGATGAAAGCAATGCAACACCGGCAGAACTCGCCGATGAGTTAGGCCGAACTGCATATCTTTGCAAAAAAATTGCTGCCGGTGATTTCGAAACCCGTATCCTCAACATCGAACCAGAGAGCCCCCTTGCGGCAACCCAAGAAGCGATAAATGATCTTGTAGATCGAATGGATGCATTCATTCGAGAAGCGAAAGCCTCTATGGAACATGTTGCAGAACAGAAATACTACCGACGTATAATCGAAAGTGATATGAGCGGGGCCTTTAAATCAACGGCGGTTAGCATCAATAATTGCACTCAATCATTTGCTGACAGAACTGCAAAATTTGAAGGGATCGTTGAACAATTTGAGGCTCAGATCGGGACAGTTTCAAAGTCTATTCATGAAACGTCGGAAACCTTGCATAATTCAGCGACCAATTTGTCCAGCAATGCCAGCAGCACAGCCGAACAGGTGAAAAATGTGGGCGGAGCCGCGGTCAGTGCTTCGGCCAGTGTCCAAACTGTTGCAAGCTCTGCTGAAGAAATGTCTGCATCAATTCAAGAAATCAGCCGTCAAATTCAACATTCCTTATCGAACACGACGACCGCTCGCGAAACGGCACGTTCTGGTAACGTCAAAATTAAGGGTCTTGCTGAATCCGCGCAATCGATTGGCGAAGTCGTAAAGTTGATTGAAGATATCGCAAATCAAACTAATCTTCTCGCCCTCAATGCGACTATTGAAGCCGCCCGGGCAGGAGATGCAGGTAAAGGTTTTGCGGTGGTCGCCAATGAGGTTAAAAACCTTGCAAGCCAAACAGCAAAAGCGACCGAAGATATTAGCCGTCAAATCGTTGATATTCAGGATGCGACAACTGACACCGTTCAATCTATGGACACAATAAACTCTTCCATAGAAGACATTAGTTCGGCGGTAGAAACAATTGCAAATGCGGTTGATGAGCAGAGCAGTGCCACGCGTGAGATATCACAAAGTGTTCTGAGCGCATCAAACAATACGCAATCCGTATCTGACAACATATCGACCGTTGCAAATGCCACAGCCGAAACATCTGACACGAGCGGACAGTTGCTAATTGAAGCTAGCGTCCTGCAGGGAAAATCAGAAGATCTTGAAAACAATGTTGCAAACTTCCTGACAGAAATTCGCAAAGCCATTTGATTGATCTAACCAATGTCGTACCTAAAAAGGTGTCCCTCTTGATAGGCCCTTTTTAGGTATACAGCCTACCTAACTGCTTTTCGGTTATATTCTAATTGTTCACTTGTAAGCTGGAAGCCTAGGACAATCGTATAATCTCGTCCAGACAGGCCGCTCATTATGGGAATTCTTTGAACAATTTCCTCTTGAACCGCCCCTCTGCGTTTTCCTTCTGGAATCTCAACAGGGCTTTCGAACACTTTTTTGCTCAATATACGTTTGTTTTTATCTGCGATTGCGACGAAAAACGGAAACATCTTTTTCTGACCAGTAGCCGCCGGTCCTTTTATGGCGCCAATACGAAGAATCAATTCGGCTAATACCAGAGACTCATCATCTTCATAGACACATTCGCCGCTGGTCGGCACGATCACGCCTTCAAATTCAACGTCCACCAAATCACGGCCGGGACCTTGGCGAAAGATCGTAATGTTATCGGCGTTTGGTAGCACGCTCACATTCGGGCAAGGTAGAACCCGCTTCTCCATGCTGAAGAAATCAGAATCCATTCCCCCAGAACACGCAGATAAAATCAAAGTGCCCGCTAGTATTGCGATGGACTTCATAGGCTTGAATTTACTTATCATCCGATGTTCTTTCACTTCCGACAGGGAACGTTGATCCATATACGCGTCAAAGTCTGGTAATTAGAGGCAAATTGATGTACTAATCCGCCGAATTTAAGGCGGACTGATATTTTTGGCAAGCGAGTCCCACTCGCTGTTTGAAAATATTTAGCCAATGGGATATTTTCGCCCCTATAAATGTTAGGTTTGTAGATGACTGTTGATCAAAAAAATCTTCTGCTAGCAGCTCCTCGCGGCTTTTGTGCAGGTGTGGACCGAGCCATTCAAATTGTTGAAAGGGCGCTCGAAAAATATGGCGCCCCCGTTTATGTCCGGCACGAAATTGTTCATAACAGATATGTTGTTGAAAACTTGGAAGCCAAAGGCGCTGTCTTTGTTGACGAGTTAAGTGATGTACCCGATGACGTCCCCGTTATTTTTTCAGCTCATGGGGTCGCGAAAGCAGTCCCTGAAGAAGCAACGCGTAAAAACATGTTCTTTATCGATGCCACCTGCCCCCTTGTGAGCAAGGTTCACCGGGAAGCCGAGCGCCATGATAAAGATGATGTGGAAGTTATTCTCATCGGCCATAAAGGGCATCCTGAAGTGATCGGCACCATGGGCCAATTGCCCGACGGCAAAATATCGCTAGTGGAGACACTTGAAGATGCGATGTCATTTTCACCTAAAAACCCAGAGGTTGATCTTGCTTACCTGACGCAAACAACACTGTCCGTCGATGAGACAGCCGATATTGTTGGCAAATTGAAAGAGCGTTTTCCAAATATCATCTCTCCCAAAAAAGAAGATATCTGTTACGCCACGACCAACAGACAGGCGGCCGTTAAAGAGCTTGCCAAAGATTGTGAGGGTGTCCTTGTCATTGGCGCTCCAAACTCTTCAAACTCCATGCGTCTTGTGGAGGTTGCCCAGAAAAGCGGATGTAAATTCGTTAGTCTGGTACAGCGCGCCAAAGACATTCCGTGGGATAAATTGAAGGATTGCACAAATATCGGCATAACTGCAGGGGCTTCCGCACCAGAAACGTTGGTTGAGGAAGTCGTCGCCGCATTTTCTGAGCGCTATGACGTAACAGTTCGCGAAATAACAACAAGCGAGGAGCATGTCATCTTCAAGCTTCCTCGTATTTTAGAAAAATAAATAGCATCAAACCCTAAACGGGTTTGAGAGCTGCTTAAATGGTAGAAACTAATGGCTGTATATACTGACATCACAAACGATGAATTAGATGCATTGTTGCGCGAATATGAAATTGGAGATGCCCTTTCGTGTAAAGGCATCGCTGAAGGTGTGGAAAACTCAAATTTTCTTCTTCATACGCAAACGGGTTTCTACATACTTACCCTGTACGAAAAACGGGTAGATAAAGACGATCTTCCGTTTTTTCTTGGATTAATGGAGCATTTGGCAGGAGAAGGCTTTGTCTCTCCTACACCGATTGCTACTAAGACCGGAGAGACACTGACAGAAGTTGCCGGCCGGCCAGCAGCAATAATCTCCTTTTTGGAAGGTCGCTCCATACGGCGTCCAACGCCAGATCATTGCGCATTCCTTGGTGATACTCTTGCAAAGATGCATCTTGCAGCAGCTAATTTTCAAATTGAACGTCCCAACACTTTGTCCGTCCAAAGTTGGCGTGCACTATTTAATGACTGTCTCTCGAGCCGCCAAGATACGAGTATCAAGCAGAATGAAATTTCTGAAATTGAGGCTGAGTTGTCTTTTCTTGAAGGACAATGGCCGTCGAACCTGCCCACAGGCGTTATCCATGCGGACTTGTTTCCCGACAACATTTTTTTCCTGAACGATCAGGTCAGCGGTGTCATAGATTATTACTTCGCCTGCAACGATTTCCTGATCTACGATTTGGCCATATGTATTAATGCTTGGTGTTTTGAGACTGATGCCAGTTTCAACATTACCAAGGCTCGGAAGATGCTAAAGGCATATGGCAAGGTTCGTGAAATATCTGAAGCTGAGCTGGAAGCCTTACCACTCCTCTGCCGCGGGGCAGCGTTACGGTTTTACCTAACCCGGTTATATGACTGGTTAAACCAGATTGAAGGAGCCTTGGTCAAACCCAAAAGCCCTGCGGAATACTTGAAGAAAATACGTTTTCTTCAAGATGTTAAAACCGTTTCCGCCTACGGCATAGAGTAACGCTTTTAGTCGAAAAGCGCGTCGATTTCGTCTTGAGAAATTTCCTGACCTTCGACGCGTGGACCACTAAGTTCAACGTCTCCATCAGTTTGCATCACTTGTTCAACACCTTCGACACCAGCCATCTCGTCTTCGCCGCCCAGAATATCAATCATTGTGGCAATTCGATCTTCCACAAATTTTAGAGTGCCAACTACTTTTGAAATTCGCTGCCCGGTAATGTCCTGAAAACTACAAGCTTCGTAGATTTTCATTACCGCTTTGCTTATTGCTTGCGTAATTTCGAGTTCATCTGGATCGGTTGCGTTAAGTTCAAGACTTTCGTTCTTGTCCTCAATGGTTTCGACAGCGGCCAGAATTGTATTGGTTGCCGTTTCAGTATCCCCGACAACAGCATCGAGTTGGTCTGTCATTGCGTGAATTTTTGGACCATCATCATGAGATTGAATGGAAGAAATTTCGCGTCGTGTTTCAAGAATGACCCGGGAAAGCTCTTCAAGCTCGACCTTCAACAACATGGATTCAGCAAATTCTTTTTTGAAATCTTCAATAACTTCTTCGTTAAGTGAAGGTCCCGATTCGGCTGCTACCATGCCGCCGGCAATATCATCCTTTAGAGAGTGTATTGCTCCCAATAGAACATCGTATTGCTCTTGGCTCATGCCACCAGAGGCGACTTGATCTGTGCCTTCTGTAATCACATTTTTAAACTGATTTTTTTCTGCAGAGAACATCTTTTTTTGCATAACGTTCACAGGAACCCCTACTGGCAATACGGATAAAATTCAAATAGTGAAGACATCCTGCACTGAAGCACCTAAAATTCTGTTAAAATGTTATTATAATACTGACCTCATCGCCTTTTTGGATATGCTGGCCGGAATTTTTAAGCTTAAAGCCCGCAATACAGGTGACACATTGGCAGATCAAACAGTAACTATTTATACAGATGGCGCATGCTCAGGTAATCCAGGCCCTGGTGGTTGGGGTGCCTTACTTGAATGCGATGGCAAATCAAAAGAAATTTGCGGCGGTGCTGCGGACACGACCAATAACCGCATGGAGCTTAGTGCCGCAATTCAAGCCCTCGAAGCGTTGAAGCGTGACAGCAGCGTCGCTCTACATACCGATAGCACTTACGTGAAAGATGGCATCACTAAGTGGATGACCAACTGGAAGAAAAATGGCTGGAAAACAGCGGCTAAAAAGCCAGTTAAAAACAAAGATCTATGGACCCAGTTAGATGAAGCCATCGCAAGACATGACATTAGCTGGCATTGGGTTAAGGGTCATGCGGGCCACCCCGGCAATGAAAAAGCCGATCAGTTGGCGAATCAGGGCATGGAAAAATTTAAATAGTAAAGAACGGGGAGGATATCCTCCCCGTACCTATTTTAAAGCTGACCCAGAAGTGTTTCTGCGTCAGAAACTTCAAATCCACCAGTTTCTTCAAGGTTCAGTTGAGAAACCGACCCATTTTCAACAACCATTGAATAGCGACGTGAACGAATACCAAGTCCTGCGCCAGATGCGTCAAATTCAACACCCATCGCCTTAGTTAGTCCGCCATCTGGGTCCGCCATCATACGAACGCCGTCTGCAGATTGGGCTTTTCCCCATGCCGCCATTACAAATGGATCATTGACAGATAGGCAGATAATTTCATCAACGCCCTTGCCTTTCAACGCATCCAAGTTTGCGATGAAGCCTGGCAGATGTTTTGCAGAACACGTTGGTGTAAAGGCGCCGGGCACCGCGAACAGTGCAACCTTTTTGCCATCAAACACATCACTTACTGAAACCTTTGACGGACCTTTGTCTGTCATTTCCATAAGGTCTGCGCTTGGAAGTTTATCGCCAACTGAAATTGTCATTCGTTTTTCCTGTTAGTTAATTGGAGGATTTGCGTGAGGTTAACATAGTCAATTTGCGCGACTACGAAAACAAAGAACTTTGTGACACCCGATAGTTATTTTATGGGTACAGCACCTTCCGCCCCCACCCCTCCATCGATTATCGTCGTTTTCAACACGCGCCCGACATTACTTTTCATGTGCCGAACGAAATCTGTATCCACAGAGAATTCAACTCTCCGCCCGCTGTTGCTTACCTTCGTGTCTTCAACTGCAAAATAATCACCGTCCTCTCCCTCGAGGATCAGAACCGGTTTTGTGAATGCACTGCTTGTGGTGGCAACAACTTGAATTTTATCTTTCGCCACTTTGTTAATCACCAAATCACTGGCGACTTCATTTGGCCCATACGCGGCTGGAATTTGAGCGATATATCTATTAAAAATCGCAACTTCTCCAGAACCAATTGCGTCTACATTAGACACGTTCAGCGCAAATTTCTGGGTGATGGGAACGCACACCTCTTTGCAAACGCCATAAGCGAAAGACAGGTTCACCTGTAATTTTTTATTGGTTTCTTCCAATTTAATTTTGACAGGGAAAAGAACTTCGGCCTCATAACCCCACGTTAAAAACCCAAAACTGTCAAACGCAGTTGGCAATGGCCAAAGAATATCAGTCGTTCGTATATTTTTCGAGCCTTGCCAATTAAACGTCGGGGCAATACCGCTATCACCTGGGCTTCGCCAATATGTTTTCCATCCTGGTTTCAGCTGGATATGAAGGCCAAGAGTGATTTCTCCTGTCCCATCGGTCTCCATTTTTGCAGCAATTAATCGCGCACGACTTATATCCGTAGTAGCCCAATTTCCACCAGCGGTTTCGGTCGCACTGGCAGCTACACTAAACGGTGCCATCAAAGCAATAACGACACAAAAAGAAAAAAACTTAGAAAAAAACTTCATTTTTCGCCATTCGCTACTAATTTAGAGAGAGGAGTATCCTTAAGTTGCGAGTATAAAGTATTTTTAAAAGAATAGTTGTCACAATCTAGTTAGCAGCAATAACTCTCAATCACTTTGATATGAGCACCCAGAATATGGATAACAAACTTGAGACACATGACGGTTATTTGGAAGGTCAGATCTTGATCGCCATGCCGACGATGCCCGATCCTCAATTCCACAGGGCTATTATACTGTTGTGCGCTCATGGCGAAGAAGGTGCCATGGGAATTGTGTTAAACAGAAACTTGGACTTACTCTCGTTTGAAGAATTACTCGAACAACTAGAAATCCCTCATATAGAGCCCGTAGACAGCCAAAGAATACATTTTGGCGGCCCCGTTGAGGCTGAACGTGGCTTCGTCCTTCACACGCCTGATATGATCCACGACACGACGATGATGATCGGTAAAGACATCGCGCTTACAGCCACCCTTGATATGCTCAAAAGCGTGGCAAATGGCGAAGGACCGCAAGATAGCTTTTTGGCACTTGGCTATTCCGGCTGGGGACCAGGCCAGCTTGAAAAAGAAATTCAAGACAATGGTTGGCTTGTTGTGAATGCTGATCATGACCTTGTTTTTGGCGACCGCCTTGGCAACAAATGGCATGCTGCCATTAACAAACTTGGATTTGATCCGGGATTATTATCGGCTGATATTGGCCACGCCTGAAGGCTGGGTCCGCCCATTGGTATTTCCAATCGCGTCACTGTTTAGGATCGCAAATAGAAGATGATCCTGCCATTTACCATTAATACAGAGGTATTCCCGCGCAACGCCTTCCCGTTTAAAGCCTGCTTTTTCTAGCAAGGATGCACTAGGCATGTTTTCTGGCAAGCAAGCCGCTTCAACACGGCGGAGGGAATATTTATCAAATAGAGCTGGCAGCAACGCACAGATGCCTTCAAACATATAACCGTTCCGAATGTAGGGAAGTCCAGTCCAATAGCCGAGGGTGCCGGTTTGAGCGACACCTCGCCGAACATTACTCAAAGTGATGCTGCCCACCAATTGGTCATCTTCTTTTCTAAATAGAAAAAATGCGTAACCTGTATCTGATTTTGCGTCATCGGTGAAACGGAGAAGCCGTTCGCGAAAACTCCGACGTGTTAAGGTTTCGTTTGACCAAACAGGCTCCCAAGGGATCAAATGTTCTCGGCTAACATCTCTGATTTTAGTCCATTGTTCCCAGTCAGACCGCTTCGGTTGCCGCAAATATATGCGGTCCCCATAAATAAGGTCTTCCCGGTTCATACGCCATATTTTGCCCAGCAAATTCGCCCCACAGGATTATCAAGTCCGTCCATAAGGCGACTATCAAGTTTCGCCTAGTTGAACCTTGCCGCAAATTTGTCATAAGTTTCAAGGTTTTTCACAGGTCCGAGCGCTGTAACTGTCGGCGTCGCTTTCTCAAACATACGCTTCGCAACACTAACAAGACGCTCAACCGAAACCGCATCGATTTCTTTAGCAATTTCGTCCGGCGAGACAATTTTATCAAAAATCAACATTTGCCGTGCGTGAACTTCGCATCTTGCGCCAGGGCTCTCGAGCCCCATTAACAACCCAGCTTTATGCTGCGCCCGAGCACGAGCCGCTTCACTTTCCGTTATAGAATTTGCAGATCCGAGTAACTCATCGACAACCACGCTGCTCAGTTCAGCAATCTGATCGCCGCCGGTTCCGGCATATACAGAAAATAGTCCCGTTTCAGCAAACGAAGAAGCAAAAGAGAAAATCGAGTAACATAGGCCCCGTTTTTCCCGAACTTCTTGGAATAAGCGCGAGGACATGCCGCCCCCGAGTAATCCAGCCAAAATTTGTGCCGCATAGAAATCATCGTCATCATAAGAGACGCCAGGAACAGAAAGAGCAAAATGCACTTGTTCCAGATCCCGTGCCTCGCGATATTCCCCGCCTTTGTAGGTGGCGGCTTCCATGCCATCGACACCTGTACTTGAAATGCCGGAGAATTTCTCTTCAGCCATGGCAACCAACGCATCGTGATCGACAGCGCCGGAAGCACTAAGGACCAGCTTCTGGCCAGTGTATCTATCTTTCATGTAATTTGAGATGACGTCACGGTCGAAACTACGCACCCGATCAGCGGTTCCTAAAATGGAACGGCCAATAGACTGATCAGGAAATGCTGTTTCTTGAAGATGGTCAAAAATTATGTCATCAGGAGTATCGTTAGTTTGGCCGATTTCCTGAACAATGACTTCTTTTTCCCGGATAAGTTCATCATTATCGAAAACTGAATTTTGAAGAATATCCGCCAGAATATCGACAGCAAGGCCAACATCATCTTCCAAAACGCGAGCAAAATACGCGGTTTGGTCGCGGCTTGTATAGGCGTTTAAATGCCCCCCAACAGCCTCGACACTTTCAGCAATTTCACGGGCCGAACGGGTTTCTGTTCCTTTAAACGCCATATGTTCAAGAACGTGAGAAATTCCGTTTACGGCCAA
This sequence comes from Pseudomonas marincola, assembly GCA_036960775.1. GTDB lineage: Bacteria > Pseudomonadota > Alphaproteobacteria > Sneathiellales > Sneathiellaceae > Sneathiella. Next base: position 87,917 of record JBALWO010000002.1, on the reverse strand, counting down.
ATCTTCATGCCGGGCACCAGTATCTACCCAAACACCCACAGCCGCAGATTCTAAATGCGGCATTGGGTCAGAGATCACGCGTAATCCATTGCTTAATGTCGAAACTTTTTGAGCCATCGTAATCTTTCTGTTAGCCCTCGGTTAAAATTCGGGCTCTTTCTTTGATATAGGCTTGTACTGTGCCCAAGTCATTGGGCAAATCAACTAATTTTTCTTCTCGATCAAAAAGATCGGCCATATGTGCCGGTAATTGTGGGTACACGCCGCATGCTTTTTCAACAGCTGCCGGGAATTTTGCCGGATGAGCGGTCGAAAGAGTGACCATCGGAACAGTTTTATCCCGGCGGCAATCTGCCGCAACTTTCAACCCAACCGCTGTGTGTGGGTCGACAAGCTTATCGCAGTCAGCAAGCGTTCGTTTAATGGTGGCGAGGGTTTCCTCTTCCGAGCAATTTCCAGCCGCAAAAATGATCTGGTTCAATTGCGACATATCAATTTCGAAACCGCCCTCAGCGTCTAATTTGGCCATATAGTCTTGAACAGTTTTCCCGTTCCGCGCGCACAGATCGAACAACAATCTTTCGAAATTACTGGAAACTTGAATATCCATACTAGGGCTAACCGTTGGATCGACCCCTTCTTTCTTATACGCGCCAGTATTGAAGAAGCGCGAAAGAATGTCGTTTCGGTTTGTCGCCACAATCAATTGATCAACGCCAAGGCCCATTTTCGCCGCGCAGTATCCAGCATAAACGTCGCCGAAATTCCCACTTGGAACTGAGTAGGCAACTTTCCGGTCCGGTGCACCCAGACTTACTGCAGTCGTGAAGAAATACACGATCTGGGCCATCACACGTGCCCAGTTGATTGAATTTACGGCAGACACGCTGAGTTCATCGCGAAATTCATGGTCATTGAACATTGATTTGACCATAGCTTGGCAGTCGTCAAAGTCTCCTTCAACGGCAATGTTATAAACGTTGCTATCCAGCACAGTGGTCATTTGGCGGCGCTGAACGTCAGACACACGGCCTTTTGGATGTAGAATGAAGATGTCTACCGCATCCCGGCCACGGCAGGCTTCGATAGCAGCCGAGCCTGTATCTCCAGATGTCGCGCCGACAATTGTGACGCGCTTTCCATGCTTTCCAAGCAGATGGTCGTAGAGAAGTCCAAGGAGTTGAAGGGCCACATCTTTAAACGCAAGAGTTGGTCCGTGATATAATTCCATCAGGAACTCATTTTCAGAAAGCTGCGTTAGCGGAACAACGGCTTTATGAGCAAATGTTCCATACGCTTTCTCTGTCATTGCCTTGAAATCTTCAGGGCTAATGCTATCACCTAAAAATGGCTGCAGAACAACGGCGGCGATTTCTGAATAGGTTTTACCCGCTAAATCACGAATGTCTTGCGCAGACATTTGCGGCCAAGTTTCGGGCACGTACAATCCGCCATCCCGGGCAAGTCCAGTGAGAACAACTTCTTCAAAATTCAATATGGGCGCATCACCGCGCGTACTGATATACCGCACTTTTATCTCCAACTAAATTAGCAGGTAAAAACCACTGAAAACGCAAAAATAGCCTGCATTTATAAGCTCTTTGTATACTGCTCCGGGTTAAATAGACAGATAATTCAAGCCCCGAGATAGCGCGCCTTCAGGTGGGTTTTAAACGCTTCCGTATTCATTCCCTCACCTGTCGCATCGGTCAGAATCTGTTCCGTTGTTTTTAGGGATCCCAACGAATGCACATTATCTTTTAACCAAGTCATCAAAGGTGCAAAATCTCCCGCTGCGATGGATGCCTCGAAGTCAGGAAGCTCATTTTTCGCAGTTGTAAAGAATTGTGCTGCGGCCAAAGCCCCCATTGTATAGGTGGGGAAATATCCGATAGCGCCGCCCGGCCAGTGGATGTCCTGCAGGCAGCCATTTTGATCGCTAGAGGGCCGTATACCCAATAATTCTGACATTCCATCGTTCCAGGCACCTGGAAGATCAGCGACGCTCAGGTCACCGCTTAACAGGGCCTTTTCCAATCGGTATCGCAAGATCACATGCAACGGATATGTGACTTCATCAGCGTCAACGCGAATAAGGCCCCGTTCAACCCGGTGGTAAAGGCGTTTGAAGTTCTCAAATGACCAATGATCACCGTCCCCTTTAAACGCCGCTATAATTTTCGGAAGCGCGTAGGATAAGAACTCTTCACTTCTGGACAGTTGCATTTCAACCAGTAGAGACTGGCTTTCATGCAGTGCCATTCCGCGGGATTGTCCCACCGGTTGGGATCGCCAATTAGCCGGCAAATTTTGCTCGTACAGTCCGTGTCCGGTTTCATGCAAAGTGCCCATGAGGCTTTGCGTGAAATCATCATTTTCATAGCGCGTGGTTAGGCGCACATCATCCGGTGTTCCCCCCGTGAAGGGATGATGACTTGTATCTAGGCGGCCATGGTCGAAATTAAAGCCAAGATCCGTCATAAAGGACAGACCCAGGTCTTTTTGCGCATCTAAAGCAAAGGGCCCCTCGATGGGCTCGTAAGCTTTCTCAGAAGCTTGCTTTTCCAAAACCTCTTCAAGGAACGACGGCAGGAAATCTTGCAAGTCATTAAACAGGGGGTCGATCTGTTCCTGGCGGCATCCCGGCTCATACTGATCAAGCAACGCGTCATACGCAGAGAGATCAAATTTTTCAGCTTTAGCTGCTGCGATTTCCTGCGTTAAATTAACAACGTCGCTTAAACTGTCTTGCAGTTCGGAAAAATCATCATTCTCGCGAGCACTTCGCCATTGCATCTCGCATTTTGATGTGGCGTGTGAAAACGCCTCCACCAAATCACCATTTAACGCGGTTGCATGACGCCAACTATTTGTCATTTCTCGAAGATTTGCTTGCTGCCAATTATCAAGCTTGGCGGCATCTCCTTGAGCTTGATCAAAAAGATCCGTCATCTCAGAGCTCACCAACAGTTCATGCTGCAAGACATCAAGGCATGCCAGTTGTTCCGCTCTGCTTTCTGCGCCGCCGTCTGGCATCATTACAGCATTGTCCCAATGCAAAATTGCGCTGGCACCACCCAAGGATGACATTCGTTTGAACTTTTTCTCTAGAACTTCATATGCAGACATCGTTAACTCCAGCCGTTAGCTTGTAGGGCGCGCGCGCCGAAATCCGAACAACAGATAAATTACAAACATTGCACCGCCCATACCAAACCACGTCACCGCATATTCAATGTGATTATTGGGAACGCTCATTCGTGTTTGCCCCCCGATGGGAAGGCCGCCGGGTACAGTCATTACATCTAACTCGACAAACAGAGGCGACACTGTAATGCCAAGAGTTTTCGCCATGTCATCCAGCTCCCCGTAGAGCCAGACATTGGTTTCAGCATTACTCTCAGGAAGGAAGGAATAAGATTTTTCCCAAGGTTTTCTAGCAATACCAGAAATTTCAATTTCACCCCTTATGTTGCCTTCGGGCCGCGCAGCCGCTTCTTTCTTTTCTTCTGGCACCCATCCCCGGTTCACCAAGACTGTCCCCTTGCCACCGCTGCGGACAAAAGGCGTTATAATTTGGAAACCTTTACGTCCCTTTAGAGTATGGGCGAACAAATGAATTTCCTGGTCGTGCTGAAATTCACCGTTCAGTGTCACGCGGCGGTAGCCCCATTCATCCACTGAAAGGTCACCACTGGGAAGTTGCACACCATCAGCGGCGAGTTGCTGCTGCAGGGTATCCAGCAAGTTCACTTTCCAAAAATATCTATCAACTTGCCAGACACTTAACGCCAGCATGATGAGAACGGCTGGAATTGTCATAACTGTTGGCAACAAACCTGGGGAGAATTTTTTCATGATCAAAACAATTTGTTATCTGAGTTGCGAGGAAGATGAAGCTTAAAGCAACAGCTCTTGTTTTTGAAGCACAGAGCGTGTCAATTTTTCAAACAAAATTTCAAGAGCAGTGGCCTACAAAAGAAAAAGGGACAGCGCCTATTGAACGCTGTCCCAATCTGTTTCACTGATATTCGGCTGATACTTCCCTATGGATGATGTATGGCATTTGCAGGACACACCAAAACAATAGGGCAGCAATCGTTCTATCTATCAGTCAGTAACGGTGTTTCGCTTTTGACTAAGCGGAACCCCACCAATAAATGGCGACGAACAGGAACAACCAAACAACGTCAACAAAATGCCAGTACCAAGCGGCCGCTTCGAAACCGAAGTGATGGGTTGGTGTGAAATGGCCCTTCATTGCGCGGATCAGGCAAACCAACAAGAAGATGGTACCGATGATCACATGTGCGCCGTGGAAGCCAGTTGCCATGTAGAATGTTGATGCATAAACGCCGTCTTGGAAGCCAAACGCTGCGTGTGAATACTCATACCCTTGAACGACAGAGAACACGAGACCAAGGATAACTGTCAGTGTCAAACCTTGGATCAAACCTTTACGGTCACCGTGTTGCAGCGCATGATGCGCCCAAGTAACTGTCGTACCAGATGTCAGCAGGATTAATGTATTGACCAATGGCAAATGCCAAGGATCAAAAACTTCAATTCCCACAGGTGGCCAAACGCCGCCAATTGCTTCTGTTGGGAAGAAAGCCGCATTAAAATATGCCCAGAACCATGCAACGAAGAACATTACTTCTGAAGCAATGAACATCAGCATGCCATACCGAAGGCCAAGTTGAACAACTGGCGTATGATGCCCTTGATGCTCGCCTTCTTTTACAACATCACGCCACCAGACAAAGGCCGTGTACAAAAGCAAAACCATACCGATGGTGAATACCGCGTACCCTTTATCATGCATGAACATCACGGCGCCAATGGCTGTGATAAATGCTGAAAGAGACGCCAAGGCTGGCCATGGGCTTGGATCTACAAGATGATAATCATGCTGCTTAGCGTGAGCATCTGCCATTTTGAACTCCTGCAATCATCCCGGTTTTTCCGGGTAGTTAAAATTTAAGACCTTTTGACAGGCCACTTTAGAGTAGCTGAAGATTATTCCGCTACAATGTTACCTGATACTTCACTAACTTTCTCTTCCGCTTCATCGTCGGTGACAAAAAACGTGTAAGAAAGCGTAATTGTTTCGACTTCTTTTGTGTTCACGTCCCGCGCGATTTCAGGATCAACGTAAAACGTGACAGGCATATCCACCCGTTCACCCGGTTTCAACGTCTGCTCTGTGAAACAAAAACAATCGATTTTTGTAAAATACTGACCAACTTTTAGCGGCGAGACATTAAAGGAAGCCGTTCCCGTAATTGTTCTATCCGACGGGTTATACGCTTCATAATACGCAATTCCAGTTTCGCCAATATTCAGCTTTATTTTCCGTTTCACAGCCTTGAATTTCCAAGGCATGTTTCGGCCAGTGTTCGCGTCGAAATCAATTGTGATCTGACGATCCAGGATTTCACTGGATGCAACATCTGAACGCTGAGTAGTACCCCCGTACCCTGTGACCCGACAAAACAAGTCATAGAGAGGAACGGAGGCAAAAGACAAGCCCACCATCCCGACGGCAACGCACGCAAGTCCTATGGCTAGCCGTTTAGACTTTCGCGCTGTTTCGTTCATATAACAGTCACAGTTAATTTTGCCAGAGTGATCAGGTAAAACAAGACCACAATCGCTGCCAAGATACTGCCAACAACAATGTTGCGGGTTTTCAGCTTTTTCTTTTCATCATCCATGGTCATCTTAAATTATCCGGTTCACGATCACTTCTCCAAGAAGGAGAGCGAAAATCAAAAAGAGATACAAAATTGAAAATGCAAAAAGTTGTTTTGCACTTGTCTCGTCTTTCTTCAGCCAGACCTTTGTTGTGCCTAGCAAGAACACAGTTCCCAAAATTGCAGATCCGATACCAAACACTGGTCCGGCAAACCCCAGAAAATAGGGAGAGATGCCGATCGGTAGCAATAGGACACTGTAGACCATCATTTGACGGCGGGTCGCTTCGCGGCCGGCGACAACCGGTAACATCGGCACACCAGCTTTCGCGTAATCAATATCCCGCCACAGTGACAGCGCCCAGAAATGCGGAGGTGTCCAGAAGAATATGATTGCAAAAAGAACGAGACTTTCAACGCTGACAGAACCCGAAACCGCCGCCCAACCGATCATGGGAGGGAACGCGCCTGCGGCCCCGCCAATCACAATATTCTGAGGTGTCCGGCGTTTCAGCCACATTGTGTAAATAAAGACGTAGAATCCAATGGTAACAGCCAACAAAACAGCTGCGACCATATTAACAGCAAGGCCCATTAATAGTACCGAGGCTACCGAAAGAGAGGCCCCAATTCCAAGGGCTTCTTCGGCGGTTACTTTACCCGAAGGTATAGGGCGGTTTTTAGTCCGCTCCATAACAAGATCAATATCGGCGTCATACCACATATTAATCGCACCGGAAGCACCAGCACCAACTGCAATACAGAGTAATGCTGTAAATGCCAGAATAGGATGAAGATCACCAGGCGCTACCGCCATACCAACCAAACCTGTAAAGACAACAAGAGACATTACCCGCGGCTTAAGCAGGGCAAAATAGTCACTTGCCCGGGCCGATCCATGATCGGCACGGGCTGTGTTGTCTTGAATTACACCTGTATCTGACACTTGATACTCCGCCTTACTTACTTAACTACCGGCAGTTCATTGAACTGATGGAATGGTGGTGGTGAAGGCAATGTCCACTCAAGAGTTGTTGCGCCTTCGCCCCATGGATTGTCTGCCGCTTTTTCACCGCGTACGAACGCATGCACAACAGTGTAGAGGAAGATCAACACACCAAAGGCTGAAATATAGGAGCCATATGATGAGATTGCATTAAATCCAGCAAATGCATCTGGGTAATCTGGAATACGACGTGGCATACCAGCTAACCCTAGGAAATGCATTGGGAAGAAGATCATGTTCACACCAATAAACGTCACTGTGAAATGGATCTTTGCAAGTGTATCTGAGTAGGTGTAGCCAGTCATTTTGCCAAACCAATAGTAGATACCTGCGAAAATCGCGAATACGGCACCAAGGCTCAGGACGTAATGGAAATGGCCAACAACATAATATGTGTCATGTAGGATCACATCTAGGCCACCGTTCGCAAGAACAACACCCGTTACGCCGCCAACAGTAAACAAGAAGATGAAACCAAGAGCCCAAACCATGGGAGCTTTAAATTCGATCGATCCGCCCCACATTGTTGCGATCCATGAGAAGATCTTAACACCTGTTGGAATGGCAATAACCAAAGTGGCACCTAGGAAGTATGCGCGTGTATCAACGTTCATACCAACTGTGTACATGTGATGGGCCCAAACGATAAAGCCAACGCCGCCAATTGCAACCATGGCATAAGCCATACCGAGGTAGCCAAAAACAGGCTTACGGCTAAAGGTTGAAATGATCTGACTGATGATACCAAAACCTGGCAAAATCATGATGTACACTTCAGGGTGACCAAAGAACCAGAACAAATGCTGGAACAAAATTGGATCGCCGCCACCTTCAGGAATGAAGAAGTTGGTGCCAAAGTTACGGTCTGTCAGCAACATTGTAATGGCACCAGCAAGAACTGGAAGTGACAATAGCAGCAAGAAGGCTGTTACCAACACTGACCACACAAACAATGGCATTTTATGCATTGTCATGCCGGGAGCACGCATATTGAAGATCGTAGTGATGAAGTTAATGGCACCAAGAATTGAAGATGCACCCGCCAGATGAAGGCTGAGAATTGCAAAATCAACGGCCATACCAGGCTGTCCAACGGTTGACGAGAGCGGCGGATAAATCGTCCAACCACCACCAACACCGTTCGCGCCCGCTGGTCCCTCAACAAAGATCGAGATAATGAGAAGACCTAAGGCGGGTGGCAGGAGCCAGAATGAAATATTATTCATTCTTGGGAACGCCATATCTGGTGCACCGATCATGAGCGGGACGATCCAGTTACCAAAACCACCGATCACCGCAGGCATAACCATGAAGAAAACCATGATCAAGCCATGGCCTGTCACGACAACGTTAAAAAAGTGATAGTTGCCGTCGAGGAACTGATCTCCCGGCATCTGCAATTCCGCACGAATGAAAACTGACATCGCACCACCAATTATCCCTGCTATAACAGCAAAGATTAGATACATGGTACCAATGTCTTTATGGTTGGTTGAATAAACCCAACGCTTCCATCCCGTAGGGAGATGATCGTCGTGAGCGGCTGCTGCACTGTTCGCCATTTTTTATGCCTCTCTCTAACCGATTACTGCGTGACTGCGGATGCTGCTGCTACATTAACAGCAGGTGCATCCAAGCCAGCGAATTCTTCTTTGGCTTTCACAAGCCACTTTTTGTATTCTTCTTTACTTACTGCCTTCACCATAATTGGCATAAAGCCATGGCGTGCGCCGCAAAGTTCAGAACATTGACCGTAATACACGCCTTCTTTTTCGATGCGCATCCAAGTCTCGTTAATCCGGCCAGGCACCGCATCAAGCTTCACGCCAAACGCAGGCATCGCCCATGAATGCAGAACATCTTCGGCAGTAATTAGCATTCTAATATTTGTATTGATGGGAAGAACAATTGCATTGTCAGTCGCAAGCAGGCGTGGCTGACCTTCTTTAAGCTCATCTTCTTCAAGCATTACAGCTTCAAAGGAAAGCTCGTCTTCGTCCACATACTCATAACCCCAATACCACTGGTAACCAGTCGCTTTGAGTGTCATGTCTGCCACTTCAATGCGATCTGCGTAATAAAGAAGCTTCAGTGAGGGTACCGCGATAACGATCAAAATGATGATTGGCGCGATTGTCCAAACAATCTCAATCAATGTGTTATGGCTTGTTTTTGAAGGTACAGGGTTTGCTTTACGGTTAAAGCGAATTGCCACGTATATCATCAATCCCAAAACGAATAGGGTGATCACTGTAATGACTACCAACAACATGTTGTGGAAATCATTCATCCGATGTGCAACAGGCGAAAATGCATCTTGAAATCCAAGTTGCCAAGGTTCCGCTTGCCCCTGAGCTGCGACCGCGCTGCCCATTGTCAACGCAGTCACTGCAAATGCAGTAAGTAGTGCGACAATATTTTTAACAATAGCCATCATTAGTTCCCGTCTCTAATAGCTTCTTAATCTTCTTGGAAAATCGCACCAATTCCTGAAACGAAATTCAAACTGTATTAGCTTTATAGCCAGTCCTTTGATGCAAATCAAAAATGATTTAGATCAATTTGGTGCGGAAATTACACTAAGGAAGACTAAAAGAACAAGAACAGTTATGGAATAAATATGGACTACACTTTAGTAAAAGCACCATATCACGGCTGAAAAAGTAATTTTCCCAATTAAAAACAATGAGTTAAATGTATTTTTAAAAGAAAATATTAAGCCAACTGCTGAATAGTGGTTTGCGGCAAGACCTTTCAAGATGTGGCATATTGTCGCATAATTAATTTGAAAAACTCATAGCAACTGATTCAATATCTTTAATTCGCTCTCTCGACATTTGCCCCACAAACCCACATATTCCTATTAACATACCCACATTGATTTATTTCCGTGAAGAACTGGAGACCCAAGTGACCGACATCAAAACAGCTGATAAACTATTCTTTGAAGATACAGGAATGGATAGAGCGGCAGCCGAAAAACTGGTCACGGAAGCCCTCAAAGGTGCCGACGACGGCGAATTATTCCTGGAATACCGCCAATCAGAAGGTTTCTCTTTTGATGATGGACGCCTTAAAAGCGCTAGTTTCGATACGACACAGGGTTTCGGCCTGCGGGCGGTATGCGGCGAGGCAACAGGCTTTGCCCACGCATCAGAACTCAGCGAAAAAGCAATTAAGAATGCAACCGATACGGTTCGGGCTGTAACTTCAGGAAAAAGCGGCTCCATAGCCCTGCCACCTGCTGGCGCGAACAGAGCGTTATATGCAGAAGATAATCCACTAAGTGAAATCCCTTTTGACGTGAAAGTGAAAACACTTGCTGAAATTGACGCCTATGCCCGCGCAAAAGATCCCCGCGTTGTGCAAGTGTCCGCGTCTCTTACAGGATCTTGGCAGGCAATTGAAATCATCAGAAGCGAAGGCGCCCGCGCTGGCGACATTCGCCCGCTTGTCAGACTAAACGTATCCGTGGTTGTCGAACAAAATGGACGCCGTGAAAACGGGAGCCACGGAACAGGCGGCCGCACAGGATATAATTTCTATCTCGAAGAAAGCACCTGGAAGGGTGCCGTTGAAGAAGCGTTACGCCAAGCCATTGTAAATTTGGATAGTGTCGACGCTCCCGCTGGTGAGATGGATGTGATCGTTGGACCAGGCTGGCCCGGTATTATCTTGCATGAAGCCATTGGTCATGGCCTTGAAGGCGATTTCAACAGAAAGAAAACATCTGCATTTTCCGGCCTAATTGGTGAGCGCGTTGCCGCCCCCGGCGTAACAGTGGTTGATGACGGCACACTGCCAGATCGCCGTGGATCTATCAGTGTTGATGATGAAGGGACTGCAAGTTCTTGCACCACACTGATCGAAGATGGCATTTTGGTGGGATACATGCAGGATCGTCAAAACGCCCGTTTAATGGGCGTTGAGCCAACAGGTAACGGCCGACGTGAAAGCTTCGCCCATCAGCCCATGCCCCGCATGACCAACACATATATGCTTGATGGGGACCGCGATCCTGAAGAAATTCTCTCATCGGTCAAAAACGGATTATACGCCATTAACTTTGGTGGCGGCCAAGTTGATATTACTTCGGGTAAATTCGTTTTCTCCTGCACAGAAGCCTATCTTGTGGAAAATGGTAAGCTGACCTCACCAGTAAAAGGCGCAACTCTAATCGGTACAGGCAGCGAAGCCCTTAAAAAGGTAAAAGCTGTTGGGAATGACATGGCGCTTGATAGTGGCGTTGGAACCTGCGGTAAAGCCGGTCAAAGCGTTCCTGTGGGCGTGGGTCAGCCAACAATGCTGCTCGGCGGCCTGACAGTTGGCGGTACAGCAAGCTAGAGCCGTTAGAGCCCATGGGGCCGTTTTTGAAAAATACGGTAGCGTTTCTTTGGGTTTTCATAATGTGCGCAAGTCCAGCGCAAGTACAGGCGGATCCAGTCAACTGGCTTCCGCCTGATAGCCGTATTGATGTTCAGATCCCACCTGATGAATTTCTGTCAATTACCCGGCCACTCAAGGGTCATGCTCTTCTTGGAAAACTGCTATTCAACAGTCCCTCTCTTCTGGGAGAGACTGCCGTGCGCATTGGGCTAACGTGTAATAGTTGCCATCCAAACGGACATGTAAACACAGGTTTCTTCATGCCTGGTTTATCAAGCTTACCGGGCACCATTGATATCACTCACAATTTTTGGGGAAGCGGTACGGAAGACGGGGTTTTAAACCCGATCACAATTCCATCACTGCGGGGAGTTAGTAAATCTGCGCCCTATGGCACTCTTACCGTTCTTCCAACCCTTGGCGCTTTTACCAGACACGTCATTGAAACTGAGTTTGCTGGGCCGTCTGTACAACCATACGAGTTGACCGCCCTTATTGCCTATATGTCGCTGCTTGAAACGATGCCAAAAGGAGACAAGCAAACATATGTACAGGCAAGTCTATCTGCATATTTTGCGCTTCTGATCGAGCCGCTTGAGAAAAAACAGATAGAGGATGTCGTGAGGATCACGCATCTTATCCGGGAAGAGCTTGGGCGCCGGATTAAAGTATCCCCTGAACTTCGCGCAGAATATGAGGGATTATCGCAAACCCTCATATTCATTCAGCGAACAGCGCGAACTCATCCAGCGAATGCGCGAGATGCCTTGAACAAGCATCTCGGCAGTGCTGATTAATTTAAGCCCTAGTAGGCGTATTCTTTATAAACAGGATCAACATTTCCGTTCCACTCTCCGTGGAAGCGAGCCAGCATTTCTTCTGCTGGTGTTACACCTGTTTCAACCGTGGTTTTCAAAGCATTTAAGAAATGCACTTCGTCTTCACCAAAACTGTCAAGGCGCTTACGGGCCTTCAAGCCTGCGCTTGCGATTTCCAATACACTGGCGGCCAATTCACGCATTGTTCGGCCATCTGGCGTTTTCGTAGTAAGGGCATGAGTTATAACATCGGTCCGCATAGTATGACGGTCTTCAGTGCTCCAACCTTTTACCAAATCCCAAGCCGCATCGAGCGCGCCATCATCATATAACAAACCAACCCAGAATGCCGGAAGCGCACAAAGCCTGCGCCATGGGCCGCCGTCTGCACCGCGCATCTCAAGGAAGCGTTTCATGCGAACTTCTGGGAACAAGGTTGTCAGATGATTATCCCAGTCCACCAGATTTGGCCGCTCACCGGGCAAGCCGGGGAGATTTCCGTTCATGAAATCGCGGAATGATTGGCCAGAAACATCGATATAGGTGCCATTCCGATAGACAAAATACATGGGCACATCCAGCGCATAGTCCACATACTGTTCAAAGGAAAAGCCATCTTCAAAAACAAACGGTAGCATTCCCGTACGATCAGGATCCGTATCGGTCCAAATGTGGCTCCGATGACTAAGGTGGCCGTTTGGCTTGCCTTCAGTGAAGGGGGAATTTGCAAAGAGAGCCGTCGCCAGTGGTTGCAGCGCCAAGCTCGTCCGGAATTTCTTGATCATGTCAGCTTCAGAGCCGTAATCAAGGTTCACTTGGACTGTGCAAGACCGGAACATCATATCAAGTCCGTGCTGACCGCGTGTCGGCATGTATGATTTCATAATGCCATAGCGACCTTTGGGCATGATCGGTGTTTGTTCAACAGTCCATTTTGGATTAAAGCCGAGGCCTAAAAAGCCAACACCAATTTCATCGCCAACTTCGCGCACTTGCGCCAAATGTGTATGCACTTCAGTACACGTCTGATGAAGCGTCTCAAGCGGTGCGCCAGACAATTCTAATTGCCCACCAGGTTCAAGGCTAACGGAATAGCCATCCATGGTAAGGGCGATAACTTTACCCTCTTCAGATTGCGGCTGCCATCCAAAGCGCTGCAACCCTTCAAGCATGGCTTTGATGCCACTGGGTCCGTCATAAGGCAGGCTTTCAAGCGTTTCCAAATTGAAGCCGAACTTTTCATGTTCGGTGCCAATTCGCCAATCGGATTTCGGCTTGTTTCCGCTCTCTGCGAACTCTACGAGTTGAGCCTTGTTCGCAATTTCAATTGCGTTTCCAGTAGCCGGACCAGACATATTGCTTCCTCTGTTTTTATTGCAGTTCGTATGAGCGCCCACTCAAAGATCTTTTATATCAAGTAATAGATTGAATTTAATGCATCAAGCATAAAACCCCAAAAGATCTATTTCTCGGGGGTCCCAGCTTACACAACAAACACCAAACATACGTTATTGCCAGTCACCACGGACGGCCTGTAACAGTGATAGTGCTGAGACTACTGCGGTTTCCGCACGCAAAATACGAGGGCCTAATCCTAAAGTGTGCGAATTATCACAACTCATAATCATTTTGCGTTCAGCATCGGAGAAACCACCCTCAGGTCCAACAAGCACTGCGAATTTAGTAGCGTGTGTTAAAGTCGACAGCACGGCAATGGGATCTTGGGCGTCATGCCGCTCATGGCAGAAAATAAGCGCCCGATCAGGCTCCATCTTCGCAAGATATTTTTCGAGTTTTTGAGTTTGGTGCACGAGGGGAACAGTCAAACGTTCAGACTGTTCTGATGCCTCGATCGCTTGTAAAACCATTTTATCTTCACGCGGACGATCTGAATTGGTCCTAAGGGTTTGAACAGGAATCATCTCAGAGACACCCAGTTCCGTCGCTTTTTGAACGATGAGTGCATTCTGAATTTTCTTAACAGGCGAAAATACCAAATGGATATCAGGCTCATCTGCCTGCTCACGCAAACATTTAACGAGGCTGACGAGTGCGTTATTCTTCCGAATTTCTTGAACCTTACCAAGCCACTCACCGTCCCGGCCGTTAAACAGGACAATTTCATCGTCAATTTTCCGGCGCATGACGGTTCCCACATAATGGGCCTGCGCCTTATCCAAAACAACGCCATTATCCATAGATAAATCTGCGTCAATATATATACGAACTGAATATTGCTTCTGTGACATAAAGAAAAAGCTCTCGAAAATGAATGTTAAGGCGGTATAACCTCAAATAGCACGTGATGTCATCTTGTCATTAAGGCAAGTTATTCGGCAAATTAAAATATCAGGCGAAAAATGCAGAATTCAGAGAAATCACAAAAATCAGATTATAATGCTCAAGATCGCATTATTGCAGATGCCAGCAAGAAAAACTGGGTGGATTTATATGCGCCTGCATTTGTCCAACCCTATTTCAAATTATCCCGCATCGACAGACCTATTGGAACGTGGTTGCTTTTGTTTCCTTGTTGGTGGTCAATTGCCCTAGCAACCCCGCAGGAGGCATCCCCTGCGCCCATAATGTTCGTTCTATTTGCCATCGGTGCATTTGTTATGCGCGGCGCAGGCTGCACCTTGAATGACATTGCTGATCGAAACTACGATGGCAAAGTCGAACGCACGAAGAAACGTCCCATACCCAGCGGCCAAGTTAGCCTATTGCAAGCGTTTATGTGGCTGGGGTTCCAATGTTTGATCGGTTTACTGATCCTTCTGCAGTTTAATTTTTTTGCAATTATTCTTGGAACCTTAAGTCTTGTACTTGTTGCGGTCTATCCATTTGCCAAACGATTTACCTACTGGCCGCAATTATTCTTAGGGCTGGCGTTTAATTATGGCACCATTTTGGGCTGGGCCACCGTCACTGGCGAATTATCGGTTGTCCCTATTATCCTTTATGTGGGCGGCATATGCTGGACATTAGGTTATGACACCATTTACGCCCATCAAGACAAAGAAGATGATGCACTTATCGGCGTCAAATCAACGGCCCTTAAATTTGCAGAGAAAACCAAATACTGGCTCAGCGGATTTTACCTCGTAACAGTTTCGACCCTGATCTTGTCTGGGTTTTTAATGAACCTATCCGTTTTATTCTATGTGGTGATCGCAGGTGCTGCAGCACATCTGGTCTGGCAGCTGCGTAGCCTCGATATTAATGATGCAGATCGTTGCCTCATGTTATTTAAATCCAACAAAATATTTGGCGCACTGGTTCTACTCGCTATTCTAGCGGGCAAGTTCAACCTGCCGACTTAAGGAAGTTACGTATGTCTTACGCATCTTTGAGGGAATTTATGGACCTTCTTGAAAAAGAAGGAAAATTGATCCGTGTCACGGAACCTGTCTCTACCAATTTGGAGATGACGGAGATTCAAACGCGTTTACTTGCAGAAGATGGCCCAGCGGTACTATTTGAAAATCCGGTTACAGAAACCGGCGAGCCTGCAAAGATGCCTGTTTTGGTCAATTTATTCGGCACAGTTGACCGCGTAGCTATGGGGATGGGCCGTAAGCCTGAAGAACTCCGCGAAGTGGGTGAAACGCTGGCATTTTTACGCCAACCTGAACCCCCAGCCAGCATTCGCGAGGCAATGGGCATGTTGCCTGTTCTAAAAAGTGCCATGACCATGCGGCCTAAAACCGTAAGAAATGCCCCTTGCCAGGAAGTGGTCTTGACTGGGGATGACATAAACCTGGACGATTTACCGATCCAAACTTGCTGGCCAGGTGAGCCGGCGCCGCTCATCACTTGGCCGCTTGTGGTCACTAAAGGTCCCGGCGACGATAAAACTGATGGGTTTAACCTCGGTATTTACCGGATGCAGAAACTTGGAAAAAACAAGACCCTTATGCGGTGGCTGAAACATCGCGGCGGCGCCCAACACCACCAGCGCTGGGGCAAAGAAAAAGCAGAACCTCTTCCAGCAGCTGTGGTTATTGGCGCTGATCCTGGCACTATTTTAGCGGCGGTCACCCCCGTACCTGACACTTTATCTGAATATCAATTTGCGGGTCTTTTACGCGGCAAAAAAGTTGAGCTTGTGGACTGTAAAACTGTTCCCTTGAAGGTTCCAGCCACTGCAGAAATCGTTTTGGAAGGTTTTGTCTCCCTCGATGAGTATGAGGACGAAGGACCATATGGAGATCATACGGGATACTATAATTCTGTAGAACAGTTTCCTGTCTTTACTATTACCGCAGTGACCATGCGGAAGAAGCCAATATACCTCTCCACTTTCACTGGACGTCCACCGGACGAACCTAGTGTTCTCGGGGAGGCGTTAAACGAGCTTTTCATACCGCTTATCCAACAACAGTTCCCAGAAATTGTCGATTTTTGGCTGCCACCAGAGGGCTGTAGCTACCGGATTGCTGTGATTTCCATGAAGAAAGCCTACCCCGGCCATGCCAAACGCGTGATGATGGGGGCGTGGTCTTTCTTGCGCCAGTTTATGTACACAAAATTCCTAATTATTGTGGATGATGATATCAACGCAAGAGATTGGAAAGACGTCATGTGGGCCGTCTCCACACGCATGGATCCCGTTCGTGATATTACGATGATCGAAGGCACCCCAATTGATTATTTAGACTTTGCATCACCTGAATCTGGCCTCGGTGGTAAAGTT
Organism: Pseudomonas marincola; assembly: GCA_036960775.1. Classification (GTDB taxonomy): domain Bacteria; phylum Pseudomonadota; class Alphaproteobacteria; order Sneathiellales; family Sneathiellaceae; genus Sneathiella. The sequence continues at coordinate 71,315 of JBALWO010000002.1, read as the reverse complement.
GCCCTTGATGCAACGAACAAGCTACCGCCTGAGACAAAACGGGAGTGGGGCGAAAAAATAAAAATGGATGAAGACGTTGTCTCCAAAGTAGATGATATGTGGGAAAAACTTGGCCTTCCCGGTAGCGGCAAAGACATTTGGAAATAATGCATCCATGAATTTTGTAACGGACCCGTTCTTCTACGCCGTGGCTATTCCGGCCATTTTGATGATTGGAATTTCTAAAGGGGGCTTTGCTGGGCTTGGCGTGCTCGGGGTTCCCTTGATCACTTTAGCGGTGCCTGCGCTTCAAGCTGCCGCAATTATTCTGCCCATTTTATGCATAATGGACATTTTCAGTTTAATTGCTTACCGCCGCCATGTGCATTGGAAGAATTACCTCTGCCTTATTCCCGGCGCCCTTGCCGGTATCCTATTTGGTACGCTGATGTTTTCATCGCTAAATGATGACATGGTTCGCTCGATCGTTGGGGCCGTCGCCGTCATTTTCACTTTGAACTACTGGCTCAAGCCGAAAATGGCCAATGAGCGAACGGGACCTAGTTTTGTTAAGGGGATTTTTTGGGGCAGTCTCTCCGGCTTCACCAGCTTCATTGCCCACGCTGGCGGACCACCATTGCAGTTTTACATGTTGCCGCAAAAGCTCGATAAAACCGTATTTATTGGCACATTTGTTTGGTTTTTCTTTACGGTAAATTTCGTAAAGCTAGTTCCATATACCTACCTTGGGCAATTTTCATCAGAAAATCTCGGAACTTCACTCCTTTTAATTCCACTTGCCCCCCTCGGCGTATGGTTGGGGATTAAAGCTCATAAAATAATTCCAGAAGAAAAATTCTATCGCCTGACCTACATTCTTTTGTTTGTAACCGGGCTAAAATTGCTAGGAGATGGTTTAAACGGGTATTTGAACATTTTCTGATTTCAATTTACCTCATCACTCCTTAGTTTAAGGGAATACACACTTCTAAAGCTTGTCAGGAAATCATGTCAGATCATAAAGCGAACGAGCAAAATTCTTTAAATATCCTAGAAGACCTTGTGAAAAAGGCTTTATCCAAAGGCGCAGAAGCTGTGGATGCGGTCCGTGTGCAGGGCGCATCGACAAGTGTCTCGTTCCGGCTCGGCGAATTAGAAGAAGTCGAACGCTCAGAAGCGCATGATCTGGGACTTCGCGTACTTATCGGCAAAAAACAAGCTTTTGTCTCTTCAAACGATACAAAAGAGACTGTCCTTGATGAACTTGTGGACCGGGCACTCGCCATGGCACGTAACATGCCAGAGGACGAATATTGCGGCTTAGCTGACCCAGCCCTCCTTGCAACTCATATTCCTGAACTGGACTTATATGACGCAACGGAGCGGAGCGCGGAAGAACTTGCAGAAAGTGCCCGTATCGCAGAAGAAGCAGCCCTTGCAGTTGACGGAATTACAAACTCCGAAGGATCAAGCGCCTCATTTGGGCATTCCTCCATCGCTCTTGCTACATCCGGCGGATTTCGCGGAACCTATTCCGGCTCGAACCATTCAGTTGGGATCTCCGTCATTGGCGGCGAAGGCACAAAGATGGAGCGGGATTACGACTATGACAGCCGCCGACATTTCGATGATCTTCGAAGCCCTGCAGATATTGGCCGGGTTGCGGCAGAACGAACTGTCAAAAACTTGAACCCTCAAAAAATGCCCAGTGCGAACGTTCCCGTGATTTATAGCAACCGGGTATCAAGCAGCATAATTGGTCACTTTTCAGGTGCGATTTCAGGTGCTGCCGTTGCGCGGGGAACCAGTTTTCTAAAAGACAAAATGGATGCTCAAGTTTTTGGCTCCAACATCAATATTGTGGATGACCCCCACAGAGTTCGCGGTGCAGCTTCAAAAGCCTTCGATGGTGAAGGCGTTAGAAATGGCCGGCTTAATCTCATTGAAAAGGGATCTCTTACAACGTGGATCTTGAATAGTGCTACGGCACGGCAACTTGGCCTTGAAAGCAATGGCCGTGCGTCTCGCGGAACGTCTTCCCCTCCGGGCTCGTCCACCACGAACCTGTACATGGAAGCCGGTGATTGCTCAGTTCAGGACTTGATAAAAGACATTAAATCCGGTCTGTTTATCACAAGCCTTATCGGTTTTGGTGTCAATGGTGTTACGGGCGATTATAGCCGCGGCGCCTCTGGTTTCTGGATCGAAAATGGTGAGATTTCATTCCCTGTTTCTGGCCTGACTGTTGCGAGCAATTTATCAGATATGTTCATGAATTTGACACCTGCCGATGATTTGGAATTCAAGTTTGGGACCAATGCTCCCACATTGCGCATTGAAGGAATGATGGTAGCAGGAACGTGACACACCGTTTTCGTAAAGAGCAGAATGAACTTGTAAGATCCGTTACAGAAGCTGGCAAGATTGCCCTCAAATTCTATCACGGTGAAGTTAAAAGCTGGGAAAAGAACCCCGGTGATCCGGTAAGTGAAGCCGACCTTGCTATCGACACATATTTAAAGGAAACGCTGCTTGCAGCCCATCCGGATTACGGATGGCTTTCCGAAGAAACCGTCGATGATCCCGCCCGCCTGAACAAGGAACGGGTTTGGATTGTTGATCCAATTGACGGCACCCGATCGTTCATTGCGGGAAAACCCGAGTTCACTGTATCAGCTGCATTGGTTGAGAATGGTAAGCCCGTGTGCGCGGCCCTTCTGAACCCCGTAACGGAAGAATTTTTCCAAGCTGTTATTGGGGAAGGCGCTACTTTAAACGGCAAAAAACTGATCTGTAGTGACAAAACTGATTTGGACGGCGCCCGATTGCTTGCCAGCCGAAAGGCTTTTGAATGGCATAATTGGCTAGAAGATGCGCCAAACGCAAAATTCGACCACTTAAATTCCATTGCGTACAGAATGGCGGTAGTTGCCAGTCAAGATTACCACGCATCGCTATCGCTCTCAGCAAAGAGTGATTGGGATATCGCAGCTGCAGATTTGATTTTGTCGGAGGCTGGTGGACTTTCCACCACATCTCGGAACGAAGCCCTGATCTATAACCAAAAGGATCCAGTGCATGAGACTGTCATTTCAAGCAGTATCGCACTGCATCCTGTTTTAATGGATTTGTTGAAAGATTTTGAGCCAAAGAAGTAAACCCTATTTCTTTGGCATCGGCCCGAGCAGTAATTGAGGGTCTAACCGTTCTTTAAACCAATTTAACCGCCAATCCAGATGAGGCCCACTTGCCCTGCCTGTTGCGCCGATTTCACCGATTTTGGCTCCCTGTTTAACAAATGCTCCCACTTCCACGGACACTTTTGATAAGTGAGAATAGACAGATACCAAGCCATACCCATGATCAATCATCACGGTTCCGCCCGTATAATAGAGATCTTTCTCTGCCATTTGGATGGTCCCATTTGTTGATGCAACCACAGGCGTTCCAACGGGAGCCGCCACATCCAATCCATAATGCGGTCTTTTAGGAATACCGTTCAAAACTCTCTGACTTCCAAACACACCGCTAATTCTACCAATCGCAGGCCATTTCCAGCCCGATTGATACCAATTTTCATCCGTGTCCAAAGTTCTAATCTGAGCAATTTTGCCGTTTTCTTTCCGGATGCGTTTTAGGAATTTTTCGCTGGGTGTCACTTTCGACGGCGACAATCCATTTATTTTTTCAGTCTTATATTGCCGTGTCTTCACCTGCATAGGATGGCTAATTTGAATGCCAGATGGGGTCTTTACTGTTAGCAGGGCATTCACTTGATGATCACGGCCAAAGCCAATGACGAAACGTCCGTCTTTTGAAACTCTGACCTGACGGCCATCCAGCGCAAC
>JBALWO010000002.1:53493-67388 GCA_036960775.1 Pseudomonas marincola | reverse complement strand
TTTAGGGAGGAAATTACAATGCCATCACTGTCTTTTACAATAGAGTATCCGCGGGCGAGAACTCGTTTAAACGACAGGCTTTCCATCATGCGAGCCGTTGAGTTCAACCGATCATTTGAGCGGTTTTTGATGACGGTAACCGCACGGTCCATTCTTGATTGATAATTCTGCAACCGTTCGGAATTTTGCGTAAATCCGCGTTTGAGAAGATCTGGTCTAAGCTGGGCTGAGACACTGGTAAAGCGTTGTCTTTTCAGTGCAACAGAATTGCCGACAGCACTATTTAGGCGGCTATCCAAATTATCAAGATGCTGAATTTTATCGGCGATCATGGATTGAGGATCACGTAATCCTCTTGCAAGGCCTGCCAAGCGATCCTTTTTTTCACCAATGGACCGGGTTAGCCCTCTTCGAACGCGCCGATCAAGATCTTCTACGTAATTGAGCAATTCAGATCGAACTGGGACAGCCATTTCAGCCGCAGCCGTTGGGGTTGGTGCCCGGCGATCTGACACATAGTCAATCAGTGTGGTATCTGTCTCATGCCCAACCGCAGAAATGAGTGGAATTTCACTTTCTGCTGCTGCCCGAACAACTTCTTCTTCATTAAATGCCCAAAGATCTTCAAGACTTCCCCCGCCCCGCGCCACAATAAGCAAATCAGGCCTTGGGACAGATCCATCTTTTGGGATTTCATTAAACCCCCGAATAGCCGCAGCGATCTGTCCAGCAGCAGCTTCACCCTGCACCAATACCGGCCACAGAAGAACATGGGTGGGGAAACGATCCCGAAGTCGGTGCAAGATATCTCGAATCACTGCGCCCGTGGGTGATGTCACAACGCCGATCACTTGAGGCATATAAGGAAGGGCTTTTTTCCGGTCGGTCGAAAACAATCCTTCAGCGGCGAGTTTTTTCTTCCGCTCTTCCAGCAGTGCCATCAACGCGCCGACGCCAGCCGGTGCCATACTTTCAATAACGATCTGATATTTTGAGCGGCCAGGGTAAGTTGTCAGCTTACCGGTGCAAACCACTTCCAGACCATCTTGCGGCTGGAAAGTCAGTTTTTGCGCCACACCGCGCCACATAATGCCGTCTAGGACAGCTTTTTCATCCTTCAATGCGAGATACACATGCCCAGAAGCCGCCCGCTTTAATCCAGAGATTTCTGCGCGCAAGCGAACGTGGCCGAACTGGTCTTCAACAGTGCGCTTCAACGCACCGCTTAGCTCGGTTACCGTAAACTCGTGAATATTCGATTTTTCAGGAAATTGAGAATCTGACACTTACAGCCTATAGATTATTTGTATCGTTCCATTGGTATGCTACAAACTTTACACCCACTGATGGGCACAACGAAACAGGAAAATAGTGCATCTTAAAATGAATGTATTAGTTATTGGCTCTGGCGGCCGCGAACACGCCCTTTGCTGGGCGCTTAAAAAATCATCTGACATCGAAACTCTTTATTGTGCCCCTGGAAATGGTGGCATTGAGGAAGTGGCGGTTTGCGTTCCTCTCAACACTGAGAATTCAGATGAGGTTATTGATTTTTGCCATAAAAACAAAATCGAATTTGTTGTTGTTGGCCCAGAAGTACCGCTTGTAGCAGGGCTAGTAGATGATCTTTCTGCCGCTGGAATTGACGCATTTGGCCCGCGCGCAAATGCTGCGGCGCTTGAAGGGTCCAAAGGTTTCATGAAAGACCTTTGCCGTGAATTTAATATCCCAACAGCGGCCTATGAGCGCTTTACGGACCCAAAAACTGCAAAAGAATATCTAAAAACCCAATCTATGCCGATTGTTATTAAGGCCGATGGTTTGGCGGCTGGTAAAGGCGTTATCATTCCAACCACATTGGATGAAGCCGAAGCCACAGTTGATGATATTCTTGGCGGAAAATTTGGCGGCGCTGGCGCAGAGATTGTTATTGAAGAATTTATGCAAGGCGAAGAAGCTAGCTTTTTCGTTCTGACAGACGGCACCAACATTCTTCCTCTTGCGACAGCTCAAGATCATAAACCAGTTGGCGACGGCGACACCGGTCCAAACACCGGCGGAATGGGGGCATATTCACCGGCCCCGGTTATGACCGAAGAAATGATCCAGACAACCATTGAGACAATTATCAAGCCAACGGTTGCGGCCATGACAAGTAGAGGTGCTCCTTATACTGGGGTCCTTTATGCAGGACTTATGATTACGAAGGACGGCCCGAAACTCATTGAATATAATGTGCGTTTTGGTGACCCTGAAACTCAAGTTCTGTGCGCGCGCCTTGATAGTGATATCCTGCCTGCGCTTCGGGCAACGGCAAACGGAACTTTGAACGAAGTTTCAATTTCATGGAAAGACGATGCGGCACTCGTTGTTGTAATGGCGGCAAACGGCTACCCAGATGCCTATGTAAAGAACACCGAAATCGCTAACCTCGCGGCTGCAAATGAGACACCGAATGTGATTGTATTGCATGCTGGCACCAAAAAAGAAGATGGAAAGATACTTTCCACAGGCGGACGTGTGCTGGGCGTTACAGCCACTGGACAAACAGTTACAGACGCACAAAAAAGTGCGTATGCTGCAATTAACAAAATAAATTGGCCCGAAGGCTTCTGCCGCTCCGACATTGGTTGGAGAGCAATTGCTAGAGAAGAATAATAACTAGGGAAAAATAAAAATGGCAACCTCATCTTCCGATTTTTCAGGAACTATGGACGTGCAGGATCGACATCAAATTGATGCTGCGGTCCTTGAAGACTACATGTCAAAGCATGTGGATGGGTTTACAAGCCCATTGGAAATCCGCCAGTTTAAAGGTGGGCAATCAAATCCAAGTTACCTTCTTGTAACGCCTTCAAAAAAATACGTTCTTCGGAAGAAACCGCCAGGAGTTTTGCTGCCCTCAGCTCATGCCGTGGACCGGGAATACAAGGTTATCACAGGCCTCAACACCACCGACGTCCCTGTTCCTCGCACCTATTGCCTTTGCATGGATGAACAGATTGTCGGAACTATTTTCTACATAATGGATTTTGTCGACGGCGACATTGAATGGGACCCAGCCCTTCCCCATTTCACCAACGATGAGAGATCCGCTGTCTTTAATTCAATGAATGCATCCATCGCAAAGCTTCATAAGGTGGATTACAAAGCCGCAGGCCTTGAAGATTTCGGCAAACCAACGGATTATCTTGCCCGCCAAATAAACCGGTGGAGCAAACAATATAAAGCATCCGAGACCGAAAACATTGATGCCATGAATAAACTCATGAAATGGCTTCCAGAAAATATTCCGGCAGGCGACGAGACTTCTGTCGTGCATGGTGACTATCGTCTGGATAACACCATTATTGATCGCACTAGCAAAGAAGTGATCGCCATTTTGGATTGGGAACTTTCCACACTCGGACATCCACTGGCTGATTTTTCATACCATTGCATGACTTGGCGATTAGAGCCTGAACTGTTTCGCGGGTTAAAGGGTTTGGATTTAACATCTCTTGGCATTCCAACCGAAGACGAATATGTCCGCATGTATTGCAAGCGTACGGGACGCGACAGTATTGCCAATTGGGATTTCTACATGGCCTACAACATGTTCCGCCTCTCTGCTATTTTACAAGGCATAATGGGACGTGTTGTTGACGGAACCGCCGCCAGCCAGCATGCGAAAGATATGGGACAGCGCGCCAAACCACTTGCACATAAAGGCTGGGAACAAGTAGAATTGATCCTCAATAAATAGCCAGTAAATCAATAACAATAAGAGCAAAGGAAACTCGATGGCTGATGATGCAGAAGTGACCGCAGTCCGGGACGCCCATAAGTTTAATGAAGGCAGTCTCGTTGACTATATGGAACAAAATGTCGATGGATATAAAGGTCCTTTGACTGTTCGCCAATTTGAAGGCGGACAATCAAATCCGACATTTCTACTCGGCACGCCAGATCAAGAATACGTCATGCGGAAAAAGCCGCCCGGAGTTCTGCTACCATCAGCTCATGCGGTGGAGCGGGAATATCTTATCATGTCCGCACTTCAAGACACTGATGTTCCGGTGGCGAAAACTTACAGCCTTTGCGAAGATCCCGATGTCATTGGAACGCCCTTCTACATCATGGAAAAAGTAGACGGCCGAATTTTCCGTGAGCCCGAGCTTCCGGGAATGGACCCTGCTGAGCGATCAGCTATATACGATGCAATGAACGATACATTGGCAAAGATGCATAATGTTGATGTGGATGCTGTTGGATTAACTGATTTTGGCAAACAAGGTAATTTTTTCGAACGCCAAATTGGTCGCTGGACTAAACAATACCGATCTTCAGAAACTGAAGTCGTGCCTACAATGGAAAAACTGATCGAATGGCTGCCTGCAAATATGCCAAAAGATCTGGAAAACACCATTTGTCACGGCGACTACCGGCTTGAAAATATGATCATCCATCCAACTAAACCTGAAGTGGTTGCGGTTTTGGATTGGGAGCTTTGTACGCTTGGGCATCCTCTGGCCGACCTTGCATATAACTGCATGACGTATCATTTCATGCATCCGTCATCTGGCGGGTTGGTCACCACCAATTACGAGACAAGTGGAATCCCATCCGAGCAAGCCTACATTGATGCCTATTGCAAGCGAACAGGCCGTGAGAGCATTGAAAATTGGCCGTTCTATGTTGCGTTTTCATTCTTCAGATTAGCGGCAATTGTTCAGGGCGTTTACAAGCGGGGCCTTGATGGGAATGCGAGTTCTGACCGCGCAAAAACATATGCTGCGTTTGCAACAATGCTATCTGATCTCGGTGCGAAAAATATATTGAAGGCTTAACATCAAAGCTGAAATAGACACTTTAAATAGGCTGGGATTTTCCCGGCCTATTTACTTTCGGCACCTTTAACACGGAGGTCCATCCAGTTTTGAAGGCACTCTCCTTTGCTAAGGATAGCTCCTGCAGTATCGCCAAGACCATTAACGCCGGGAATACCCACAGTTAAGGCCATTTCTTGTGTCATCCATTCGCATGGATCAAGACTTTCATACTGATACTGGAAGCCACCGACTACCACGATAATCGCGAAGACTATCCAACCTATTGTCTTGATCATAAAAATAACGACTTTCAAAAATACGAACTTGCACTCGCTTGTATATAAGAGCGGTTGGCTCTATGCAAAGAAAAAGCCCCCGCCGAAGCGGAGGCTTTAAATTAGACTGTTTGCCCAAACTCAAGGCAGTCAGGTAATCAGCTGTATTTTTTAAGTTCCAAACGGCCGATTTGATTGCGATGAACTTCATCTGGACCATCAGCAAGACGCAATGTCCGTGCACCGGCATAAGCAGACGCAAGACCAAAGTCACTTGTAACACCGCCGCCGCCATGGGCCTGAATTGCCCAATCGATAATTTGGCAAGCCATGTTCGGTGCAATAACCTTGATCATAGCAATTTCAGCTTTCGCTTTCTTATTGCCAACAGTGTCCATCATGTATGCCGCTTTCAGCGTCAACAAACGAGCCTGTTCGATCATAGCGCGAGATTCTGCAATGCGCTCCAATGTAACAGTTTGCTCAGAGACTTTTTTGCCAAAGGCCACACGGCTTTGAACCCGCACGCAAAGTTTCTCAAGAGCCCGTTCAGCAACACCGATCAGACGCATGCAATGATGAATGCGGCCAGGTCCAAGACGCCCCTGAGCAATTTCAAAACCACGGCCTTCGCCGAGTAAGATATGATCCGCAGGAACGCGAACATCTTTAAACTCAACTTCAGCATGGCCATGCGGCGCATGGTCATAGCCAAACACTGGAAGGAAGCGTTTCACGTTGATACCTGGTGTATCCATAGGAACAACAATCATTGATTGCTGATTGTAGACCGACGCGCTTTTGTCTGTTTTGCCCATGAAAATCAGAACTTTACAGCGAGGATCCATTGCACCGGACGTCCACCATTTTGTTCCGTTGATCACATATTCGTCACCGTCACGGGCAATGTCTGATTCAATGTTTGTCGCATCAGAAGACGCTACAGCAGGTTCAGTCATTGCAAATGCCGACCGGATTTCACCGTTAAGCAAAGGCTTCAACCAACGCTCTTTCAGCTCATCGTTCGCATAACGCTCGAAAACTTCCATGTTGCCGGTATCTGGCGCCGCGCAGTTAAAAACTTCAGGCGCGAAAGAAACACGGCCCATAATTTCGCAAAGCGGTGCGTATTCCAAATTGGTAAGACCCGCGCCAAGGTCGCTTTCTGGAAGGAACAAGTTCCAAAGGCCGACTTCTTTGGCCTTTGCTTTAAGCTCTTCCATAATCGCTGTTGGTTCCCAACGATCGCCTTCATTGACCTGTTCGTAGAACAAATCTTCATTTGGATAAATATGTTCATCCATAAACGCTTGTACGCGCTCTTGGAGTTCTTTCACTTTATCTGAATATTCAAAATTCATGACGTTTCCTCATTTCTTCTTTTTGTTTGTTACTTATTTAAATTTTATCGCCGGGATGCAAAAAAATCTTTCAACAATCGGCTTGATTGATCCTCACCAACTCCCCCGTAGATTTCAGGCTTATGATGACAAGTCGTTTGATCAAAAATTCGCGGGCCATATTCGACGCCCCCACCTTTTGAATCAAACGCCCCAAAATACAATCTGCGAATACGCGCAAGCGAGATCGCAGCCGCGCACATTGGGCAAGGCTCCAACGTTACATACAAATCGCAATCAACAAGCCGTTGGCTACCAACCATATTGGCGGCGACACGGATTGCTAGCATTTCTGCATGAGCTGTAGGATCGTGGCGCCCAACCATTTGATTGCCCGTTTTAGCGACTATGCGCCCTGTTTTTGTATCGACAATCACGGCACCAACTGGAACTTCGCCCCTGTTTCCTGAAAGTTCGGCTGTATGTAGCGCTTCTTCCATATAATTCGTTATTTCAAAGTCCATACCATAAAGTGCCGAATGCTTCCTGTCTCGTCAAGCATCAAGCTGCCATCTAGATATTTATTTCGTTGGGGCTTCTTCTATTGAGTTGTTAATGGTTGAGGCTTACAAGGAGACATGACAAAACCAATTATTGGCATCACACTCGATTCCGAAGACCCTGGCGGATATTCAAATATGCCGTGGTACGCCCTTCGGCAAAATTATGCAGATGTTATCACCGCAAGTGGTGGCATACCTGTCCCTCTCCCTCATGAGCCAGAAATCGCAAGTTCGTATTGCAATCTGCTCGATGGATTGGTTGTCACTGGTGGTGCCTTTGATGTTGACCCTTCAATGTTTGGAGCCACCTCCCGACATGAAACCGTCATTACCAAAGATCGCCGGACAACATTTGAGAAAAACATCACGGAAGAAATGCTAAAAGCGGATAAGCCAGTGCTTGGGATTTGCGGCGGGCAGCAATTGCTCCATGTTATTCTTGGGGGTACTCTTATCCAGCACATTCCAGATGAAGTCACAGATCCATTGGCGCATGAGCAACCGAACCCACGGACAGAGGCTGGACACGATGTTACCGTTAAGCCCGGAACACTGCTCCACCGCATCGTGGGAACAACAACATTGCCTGTAAACAGCGCGCATCATCAGGCAGCAAAAGACATTTCAGATAATATCATCGTCAACGCAACAGCGAGTGATGGTGTTATCGAAGGGATAGAGGATAACCGATATCGGTTCTGCCTCGGTGTGCAATGGCACCCTGAATATTTAATTTCTGATGGAGACAAGAAAATCTTCAACGCATTTATTGAAGAGGCCTCAAAATCATGACTGAAAACGAAGTAAAGAAAGAGCGCATTGCGAAACGCATGGCGCGCGCGGGATTATGTTCACGCAGAGATGCCGAACGCTGGATTGAGGAGGGACGCGTCGTTGTGAACGGCGAAAAACTTGACAGCCCAGCTTTTACAGTTTCAGCAACAGATCTAATTTTGGTCGATGGCAAACCCATGCCTAAATTGGAACGCCCACGGCTTTGGTGTTACCACAAACCTGTCGGTCTGGTAACAAGTCACCGCGACGAAAAAGGCCGCGAGACTGTCTTTGATCAGCTGCCAGAAGAAATGCCACGGGTTATTTCCGTGGGACGGCTTGATTTAAACTCAGAAGGTCTGCTTCTCCTGACCAATGACGGAGAATTAGCCCGAAGGCTTGAGCTTCCTGCCACAGGCTGGAAACGCAAATACCGGGTCCGGGTACACGGCCATCCAAAAGAAAATGCGCTAAAATCGCTTCAAAAAGGCGTTACGATCGAAGGCATTCGCTATATTGGTATCGAAGCAACTCTCGACAGTAGCAAAGGCGCTAACTCATGGCTCACCATCTCTCTTAGAGAAGGTAAAAACCGTGAAATCCGTAAAGTCATGGAACATTTAGGCTTCACAGTATTGCGCCTCATCCGTGTCTCTTACGGACCTCTCCAATTGGGCGAACTTCCGACTGGGGCTACTGAGGAAGTTAAGTCGAAAATTTTGCGCGACCAAATGGGTGTCGAGAAATTTGACGATAACGATGACGATGAAACGGTCCCTTTCCAAAGCCGGAAGCCGAAGGATCAGGGCGGCTTTGCCCCCAAAAATGTAAAACGGGCGCAAAAAGATGAGCCCATAGTGACAAAGATAAAAGGCCGGCTAACCCCCGCAGAACGCATGGAGCGGAATATGCGCGGCAAACAGCCGACTGAACGTTTCGAAAGACCTGAACGCACGGCAAGGCCTGAAAGCAGCGCAAGACCTGAACGCGGAGCGAAACCTGAAAGTAACGCAAGGCCTGAACGTGCAGCTAAGCCAGAGAGCGGTAAACGTCCGACCAAAGATATGGACAGGAAAGAGCGCAGAAAAACATCTGCCTCTTCAAAACAAACTCGGAAAAGAATACGCTAATGCGCATCGTTGGAGGAACTTACCGGGGGAAGAAACTTGCCCTTCCTGAAGATGACCACATTCGCCCAACTGCGGACCGCACGCGTGAAGCTTTGTTCAACATTTTAGGTCACGGTAGCGATTATCGAACTGAAAATGGACCGCTTCCTATGGGAGCTCGTGTTTTAGATGTTTTTTCAGGAACCGGTGCACTTGGCATGGAAGCCTTATCGCGCGGGGCCACACATGTGACCTTCATTGATAACCATGTGGGTGGTTTAAAACTTGTAAAACAAAACATCGAAGCTTTTGATCTCAGACGAAGCGCCGATATGTTGATGCGAGATGGAACCGCGCCTGGAACAGCCGCGTCCCCTGCCGATCTAGTTCTACTGGATCCGCCCTACAACAAAAATTTGGCGGAAAAGGCTCTGACAGCTCTTCTCGCTGGACGTTGGGTGCAGCAAGGATCTATTTGCGTAGTCGAACTGGCCGCAAAAGAAAAATTTGAGTGTCCAGCTGGATTTGAAGTGTTGGACGAGCGAAAATATGGCGCTGCCAGATTGATTTTCTTAAAAACTCTTTAGGTTTCAGCCCAAGTCGGGGTCAATATGTTTGTATTTATCAAACTGGGCCCCGAGCAACGCAACGCGATCTGCAAATTTGGGCGGATGACCGGTATCTAGCAGTGGTTCCACTAGCGGATCGAAAAACCTATTTTGAAATTCAAACGATAAACTGATCCGCGGCGTTTTTGCTTTTGGCGTAAATTCACCGCCCCAATGCACTAAATCTTGGCGCCATCCCAAAACAGAACCTGCTTTGGCCGGCAGGCAAGTCGCGTAAGTTGAAAGGTCTTCCAGGTCTAACCCACCGTCCACCGGCAGGTTTTTCTCATTAGCCCGATCGACTACTGACATACAGCCGTTATCTTCATCCACATCACTGAGCGGTATCCATAGGGATAAGCTCATTAGAACTGGATCCGGTCCAATTTGAAAAACAGTTTCTGCATCGCAATCACGGTGCGGTGGCCATCCCGTTTTCCCGTGTTCACTTAAATGCCAAGCCCAAAAATTTGGAAGAAGTGCATATTCATCTCCCAAGAAATGGGAAATTAAGGACCTCAATTTTTCAAACAAGATCCATGGCTGGTCAAATATGTAGATATAAACAGGTGGTATATTTGCAGCCTTTAGTGCGTTGAAAGCAGATATAATAGGCTCCAACTCAGAGGGGCCGAAAAGTTGCGGAATATTTAAGTAGCCCGTTTCCCAGAACTGATCTGCAATAGAGGTAAGCTCAGCCTTCGTAAAAGGCACTGGGTCAATATTTCGAGGTTGGCCAATAGTCAAATCAGGGCAAATTTCGCGCCATTCTTGGATGGTAAGGTCAAACATATTGACCAGCAGTATATCCAGAAGACCAAGCCCATTGAAAATTATACCCACCGAGGAAACCGGTTACATCCACGGCCTCACCTATGAAATAGAGACCTTCGGCCTTTTTACTTTCCATGGTTTTGGAGCTAAGCTCACTTGTGCACACACCGCCAACAGTGACCTCCGCTTTTCGGTAGCCTTCGGTTCCGTTTGGTGTGATTTCTACATTCTTTATACGGCGCACGATTTGATCGAATATTTTATCTGAGCAATTTCCAAATTCAGGAAATTCACCTAGATCAGATATCAGTTTCTCCATCAAACGCGAGGACAACAGCTGAAGTAGATATTTCTTAACACTGCCTTTGGGGGTATTTTTCCGGGCTAGTTTCAAATTCTCCATGAGATTTTCATCTGGTAAGAAATCTATATGAAGCAAATCACCCTGTTTCCAGAAAGATGAAATTTGCAAAATGGCCGGCCCACTAACGCCCCGATGGGTGAACAGCACATTTTCCCGAAACGAAACCTTGCCGATTTTCACCGTGACGTCTGCGGAAATTCCTGTAAGGCCAGAAAACCGATCCATATCTAACTGCTCAAACGTAAAGGGAACTAACCCTGGCCGAAGTTCAGTTAGTTTTAGCCCATGCCTACTGGCCATCCTAAAGGCGAAATCATTTGCGCCCATTTTGGGAATAGACAGTCCGCCGCTTGCGATCACAACCGAATTTGCTTGGACTTTCTCTTTGCCAACAACAATCGTATATAAACCATCAGTGGCCTTTGCAATCGCATCTGCGCCAGCATCGCACCAAAGCGTCACATCGGCTGCATCGCATTCATCCAGCAACATATCCGTAATAGAGGATGCTGATTTATCGCAAAAAAGCTGCCCGAGTTTCTTTTCATGATAGAGGATTTCATATTTCTCGATCAGCGCGATAAAATCTGCTTGGGTATAGTTCCGAAGAGCCGATTTACAGAAATGTTTGTTCTCAGAGACATATCGATCAGGAGCCGCAAATAGGTTGGTGAAATTGCATCGACCGCCGCCGGATATGAGGATCTTTTTACCCGGCTTATCGGATTTTTCCAACAGAAGAACTTTCCTGCCGCGTTTGCCCGCTTCGATGGCACACATCATACCTGCAGCGCCCGCACCAACGACAACTACATCAAAGGTACGGATTTCCGAATTTGGCATTCTACTATTCCTGAAAGTTACTATCGCCGACCAAACAGCTTTTCGATTTCAGCAAGTTTTAGCTGAACATAGGTTGGCCGTCCATGATTGCATTGCCCAGAATGAGGGGTTACCTCCATTTCACGAAGCAACGCGTTCATTTCTTCGATGGTCAGCCGCCGACCTGCCCGCACAGAACCATGACAAGCCATGGTCGCAAAGACATCATCTATTCTGTCTTTAAGTGATAACGCTGTATCAAATTCAGCGAGATCATCTGCTAGATCCTGTATCAAGCCTTTAACATCGCAAGTGCCCAGCATGGCAGGTGTTTCGCGCACAACAATTGCCCCGTTACCAAAGGGCTCAATCACTAAACCCATTTCGGCCAGCTCTTCCGCTCTGGAGCAAACGCGTTCTGCGGCAACCTCGTCAATTTCCACAACGTCCGGCAACAACAACAATTGACGGTTCATGGTCTTTTCAGCGAAGGCTTTCTTCATGCGCTCCATGACCAACCGTTCATGGGCAGCATGTTGATCCACCAAGATCATGCCATCTTGGGTTTGCGCGACAATATAAGTCTCGTGCAACTGTCCCCGTGCGGCACCAAGTGGGTACATTTCAAGATCTTGAACATGTTCGACCCCTGCACCGCCATAAACTGGCGGCGGAGCGGATGGCTGCATGGGCATAGAGCCGCCACCATCTGCCATTCCGCCCATAAGGGGCGCATGATAGGTCGCAGTCTCATCTGCAACGCCTGACGGCAACTGGGACGGATGGACGGCTGCCCAGTTCCCCATCCCAACCTGCTGGGCAGGTCTCGATTGCATGTGGAAAGGGTGTGTCTGTGGCTCGAACGCACTTAAGGCTTGAGTACCAACGGTTGAGGAGGCTTGGTGCCCGTTCGCAGCAAGCGCATTCCGCAGCGCGCCAATTATCAATCCGCGTACACCGCCTGAATCGCGAAAGCGCACTTCGGCTTTTGCAGGATGGACATTAACATCAACAAGGTCCGCAGGTACTTCCAAGAAGAGTGCCATGAGCGGATGCCTGTTTCGCGCGAGCAGATCCATGTAAGCGGCCCGAACCGAACCTGTGAATAATTTATCCTTAACCGGACGGCCATTTACATACATAAATTGCATGGTGGCATTGCCCCGGTTAAACGTGGGTACTCCTGCATAACCACTGAGTACAACGCCATTTCGTTCTGCATCAATTTTCAAGGCATTTTCAGAAAACTCACGTCCCATAATCGCACCAAGCCGATCGAGCCAAGCTTCAAATAAATCACCTTGTGCGGCACTAACTTTCAATGCCGTTCTTTTTTCATCAGACAAGGTGAAGGCGATGGCAGGATACGCCATAGCCAGGCGCCGCATGACATCAAGCGCTGCCCCAAATTCTGCTCGCTCACTTTTCAAGAATTTAAGACGTGCAGGTGTCGCGTAGAAAATATCACGAACCTCTACGCGTGTGCCTTTCGATAAGGCTGCAGGTTCAATTTCGCTACGCTTGCCACCTTCAACTAAAAGCCGCCATCCGCTGTCATCATCAGCTGTTCGCGTTGCGATGGACATTCGGCTAACGGATGCAATGGAAGGGATTGCTTCCCCTCGAAAGCCCAAATGTTGGATATTGACCAAATCTTCGTCGGGAAGCTTAGATGTCGCGTGTCGTTCGAAACAAAGCTCGAGCTCATCTGGTGTCATTCCCTTTCCATTATCAGTAATGGTAATTAGAGAACGCCCGCCATTTCGCATGACAACGTCAATCCGATCAGCGCCAGCATCGATAGAATTTTCAACCAATTCCTTAACAGCGGATGCGGGTCTTTCAACAACTTCACCGGCGGCAATTTGGTTGACAATATTGTCCGGTAGTCTCCGGAGTTTCATTCTTCACCCTTAAGATACATTTTGGTTAATCGTTTGCCTTCTTCTACAGCAGGCTGATCAAAAGGATTAACCCCCAAAAGGTAACAGGTAAAGATGGTTTCCAACATAAAGTGCATTAGCAGCGCCCCTATGGTTTTCTCATCCAACGTTTTAATATAAATGCAGCGTAGATATTTCCCCCGATCAGCGAGTGTCTTCGCTGTCGCATGAGCTTCAGCACGCACCACATCGCTGATCCGGTGGTTTTTCAAATAATCCAACGCGGGGATATTATCAGCTATCGAGACATCCATAATTGGGCTCGCGTCATCTTCTTGATTAACGATAAGGGTGAAAAATTTATCGTTAGGGCCATCAAGCCACAATTGTAACTGACTGTGTTGATCAATGGGCCCCAACGCATTTAACGGCGTGCTTCCGCGTCCATCTTTACCAATGCTTTCAGCCCAGAGCTGACGATACCAATGGGTAAATGGCTCCAATTGTTTCGCGTACGGCATCAAAACGTTCATTTTAACGCCACATAAATCACCAAGTGAATGATTAAGGGC
>JBALWO010000002.1:42530-53393 GCA_036960775.1 Pseudomonas marincola | reverse complement strand
CCGCCTTGCCACCTTCTGAATTAAGCGCTTCGATCACCAATAAGGTTTGTGCCAAAATTTCAGGTGTCGTCCCTGATTTGGAGACCAGCAAAAACCGCGTATCTTTTAATTTTGAGCCTGATAAATGCGGATGCATCACATGATAGTCAAGCGTATCCCAAAAATGTAAATATGGCGCTTTATCTTTGTTCCGAATATTAACCAGGACTTGCGCTCCCAACGAGGAGCCGCCGATACCCACAACAACAAATCGGCTAAAATTAGTGTCAGTTACAAACGGATGTTCGCTCAATATAGCTAAATCATCCAATCGTTCTGGCAATTCCAAAATAGGCATTCGCCCATCTTCTTTCAAAGCCGAGAGCGATTGGGCAATATTCTCTGTTTCCGATAAAGCCTTCAAAAAAGCGGTATGAACCCAATTCTGTTCTTTGCCTTCCGCTGAAGAAAAACAATTCTCGAAAGTTTGCTTATAAGGCATGCATTATCATCCAGGTCCAAGATGCTCGTTTAGGCGTATGTTAGTGTAAATTAACTATATACGAACAATCTCGTATTTGGCTAACAATGTTAAATTAGCCATCAATTTCCTGGCGTCATTCCCTCAGGCTTACCGACAATTGTGATAATCAATTCATCGGGATCCATTAGGCGATTTGCAACTTCTTTAACATCCGCTAATGAGACCGCATTAATGAGTTTGGGACGTTCATCCAAATAACTAACCGGCAAATCAAACAGCTGCATACTCACCATAATATTTGCTATTCGCGAGTTAGAAGATAACCGAAGAGGAAATGAGCCGTTCAGATATTTCTTTGCGGCATCAAGTTCTTCTGCCGTTACGCCACTCGTGCGAATTTTAACAAGCTCGGCTTTCACCAATTTAATCGCTTCAGCAACGGATGCATTACTGGTTCCAAAACCACCCAGTTGTAAGCCCACCCGTTGAAAAGGCGACAGGTAGCTATAGACAGAATATACTAGCCCCCGCTTTTCACGGATTTCTTTAGTGAGGCGCGATTCAAAACCGCCGCCTCCCAAAATGTAGTTTAGAACGTAGGCAGCATAATAATCAGGATCGTCGCGCTTCACTCCGTTACCACCATAGATGACAACACTTTGCGGGATATCTTGCGGGATAATCTCAAGTAAAGGCCCGTTCACACGATCCACATCAATGGGGAATTTCAAATCCGATTTTTTCGGAATTCCCATAAATGTTTGATCAAGAAGGCGGCCCAATTCTTCGACGCGAATGTCACCGATCACCGAAATGACCATATTGTCCTGGGCGATTTGTTTGTCTTTAAATTGGCGAAGGTCCGCTATTGTGAGCGCCCTCATAGTTGCAAGCGAACCCATCGTGGGATTGGCGTAAGCGTGCCCCTTAAAAGCAGCTTCGAACCACGCCCGTCCTGCCAAATTGTTAGGATCGGCAAGTTTTCTGTTCAAGCCAACCAATATCTGATTCCGAATGCGCTCAACCGGATCTGTATCAAACCGGGGCGCACTGATCGCCAGTGAAAATAGGCGAAAGGCTTCTTCTTTATTCACGGCCAATGTCTTCAAACTACCGCCGAAGGTATCTTTTGCAGCACTAAATGACAGAGAGATCGCCAATTCTGACATTTTCTTTTGAAAAGCCTTACTGTCCAAATCTGCAGCCCCTTCATCCATGGTGGATGCCATCAAATGAGCGAGCCCTGCCTTTTCAGCCGAAACAGTGCTAGCGCCGCCTTTCCAGACAACTTCCATGCTAACGATGGGAATAGTTTTTTCTTCGACGAACCATGCCTTAATGCCACCGGGACTGACCACTTCCTGAATTTTAGCAGCAAAGGCAGTGGGAACAAAAATAGAGGAGATAGTTAAGCTAACGATCCATATAAATGCGAAAACTCTCATCTTATTTCTCCTCCGGCAAAAGCTTGCCAACGACCGATTGTTTCTCAACAAAAATGAGAGAGGCGGCATTTGAAATATCTTCTGCGGTTACTTCCGATATTTGTTTGGGCCAATTAACGACATTTTCAATTTTTTCGCCGCTTGCCAATGCACCTCCGAATATATTCGCGGCTCCCTTCAGACTATCGCGGGCATAAATGGCAGACGCTAGCATCCGATTTTTCGCGGCCGCTAATTCGTCTTCAGTAATACCGCTTTCAAGAACATCCTTGATCACAGTTTTTATGGCCATCTCCAAACTTTCTAAGTCAGTTCCGTTTGCAGGGCTTCCATAAACAGTAAAAGAAGACTGATCGTAAGCACCAGAATCGTAATAGGTCCCTGCTCCAACGGCGATTTTTTCATCGATCACCAGCTTGGAATATAAACGGCTGGTTACCCCGCCACTCAAAATCTCGTCGAGCACTTCAAGTGCTCTCACTGTTTTAAGCGCGCCAGTTCTGCCTGTCGGCGCCAAATAGGTTTGCCGCCAAGAAGGTTCTCTCACCCGTTTATCCCTCATGACAACAATACGTTTGGCAAGCTGAGGTGGCTCTTTCAAACGCTGTCGTTTTGGTAGTGTCATCGCTTTTTGCGGTCCATAATATTTCCGCGCGAGTTCAAAAACCTCTTCTGCTTTAACGTCGCCAGCCACGACCAAAATCGCATTATTTGGGGCGTAATAAGTTTTATACCAATCGATGGCATCTTGAGTTGTTAATTTTTCCAACTCGTTTCGCCATCCAATAACGGGGATTCCATATGGATGAGCGAGATAAAGTGATGCATTTAATTGCTCTCTCAGCAGGGCGTTTGGATTATTGTCTGTCCTCTGGGATCTCTCTTCAAGCACAACCTTCAACTCAGCACCAACGGCTGCGTCATTAAGGATCAATCCCTGCATTCTGTCAGATTCGATTTCCATAAGAAGGGGAAGTTTGTCGGCACTGGCATTTTGAAAGTATGCCGTATAATCTTGAGAGGTAAATGCATTATCCTGCCCCCCATTTTTTGCGACTATCTTCGAGAATTCACCGTTTCCGACCTTTTCTGTTCCCTTAAACATTAGATGTTCTAGGAAATGCGCGATGCCCGACTTACCTGACGGCTCGTCAGCTGCGCCAATTCGGTACCACACCATATGCGTGACAACCGGCGCTCTATGATCTTCAATAACCACCACTTCCAGTCCATTTTCCAATGTCGTGGTTTTTGGATCGAATAATGTTGGATATTTTTTATCCTGCGAGCTGGCACTTGCGCTTCCAACATTCAGAAAAACAACAAGCAATAAACTTGCTGCAACGGTTAGTTGTCTCATGGGGTTCCCTTCATCCAATGTCCCTCTTAATAAGGGGAACATTGGTGCGGAATGCAAGGCGCGAAGGCACGAAAATTTTCACTTTCGCGCGATATAGGAGATTTAAATGATTTGGTGGCGGAAAGTCTCCGCCAAACACCGCAGATTAGTTGAACAAGCCTTCAAGCAAAGCTTTTTTACGGCGTTCAATTGTTGGCGTTGCCCCGCCATCACCGGCTGAATTGCCAAGGGCCGCATTCTCTTGAATACGTTTTTGCTCTTTTGCAGCATCAACAACGGTTCCAGGTTTCGACTTTTCTTGCCAGAACATTACCCGCTCAATGAGAGACTGGTCGTCTTCTGCAAGCACGCCTGTTTCTTCGTTTATGAGTTGGCGAATGGAGCTATCAACGTCAACAGCGTCTGCTTGGCGCAAGAGCGCGAGCTCACCCGCTGATGTCCCTGCAGCGTTGGCTTCTTCCTGGCTAATAACGCCGCTTGAAGACTTACGTCCAAACAAGGCAGAGCGCGCAGATGTCCGCGCCATTTCATCATGAGGGCCTTTTTGGCCTGGGCTTGGTGGCCGCAGCGAGAAATCAGGCGGAATAATAAGCGGTGCTTTTGTTAAAACAGCGAATTCATCCGGAGCCTTTTTCCCTTGTATTCCAAGTGCTTGACGCGTGTTTTCGCACCCACTCAGTCCAACTGCCAATACTGACAGAATAACCACACCTGCAAACTTACCTGACATAGCCATAATCATACCCCTTGAATCAGGTTTTATTGTTATCCGATTTTTCATCAAAAAACAAGCTATCCACCAACAGAATAGCAACTCCGCACACAATAGTGATGTCTGCTATGTTAAATGCAGGCCATCTCATTATGAATAAATCAAAATCAAAGAAATCCGCAACACGCCCATAATGGATGCGATCAATAATATTACCGACCGCACCGCCCAAAACTAAACCTAGCCCTACGCTTAGAAATTTTCGCGCTGCCTGAAACATCATGAACAAGAGAACACCGCTAATCACCGTGGAAAGCGCAATTAAAACCCACCGGGTTGTCTCGCCACCTGCAAACATTCCAAAGCTAACGCCGCTGTTCCAAACCATGACTAAGCGGAAGAACGATGTCACCTCTATCCCAAAAGGATAGGCCGTCATGTAATCCACCATATAAATCTTAAAAGCCTGATCGATCGCAACACTAACCAGCGCGACGATCAGGCCTAATTTTAGAACAGAACTCACGAGGCTTCCGCTTCGAAATCCATTCCCTCAACCACATCAGCGCAACGCCCACACAATGTCGGGTGAGTTTCATTTTCGCCAACTTCGTCTAGGATTTTCCAGCAACGGTCGCATTTGTCACCTTCAGCCAGTGCAAAAACCACGGCAACACCTGGGATATCGTCAATCGTAAACGCATCGCCCGGAGCTGCATCCGTAGTTACAACAAGACCCGATGTGATGCAGATATCATCAAGAGGAAGACCTTCAAGAATGCCCTTATACTCTTCGCTAACGTATACGGTTGGAGCCGCTTGCAAGCTTGAGCCGATGGTTTTTTCCCGGCGCTCAATCTCCAAGGCACCTGTTACCACACGGCGGAACGCCCGAATTTTAGTCCATTTGGCGTCAAGTTCGTCATTTCTCCAAGACTCAGGGATATCTGGGAATTGGTTCAGATGAACAGACCCTTCATCTTCAGGATAACGAGACAGCCATGTCTCCTCTGCGGTGAACACCAAAATTGGCGCAAGCCATGATGTCATACAATGGAATAGCTGATCCAAAACTGTTCGGGCAGCGCGGCGACGAAGATCGCTTTCACCATCACAATACATAACGTCTTTTCGAACATCGAAATAGAACGCAGATAGCTCCAACGTGCAGAAGTTATGGATGGTCGTAAACATGCGACCGAATTCATAATCTGCACAATTTTTACGAACTTGGACATCCAATTCAGAGATGCGATGCATAACCCACTGCTCAAGCTCAGGCATCTGCTCGACTTCTACTTTTTCAGCATCATCCCAGTCAGCCAAATTGCCCAAAATAAAGCGCAATGTGTTACGCAGGCGGCGATAGCTATCCACTTGCCCTCGAATAATTTCGTCTCCGATACGCATATCGTCTGTGTAGTCAGATGCGACCACCCACAAACGCAGGATATCTGCGCCGCTCTGTTTGATGATTTTTTCAGGGGCTACGATGTTACCAAGAGACTTGGACATCTTGCGACCTTTACCATCCAGAACAAACCCATGAGTTAAGACACTATCATAAGGTGCCCGGCCTCGTGTTCCGCAAGATTCAAGAAGAGATGAATGGAACCAGCCACGATGCTGATCTGTTCCCTCCAAATATAAATCCGCAGGCCATTTCATTTCTGGGCGATTTTCCAGCGTAAACGCATGGGTGCTTCCAGAATCAAACCAAACATCGAGGATATCCATGATCATTTCGTAATCAGCGGGATCGTATTTATCGCCGAGGAAACGATCTGCGCTTGATGCAAACCATGCATCCGATCCTTCTTCTTCGGTAATTTTGACAATCCGGTCATTGACCTCTGGATCGCGAAGGATCTCAGTGGTTTCCTTGTTCACGAAAATCGCTATGGGAACGCCCCATGCGCGCTGGCGAGATAACACCCAGTCAGGACGGTTTTCAACCATGCTGTATAAGCGACGATGGCCAGCTTTTGGATACCATTTTGTATCATCAATAGCTTTTAGGGCTTTTTCCCGCAAACCATTGGTTTCCATAGAAATGAACCACTGACTTGTATTCCGGTAAATCAAAGGTGCTTTTGAGCGCCAAGAATGCGGATAGGAATGTTTGATTTTTCCGCGTTTCAGCAACGCGCCTGCAGCTTGTAATTCATCAGCCACATGTTCATTGCATTTGTAAACATGTTCACCAGCAAAAAGCGGAACGTGTTTATAGAAAGTTCCGTCTTCATCAACAGTTTGCGGGATTTCTAGATCATAGACCAAGCCGACTTCATAATCTTCCTGACCATGGCCAGGCGCCGTATGAACAAAACCAGTACCAGCATCAACCGTCACATGCTCACCATCAAGAAGGGGCACATCGAAGTCATAACCCTGACCTGCGAATGGATGCTTACAGACAACGCCCTTCAATTCAGTTCCAAGACCTTCCCAGACGACTTTAAGCTCGGCGATACCGCAAACCTGTTTCAAGTCTTCGGTCAAATCAGCCGCAACGAAAAGTTTTTCGCCAACGACAGCTAGTGAGCCCTCGTCCACAGAAACAACTTCAACACCCACATAATTAATTTCATTTCCGTAAGCAACGGCTCTATTGCCCGGCATGGTCCATGGGGTGGTTGTCCAAATAGCAACACTACCGCCGAGGAAATGCGCAGCGCCGCTTGCAACAGGGAAGCGCACGTAAATGGTCGTTGATGTGTGATCATGATATTCGACTTCGGCTTCAGCCAATGCCGTTTTCTCAACTGGCGACCACATCACAGGTTTCGATCCCCGGTACAAACCACCGTTCATGGAGAATTTTAACAATTCTCGAACAATTTGCGCCTCAGCATCGAAACTCATTGTCAGATATGGGTTTTCCCAATCGGCCAAAACACCTAGCCGTTTAAACTCATCTTTTTGGATATCCACCCAATGCTGAGCAAAATCGCGGCATTCTTGGCGAAATTCCACGACTGGAACTTCATCTTTATTTTTGCCCGCTTTACGGTATTTTTCTTCAATTTTCCACTCAATTGGCAACCCATGACAGTCCCAGCCGGGGACGTAATGCGCATTTTTACCGAGCATTTGTTGGCTACGGTTAATCACATCTTTCAGCACTTTATTCAGCGCATGCCCCATGTGCAAATGCCCGTTGGCATAGGGAGGTCCATCATGAAGAACATATTGTTCACGATCTTTAGACTGCTCACGTAGTTTTTCAAAGAGGCCCATTTCGTTCCACCGATCTAGAAGACCAGGTTCTTTAACAGGAAGGCCTCCCTTCATAGGGAATTTCGTTTTAGGCAAAAATAATGTAGATTTATAGTCAGTGCTCATTGCAGCGAACTGATCCTAACAGTAGTCATAAATGTATAAAAACGGGCATTTCATAAGCCCCAATCTTGCGCTGTGCGTCTCATTTCGGCACCGGCTATTCTTTCCCGGCCTTACTAAATTAAGGCCGGGCCGATAATTCGGCATATGGCGCCGCCAATAAGGCGCGCCGGAATGTACAAATTACGTGTATGGTTCATGCGCATGTTGTATCAAGCCAGCTATTTTGTGTCGAGCATTCAGTTAAAGGAAACGCCGTTTTTCCAGCTTTTCTCACTGTTAGCGTTTCAGAATTTTCTTATCAGCGTACTTATCTTGCCGCATTTCAGGTTTCGCAAGTATAGCTGTTCCTAAAATCGCATCTTTAGATATTTGGGCTTCAAGTTCCTCAATTCCAGAGAATTTCATCTCAGGGCGAATAAAATCAACGAATGCAACGCGAATATGCTGCCCGTATAGATCGCTGTCAAAATCAAACAAATGAACTTCGAGAATCAGATCTTTTTTGTCAAATGTCGGACGTTTCCCGTAATTTGCAACACCCGGCACCCAAGAGGTTGTCCCGTCATCAGCCGTCAAACCAACCCGAACCGCATATACACCGAGTTTTGGCTGGTGATAATGGGTTATGGGAATATTTGCTGTTGGGAACCCAATGGTGCGGCCTCTTTGATCACCTTTAATGACCTCGCCTTCCACTTCCCACCAATGCCCAAGCATACTGGCTGCCGTTAAAGGGTCACCCTTTGTAAGATTTTCCCGAATTGCGGTAGACGAGAAAATTAAAGTTTGCTCACCTACTGGCTCAATCACACTGACACCAAAACCGTATTTTTTCCCAAGCTCTGTCAGAATGACGGTTGTCCCTTGACGCTTGTGCCCGAAAATAAAATCATAGCCCACAACAACGTGGCTCACATTAAATCCGCCGACAAGAACGTCTTGGACAAATTTTTCTGCTGATTTTTGGGAGAGCTCTGCGTCAAATTTCAAAGCTGCCATGATATCAACACCAAGCCAATTCAAATGAGCGGCTCGTGTTTCAAGGGTGGTCAGCCGAAATGCGGGGGCGTCTGGAGCAAAAAATTCACGAGAATGAGGCTCAAACGTCAAAACGCCAGCTGTTTTCCCTAATTCTTCAGCCTTTTCCTGCATTGCAGAAATGACAGCTTGATGACCACGATGAACACCATCGAAATTTCCAATGGCAAGTACGCAGCCATGAAACTCTTCTGGCACATCAGTATATGTTCTTTGGATCAGCATAAATACAGCACCACCTAATTTTACTTGGGTTTTTTAGCAACCATTAATGTTGCTTCCCCGTCCAGCACCAAAGTATCACCAACATGGCAAGTACATTCGAATAGAGCACGCCGCCCATTAATTTCTTTCAGGACGACTTTAGCAACAACTGTATCGCCGATACAAACAGGAGCCTTAAAGTTCAGGCTTTGATTCATATAGATTGCGCCGGGCCCTGGAAGTTTGGTTCCAAATACTGTGGAAATTAATCCCGCAGAAAGCATTCCGTGAGCGATCCGTTCTTTGAACATGGTTTTTTCAGCAAATTCCTGATTAATGTGAACAGGATTTGTGTCGCCGGTGACGCCTGCAAACATAACGATATCTGCTTCTGTGACGGTTTTCGCGAATAAATCGCTCATACCAACTTTTAAATCTTCAATAAAGTAGCCGTGCAAATCATCAAAATTCGACATAGTTCATCTCTCAAGGTTTCTTTTTGCATCGCAATATAAAGGGCATTGCCTGCAATCTGCAAGGATTGATAGTAAAAGTTAGAACAAGCCGTTTTTTCCGAAAAATAGCAGATTTTTTTCAATAAAAACAATTTTCCTAAATTTCTATGCCCAGATGTCCGATCTATTAACCATTTTTTTAGGTTCAGTTCGTAGTGTTTCAGCATGAGAGCTCATCCACTGGGTGGCAGTCTCAAATGAATTGTAGAAGAAACTGACTAATTTATAAGAGGGTATACCTATGGCCGTCGACATGAACATGCCGATCCTAATCATCGATGATTACAAAACAATGCTGCGTATCATTAGAAATCTACTCAAGCAGTTGGGTTTTGACAATGTAGACGAGGCGACTGACGGTTCTGCTGCACTTTCTAAAATGCGCACAGCCTCATACGGCCTTGTAATTTCAGACTGGAATATGGAGCCAATGACAGGCTACCAGCTTCTTCAAGAAGTTCGCGCGGATGAAACATTGAAAGCAACGCCTTTCATTATGATTACTGCTGAGTCTAAAACTGACAACGTCATCGCAGCGAAAAAAGCGGGTGTTAACAACTACATTGTTAAACCATTCAATGCTGCCACACTGAAAACCAAAATGGCGGCAGTATTGGGCGATTTCTAATGGAAAGCGAAGACAGTGTTGACTCATTACGTGCAGAGATTAAAAATCTGCACGCTGATTGTTTTGACCTCGTCCGGTTTATTGTATCTGCCCGATCTGAGATTTCACAAATCCACCCAAATGATCTAAAGGAAGACAAACTTCCAAGGGCAGGTAAGGAACTGGACGCCATTGTCCAATCTACCGAAAATGCGACGAACCAAATTATGGAAGCCGCAGAAAAAATAATGGACGCAAAAGTTACCGATGCCAATGTCGTAAGTGACGCCTGCATGGAAATTTTTGAAGCCTGTTCTTTTCAAGATATTACGGGACAACGAATTAGCAAAGTTGTCTCAACGCTTGAATACATCGAAACCTATTTGGACAAATTAACGTCTGCATGGGACCACGACGGTGACGGCCTTAAAATGGCAAAACCCGAAAGTGTTGATGAAGAAGCGGCCTTGTTGAACGGACCCGCGCTGGAAGGCGAAGGTATCGATCAGAACTATGTTGATAACATGTTTGCATCAACACCTGAAGTGAAGCCGCAAGACGAGGCGGTCCCTGATGATCCGCCGAAAAAAGACAGCAAAACGCCAGACAAAGACGGTAGCATTGATCAAGACGATATCGACGCTTTGTTTAATTAAAAATAAAAAGGGCCTCTGTTAATTCAGAGGCCTCTTTTTTTTACCAACGCAATTGCCCAGCAGCAAAAGTTGGACTAAATCCGTGCAATTTGGAGAGCTCTTCAACTTGGGCAGCACTTGGCGCCTGCCCATTTGACAGTCCCCACTCATCTGCGTGAATGCCGGTCGCGATCAATATATTATCGATACCAGCGTTATTTGCACCCTTAATATCTGTTCGCATACTATCACCAACTGCGAGAATACGAGCCGTGCCTGCCAAACCCAACACTTCTTTAGCCATTACGTAAGTCCGAGGATAAGGTTTTCCAAAAAGCTGAACGTCTCCGCCAAGTTCTGAATATAACTGGGCAAGCGATCCTGCACAAAAAATCATTCGGTCGCCGCGCATGACTGTTAGATCTGGATTTGCGCATAACATTGGCAACTTTAACTGAACCGCCTGTGTCAGCAGCGTTCGGTAATCTTCGGGTGTTTCTATTTCGTCGTTCACAAGACCCGTGCAAATTATAAAATCT
>JBALWO010000002.1:0-42430 GCA_036960775.1 Pseudomonas marincola | reverse complement strand
CGCCCTCAAACGGTTTTTCACCATTGTGAACAACGCCCCATAAATCGAGAATAAAGGCGTCATACCGATCAGCGATAGGCGCTAATCCAGGAATAATTTCTATGGACATACAGTTTCCAAACATTAGGAGAAAAGTCGTTTTGAAGTGATCACACAGAAATAAACAGCGCGAGCATTTGCGTCAAACAAAGTTTTTTTGCTAGTAGCTTATGTTGAAGATTGAGGAGGACGCGGAACACCGAACAAATAACCTTGTCCAAAGCTAACATCCGCATCGAGCAATCCGATTACAGTGTCTTCATCTTCGACCTGGCTTGCGATTAGCTCTACCTCAGCCCGTGCCAATGCCTCATGTAGATCATCTGGATGTATGTTCATTGGCAAACCGTACCCCCCAGGGAGCAGATCAGATGCTGATACTTTCAAAAACCGGAAATTATCATCTGACAGCTGCTGAAAATCCATATCAAGGCGGACGACCTGATCCATGGAAAATGAGAAGCCCATATTTGCAAGCATAGCCAACCCTTCTTTCACTTGATCCGTTGCCGCATCAATATCTTCTTGTGCAAACTCCAGAATCAAATTTTCGGTCAGGTCTCCATTTCGGTCCAAAAATTCAACGAATTGTTGAAAGAAACTAGTATCGCGCATAGTCCGTGCAGAAACATTGACAAAAAAACCAACGTCACTGCTTTTTTGGCGCACTCTTCGAATAAGTTGGACACATCTAATCAAAAGCAAGTTATCGATTGTGCCAACCAACCCTGCATCTTCCGCGATCGACAAATATTGCCGCGGTGTAATAATTTCCCCGTCTTTGCCTCTGATACGAGAAAAGGCTTCGTAAAACTTGGCACGTCGCTGTGGAAGCCTGACGATGGGCTGCAAATAAAGATCCACCCGATTTTCCTGCAAACCCGACCGAACAATTTCCAAAATCGCATTACGACGTTCTTCATCATCTTCTTCGATTGTTTGGGGGGGCGTGGCAACCAATGGTGGACGCGTATAGCTATTCGTCGCTTGCCCAGAACCGTTTATGGCCTCATCGATGGTTTCCGGCTCTTTCTTCATTTCAAAACTAAGTTGATTAAGGAGTTTCCGCAGCAACTTCATTTCAGATGCGAATCCGTCCATGTTGCCGCCATCTCCAGCCAAGCCGCCTAAGATTTGCTCAAACCTCTCCAAGCCGCCTTCGGCTGCGGATAAATCACGCCGAATAATTTTGATTTCTCGCTGAAGTTCTACTTTTTCCAGTCGCCGCATAACAAATTCATGGGCAAGGGCGCAGATCAGAAAAAAACTCCCACCAATCCAGTATCCGGCTATTGGATCAAGCTCAGGTATGAATGCCGGCAATTGACGTCCGACAACCACTGAAGTCATCGCGTAAGCAGCAACAATCACCAAATGATAAAGCACGTTGGAAATCCTCTTATTAACTCAAACTGTCCAAATAGTAACATAGTCTCAGGCAATCGCATACACAGTTACGCGCTCATCAATCGACCTTTTATACTTCGGAAATTCAGTAAACAGTGTCCAATAATATGTTAGCGCATCAATGTTTTATATTTTAAACTACGCCAAGACATAAAAAAATTGGGAGTTGTAAGATTATGGGTAAGTTAGACGGTAAAGTCGCCATCATTACAGGCGGCACAAGCGGCATTGGACTTCGGTCCGTGGAAATTTTTGCAGAAGAAGGCGCAACTGTCGTTTTTGCGGGTCGCCGAGAAAAAGAAGGAACTGAGATCGCCGACCGCCTTGGATCCAAAACTCACTTCATCAAAGCGGATGTTGCCGTCGAAGAAGATGTAAAATCTATGATTTCTGAAACTGCAAAAAAGTTTGGAAAAATTGATATCTTATTCAATAATGCAGGATGCCCCGCGCCCGTCGGCCAAATTGAAACTGTGGATTACGAACAATCCATGCAAGCCATGTCGGTTCTTTTTGGCGGTGTGTTGCTCGGGATTAAACATGTAGCGCCAATTATGAAGAAGCAAGGTTTTGGCAGCATTATTAACAATGCCAGCATCGCCGCCCATTTGGCCGGATTTTCATCATCAATGGTCTATAGCGCGGCAAAGGCGGCGGTTCTTCAATTGACCCGTAGCGCCGCCATGGAACTTGGAGAATACAATGTCCGTGTAAATTCCATTTCACCAGGAGCCATGGCAACAGGAATTTTTGGAAAAGCGCTTGGGCTAAAAGGTCAAGCCGCAGAAGATAGCGCTAATATTACGGCGGAGCTATTAAGTGGCGCTCAACCCATTCCGCGAGCGGGACTTCCAGAAGATATCGCTCGTGCCGCAGTTTTCTTCGCCTCTGACGATGCTAGTTTTATTAACGCTGCAGATCTAATTGTTGACGGCGGTATGATCGGTGGCCGTCACTGGACACCTCATCAAGAGAGCCTTCGTAAAATGGGAGAAGCTTTCCACGCTAAGACCTCTTAATAAAAGAAAGGGCACCTACACTGGGTGCCCTTTTCTGCTTTAGCTGGATTATTCGGCGCCGTCGAGACGGCCCATGGCAAGGAACTTACGGCGGCGTTCTTCTCTAAGTTCGCCCGGCTCCTTCTTCATCAACGCATCAAGTTCTTCTTCAACGGCATCACCGAGAGTTTTAATCGCAGTGCTCACATCACGCTGCGCGCCTCCGAGAGGTTCCGTTACGATACGATCGATAATTCCAAGCCCCATCAGATCGTCAGCGGTAAGTTTCATCGCTGTGGCAGCATCTTGAGCTTTATCGCGGGTCTTCCACAAAATTGCGGCGCAACCCTCTGGTGAGATAACTGAATATACGGCATTTTCGAACATGATAACTTTGTTTGCCGTCGCCAATGCAACCGCACCGCCAGAGCCACCTTCACCGACGATGGATGCAATAATTGGAACCCGTAAATCCATACTAACTTGGATGGATCGCGCGATCGCTTCGGCTTGTCCGCGTTCTTCCGCGCCAATACCGGGATACGCGCCTGATGTATCAACAAACGTTAAAACTGGAATACCAAATTGGTCCGCCATTTTCATGAGGCGTTGCGCTTTGCGGTATCCTTCAGGGCGTGCCATGCCAAAATTATGTTTTAAGCGTGTTTCTAGATCATGGCCCTTTTCGGTGCCAATAACCATCACGGTTTTACCGCGGAAACGACCAAGACCACCATTGATAGCCAAATCTTCAGCAAAACCCCGATCACCAGCAAGCGGTGTGAAGTCTTCGATTAGTTCGGCAATAATGCGATTGAGTTTTGGACGATCGACATGCCGCGCCACCTGAGTTTTTTGCCAAGGCGTGAGCTTTTTGTATGTTGTACTCAGAAGCTGACCGGCTTTCTGGCGCAGCTTTGCCACATCTTCATTGATTTTTAGATCGCCGCCGCCATCCAAACTTTCAAGATCCCGGATTTTACCTTCCAGGTCTGCAATTGGTTTCTCAAAATCTAGAAAATTATCCATGTTTCAACTCTTATTCGCGAGAGACTAAGTGAGCAGTAATAAATAGGCGGAACGGTTCCGTCAACAAACCGTTCCGCCTATTCCTAAACTAAGTCCCATTTACGGCAAAAAGTAGGCGCTTATTTCGCGGCCCGTGCCTCAATGATTTCGGCTTGCTGAACTAAGGCTTCGGCTTGCTTAATAGAGGCAATGTCGATCAAGCCGCCATCCAGCGCCACAGCACCAGAACCTTCGGCCTGTGCTTTTTCCATGGCTTCAAGGATCCGGCGAGCTTTGATGATTTCTTTTTCCGCAGGTGTAAAAATATCATTCGCCAACGGAATTTGACTTGGGTGAATAGCCCATTTACCCTCACAGCCGAGGATAGCCGCGCGGTTACCATGCGCAATATATCCTTCAGGATCAGAGAAATCACCGAAAGGACCGTCAATTGCCCGAAGACCATTTGCGCGGGCGGCAACAACCATACGTGCGATGGCATAATGCCACATATCGCCCCAATGGTAATCGCGGCTGCCATCTTCAGCGGGATCAGTAAGAACACCATAAAGCGGGTTTGGCCCACCAATTGATGTTGTCCGCGCTTTTGTAGAAGCAGCATAATCAGCCACACCAAAATGCAGGCTTTCATTGCGCTTACTCGCAGCGGCAATTTCATGGATATTCTGCATACCCAATGCGGTTTCAATGATCAGCTCAAACCCGATTTTCTTTTTACGGCCAACTGCGTTCTCAACCTGTGTTGTCAACATATCCAGCGCGTAGATGTCAGATGCTGTTCCAACTTTAGGGATCATAATTAAATCGAGACGTTCGCCGCCTTTTTCCACGAGATCAATCACATCGCGGTACATATAATGTGTATCCAGTCCGTTGATCCGAACAGAAATCACTTTATCACCCCAGTCGATATCATTCAGGGCTTCGATAATGTTTTTACGGGCTTGTTCCTTGTCGCTTGGCGCCACAGCATCTTCAAGATCTAGAAAAATGGCATCCGCATCGGATTTCGCCGCTTTTTCAAAAAACTTGGGGCTAGAGCCCGGCACTGCCAATTCACAGCGATTTAGGCGCGATGGGCATAGTTCAGGGATTGTAAAACTCATAATCTGCTCTCACTCTTAAATTTAGGGGTTTTCTTATTATTGTTATTTTTGACGTTATTCCGCAACAAAATTGCTGCAACTGCGTTAAAGAGTCAAGTAACCGACAATTTTATTTTGCAGTTGCGAGAGGATGATGAGTAGTCACAAGGCTAACAAGCCGCTCAGAAAGAACATGTGTGTAGATTTGTGTGGTGGAAATATCGGCATGTCCGAGCATCTTCTGCAAAGACCTCAAATCAGCTCCATTGGCCAGAAGATGACTTGCAAATGCATGGCGTAATACATGAGGAGATACCCGTTTGGGCTCAATTTTTGCCTCAACTGCCAGCGATTTTAGCATCTGACCAAACCTTTGACGGGTTAGATAGCCTTCCCTACCTCGGGACGGAAATAACCAAGGGGAATGCGCATCCTCTTTTAAAAAATTCACCCGAACGCCAACATACTTGGCAATGGCGTCCTTTGCTGGCGCGTTAAGTGGAACCAACCGTTCTTTATCGCCTTTTCCGCGAATGAGTAGAAAATTCTCGTCCTTTGCCATGGGCGGAAATTTTAGCGTTACCAGCTCACTTACCCGCATGCCTGTTGCATATAGGATTTGCAAGAGTGCAGACATTCGCAGCTTATCTACGCTCTCTCCCGCGCAATGACTTAAAAGGTTATCCACCTCTTCCACAGACAAGTATTTTGGTAATCGCCGTGCGCTTTTTGGGGCATCCACATTCATGGCAGGGTCGTCGTCTCTAAATCCTTCTAAGAGAAGAAAGGAGAAAAACTGCTTTATTGCACTTAAGCGTCTTGCCTGTGTCGCACTTGCAAGGCCTTGGGCTGCTAACGATTGAACGTATGTGCTGACGTCATCGGTAGAAACAGTGGAAAATTCTTTTTGGTGGTTTCTAATATGGTCTGAAAAATCTTCTAAATCACGGCTATATGCGTCGATGGTGTTGGCAGCAGCGTTCCGCTCCAACACCAGCATCTCCATAAATATTTCCACCCATGCTTGGGACACGATTACAATCCTCGAAGAACAGCGACTTCTACGGCCAATTGCCTTGCTTCTTTAACCAATCCAACCTTCTTAAGGGCCGATGTAACAGCCCTCAAAGTTGTCAGTGACACCTTGTCCGGGCCCTCCGATCCGAGCGCTAATAATGACAAAGCTACAGTTTTACCCACATGCCCTTGAACCGCTGCAACCACAAGCGTATTTTCCAATGCATGGTTACTGTTCGATGCCGCCAGTTTCTGATCCATATACAGCAGGCTTTCCCAATTCTCCTCTGTAACGGAATAACCAAAGACTTCCATCATCGATAACAAGAACATGGCGTTATCCGCTTGTCCCTCATCACCCGATGTTTCAGCCATCCAGTTTGTAAAACTACTCGCATTCCAGCGCGCAATTCCTTTCATGCCGGATAAAAGAACATAGGTATCTATTTTTGAGACGTCTTTACGCGCTGCCAACCGCTGCTCAGGGGTTCCTCTAAAGGCTGCCCGCCTGATCGCCCGCTCCCATTCTTGAGCTTTGGCTTGTTCTCCATGAGACAGAAGCAATTGAATCGCAGAAAAATTAAATTCAGGCCCATAATTCCCAACGGGAAGCGCTACCAAAGTGGGTAAAGTCAACGCTGAGACCGAAGTCCAATCACCGGCTTCCGCCGCAGACTGCCATAACGCTTGTAAGTAAGTTGCTTTTTCTTGATCGTCTATTGCTGTCTTCAGCGCGGCCAACAGAACTTGGTACGTACTGTTACCAGCTTCATCTGAGCCGGTCGTCTCCGCAGCGTCATTCTTAAAATCCGCAACGAATGCCGCCGCGTCAATTCCTTGAACGCTGGCAAGATTTAAAGCAATTTGCAAAGAAGCTGCGTTAGCACGTCCTTTTTCCAGCATCAGCGTTTTTTGCACGCCCATCCCTGATGCACCAATGATGTTCATCTCAATATCATTTTGCAACCGCTTCATCATTGCAAAATGAAGAGCCGTCGCCGGGCCTTTTTCAGCGGACAAGTCTACTTTATCGCCCATAAGGGCTGCGAATAAAGTGAAGAATAGGGGATCAACTTCGCCTTGCTCTTCCAGAAGTGCGGCACCAAGTTCCGCCCGATCAAAGTTATCCTCTAACACTCGACAGAAGATTTCCAGTTTGCGCCAGTAACTCTCGCCACTGGTACCGATTTGCGAGTTCGCTGTGAGAGCGCAGGCATCTTTCCCACGGCCTTCCAAGAGGGCGACATTGGACATATATCTTTTACGTTCCACTGTCTGGCTCGCTTGCGGTAACCGCTCCAACAAAGACTGTGCCGCGTCTATCCAACCGGCATTTATCATTTTTGAAATACGAAGATCCAGCAACTGATCCATTTCTGAATTATTGCCAGTTGCGCTCGCCCCGGTAAATATCAGGCGACGATAGAGATCCAGCATTTGTGGCGAATGTCTGGGAAGTTTTATTTTCTCCAGCAAATTAACTGCGAGTTTCCCAGTCGTACTCTGCCACATATCACGGCCAAGATTGCTACCCTCAGCGCCCGGCACACCGATGGAAACCGGATGGATGGCACTGAGTTGCTCGACAACAATGTCTCCCGATTTTGGTTTTTCGCTACCGGTGTTAGTACCTAAAGCCTTAGGTGCTTGATCGGTCAGGCGTTTATCAAAAAGAGTATCTGGCGCAGTCTTTGGCACCCCTTCCGTTTGATTTTCGATAAAAGATGGAACAAGGCTTCTTGGTTTTTCCTGCGCTATTGCTGTAAATGACAAAGCACATCCAAAAACCAGCGCCGCACACGCCCAAACGTAGCCGTGGTTATTTCGGGAACTGGTCATTGGGAATTACCCTCTCTACCGGGACAGTCGGCGCGGGGATATCCCAGGCTGACAAGAAAACACCACCGCCGACGATAAGACCGGCGATTAAAAAGAGAAGAAAGAGTGAAAATTTAGACATTTTTCCCCGAAGTACCCCTGACAATATAGCTGATTTCTGGATATCATATGTAATATCCTTGCTATTTGTTTTGCTAAGCTGCGATTATGGCATAAATTTGGCTAAAAGAACTAGCATGCCTTTGGGAACGACATCAACTCTCTTCCAATGGGAATGCCCCACATGCCGATATCAGATTGTGAAAAGTGACATTATGACGACTGTAGATAACGCCTCGGCCATGGACGAGGTGAAAGATGTTGATGCAAGAACAATAGTATTAGTTGGCCTTATGGGAGCAGGAAAAAGCTCTGTCGGGCGACGGCTTGCTGCTGCATTAAACTTACCGTTCAAAGATGCCGACACCGAAATTGAGCAAGCTTCGAACTTAACGATTCCCGAATTTTTTGAAATTCACGGAGAAGCTGAATTCAGAGAAGGTGAGAGAAAAGTAATTTCTCGCCTGCTTGATGGCCCAAAACATATTCTAGCAACTGGCGGCGGCGCCTATATGGATCAGCAAACAAGAGAACTGATCCGGCGCAATGGCCGTTCAGTTTGGTTGCGAGCAGATCTTGATACGCTGCTCAAGCGATGTATGAAGCGAAATACACGCCCACTTCTTCAGCAGGGCGATCCTCGCGAGATATTGGATGGCCTTATGGAATCACGATATCCCGTATATGCAGAGGCCGATATTATTGTTGATAGCAGTGAAGGCCCTCATGAGTTGGTGGTCGACAAGATCATACAGTCCCTTAAGTAAAACCAGTTTTAAGTTCAAGGAAGTTAGATGCCGCAATCTGCAAGCAATCAGGCTCACGGAATGGGAGATGCGAAAGTTCGCGTGGCTCTTGGCCAGCGCTCATACGATGTTGTTATTGCGGGTAATCTTCTTGAAAGAGCTGGCGAATATATAGCTCCCATTCTACGGAAAAAGCGCGTTGCAATCGTCACAGATGAAAATGTTGCTAAACTACATCTTGAGACGCTGCATCACTCTCTATCGAAACAAGACATTGAATTTACGACCATCGTCCTTCCTGTGGGCGAGAAAACCAAGAGTCTCTCTCACTTTGGTGATTTGCTTGATCAATTACTTGCCGCCAAAATAACACGGGATGAATGCCTGATCGCGTTCGGCGGCGGCGTTATTGGCGATATTACCGGATTTGCAGCGTCAACGCTGCGGCGCGGTGTCGACTTTGTGCAAATTCCAACAACCCTGCTCTCTCAAGTTGATAGTTCAGTCGGCGGAAAAACTGGCATTAACAGCCCCCATGGCAAGAACCTAATTGGCGCGTTTTATCAGCCGAAATTGGTATTGGCTGATGTGAGTTTACTTGACACATTACCGCAGCGAGATGTTCTTGCGGGTTATGCTGAAGTGGTAAAATATGGCCTTCTTGGCGACTTTTCATTCTTTGAATGGTTGGAAGAAAATGGCCGCGCTGTTGTTACAGGTGACACTGCCGCTCGCATTCACGCCGTCAAAATCAGCGTTAAAGCGAAAGCGGATATTGTTGCTGAAGACGAACATGAACAAGGGGTGCGAGCCCTTCTTAACCTTGGACACACATTTGGTCACGCCCTTGAGGCTGAAACCGGATATGGATCAAACTTGGTACATGGTGAAGGCGTCGCCATCGGCATGCTGATGGCTATGATGTTGTCCTCAAAAATGGGCCACATAGATGGACAAGACTGCACGCGCGTAACAACCCACTTCAATGATGTAGGAATGATGAACTCTCTTCCGGCTATTAAAGGCCTAAATTGGAGTTCTGACATCCTTCTTGCTCATATGTATCAAGACAAAAAAGTTGATCAGGGCAAATTAACTTTCATATTGATGAAATCAATTGGAAATGCATTCGTGACCCAGAATGTTGAAAAACAGGACATACTGGATGTTTTGGCCCAATTCACTAACCACACAAATAAGGAGTAACGAAACGTCAAATGGATCTTGAACTCATATTGTCCATCGGAGCCATTGCTGTGCTTCTCGCCCTTTCGGGTTTTTTCTCTGGTTCAGAAACAGCGCTAACAGCGGCCTCAAGAGCTCGCCTTCATCAGATGGAGCAATCCGGAGATAAACGGGCGGCAAAAGTTAATCGCTTGAGAAATCAAAAAACCAAGCTGATCAGCGCTATTTTGCTCGGAAACAATTTAGTCAATATTTTGGCGTCCGCATTGGCCACAAGCATGCTCATTTCCATTTTTGGCGATATTGGCGTTGCATATGCCACCTTAATCATGACGGCATTGATCCTCATTTTCTCGGAAGTTCTCCCAAAAACCTACGCCCTTCGACGCCCCATTCGGGTGGCCCGATTTGTGGCCCCAATGCTACGTCCCATTGTCTTTACTTTGGCTCCATTTGTCCTTGGCGTAAATGCCGTTGTAGATGTCACGCTGCGTCTCATGGGCGTAAAACAGACAAACGACAGCCCAGATACCGTCTCAGATGCCGCGCAAGATGAACTCCGCGGCGCCATTGATCTGCATTCTGCCGACGCCGGTGTGATCATGCATGAAAAGCACATGCTGGGAACAATTCTGGATATGGACGAAGTGGATTTGTCAGAAATAATGATCCACCGAAAAAACGTCGAGACCGTCGATGCCAGCAAACCCATTGCTGAAATAATCGAACAAGTTCTCAAAAGCTCGTATACGAGGCTTCCGCTTTGGCGCGATGAGACAGAAAATATTGTTGGTGTCATCCATGCCAAAGATTTGTTGCGCGCTGTTCTTCCGCTACACGGAGACTATTCGGCGCTGACCCTCGACAACATTGCGTCAGAACCTTATTTCGTGCCTGAAACCACAACTCTTCGAAACCAGCTCAACGCCTTCCTTGAACGCCACGCGCATTTTGCATTGGTTGTTGATGAATATGGCGCGCTCATGGGATTGGTGACACTGGAAGATATTTTGGAAGAAATCGTTGGTGACATTGCCGACGAACATGACATCGAAGTTGCGGGTGTGGAGATTCTCCAAAACAATCGAATATTGACCAAGGGGTCTGTAACCATCCGCGACCTCAATCGCAAATGTAACTGGTCCCTCCCCGACGAAGAAGCAGCGACCATTGCTGGACTGGTTATTCACGAAGCGAAAATTATTCCAGAAGAAGGACAAGTTTTCACATTTATTGGGTATAAATTTGAGATCGTGAAAAAAGAACGAAACCAAATTACAGAATTACGTGTGACCCAACTGTAAGCCTCCCCTCGAACATCCATTTAGACCTGCGAAGACACACATGTTTGAAATTCTATTCAATATTATTGCACCCGTCGTATTTTGTGCAGGACTTGGTTTTTTCTGGTCCAAGCGCGGATACGCTTTCCATATGGAAACTATTTCTGGGCTCGTCACCAATGTTGGCGCGCCTATGCTTATTTTCACAACACTTGTTCAATTGAAAATGAGCCTGTCTGATTTTCTTGAATTTGGACTGATGGCATTTTATGCCTTGGCCAGTTTTTTTGTCCTTGGTTTTATAATTCTGAAAATTTTGCGACTAAAAGTTAGAGATTATATACCGACAATAGTCTTTCCAAATGTGGGCAATATGGGAACACCGCTTTGTTTCTTTGCTTTTGGGGAAGCCGGCTTAACACTTGCTCTCGCCTTTTTTGCCATTTACGCCATCTTGCAATTTACAGTGGGTGTTTGGATCGCGTCAGGTACAGGATCCCTTACTCAAGTCCTAAAAACACCTTTGGTCTATGCCGTGGGGATTGCCCTATTTTTGAAAGTAAGTGACATCGCCGTTCCCAAATGGGTTATTGGGACAACCGACTTGCTCGGTGGGTTTACAATTCCGCTCATGTTAATAGCGCTTGGCGTCAGTCTATCCAGCTTGTCGGTTAAGCATCTAAAATTGGCGTTTCTCTTATCAATACTGCGACTGGGTGTTGGCTTCTCGGTTGGCCTTGGCCTCGCCACACTGTTTAATCTTGAGGGGGTTGAACGGGGTGTC
Organism: Pseudomonas marincola; assembly: GCA_036960775.1. Taxonomy (GTDB): domain Bacteria; phylum Pseudomonadota; class Alphaproteobacteria; order Sneathiellales; family Sneathiellaceae; genus Sneathiella. Next base: position 30,919 of record JBALWO010000002.1, on the reverse strand, counting down.
CTTATTCTGGAATGCTCTATGCCGGTAGCCGTGTTCAACTATTTAATCGCCCTCAGGTACGACCGCCCTTACGGCCAGATCGCCGGAACAATTTTGGTCTCGACCCTCTTAACATTCGTCTCATTGCCACTCTTGCTTATCTTTGTTCTGCCGTAGAGAAAAAACATCCCCAGCATCTAAACAATATTGAAGTATTGCTGATCGAATACGAGAGGTCCGTGAATGCTCTACTCTGCTGGGGTGACTATTTGCCTGGCTACAAAAATCATGAATGGAAATACTATTTATGCCGCAAATGCGTCGCATGGTATCCCACTCCAACGCCTCAAGCCGAATACTCGTCCGATGTTTTACCTGAGAGACAGGATCATAAATAGTGACATTTCCATTGATCAAGGATTGATTTTCGATCTTTTGGTTCATAGCAACTCCAAACACTAAAATAGCATTAATACACCTAAGAGTTGTATGTGGTTTATGTAATCGGTCTTTCAATAGCCCCTACGTTATTATTTAACCTCAGACGGCGCTTTTACATTTAGGGAGAGTGCATGGATAAAAGTCGACAGTTCTTCTTGTAAGACTTTATGGATCATTCTTTGCCGGTCAACGCGAGACGCTCCGTCAAAATCCATCGATACGATTTCGACTTTGAAATGAGATTCTCCTCCAGGCCTCGCACCCGCATGCCCTTCATGTAAATGAGATTCGTCAATCACAACGAGTTTTTCAATATCGAAAGCCGCTTTCAACTTATCTTCGATTTTAGTGACTGCGGTCATAGGCTCTCCATTTCTCTTAAAAAACAAGTATTTACAATAACATCATTCCCATTTTCTATTCATGCTTTTTTTCCCTGAGTGGTATTTGGATTTTTAAAAAAATTAGTGGTTGCGCGAATACTAGATTGGTTTTATCTTATATTAGTTTAGTTGTATGTAAGCGCAGTACAGTTTAAAAAAACCATAGAAATTATGCTGGAGAAAAAAATGACAGTCCACGCTAATGTTCGTAAACATGTACACGTCGCCCAGGATGTTGACCTCAATGCCGATGAAGAAGTGCCGGTACGTGTTGTTGATAAACATGTTGGCAATAGAATTCGGGAGCGGAGAGTTTTGTTGGGATACACCCAACAGCAGATGGCCAATCTAATTGGGGTTACATATCAGCAGGCCCATAAATACGAACGCGGAATTAACCGTATCTCGGCGGGCCGCCTTTATAGTATTGCGACCGCCTTAAATGTCCCCATTAATTACTTTTTTGACGGGTTGCAGCCAACCGGTACAACTGAGACATCGTCTCGCCAGAGAATGTGCTTAGAAATGGCCCGTAATTTTTCGTTGATTGAGAATGAACGCTATCAAGATGCCCTTAGCCACTTGGCACGTGCACTTCGAAATCCAGTAACGGAATGAATTAAGTAAGTGCGCACTTTGCGAGTGTCTTCTTGCAAGGTGCGTCCCCTCACACCATCACTAATTCTCCAAATATTTATGTAGTTGATCTTGCCTCCTGGGGCCGAAAAGCGGTATTATATCGCATGAAAAAAACGAACCCCCTATTCACCAAGAGAAATCCATCTGAATTAGACCGAGCCTGCGATCATGACGATTGTAACGCCGAAGGTGAATTCAGGGCGCCTAAATTGCGCATGATGGATCGCGGAGGCCCGGGAGATTATCGCTGGTTTTGCTTGAAACACATTCGTGAATTTAACAAAAGCTGGAATTTCTTTGATGGTATGAGTGACAATGAAGTCCTGAAATACAAAGACGAAGACATTACGGGTCATCGCCCAACTTGGAAATTAGGGACTCGTACCAGCACTGAAAACCGCAAAACACGTTACGATGATCCTTTTGATTTTCAGCGCGATGGTGGATTTGGTAACCAATCGGATACTAAAAGCCGGGACCATAAGACCACCGAGGGCGTGATTATCGATGAAGAACATCGGGCAGCACTTGCAACGATGGATTTGAAACCAGGGTCCACTTTACTCGAAATCAAGCGCCGCAGAAAAGAACTCGCGAAGAAGTTTCATCCCGACAAACGGGGGGGAGATAAACAAGCCGAAGAAATTTTAAAGACCATTAACCAGGCCTATACACACCTTCTTTCTTGCACTTCTGCCTAAAAATACTTAAATAATACCTTCAGCTTAGTAGACGGAACAGTTATGACGCCTTTAGAACTTGCCGGAGAGACACCGGAAATTAATACGCCCGACATCAAAGTATCAGTCCGGAAAGTTTTCGATCTAGATAGTAACCTTGAGGTTCCCGCCTTCAGTCAAAAAACTGAGTTGGTTCCAGATTTGGACCCAACCTACGTTTTTGACCATGATACAACTATGGCTATTCTCGCCGGTTTTGCCTTTAACCGACGTGTAATGGTTCAAGGATATCACGGGACAGGTAAATCCACCCACATCGAGCAAGTTGCAGCCCGTCTCAACTGGCCATGTGTGCGTGTGAACCTCGATAGTCATGTCTCTAGAATTGACCTTGTTGGTAAAGATGCGATTGTTTTGCGTGAAGGCAAACAGGTCACTGAATTCCGTGAAGGAATTTTACCGTGGGCATTGCAGTCTCCAACAGCCCTCGTATTCGATGAATATGATGCAGGCCGTCCAGACGTGATGTTTGTTATTCAGCGTGTCCTTGAAGTTGAAGGCAAGTTGACACTTCTTGACCAAAACAGAGTTATTAGCCCACATCCCGCGTTTAGATTGTTCTCCACAACAAACACTGTTGGTCTTGGCGACACAACTGGCCTCTATCACGGCACACAGCAACTCAATCAGGGACAAATGGATCGGTGGAACATTGTCACCACTTTGAACTATTTGTCAGAAGAAGCTGAAACTAAAATCGTCCTGTCAAAACTGCCAAGCTACAACACGGCAGAAGGACGCAAAACAATTCAGTCCATGATCTCATGTGCTGACCTGTCTCGTTCTGGTTTTGTTGGTGGCGATATTTCCACAGTTATGAGCCCGCGTGCCGTTATTACTTGGGCTGAAAACGCAGAGATCTTTGGTGATGTCGCGTTTGCCTTCCGTGTCACATTCCTCAATAAATGTGATGAGATGGAACGTCCTGTTGTTGCTGAGTATTATCAGCGCAGTTTTGGTAAGGAATTACCTGAGTCAGCAGCTAACATAACGGTTTAAGCCAGTGTCCTTGTCCAAGAAAGAAAGCGCTACTGACGTCTTCAAGCGGGCTGTTACGTCAACCATGCGGGCCATGTCTCAGGATACTGAGCTTGAGGTCAGCTATGGGATGGATCAGTCTGGCTTGTCTGCCCATCGCGCGCGGTTGCCAAATCCATCCAGAGATCTTGGCGAAGACGACATTCATAAAATCAGAGGACAGTCCGATAGCCTTGCCCTGCGCAAACGCTACCATGATGATGCTCTTCATTCCAAACTTGTCCCCATGGGCGGTGATGCCAAAGCTGTTTTTGACATTGTCGAGCAGGCAAGAGTAGAATCTCTTGGCGCAAACCGTATGCAGGGCGTTTCTGACAATCTGTACCGGCAGCTGGAGACCCGTTGCAAAGAATCCGGTTTCGAGCGCGTCTATGATAAATCTGAAGCGCCAATTGCAGATGTTCTGGGACTACTCATTCGAGAGAAGCTAACCGGATTGCCGGTCCCGAGCACTGCGGCATCCATGGTTGATCTTTGGCGGAATGAACTTGAAACTAAAGGCGGAGAAGATTTCCAAGCCCTCATTGACAGTGCTGGCGATCAGGCAAAATTCGCAACGGCAACTAAGCAGCTCCTAAAAGATCTTGACCTATATGATGATGCCGATGGCATGGACGCACAGGACGATTCTGATGCTGACGGCGACGAAGGCGAAAGTGAGCCTGAAGCCGAGAGTAGCGGCGCCGAAGGCGATGACGAAGCCCAAGATGCCAGTGCTGCCGAAGATGCCTCCTCCCAAGAGGGTGCAGGAGATGACAGCTCTGACACTGAAGCAGGTGAGAGCGCTGATCAAGAAGGCGAAAGCACGGGTGAAGAGGCCGGTAAAGACACAAAACCGTCTTATCCTGACGACTTCAAGAATTTCATCGAAGGCCCCCAATATAAATCATTTACGACTGAGTTCGATGAAGTCGTACAGGCACAAGACCTTAGTGAGCCAGAGGAGCTGAACAGACTCCGCCAGCAACTGGACCAACAACTGTCCAGCATGCACAGCCTCGTGAGCCGTCTTGCCAATCGGTTGCAGCGTAAATTGCAGGCCCAGCAAAACAGATCTTGGTCTTTTGATTTGGAAGAAGGTATTTTGGATGCTGCGCGTCTTTCTCGCGTTGTCGCTGACCCCCTACTACCGCTTTCTTTTAAACAAGAAGAAGACACAGATTTCCGGGACACCGTCGTAACGCTACTGATTGATAATTCAGGATCTATGCGAGGACGCCCAATTTCTATTGCGGCAATTTCAGCAGATATTCTAGCGCGAACTCTTGAACGCTGCTCGGTAAAAGTTGAGATTCTTGGTTTTACCACTCGAGCATGGAAAGGCGGCCAGTCCCGCGAAAAATGGCTCGAAGAAGGAAAAGAAGCCAATCCAGGACGGTTGAACGATTTAAGGCACATTGTCTACAAACAAGCAGATCATCCTTACAGGAGATCTCGGCAAGCCCTTGGCTTAATGCTGAAAGAAGGCCTGCTAAAAGAGAATATCGACGGTGAAGGCTTAATGTGGGCTCATAACCGCCTGCTCGCCAGACCCGAACAGCGCCGTATTCTGATGGTTATTTCAGATGGCGCACCCGTTGATGACAGCACTTTGTCTGTTAATCCCGGAAATTACCTCGATCGCCATTTGCGAGACGTTATTTCTTGGATCGAAAAACGATCGTCCGTGGAATTAATCGCCATTGGTATTGGTCATGATGTTACGCGCTATTACCAACAAGCCGTTACAATTATAGACGCAGAGCAACTTGGCGGCGTCATGATGGAACAACTTGCAGATCTATTCGATGAAAAGAAAACGGGAAGAAGAACCGGAAACTCTTGGTAGATCCATAGCCTTACATTGATTTGGCTTCAGAAAATGCAAAGCTCTCTTTGAAGAGGTCTTTGCATTTTTTTTGACTAAAACGGCAAACTGTTAAGCTCATGAAGGCTACAAGCGCGCCTCTAAGGCCTATGGACAAGGCACAACCGCTTTCAGAGCTCCAACATTGACAGAACCACAGAAACCTCTGTCAGCGTTCTTGTCTTGGGATTTCAGTTTGAGCGCAATAAAAAAGCGAGCGCCCGAAGGACACTCGCTTTAGAATTCTTTAGGTAGGCTTGGTAGAGCTAATTAAGCAGCTACGGCAGCTTTCCTGATATCGCGTTTCATGCGACGTGCTTGCAAAGACAATTTCTCGTCCTTTGCTTTCAGTAGGAATTTATCCAAACCACCGTTATGCTCTACAGAACGAAGAGCAGCCGCAGTCACTTTCAAACTGAAGGAGCGGCCGAGGGAGTCGGACATCAACCGTACTTCTTGCACATTTGGCAAAAACCGGCGACGAGTTTTGTTGTGGGCATGGCTGACATTGTTGCCGGCCTGAACACCTTTACCTGTCAATTCACAACGACGGGCCATAGCGCACCTCATTAGAATAATAAAAAAAATCCGACGCAAGTGCCGGTCTTGAACGCAGCTTTTAAGGAATGGGACCGCTTCCGTCAAGTGTATTTGGATAAAAAAGTCGCTTTTCTATGCAACTTCCTCAAGATAAGCCTATTTTTCGAGGAAAATGCCCAGAAGTTCTCGTGCTGCTGCCGTCGGGCTTACTTTTCCAGCTTTCACATCGGCCTCAAATTCCGGTAATTTGGCGGAAACTCTCTCATTAGATTTTAGTTGATTCATGAGCGATTCACCAAGCTCAGACCACATCCACGCTGATGACTGATCTTTGCGCTGCATTTCTAGCTCGTCATCCGTTGACCGGGCTTCGCGGTAATCACCTATAGTATCCCAAAGTTCACTGATCCCAGTTTTACACAGCGCAGATGCCATCATGACCTTGGGCATCCAATGCTTACTTTTTGGCCGCATCAAACTGACCGCACCGCGATATTCGGCAGCAGCTCTCTTTGCGACCGGCATCAAATCACCGTCAGCCTTATTGATCACCACAATATCGGCAAGTTCCATAACGCCGCGTTTAATTCCCTGCAGTTCATCGCCCCCTGCAGGTGCCAATAAGAGCATAAACACGTCAACCATTTCAGAAACCGTTGTCTCTGACTGACCAACACCAACTGTCTCAATTAGGATAGCGTCATAGCCTGCAGCCTCGCACAACAACATAACTTCACGGGTCCGTCTTGCAACACCGCCGAGCGATCCCCCAGAGGGTGACGGGCGGATAAAAGCATTGGGGTCACGTGACAGTTCCTCCATACGGGTTTTATCGCCCAGTATAGAGCCGCCAGTTCGTTTGGATGACGGATCGATGGTTAGCACTGCCACTTTTTTATCAAGGGCCGTCAGGAAGCGCCCAAAGACTTCAATGAAAGTTGATTTTCCAACACCCGGCGTTCCAGAGATTCCAATGCGAATGGATTTCCCTGTATCTGGCAACAATTCACCGAGCAGTTTTTGCGCATCCTTTTGATGATCTTCGCGAATTGACTCGGCGAGCGTAATCGCTCTAGCCAGCGCACGCCGATCGCCACTTCGGATCTTCGTCGCCATTTCTTGAATGGTGGCTGCGGTGTCTGTTATTTTTTTTGTCATAACAATGGGTATGGAAAAAACAGAGGCCGCCGTCAAGAAGAATGGCAACTTCGGAAAAAGATGCTATCTCTATTTTAAATTCATTGGTTAGGGAGGATCAAATGATCGAGCCGATCAAAACGGTTGAAATGCATACTGGCGGAGAGCCTTTACGTATCATTACATCGGGAATTCCTCTCCCTCAAAACGGGACATTGCTTGAAAAACGCCGGTATTTAATGGAACAAGCGGATCAATATCGCAGGTTCCTAATGTTTGAGCCTCGCGGACATAAAGATATGTACGGCGCGTTGATTGTTCCAGCTGATCATAATGATGCGGATTTTGGTGTCATATTTATGCACAATGAAGGCTATAGCACCATGTGCGGTCACGCGGTTATCGCCTTAGGCCGATACGCTGTTGATAATGGATTGGTGCCCATAGAAGGTCGAAGCCATGTGCCTGTAAATATTCAATGCCCTTGCGGTCTCGTCCGTGCAGAAGTTGACGTGACTAATGACAAAAGCGGAGCGGTCCGATTTGAAAGCGTTCCGGCGTTTGCCTATAAGCTGGATCAATTTGTTGATACAGCCGAATACGGACCCGTCGAGCTGGACATCGCCTATGGCGGTGCGTTTTACGGAATACTTGAAGCGGCAACCCTTGGGTTTGATTTATCGGACACACCAGTTCAGGATCTCATAAAGGCCGCAGGACAACTGACCGCAGCTGTACAATCTCAAATCAACATCACCCACCCAATAGAAGAAGACTTAGGTTTCCTCTACGGTATTATTTTCACTGACGGTAAAACAGGCGCGGACGGCAGTGCAAGCCGGAATGTCTGTATCTTTGCAGACGGACAAGTTGATCGAAGCCCCACAGGCTCAGGGGTCACGGCCCGTTTAGCGTTGGAGTGGGCAAAAGGGGGTGCGATACTGGAGCAATCCTTTGCTTTTGAAAGCCTCACCGATACAATTTTTAGCGGAAAAATAAAATCCATATGCAAACTTGGCCCTTATAATGCAGTAACGGTTGAGGTGGGGGGCCGCGCGCACTATTGTGGGACGGCTAATTTTACAATGGAAGACGACGACATGCTGGCTGGCGGTTTTCTTCTACGATAGGAATTTGAAGTATGGCATCGACGTTAGAGACACTGAAACTTGAGGCGGAAAAAGTGGCAACGAAAGCCCACGCCCCCTATTCCAATTTTTCAGTAGGAGCCGCCGTTCTGTCCAAAACCGGGCAAATTTATACCGGATGCAACGTGGAGAACATCTCCTCAGGTCTCACTGTCTGCGCCGAACGGAATGCTATAGGGAAAGCTGTTGCTGAAGAGGGAAGTTCATTCGAAATTGTTGAAATTTTTGTCACCAATAAAAATTCAGACGGGAAAACAGTTCATTGCTCCCCGTGCGGCGCCTGCCGTCAGGTTATGGCAGAATTTTCAAAAGCAGAGACTGTGGTCCACTATTGCGGTGATACCGACTTGATTACCACGGACATGAATGCGCTGCTTCCGGACAGCTTTACTTTCTAGGCTGCCCGGCACGGTTTTCTATACGCCTTCAAATCCCGCAATAAAGCTGGTGATATTTGCACCCAAATGGTCGCGGTTATAACCGCCTTCTTGAACCAAAACTGTTGGTAATCCCAACTCAGCTATTGAGCTAGCGATCCGCGCAAAACCTGCCGTGGTGACTTTAAGGCCGATCAACGGATCGCCTTCAAACGCATCAAGCCCAAGCGCTACGAACAACACATCTGGCGCGTAGGCTTTAAGAGCCGTCTTCGCTTTCTCCAGCTCCCCCAAATAAACCTCATCGCCGCTTTCAGCCTTGATAGGGATATTGATGTTGTATCCCTCTCCTGCGTCCTCGCCGCGCTCATGGGCATAACCTGCAAAGAACGGATAATAGTCAATGGGATCGCAATGCAGAGAAATTGTCAGCACATCGTTCCGTTTATAAAAAATACCCTGCGTACCATTGCCATGATGAACATCCACATCTAGGACAGCAACCCGCTGGACTTTATTCAAAGCGTATTGGGCGGCGATAGCCACATTATTCAAAAAACAAAAACCACCGGCCTGATCTTGAAAGGCATGGTGACCGGGTGGGCGGCAGAGAGCGTAGGTTGATTTTTTGGCGTCCAGATCACTTAAAACCAACTCAGCCGCCGTAAGCGCCACATTAGATGACGCAACACTGGCCGCCCACGTACCGACACCAATGGGTGCGGACATATCTGTGGTGTAATGACCAACTTCGCCAACGATCCCCTCTGGCATACTGTGCATATGCCGGCCAGGATGAATATTTGGAAGGACTTCTGGGTTTTCCATGCCAGCCTCTTTCCAGCGCGTGGCAATGGTTTCCAGAAAATAGAGATAACCGGGCGTGTGGACAGCGGCTCGCGGTTTCGGTCCGAAATCTTTAGCATCTAGAATTTCGTGGCCTGCTTGCTGCAAACCAGCAAGGAGTGCATCGGCGCGCGCCGGAATTTCCTGCGGCTCCTGAAACGTACCGGCCTTAATATAGGTTTTGGGATGGTGCCGGGAATGTTCCGGATCAAAAACAACTTTCATTTCCTGCCTCTTTAGCGATTTTTTCTTATGCGCTATTTAAGGCAGAAAATGAGGTGTTAGGTCAAGCAGACTGTTGATTGCGAATTAACTCAAGCACTTCAGCGGCCGCTGCAGGAATATTGGTTCCCGGACCGTAAATGGCGGCAACACCTGCGCTATAAAGAACGTCATAATCTTGCGCCGGAATAACGCCGCCGCAGACAACCATAATATCTTCAGCCCCTTGGGCTTTCAGCTCTGCAATGATTTGCGGAACCAGCGTTTTGTGGCCTGCCGCTTGCGATGAAATGCCGATCACATGCACATCACTTTCGATGGCATCTTTGGCAGCTTCAGCTGGCGTTTGGAACAAAGGTCCCACATCAACATCAAAGCCAATGTCAGCAAACGCAGTTGCAATTACTTTTGCGCCACGATCATGGCCGTCTTGGCCAAGCTTCACCACCAACATTCTTGGCCGGCGGCCCTTCTCTTTAGTAAATTCTTCGATGTCACTTTGAATTTTTTCAAACCCGGCATCACCTTCATAGGCTGCTCCATATACACCAGAAATTGACCGAATTTCAGCACGGTGGCGCGTAAAGACTTTCTCCATTGCGTCAGAAATCTCCCCAACCGTTGCCCGTGCCCGTGCGGCAACAACGCTCAATTCTAGCAAATTGGCGTTACCTGCAGCTCCTTCTGTAAGAGCTGTAAGAGCTGCCTGACAGGCGGCTTCATCACGGGTTGCCTTAATTTTCTCAAGACGGGCGACTTGCTGGCGCAGCACTGCATCGTTATCCACATCAAGAATATCAATATTACTATCGTCTTTCTCCAATGTGTATTTGTTCACACCGACAATGGTCTCTTGTCCGCGATCAATACTGGCTTGACGGCGTGCCGCAGATTCTTCGATTTGAAGTTTTGGCATACCGCTTTCAACAGCCTTAGTCATGCCACCAAGTTCTTCGACTTCTTGAATAATTTTCCAAGCATCTTCTACCAGCGAATTTGTTAGGCTTTCCACATAATAGCTGCCACCAAGCGGGTCGATAACGTTCGGAATACCTGTTTCCTCAGCCAAAATAAGCTGCGTGTTCCGGGCGATACGGGCAGAGAAATCGGTTGGAAGCGCAATTGCTTCATCAAGCGCATTTGTGTGCAGGCTTTGTGTGCCGCCCATAACTGCCGCCATGGCCTCATATGCTGTTCTAATGACGTTATTATACGGATCTTGCTCAGTCAGACTAACACCTGACGTCTGGCAATGAGTTCGGAGCATTAATGATGCCGGATTTTGGGGATCGAACTGCTTCATAACACGTGTCCAAAGAACACGAGCCGCCCGCAATTTTGCAACCTCCATAAAGAAGTTCATGCCAATGGCGAAGAAGAAGCTCAAACGCGGTGCGAAATCATCAATTTTCAAACCTGTGGCCATTGCAGCGCGGGCATACTCTAACCCATCCGCAATAGTGAAGGCCAATTCCTGAACCTGCGTCGCGCCAGCTTCCTGCATGTGGTAGCCGGAAATCGAGATGGAATTAAAGCGGGGCATATTTTTGGATGTATAGCCAATAATATCGCCAATAATCCGCATGCTTGGTGTTGGCGGGTAGATATAGGTGTTGCGAACCATAAACTCTTTCAAGATATCGTTCTGAATTGTACCTGCCAACTGGTCAGGCGTGACGCCCTGCTCTTCGGCCGCAACGATATAGTTTGCCAAAATAGGCAACACGGCACCGTTCATAGTCATAGAGACTGACATCTTATCCAGCGGAATACTGTCAAACAGGATTTTCATATCCTCGACAGAATCAATCGCCACACCGGCCTTGCCTACATCACCAACAACACGTGGGTGATCACTGTCATATCCACGGTGAGTTGCCAAATCGAACGCAACAGATAGCCCTTTTTGGCCCGCGGCTAGGTTACGTTTATAAAAAGCATTTGATGCTTCGGCCGTTGAAAAACCCGCATATTGGCGAATTGTCCAAGGTCTGTTTGCATACATAGTTGCCCGAACACCGCGTTTAAATGGGGCGAAACCAGGCAGCTCGTCTTCAAGCGGTAATTCCTTTACATCATCTGCTGTGTAAAGTGGCTTAACTGTAATTCCTTCAGGTGTTTCCCACTGCAGATCCTCAAGCGGTTTACCGCGAAGTTCTTTTTCAGCTAATTTTTCCCACTCTTTGCGACTAGGTATTGGAAACTCACTCATCTTAAAATCCTCTTTTTTGGCGCGATCCTGCACCGTGGCACCCCTATTTGTCAATTTGTGGTGCCAACTATCGTCTGAATTTGGTCGCAAGTATTTCATACTCCCGAGAGGACGACCATAGGATACTTTTACGGATAAAGCTAACGAACGTTTGGCTTCCCCTCACTTCAAACACTGTAAATAGATTCTCTTGTTCCAGATTTGCAGGAAACTTGTTATCACTGCAAGGTGCGCAACATACATACCGTTTTTCGTTTTAGCATAGGTCACGATGCCCCAAATTTCCACTCGCACCTCTCGCGATTCCTTTAGCTCCATTACAGCTGTTCTTGGCCCCACGAATACCGGTAAGACCCATCTCGCGGTCGAACGGATGATGGGCTATAGCGATGGCATCATTGGCCTACCGCTCAGGCTGTTGGCACGGGAAGTCTACGACCGGGTCGTTGCTCAAAAAGGGGCGGCTAATGTTGCCCTTGTCACAGGCGAAGAAAAAATCACGCCGCCACATGCCTCTTATTTCGTCTGCACGGTTGAGGCCATGCCTTTGGATCGGGGCTTTCAGTTCGTTGCCATTGACGAAATCCAACTCGCAGCCGACCCAGAGCGCGGCCACATTTTTACAGACCGGCTTTTATACGCCCGCGGAAAACAGGAAACCATGTTTCTCGGCGCAGAGACAATACGCGGCTGGATCAGACGGCTGGTGCCCGAAACAGAGTTCATCTCACGGGACCGATTCTCTCTTTTATCCTATAAAGGCTCTAAAAAAATCTCACGGCTGCCGTCAAGAACAGCAATTGTTACATTTTCGACCAACGATGTTTACGCCATAGCTGAATTGGTTCGCAGGCAGCGCGGCGGCGCGGCAGTGGTCATGGGATCCCTTTCCCCGCGCACAAGAAATGCTCAAGTTGAAATGTATCAATCCGGTGATGTTGATTACCTTGTGGCAACTGACGCCATTGGTATGGGGCTCAACATGGACATTGATCATGTAGCATTTGCTAGCACCTATAAATTTGATGGCATTAGCTCTCGCAGCTTAACTGCCGCAGAAATGGCGCAGATTGCAGGCCGGGCGGGACGGCATATGAACGATGGTAGTTTTGGGGTTACCGCAAACGTTGAACCTCTTGATGAAGAGCTTATCGATCAAATCGAAGATCATAGGTTTGAACCTATCAAAAACTTGCGTTGGCGTAGCAATGACTTGGCTTTCAATACCATCCGAGATTTGAGAAGAAGCCTCGAACGCCCCCCAACATTCGGTGGATTAATCTCCCCAAGAGAGCCTGATGATTATCGGACGCTTGTTGCGTTGTCCGCAGACGAAGACATTCAACATTATTCACGTTCGCCCCAAAAAGTACGTCAATTATGGCAAGTGTGCCAAATTCCTGATTTCCGAAGAACCATGCATGATGTTCATGTGCGGCTTCTCAAAGAGATCTTCATCAATCTGCAAGGCCCGGGCGGTAAGTTACCCACTGACTGGATATCAAGCCACCTGAATGGGTTAAAACGGACGGATGGCGACATTGACACTCTTGCAACACGTATTGCCCATACGCGCACATGGACGTATATTTCTCATGTCGCAGACTGGGTTGATGATTATAAGCATTGGCAAGACGTTGCGCGTAGCATAGAAGAGAACCTGTCAGATGCCCTACATGAGCAACTGACTCAAAGATTTGTAGATCGACGCACTGCTGTTTTGGTGCGAAAACTGAAAGACAATAGTCAATTGGAAGCCGTGATTAACGAAACCGGTGATGTGCATGTAGAAGGCCATTTCATCGGAACATTAAATGGAATGCGTTTCACATCAGATATGTCTGTGAACAGCACCGAAGCCCGTACTTTAAAAAATATTGGCAACAAGACCGTGGTAAAAGAGATCACCGCCAGGGCCCAACAAATGGCCCTAGCTGAAGATGATGCTTTTACTTTAAACGGAGATGGTGAAGTCACATGGAATGACATGTTGGTTGGACGCCTGTCAAAAGGCGAGTCGGTGTTAAAACCGAAAATCGCCTTGCTTGCCAGTGAACAGCTTAATGGCGCTCCTTTGGAGGCTGCCAATAAAAAGCTGGGTGATTGGATTTCTCAAGAAATTTCGAAACGATTGAACCCGTTGGTTAAATTGGCCGATCTACCACTGACTGGCTCTGCCCGCGGCATCGCTTTTCAAGTGAGCGAGAATCTTGGTGCCTTGCCACGCTTCAAGCTGAATGATCAAATTCGAACTCTCGATAAAAAAGATTTCGGCCGCCTCAAATTTGGTGGTTTGCGGGTTGGCTATGAACATGTGTTCATGCCACTTTTACTCAAACCAGATCCAACAGCATTAAGATGTCTGTTATGGGCCATTTTTGACGAACGGGAAACTATGCCCGCGCTGCCACCTGCTGGACGTGTCTCTTTTGAAGTCACTGAACGACTTCCAAGGGAATACTATCTAACAGCAGGCTATGCCTTGTTTAAAAACTTGGCCATTCGCTTAGATATGCTTGATCGTCTTGCAGGCTTGCTACGCCGGGCATCTCGCGGGTTGCTTGAACCAGACAAACCAACACCAGCGCCTGAGGCTCCCAAAATTGAAGCTTCTGTTGAAGCACCTGCGGAAGCTGCCAGTGCTGATGAAAAACCTGCACCTACAGATGTAGTTGCAGATGCTGATACGAGCGTTACTGCCCCGCCAGCAGCGGCCGATGAAGATATCACGGCTGCACCTGAAGAGGTTACTGCGACACTTGAACCTGAAAAAGAAGTTGAACCCGCCTCAGAAGAAGCGCCTGTAGAGGCTGTTCAAGAACCAGAAGCAGAGACGGTTTCCGCTCCAGAGCCCCCTAAAGTTGAGGTTTCTGAAAAACCAAAACAAGCCGGTGGGAAGAAGAAAGATCTCCCACGGAATCTTGCATTCAAGCCAACGCATGAAATGCTGTCCCTAGTGGGTACGACGAAAGAGCAGTTCACTCTTATCCTCGACCAACTTGGTTATGAGGCTAAGGGCGAAGGCGAAGAGCTCACGTACAAACGTGCGTCCTTCAAAAAACGGAACCATAAACCGGCAAACGCACCTGAAAGTAAGGCGCGCGGTAAACGCGGTGACGCACCTCAGCACACGGGCAGTAAACGCCCTGCAGCAGCTGCAAAACCTAAAGCCCGTGAAATGGATCCAGATTCGCCTTTTGCTATCTTGAAGACCTTAAACACTAAATAAGCCATGGAAACAGGCACCACTCAAAAAGAAACCACAATCCGCGTAGATCGCTGGTTGTGGTTTGCGCGGTTCTTCAAAAGTAGAAGTATTGCTGCAAAAATGGTGCAAGGCCGGAAGATACGTGTCAATAGCGTCGTTATCGCTAAACCAAGCGTAAATCTGTCTGAAGGTGATGTGCTAACGTTTCCGCAAGGAACCGAAATCAGAGTGGTAAAGGTCTTGAAAATTGGTGCAAGGCGCGGACCGGCACCAGAAGCTCAGACTTTATACGAAGATCTGGCACCTAAAACATCCTCGGATGAGGAAAAAAATGCGACGAAAGCCGCTACTGCTTTTGATAGGGAAGCCGGTTCTGGCCGACCAACAAAAGCTGATAGGCGTGCATTGGATAAATTAAAGCAAAGTCATGATACCTAATGTACAGATTTTGCGTTTCTAGAAAGATAAATCATGGTTAGACAGAGTAATCTTGAACAATATTTCACCGCTTGGAACGAAGGCGAGACAGGTTATTTCAAAGTCGCACCAATCAAATTGAGTATCACTAGCTCTGCTCAAGATTTGGAAGCCGCTGCGAAAGAGACTGCCAAGGAAATAGAAGCAGAAGTCGCCTATGCATGGGATCTTGGAAAATCCAATAGTACTGCATGGTGGCTTGAATGGGGTGGCTTTGCCCTCGAAGAAGAAATTCCCTTTTACGCAGCAGTTTCTCTGCCAGAAGCTGAAGAGAAAATCAAAGACTTCGATCCAAAAAATAATGATTACGAATGTGACACTGTCGAAGAGTTTAAAGAAATGCTCTTTAGCGCCTATGACGAAGATCTTGCAGCTTCCGATTTGAAACGCGGTTTTAAGTTGTGGTTGAAATCTTTGGATAAAAAAATACTAGAAGCCCTTGAAAGTGACCTTGTCAGCTGGACAAGCCGCGCACGCTAGTCTTGCGGCTATCGCGACCCAAACGACTGCTTCGCCGCATAAACGCGCGTAGCAGTCGTAATCCAGCACATACCGCCAAATATACTCGCTATAATTCCAAAATAATCTGGCAGCAAACACAATAAAACAAAAACACAGATTGTTTCTGCCCCCTCTGCCAATCCCCCCAAATAATACAAAGACTTTATGCCTCGAATATCTGTAGATACTTTGTTCTTTTCCGCCATAACCGCATAGGCAAGGAATGTCGAAGTTGTCCCAATAAAGCTGAGAATAAGAAACGCCGCCGGAACACCATTTTCAGGACGAGCGAGCGCAAAAGCAAAAATAATGGCGGCGTAAAAAATGAAATCACAGACAATATCTAGATACCCACCAAAGTCCGATAAAATCGATTGGCGTGCAACGGCCCCATCTAGCCCATCGAACAGCCGATTTATTAAAATCAGCACCAGCGCTGCGAAATAAAATTCCAATGCAATCAAAGGAACTGCAGCGAGGCCGATGCAAAACCCAAACACAGTGACCCAATTTGCAGGAATCCCCAGTTTGGCAATCTTAGCACCGACGATATTTAAGGGTGGATCTATGACATGTCTTAACGCTGCGTCAAACATACTTGTTGGTACCACTCGCACATGAAGGAATTTGAATAAACAATACCTCTGTTAGGTACAATACAGGCTGAGAAAGTAAACAATAATACACAATTCTCGCAAAAAATTGAATATTCACCTAAACTTCCAAAAGAATTTGAGAGATGTGGCTTTCCCTAAGTTTCTATTAACTCTTACCTGCATAATATGCGGCAGTGAGTACGAGAGAAGAATAGCCCTTATGACAAAAAAATATGAAGCAGCCGTTTTTAACGAGGATGTATTGAATGCTCTAAAAGAAGGAGAGCACCACAAGAACCTTGACGATAACTGGGCTGACACACATTACTTCGACATCCAAGCGACTTCAATTGATGACGCTTGGGATATTGCGAACCGAAAATGGCGCGCGGGCCACGGCTTTGTAATTAAAGCAATTGAAGAAACTGAGGCTTAATAACCCGCGTAATATGGATTTGTTCCGCCAGCGTGATCTGTCACGTCGAGAACACGTTCGATTGCGGGAACTGCCTTCGTAATTTCAACTTCGACACCCTGTTTCAAGGTTGCATCCGCCATTCCGCACCCTTGGCACCCTCCAGCCATTTCCACATATGCGACTTCCTCTTGGATGTCGATTAGCGTGATATAGCCACCGTGGGCTGCAATAGCAGGGTTAATGCGTGTCTCTAGTAGTATGCGGATTGTTTGAGCATCATCTGTGCGAAGGCCCGGACGATCTTCGTCATCCGCAGAAACTTCCGGCTCCATACGCTCGAACCGAACCCGGTGAATTTCTGGCACAAAATGCTTTAGAGTATTTTCGATCTTAATCTGAGTACCAAACGCTGGTGTGCTTAAACCGCTACTATCCATGGACAGAACAATTGTACCTTCAGAAGGATCATAACTTTTAAAGGCCACATCACCGCCATCGTCGAGTAATGGAGGGCGAATTCTTTCTTCAACCAATTCCTTAACCGATTTGACGATTTCCAACTCTTCAGGGGAATAACTCCCCTCTTCATCGGCTTCCAGCGGGCCATTTATAACCGGCATTCCAGTCATATAATGGTCCATGATAGCGGCAAGCACCATGGGTTTAAGCTGGATCCACAGCGATCCTTTTTCTTCCGTAGGGATTTTCGTAATTGTAACTTGGTCTTCACCAAGGTCAATTGCACGAACCCCTGGAATATCAAATAGGCGCGCCGCCAAGGGTGATTTTTCCCGAGCGATCTTTTCATCTTCAAACGAGATTGAACCC
The DNA here is from genome assembly GCA_036960775.1 of Pseudomonas marincola. GTDB lineage: Bacteria > Pseudomonadota > Alphaproteobacteria > Sneathiellales > Sneathiellaceae > Sneathiella. The sequence goes on along the minus strand of JBALWO010000002.1, from coordinate 13,343 downwards.
GCAGGCATGACTTGCCGCCCGGGTAAAAACTGCATTTTATTCTCATCTGCCAACGGCAAGGTCTGAATAAACATGAAAAACTCCACTCAGTTCAAAATAAACGATGCCTGTCAGCTATCAAATTTAAGCTGCAAGGACAAGCACTAACAAGATATTAGATATGCCGCGTCACACTAAATACAAGGCACGCCCTATACTGTTGCTACTGGATTTGCAGGTGACCCGACAGCTCCAGGTAACCTTAAAGGAGGGGCAGTTAAGAAGAAACGGCTGCGATTGTTCCTTTTAAGCCAGTCATTTAGCGGCGTTAAATGCCAAAGCTCACCCAAATGAATGCCGAGTTTGAACAAACAGTGTTCGTGCAGGGGAAGTGCCGCGCAGCAGCCCTCTCCTTTTTCCGCCGGATAACTTTCCACAGCGTAATTATCTGCAATAAGCAATGACAGTCCTGAATCTGTGATCCAGTTCAACAATTTCGTATCTCGGCCATTTAGAGCCGAGCAAGATCCGTGTAACTTGTCTTTGTCTGGTTTTCCGTCCATTTCAACAATCATTTGCGCAAAACCAGTGTGCAGGCAAACCATATCGCCTTCTTCAACAGAGACATTGTCAGCTTCCATAACTTGCATGAGCTGATCATATCCAACTAACGTTCTGTCTCGGCCAAATGTCCCTTCAAGATCGATCATCACGCCGCGGCCTTGAACACCGACTTCGGCCATCCGTTCAATTCCCAGGGAACTAGCGTACATTTCACCGTTATTTGCAGATGTTCCTATGTGGCTGTCCGCGCGATATCCGTTATAATAAACGGCTTCAGCGATACCATCACCGTCCGCATCAAACTCTTGTCCCACATGAGATAAACCATCCCACTGCGTTGAATACTGGGTGTGCAAAAAGACGGCATCATCGCTGATGACATCCTTAAAATCTGGGTAATCTGCTGACAGAGCATAGTTTGAGTTTGGTTTCCCAGCCCGCAAAGTCGGTTGCAATTTTGGCGGAAACCGCCCTGAATTCAGAACATTCCCACCTGGAAGGTCCAAAGGCAAACTTAAACAGAACCGTTCACCAGATATGATTTCTTCTGCAGCAGTTCTGATTTTTGCAGGTGTCACCAAGTTAAGACGACCATTTTGGTCATCCTCACCGAAATCTCCCCAATTCGACCCTTCTGGTCGATTAACCCATCTTTTCACAGCTCATCCCTCTTCTTATTTTTATGTGAGACAATTAGGCTGCCATACGATTTCCCAACCCCATGGCAGCCTCATTATTAGTGGCGGAAGTTACTTCCTTTGCGATCAAGAATTCGCAAGCAACCGGCCCACTCCAGCGTATTTTTATCGCTCAAGTCAGTAAATTGGGCGACAGCAGTTTCGCAAACATCTTTTGGTGGGATGATCAATTCGGACCCCCCTGCCAGCGCTTCAATTTGAGATTGGCAGGATTTTTCAAGATAGAAAATACGGCGGAAAGCCTCCGACACGGTGCTTCCAACTGTCAGCAGACCATGATTTCTCAATATCATTGCGATATTATCATCAAGATCTTTTACCAGACGTTCCCGCTCATCAAGATTAAGGGCAATCCCCTCGTATCCGTGATAGGCGAGGCGATTGTAAAACATCATGGAATGTTGGCTCAGTGGCAGCAGTCCCTGTTTTTGGGCAGAGACCGCCATTCCAGCTGTTGTATGCGTGTGAAGAACACAAGATACATCATGCCGGGCACCGTGAACCGCACTATGAATAGTATAACCCGCTGGATTGATCTTGAAGTTTGTGTCCCCCAAAACATTCCCATCGATATCAACCTTTACAAGGCTGGATGCAGATATTTCATCAAAAAACAGGCCATATGGATTAATCAAAAATTGTTCTTCTGCCCCAGGCACGCGAGCGGAGATATGAGTAAATATCATATCAGACATTCCGTAGTGGGCCACAAGTTGATAGCAAGCCGCTAGATCAACACGTATAGCCCATTCTTCATCAGATACCTTACCTTGCAGTGATGGCACCATATCAGCAATTAAATCGACACCCATTATTGTTTCCTTTCGTCCCGATGGTTTTATTTATTTGTTTCAAGCATTTACAGATTTCAACATATTCCGACCGATAACAAGCTGTTGGATCTGCGTCGTTCCCTCGTAGAGTCTCAGCAGGCGAACATCCCGATAAAAGCGCTCGACCTTATATTCAGACATATAACCCGCGCCGCCGTGGATCTGGACAGCTTTATCTGCAATCCGGCCTGCGGCCTCAGTTGTGAACATTTTACAGCAAGCTGCAAGCATGGCGATGTCTTCATCATTGTCATACTTGTTCGCCGCGTCCATGGTCATGGATTTTCCCGCATACAAGTCGGCTTGACTGTCTGCAAGCATGGCCTGAACCAATTGAAACTCGCCGATTGCCTTGCCAAACTGTTTTCGTTCTGCAGCATAATTGAGCGCTTCTTGCAAAATGCGTTCTGAAATTCCGGTGGAAACTGAACTTAAATGCAAGCGTCCGCGATCCAGAACCCGCATGGCTGTATAAAAGCCCTGCCCCTCTTCACCGCCCATTAAGGCGCTCGCTGGAACCCGGACATCTTCAAAAATGACATCACTGGTTTTCGTTCCGCGCTGACCCATTTTGTCGTCAGCTTTTCCAATAGTCACGCCCGGTGCTTTTGGGTCAACAAGGAATGCCGAAATACCACTGGCGCCTTTTTTGCTGGGATCTGTCCGTGCCATTACGGTCAACATTCCAGCCCGGAGTGCATTGGTGATGAATCGTTTGGTGCCATTTAAAACATAGTCATCGCCATCTTTAATGGCTGTTGTTTTTAACGAAGCAGCATCAGATCCGGCGCCTGGTTCAGTTAGACAGAATGAAGAACTGATCTCTCCGCTCGCTAGACGCGGCAGATATTCTTCTTTCTGCTCTTTGGTTCCCGTCATGATCAGCCCTTGGCTTCCGATGCCAACAGTGGTGCCGATGACTGAGCGAAACGAAATCGATGCATTGCAAAGTTCGTGTATAACCTGACATTCTTGGCTCATATTCAAGCCAAGTCCGCCATATTCTTCTGGGATAGAGAGGCCAAACAAACCGAGTTCCCGCATCTCTTGAACGATGCTCTCTGGGACTTCATTTGTCTCTTCTACAATGTCTTCTGCCGGGATCAGCTTTTCACGGACAAAACGCGCAACCGCGTCTTTCACTTGCAAAAAGGTATCTTGATCGAGGGCCATGCACTTTTCCTTTTTTATTTTTTTATATTTTGGCTAAACTCAGACTATAAGTGTAACCCCTGTCCGCATGTGATTTCAACATTTCATACCAATGGAAAAAAAGATGACCGGTAAAAGAACACTTTATAGAGTTGGTATCTTGTCCACTTTGTTTTTATCGTTTTTAATTTTCAGTGAAAACTCTGTGGCCGCTAAGGGCGACAAAACAGTGACCACCATCGTTAGCGACGGACTGACGTCTAGCGGTTACACGCAGTCACTTGCCATCGGGAATACACTGGCTGAAATTAGGCACCGAAAATTCACGGTTACCCCTGAAACATCCAGCCTCTTGCGCATTAAGATGCTGACATCGCAGCAAGCGGACTACTGCGCTTGTGGGATGGATAGTTATTTCGCCCAAGAAGGTCTTTTGCAGTTTGAAACAGCCGAAACCGGCCCACAACCCATTCGGGTCATTCTCTCCTCCAGCGGGGAATTTCGCTACAATCTTGCCATTGCAAAAGACAGTCATGTGAAAGATCTTTCTGATTTAAAAGGAAAGCGCATTGCATGGATTAGAAATTCAGATCAGTTGAATGCCATCACCACGGCGTTTCTGTCCTATGCGAACACCACTTGGGAAGACGTTCAAAAAATGACTTTCCCAGGATACGAAGCTGCCGTTGAAGGGTTTGTCAAAAAGCAAATTGACGCGATCCTTATTTCTAACAATTCTCCGCAGCTTGATGTGGTTATGCAAGGTCGGCGCAAAGCATTTTTGCCTCCGCTCTCGAATAAAGATCGGCAAAATTTGAACCGTGTTAAAAGCATTGTCCCTTATTTGTCCCCTGTGGCTTCATTTTCAGACCCGTTGAAATGGCGGGGCTTCTCCCATCCCTACCCTGTCTTATTGACCACAGCCGAGAAAAGTGAAGACGACGTTTATAATCTCATCAAAGGGATTTCAGAAAACCTTGATGCTATCCAAGCCCATACGCCAAGCGCTGAGGGCTGGAACTTGTCTTGGCAAAATCTGACGTGGGTTATGCCCTATCACAAAGGGGCTATTAGATATTTTCAGGAAGTCGGTATTTGGAGTGATGCGGCACAAGCCCACCAAAACAAACTGATCCGACGCCAAGCGGCATTGATAAAAGCATTTAAAGACTTCAAGGCAACCAACCCTGAAGAAGACAGCTTTGTATCAGGATGGCGGTACATACGAGAAATAACACTTGCTGAGTGAGATATTTTTTACCTCTCAACGTCATCTACTTGCTGACTAGGCCTCTGTCGCATATTGTGCAATTTCTGTTCAGTTTCTGGAAAGTTATTCTAAAATGAAAAAAGGCATTACCATTGCGATGGCAATCATTCTGGCATTATTTGTCGCTGGGATTATTGTGGTTTATTCCTCTATTGGAAATGTCATTTCAGAGACTATTGCCGCCAAGGGCAGCGAAATCACTCAAACCAATGTCACCCTAAATGAAGTGGAATATTCTGCAAATACAGGGCTTGCCACGCTAGTCCACATGCAGATTGAAAATCCCTCCGGCTTTAAGACAAAACATGCCATAACGTTTGATAAAATCGAACTTTGGATCGATCCTGAAACTCTCAACACCAGTGTCATTCGGGTCAAAGCCATGACCTTAGTTGCCCCTGAAATTGTTTATGAGATATCTGATCGTTCTGACAATCTTCGGACATTAAAACGCTACATGGAGAACGCGGTCGTTAAAAACTCCCCGTATGGCCCAGATAAAAAAATCATAATTGAAAACTTCCACATGAAAAACGGTGTGGTTTTCGTTCAAACTGACGATCTCAATGGCAGCCGAAAAACAGCCAAACTTGCGGATTTAAAACTCACAAATATCGGCGGCGATGAGGGGGGACTTTCCCCAAAAGACCTTAGTTTGCGATTACTTCTGCCGATCCTTCGCGAGACGACCATCGCAGCCCTTAGCACTGATCTATCTCTCTCAGATCAGGCAAAAAACATTCTCAACGGGGCTATGGACGAAACTGAGAGCGCCCTTCGCCTATTTAAAAACCTTCTGAAAAATTAGAAAACACTAGGATTTTATCTTGACTCAGTTTTGTAAATCATATTTAACTTACTTATTAAATAAGATTTAGGTTAAATATGAAAATGGACCCGCTTTCCAATATATTTGCAGCTCTTGCAGATCCAACTCGACGGAAAATTCTGGAAGTTTTGTCTTCTGGCGAGAAATCAACCGGCGAGCTTTCTGATCCATTTTCTATCTCTGCGCCGGCAATTTCCCGTCATCTTAAAGTTCTGGAAACGGCGGGACTGATTGAGAGAAAGGTCGATGCGCAATGGCGCAGATGCTCTCTCAACGCAGACGGCTTTAAACAGGCCAGTGACTGGGTCTCCCAATACCGGAGATTCTGGGAAGATCGATTTACCGCATTAGATACGTACCTAGAAGACATTAACTCACAAAAGGAGCCAATTGAATGACACAGCATCAAAACATCGTTCCCGACACCGATTTCGAATTAGAAATCGAACGTGACTTCAATGCATCTATCGACACACTCTTTGATGCATGGACCAATCAAGAAGTGTTAAAAAAATGGATGGGTCCTCAAGGAATGTCCTGCCCTGATACGCGCTGCGATGCCAAATTGGGCGGCGACTATTGCTTCCCAATGACAAACCAAGCCGGTGACGTGCACACGGTAATTGGCACCTTCACAGAATTTGCCCCCCCAAACAGCCTTTCCTTTACATGGAGCTGGGTCCAAGAAGACGGAAAGCCCGGACATCAAATGGAAGTCTTTGTAAAATTTCTGATTTTAGCGCCAAACAAAACTCGAATGACGCTCCTCCACACCAACTTAATTGATGCAGAATCCAAAAGCCGCCATGGAGAAGGATGGACTAGCACTCTTCTATGCCTTAACGAATTCCTTTAAACCTGCAATCACTGAGCTTTTCGGCACTTTCTCTTATAATGTTTTATATTGCCGATGATCTTTTGAAGGTGCATAAACTAAAGAACAACAACTGTTCGTTAGGGAAGCTCAGTGACCAATTCAACAGTCAAATCCGATGATAGTCCATACCGCAGCGATAATCGCCGCCAAGAACTGATGGCCGCAGCGGCTCATCTTTTCAATCAACGGGGATATGACGCAACGTCTATGCGCGATATTGCAAGAGAAGCAGGCATGCTCGCCGGCTCCATGTATTATCATTTTCCCTCCAAAGATGATCTCATAATTGCGACCTATGAAGAAGGAACCCGGCTTATTAGTGAGGCTTTGGTCAGCGCCACTGAAGGCTGCGCAGACCCTTGGGACCGGTTATTTAGGGCCGCATCCGCTCATATGAACACATTGTTTGGCGGCAATAACTTTTCTATCCTGCTCTGCGGTGACATCTCACGGGCGGCACCAGCGTTGCGCATTCGTCTCATTGAAATTCGGGACAGTTATGATGAACTGTTTATGGAATTGATCGAAAATTTACCCCTCCCCGACGACGTCGACCCGACACTTCTCAGACTTAGCCTTCTTGGATCTTTAAACTGGTCAGCAAGCTGGTATCGTCCGGGCGGACAAACTCCAGAACAAATCGGAACACTCTTTGTGAGACTGCTAAAAGATGGACTTCAGAGCCCTAAAACTTAATTCACAGTAAAATTTTGTTATTTTTTTCTATTTACATATTGAAAATATAAAATATATTTGCAGTTAGATATTGATTATTGTACGCATGCATACAACATTTCAATACAATACAGGATTGAAGTGGCCGGAAACATGTTACATATATAAGTAAATGTAACCGAGTGTCTTTTGATAATAGTCACCGCTTTGCGGCGGACGGCAAATGCCAAAGATGGAAGCGAGTAGTAAAGTTGAACGAAATAAACACCAATATAACAGATGCCGCAGAAGGTCGTACATCCCTGCCGTCTGTTGTGATCCGTTTCGCCGGCGATTCTGGCGATGGTATACAAATAACAGGTAGTCGCTTTACAGATACGACAGCGCTCGCTGGAAACGATCTGGCAACTTTCCCTGATTTTCCTGCTGAAATTCGGGCACCTATCGGGACAACCTTTGGTGTGTCCGCTTTCCAAATCAATTTTGGTGCCCGTCACATTGAAACTCACGGTGACGATCCTAACGTTTTGGTCGCCTTGAACCCTGCTGCCTTAAAAGTAAATATTGGACGCCTCCGCAAAGGCGGTTCAGTTATTCTTGATACTGGCGCGTTCAACGCACGGAACCTTAAAAAGGCGGGTTATGAGAGTAATCCTCTGGAGGATGGGTCTCTTGATGATTTCAATCTTCTGGAAATCGACATCTCAAAAAGTGTCTTGGAATCAGTAAAAGGATTTGGCCTCAGCCAAAAAGACGGTCTTCGCTGTAAGAACTTCTGGGTTCTGGGTCTGGTCTATTGGATTTATGGTCGCAACCGTAAAGACACGGTTGACTGGCTTAAAAAGAAATTTGCCAAACGCCCTGAGCTTGCCGACGCAAATATTGCCGCTCTTAATGCAGGTCATATTTACGGTGAAGCTGCAGAGCTCGGTGATAGCATTGGTCTGTTCTCGGTTGAAGCTGCTGAAATGAAACCCGGCTTATATCGGACAATCACCGGCGGTGAAGCCTTAGCATGGGGATTAGTTGCGGGCGCTGAACTCGCTGGCCTTGATATATTCTTTGGCTCCTATCCAATTACTCCGGCCTCGCCCATATTGCATTCTCTCGCAAAATTGAAGCAATTTGGCGTCAAAACATTTCAAGCAGAAGATGAACTTGCTGCTATTTGTTCGGCAATCGGCGCGTCATTTGCCGGCGCGCTTGGCATTACATCTTCATCAGGACCCGGTATTGCGCTGAAAGGTGAAGCCCTTGGCCTCGCCATTTCAACAGAATTACCATTGGTTATTGTGAACTCGCAGCGGGCGGGCCCCTCAACTGGACTGCCAACCAAAACTGAACAATCTGATTTGTATCAAGCTGTGTATGGCCGTAATGGCGATGCCCCTCTCGTTGTCTTGGCCGCCCATGGCCCCGGAGATTGCTTTGATACTGCCATCGAGGCTTGCCGTCTCGCGACTAAATACATGACCCCTGTCATGCTGCTTACAGATGGCTATATCGGTAACGCTGCCGAGCCATGGCTTATCCCGTCCATGAAGGATAAAGATACCTTCAAGGTCGAACATACAACTGAAGTAGAAGGTTTCCTTCCCTTTAAACGGGATCCTAAAACACTTGCTCGTAACTGGGCTATTCCCGGAACTCCTGGACTTGAACATCGCATTGGCGGTATCGAGAAGGAAGAAGATACCGGACATATTTCCTACGAGCCTGAAAACCATCAACGGATGACGGACATCCGCCGCAATAAAATTCTTGGCATTGCCAATGATATTCCTGCGGCAAAGCCTGTCCAAGGTAGCGAAGGCGGCTCGCTTGCTGTTGTCGGCTGGGGATCAACATTTGGTCCAATCAGCCGTGCAGTTGGCAACAAAATTGCACAGAATAAAGATGTGGCTCACATCCATATTCGTAACATTTGGCCACTGCCTGCCAACCTTGGCGAACTGCTTGCAGGCTATGACAAGGTAATTGTTCCAGAAATGAACGATGGGCAATTAAAAACAGTTTTGCGTGATCAATATCTACTAGATGCGCAACCCGTAACTAAAGTAACAGGTCAGCCGTTCAAGATCGCAGAAATTGAAGCTGCTATCGACGCCGCGTTGGAGAGTTAAGATGAATGTCATTGCTACAAAAGATAAACTGAAACCAGCCGATTACGCTTCTGATCAAGAAGTTCGCTGGTGCCCAGGCTGCGGTGACTATGCCATCTTGAAGGCTGTTCAACGCACACTACCTGACTTAGATGTTGATAAAGAAAAATACGTCTTTGTCTCAGGCATTGGCTGTTCGTCACGTTTCCCCTATTACATGTCTACTTATGGCTTCCACACCATCCATGGCCGGGCACCAGCCTTTGCCACAGGTATCAAAGTGACTAATCCTGAATTAGACGTCTGGATGGTTACGGGTGATGGCGACGGCTTTAGTATTGGTGGCAATCACATGTTGCACGCCTTGCGTCGTAACGTGGATATGCAAATCCTCCTGTGTAACAATGAAATTTACGGACTGACTAAGGGCCAATATTCCCCAACTTCAGCCACAGGTCTTAGCACACCGTCTTCACCAACAGGATCTGTTGAAGCGCCGCTGAAACCTTGTGTGTTTTCTTTGGGTGCAGGCGCACGATTTGTGGCCCGTGGCTTTGATATCCAGAAAACCCTTCCCGATATCTTCAAACGGGCGCATGCGCATAAAGGAACCTCACTCATTGAGATCCTTCAAAATTGTATTGTCTACAACGATGCAGTTTTTGATGACGTTCTGTCCCGCAGCGTTGCAGCCGAGAAACAAATCCATGTTATGCATGGGGAGCCTCTCGTTTTTGGTGCTGAAAAAGACAAAGGCTTGAGATTAAACCCGCAAACTTTGTCGTTGGAAGTTGTAACCATCGGCGAGAACGGTGTAACCGAGGCCGACCTTCTGGTTCATGACGAGAAAAACCGAATTCTGGCCACTATGCTTGCTGATATGAGAGGTGAAGACTTCCCAACAGCATTTGGTGTTCTCTTCTGTGATCCCGCTCCAACCTATGAGAGCAGCGTTGAATATCAGATGAATGACGCCCAGAAAAAATCTTCTGCACCGTCTATAGATGCCCTGCTTCGCGACGGACACACCTGGGACGTCTAAAGCCATTATTTAGAAATTATAAAAGGCCGGTGAGTTCGCTCTCCGGCCTTTTTTGCTTTCAGTCGTGTTTTCGATTATGATTTTTGAAACGCGGGATAAATGCAGATGATTAAAAATGCGCGAAAACGTCTAATTAGCCGGAAACAAGAACTTCTGGCTATCATGGAAGCCAGTGAAACTGACGGTAAACCGGTCGAGCTGGATCAATCTCGCGTGGGCAGATTATCGCGCATGGACGCACTGCAAGGCCAAGCAATGGCGCAGGAGACTGAACGCCGCCGCAAAAATGAGCTTAGCCGTATAGCAGCCGCGTTAGAGCGTGTAGAATCTGGTGATTTTGGATTTTGTGTCAGCTGCGATGAAGAAATTTCCCCAAAACGGTTGGATATTGATCTGAGTACAGCGCTGTGTATTAGCTGCGCATCCGCAGCCGCACCTTAATCCTCTTTATTCGTAGGCCGGTTCCGCTGACGGCTTTTTGCTTGCACATAGTTGAGGCCAGCAATGACGCCTCCCACAGGCAACACAATCACGGCACCAAGTAATATATAATCTGCGGCCCAGCGAACTGAAGATAGGGCAACCGAATAGATCTGGCCGATTGTGCCTGTCAAATCTTCCAGCAGCTCTAACGGCGTAATATTAAATAACGTCAACATCCAACCAACGAGAAAAGAGCCGATCAGTAACTTGATAATGGTTGATCCCAAATTCTTCGGCATTTCGGTACTTTTCCTTTAGATCACTTAGTGATGTTTCGATTTGAACCATAATGCTGGATGCCACTAGGCACCAGCAGATTTTTTAAACACGCTTAGAGCAAATAAAAAGCCCGGCCAATGTGGCCGGGCTTTTTAACTACTGGAAAGAGTTACCTTCCCAGTTTTCTATTAACTTTCGTCGCTAACGATAATGCCCTTGTCTTCAAGAACATCAAAAGCATCAAGTGATAGATCATTTCCAGCAATTGTAATTGAGAAGTCAGCGGCACCTAAATCATTAACAGTGATCGTAGTTTCATCATCACCAGCGTCGTAACTGATTTCGACTAGATCCGCACGTTCCTCAGATGCAATTCCAAGTTCATCAAACAGTGCATCAAGGTTGATTGTATCTTCGTCTTCATTAAAGCCGAGGATCAAGTCATCACCATCAGTGCCAGCGTCTGAGAAGAAGTATTCATCTTCACCTTCACCGCCATCTAATGTGTCACTACCTTCACCGCCGATAAGTGTGTCATCGCCGCCATTACCATAGAGAGCATCCGATCCCTCGCCACTGATAAGGATTTCACTTTCATCAGAGCCCACAAGCTCACTGCCTGATTGATACTGAACATCTACATGCGCATCATCAGTAGCGTCACCATCAGAAACTGTGTAATCGAAGTCACGTTCACCAACATAGACGTTGTCGATGTAACCACCCACTGTGCTGCTGCCATCACTACCTTGGAATTCAAGGCGGGTCACTGCATCAGCTTCACTCGCTTCAACTTCAAAGCTGTATTGTGTCCAGCCCCTTACATTGCCTTCGAGAGTAGCAAGAACGTCACCATCCCAGAGCACCGTCACTTCGTTGGTAGCACTTCCACTTGTGGAACGAGGTGAGTACCAGAAACTAACAGTCAGCATTTCACCGGCTGTTGTTGAAACATCCTGATACACATGAGAGATGCTTGACGTATAAGCCGCGCCCTCATCATTTTTACCTTCTCTATGAGAATCCAGCTCCATTTTGGTGTTGCCATCTTGAGCACCGATACCGCCAGTACCACCGAACTGAAGTTCAATCGGCGCATTGGCTTCACCCAGATCAACCATCCAACCTGGAAGACTGTCATAAGTGCCCCAAGATCCATGACCTCTGTTCAAATCGGCACCATCTAGATCTTCAAAACTTCCGTTGGTAACCCGGTTATCACCCGGGAGATTAAAAATGAAGTCCTCATCAAAGATAGCCGCTGGATCAGTCACTTCTTCAATCGTAAGATCATCACCTTCGTCAATATCTTCATCGTTCGCCAGCAATGCTGATTTCGGAATAAAAATACCGCCTTCGAGTATATTTGTGATCACAATATCATCAGCAGCAACCGGCTCATCATTTGCGCCATTGATGTTGATTGTAACTGTAGCGCTTTCTGATCCTTCAACAGAAGCTGAGTAATCAAATACTGCAGTTGCAACATCGCCGTCATCCAACGGATCCCATGGAGAATAATCTTCTTCTGGAATATCCAACGTAACAGTCACAGCTTCTGGATTATCTGCATTAAAGACAAGTGAGCCATATTCATCATCACCATCAGTCAATGTCATTGTCCAAACATCGCCAACTTGAACCCAATCAGCACTCGCAAAAGTAAGTGGCGATGCGCCAATAAGAGGAAGTGTCAAAACGACATCACCGGGTGTGTTAAACGTTGTTGTTTGTGCGTTTGGAATAAAATCCTGACCAAGTGTCGCGGGCGTTGACGTAATGGTTTGCGTAACATCCGTGTCTTCATCTGTAGTGATCGTGTCGTCAATCAGAACCGGAATTTCTACTGGACCGGTACCATCATCCGTATGAACCGCAACAAACTCCATGTTAGTAGCAGTCAGCGTGCGCCCTCCAATAGTGAGTGTGCCGGCGCCCGTTGCTTCAACCGTATTTGCAAACAAGGCAATTGCCTCTTCATTTGCAGCAAACTCAGCATCCGTGAAGTAAAGCTCCAGAGTGTCACTGTTGTTACCACCATCGTAATCATCCACAGTGCCTGGTGTGTTGTCTGCCATGGTCCAACGAAGTGTATCATTGCCTTTACCACCGTTGACATCATCATTTCCAGCACCACCGCTCATGGTATCGTCGTGCTTACCGCCATCCATGAAATCGTTGCCAGCTTCACCCATCATGAAGTCGTTCTGATCGTTACCGAACATTCTATCGGAGCCACTATCGCCAAACATATCGTCGGCACCGCGACCACCTTTCATAAGATCGTTGTCAGATCCACCATCCATATAGTCGTCGCCGTCTTCGCCGTAAAGGCTGTCACGTCCACTTCCGCCGTCGAGTGTATCGGCTTCGTCGCCTGTCCAGATTTTATCGTTACCAGATCCACCATAAACAGTGTCTGATCCACTGTTTTTAGCGTTGTCGTCGAAACGGTCATTACCACCACCAAGGTCGGCATAATCATTGCCGCTGGAGTTTGGTCCGTCATTACCGTTGTTGTTACTCCCGCCCCAAACAGTGTCGTTTCCTTCACCGCCAAAGAGTCGATCATCGCCAGCATCGCCTTTGATCAGATCACGGCCATTTCCGCCATACATCT
>JBALWO010000044.1:22403-26723 GCA_036960775.1 Pseudomonas marincola | reverse complement strand
GCAACAGTATTCTTCGTAGGTACTGCACTCTCCTTCTAATTTGAAGAAGAGACCGATCTAATTGGGAAGGGGTAGGCTTTGGCCTACCCCTTTTTTTGTGCAAATTCGCTTGAAGCCTTGAGAGGGTAAAACACTTCTTGTAAGGTTTGGATAATTGTAGCGCGGGGAATTGAGTAAATGGGCGGAATTATCTGGTTGGCATCCTATCCCAAATCGGGAAACACATGGATGCGGGCATTTTTGCAAAACCTCATCCGAAATGATGCAAAATCAACCCATATCAATGAATTGGCCCAATTTGCCTACGGTGACAGTCAAAAGTTTTGGTATGAACAGGCGGCCGGTGGTCCTCTTGATGGTTTAAATTCTGAACAGATCATGGAGCTCACACGAAAAGCGCAAGAAATTATGGCAAAATCGCGCCCTCAATCTGTTTTTGTAAAAACTCATAACTGGCTTGGTAAAGCTTGGGAAACTCCTTTTATAACAGCGGAAGTGACTGCCGGAGCCATCCATATTATTAGGAATCCCTTGGATGTGGTTATCAGCCTGAAGCATCATTATGACTTCACCATGGATGAAGCGATTGAGTTTATGAATAACCCTGAAGCACATACCCTCGAAGATGAATACAAGCTATCGCAAGTATATGGATCATGGTCAGCACATACTAATAGCTGGCAAAAGTTTAACCCAACCTATCTTCACCGCGTCCGATATGAAGATATGCTGGTAAAACCCGCTATCACGTTTGCTGCGGTTGCCAAGTTTCTAGGTCTTAAGCCTACCAAAAAAGCACTTACAACAGCCATTAAGCGGTCTTCTTTCAAAGTTTTACAAAACCAAGAAAAAGCAGACGGATTTTTGGAGGCCTCCAATAAGGCAGAACGTTTTTTCCGGACTGGGAAAGCTGGCGTTTGGAAAGGTGTCCTCACAGATGAGCAAGTTCGTCAGATTGTCGATGTTCATCACGACAAGATGCAAGAGTTTGGCTACTTGAAGGGTTTGTAGAGGTGCAATTATGGGAAAATTAGTCTGGCTCGCCTCCTACCCGAAATCCGGTAACACATGGGTTCGGATGTTACTGAACAATTATTTTTCAAGCGACAGCCATAAACGCGATCTGAATTCGCTGGATTTATCCACTTATGGTGGGTCCAGTAAAAGTTCCTACCGCGCGGTTACTGAAAGTGATATTGACGCTTGCACTGATGCTGAGATTATGGCGCTGACACCGAAGGCTCATAGCTTTATTGCATCTAGAAGCGCATCTATCACTTTCACAAAAACCCACAATTTGTTGTCGGATTATCAAGGTTACCCGCTGATCACACCAGAGGTGACGGAAAGCGCTATCTATATCGTTCGAAACCCTCTTGATACAACTGTATCTGTTGCTGATCATTTTGGCCTATCCATGGATAAAGCTGTTGATTTTATAAATAGTCCCAATGGCAGCACGGCGCCCAATGAGACAATGGTTCGGCAAATTTTTAGCTCCTGGACCAATAATGTGCAAAGCTGGTCTGGTGCAAATGCTGCCTTCCCCATATGGACCGTCCGCTACGAAGATTTACACGAAGTCCCTGCGCAAAGTTTGACCGATATTTTACGGTTTTTTGGTGCCACCGTTGACAAAAAAAACGTCATCCAGGCTGTTCGCCAATCTTCATTTAAGGCTTTGAAATCAATGGAAAAAAGAGACGGGTTTACTGAAAAATCTCAACACAGTACATCTTTTTTTCGATCTGGAAAAACGGGTCAATGGCGGCAAAAATTATCGACCAAACAGGTGGATAAAATAGTCCGCCTCAATTATGTTCAGATGAAGCGATTTGACTATTTGCCGAAGTAACGTCAGTTTTCAAAGTAGCTAATGGCACCAAAACCTGCAAAACCGGCAGCAGATATTGCATTTAACCGTTGAGGGGATATGCCGCCAAGGGCAAAGACTGGCAAGGCGGTTGAGCGGGCCAAACGGGCTCCTGAGAGCAAGCCCAAAACCTTTTCACCAGGATGGCTTTTCGTTGGAAAAATTGACGACAAAAACAAAAGGTCGGCACCAGCTTGAACCGCGGCCTTAACAGCGATCTCGCTATGACAGGCGGCGCTGACATAAAGCTGTGGGAAGCGACGACGAATAGCCGGGATCATAGGGATGAAATTTTCTGGAAGGTGGCATCCTGCCGCGCCAATAGCTGCAGCGAGACCTGGTGTTTTGGCAATAAACAGTGGAATCTGTCTTTTTCGGCAACTCTTCGATAGGCGCGCAGCTAAGTTGAACCGCCCGGCAAAGTTATAATGGCGATATATGATGCCCGTATCTTGCGGTAATATGCGTGACTGCTCCAGCGGATCTGATCCACGGGTCTCATCAGAGAAATAAAAAGCGGTTGGGAATTTCATTCTACAGTCATAGCATTTGAAAAACAGAGACTTCAAAAGGTTTTTTTTAGAGCCAAAGGATGCTATCAGCTAAAGCACCATTTCAACCCCTGCGAAAGAGATCATTATGAGTGATGTATCAGCCAACCTACTTGAGATACAGGCACGAATTACTAAACGCGCGAAAAAATGGGGGGAAGACCCAGATACCGTGACGTTAATCGCCGTATCCAAGCAACAGCCCATTGACCGTGTTGAAGCGGCGCTAGAGGCGGGTCACCGGGTGTACGGCGAAAATCGCGTTCAGGAGGCTCAAAGTAAATGGCCTGAACTCAAGGAAAAGTATGACGGTACCGAACTTCATTTGATCGGACCCCTTCAAAGCAACAAGGCCAAGGATGCCGTTGCCTTGTTTGATGTCATTCAAACTGTTGACCGGCCAAAGATCGCACGGGTTCTTGCGGATGAAATGAAAAAATCAGGCAAAAACCTACCTGTCTATATTCAAATCAATATCGGTGCAGAAGACCAGAAAGCCGGTATCGATATTGCTGATGCCGATGCGTTCATTGCTGAATGCCGCGATGTTCATGGCCTTGATGTGCAAGGTTTAATGTGCATCCCGCCAGCAGATGAGCAACCAGCCCCGTTTTTTGCCTTGCTTGGTAAAATAGCAAAGCGCAATGGGTTGGATAAGCTCTCCATGGGTATGAGCAGCGATTTTGAAATTGCCGTGCAGTTTGGCGCCAGCCTCGTTCGTGTGGGCACAGGCGTGTTTGGTGCTAGAGGATAGTTTGAGCCCGTCTCGCGCCCTTAACGGGCTTCGAGGAAGCCTTTAAGACTGCTATATTTACGAATAACCAGCGATAAGACGACAACGGTTAGAATAAGGGCTGTGACTTCGGTGAACGGTCCAGCATACCAAATTCCCACCTCTCCAATAAGTGTCGGTAGGATCAGTATCATGGGAATGGTAATCAAGTAGATTTTGGTCAGCCCCAAAAGGGATGCGCGTCCAGCGTCACCGATGGCTTGGAAAAAGCTTGGAAACATCATTAGCGGGCCGAATAAAAAGTATAACATTGCGGTAATCGGCAGAATACGGACCGTTTCAGCAATAACTTCTGGGTTATCCACAAAAATACTGGCGATCTGGCCCGGCATCAGTAGAAATGCAGCTTGCAGAGTTAGGCAGTAAATGGCGGCAATACAGGTGGTTATTTTCAAACTACTATAAGTCCGTTGCCATTGCTTGGCACCAAAATTATTTCCCACGATAGACTGTTGTGCCAACGTCATGCCAAGCAGCGGCATGTAGCCGAAAGTCATGATGCGGGTAATGATTCCGTAGGCGGCAACACTCACGGCATAATTGTCTGAATTCCAATTTTGCAATTGGTAAATTGTGCTGGCTGTTGCTAAAGAAACACCAATGTATGTGAGGCTGATAGGCGCGCCAAGAGTTAGAAACTCTCGCCAGTTGAGGCATAAGTGTCCCAAGGATTTAAACCGAAAACGAAGCACTCCAGGTTTGGTATATTGATAGATCAAAACCGCAAGAACAGCTCCGGTTTGGGCCATTGCTGTCCCATATGCAGACCCAGCAACACCAAAATCCAACTTCACGATCAATATATAATTGAAGATCATGTTGAGGATATTGGCAAGCAAGGTTACGAGAGTCATGAAGATGACTTTCCCCTGGCTGCGCAAGCTGTCCGACAGTAGCGCCGCCATAAAGAAAAGGGCAGAGTAGTTAAAAGTAATATAAAGATACTCGTAGCCCATTTCAGCAAGGGGCTGTGAGCCATTAGCGATCAGGGCAACAACATCAAAGCCATACACTGCAAAAAGCGCCATCAAGATCACGCAAACCACAGCAGACAGACAAACGGCACTCACCATAAGTTCTTCGCCAAATTCCCATTTTCCAGC
>JBALWO010000044.1:0-22303 GCA_036960775.1 Pseudomonas marincola | reverse complement strand
CCGTCTTGTGCTGTTATTTCGTGGCAGGGTAGGGCACATGCAGGTTTGGCGAGCTTGTCGGCCCTGTAATAAACCGCTCGCAGATCAAAAACGCCCATGGGAGATGCGTGATCGCCTTCTCGTTTCGTAAGTGTCACGCCTGATTTCCCAAGGGCACAAGGATATGTTTTTCCGCCAAAATGAAGGTTGCCTTGGTGACCCGTGTCAGGTTTAACTTGAATGTGCATGTAACTGGTGTATTCCTGAATTATCGAAACCTATCATTTCAGTTAAAGTCCCCATATGTCAAATAAACCTCAAACAGTCGATTTTCTGGCTCTCCTCGCTCTCTCTCTCATGTGGAGCTCGAGTTTTTTGTTCATTAAATTCGCCGTGGAGACCATACCACCGTTAAGCGTCGCTGCTGGACGTCTGCTAATCGGCGCTCTCATTTTATACATATTCATGAAAATAAAGGGCATTGATTTACCAAGAGACGGGAGAAGTTGGCTTTTCTTTGTTGGCATTGGCCTTATTGGTAACGTCATTCCGTTTTCCTTGATTAGCTGGGCAGAACTTACTGTAGATAGCTCAATTGCGTCCATTTTGATCGGCTCATTACCTCTATTCAGTTTTGTCCTTGGACATTTCGTTACAAGCGATGAGAAATTAACGCCAGACAGGACATTGGGAGTTATCGTTGGGTTTACGGGGATTATTATTCTGATTGGACCTGATGCAATTTTGAGTATGGGCGACAGTGTTCTGGGTCAGTTTGCTATTATTCTTGGTGGTGCCGGGTATGTTGTTGCTAGTTTCATGGCAAGATCCATGCCCAAGATGGAGCCACGAGCTCGTGCTGCAGGCGTGTTGATAACCGCAAGTTTGATCTCGGTCCCTATTGCTTTGGTCGTTGAACAGCCTTGGACAATTGACCCGACCGCAATATCCCTTGGCGCTTTAGTCGTTTTGGGTGTTTTTCCAACAGCCATCGCAACGCTTTTGTTGTTTTTCGTGATCATGCGAGTGGGGGCCACATTTGTCGCCCTTAATAATTATCTTAATCCAGCACTTGGGGTTATTTGGGGGTATGTGTTCGTCAATGAAATACCGTCAGTTCAAACATACTCCGGGCTGATTTTGATCCTTGCTGGGATGGTGTTTACGCAATTGAAACTATCCAAACACTTCATTTCTAAAAAGAAAACGAACACGTCGACTTAAATCATTTGATCAAGATAACTATAGCTCTCAGTGTGACTAACATGAGTGTTGGGAGTTGCTGACGCTTGTTTTTCGTAGCTTGAAGTTGCTTTTTGCACAGTTCCTAAGTCGCTGATTTGTTTCGGTAAAATTTGTGCAGGACCTGGTGTAGCGGGCGCCCCGATCTTGAAGCTATTCAGGACTTTAGACAATTGATCTGGCGTCAAATTATCTTCATGAAGTGTTCGCGCTTGCTCGATATTTTGCTGTAAATTGGGCGCCTTACCCTTCCACTGTAATCCCATGGCGAGCGGCACAGCATTTGTTTTAGCGGGCTCTGTCGCTGCGCTAGAAAGGGATGCTTGCTGAGCGATTAGCGGGCTTGTTGTCACAGCTTCGGTTAATGCTGCGGGTGTTGCCGTTGGCACAGGCGCCATGTCCTTCGCCAGTTGGATAGTCTCGGTCCCGTCCGGGGCGTCATCACTTGAAAACATGGCAATGACATGACCGCCGATATCCTTGCCAGTTTCTGCTTCAACCGCTGTATTGATAACGGAGGCTGCAAGACCAATCCCGCCGCCAAATAGACCGCCGCCGATAAGCCGTGAACCTGGACTAAGTTCGTCACCAGTGATTTCCCGGTATATGTTGGAAATTACGGGGATATGTTGAAACGGATTAATGATGTCAATAAAGTCGTCGAACCCAAAACCATCCTCACCAAAGAAAGAAATTGGATCTGTAGTTGCCGCATCACCAGTGGAGGTTCCCGTCGATTGCGCTGGGGAATAGGTGTAATTCCCACCGCCTTCAACCTGTTGGTCAAGGTATGCATATTGATTGCTGGATACTGCGCTAACTGACATGGTATTTCTCCTTGCCGTTTATAAAAGCAAAGAGCGTGCCAAGAAAAACTCTATAAAATCAGCGAACCTTCGCCGGTGGCGGGCAAACCATCATTGAAAACCGGAAAATATTGCCTATCGATAGGGAAACATTAGGTCATCACTAGTTGGATGGTTTTTAGAGGTAATGCCCGCTTTTTTTCCGCTTAGTCGCCAAATATAATTCATTGTGGGTGTTGGATGGAAACTTGTGGGTAACCCGTTCAGCCACGTCAATTCCGCAGCGTTCCAACCCGTCAACTTTTTCAGGATTATTGGTCATTAGACGTATTTTACCAAAGCCTAAATGGCGCAGCATTTCGGCCGCTGGGCGGAAGACCCGCTCGTCAGCATCGAAACCAAGGCGTTCATTGGCGTCAATGGTATCAAAGCCATCGCTTTGTAACTTATAGGCCCGGAGCTTGTTAATAAGGCCAATGCCGCGACCTTCTTGGGCAAGATATAACAGAACACCGCCGCCTTCTTCTGAAATGGCCTTAATGGAGCCGCGCAGTTGTTCACCGCAGTCGCATTTAAGGGACCCGAGCAGATCACCGGTAAAACACTCAGAATGTAACCTGGTCAGGACCGCATCGTGGCGGTTTGGATCGCCGATCAGAATTGCGAGATGTTCGATCCCGCCATCCATTGGACGGAACGCTTGAATACGTGCATTCTCGGCCGCTTGCAAAGGAACCTTGGCGGAGGCAACAGGGCGTAGCTCGCTCGCCGCAATATCATCGTAGTTGAAAATTTCGCTTGCAGTGACGCTGAGCAGGTCATTGTCTTTTGCAATTGTTTCTGCGCGATCTAACTCAATTTCACAGATGAGCGCAGAAGGTAACAGACGCGACAGTTTGGCAAGTTTGATTGCGGCGTCTACTGTTTTAGCCACATGCCCTTTTATGCGAGTGAAGGGCCCTCTAAACGGTAAATCAAGATCATGGGTGGCATCTGCCAAGGCCCTCATCAGCGCCGCATCCATCCAGCTTTCGATTTTGAGCAGTATGGAGGGATCGCCCGTGGGTTTGATGTGTAAAACATTTGCGCGGTGGGATGTCAGCGCAAGATGCGCTTCGGCTCCTGCCAGGGCTGTGACGAGTTCTAGCTCTGCGTCAAACGCCATCTCGGTTGAAAGAACCAAATGGGCTGTGATGTCGTCTTTAACCACAACACAAAGGCCACGCCGCAAATCGGCTGAGGCACGATCAACATTGCGCAGCAAAGTTTTTGGTGGAGATATAGTCATTTTATTCGTCATGAAGAGTTACCGATTACCCGCGTTTTTTATATGGTTTTAGCAGTTGCGGCATGAATTACCAATTAGAAAACAATTGATCTATTAGAACTGTTTTAATTCCTTTACCGCACTATAGTTATTGCTTGTGTAAACTTAGTCACATTTTCGTGTGCAAGAAAGTGTGAGCTGTCACTTCTGCGTGAAAGTGATGGGGGCTACTGCTATCTGGACTTGAATGCAGTAAAAGAAGTTTAATCTGTTGGAAACGGATATTGTGAACACCGCCTTCTCCATTTATGGGTGACGGCACAAAATAACAAGGAGACTGCCATGTCAGGTGTTAAAAAAATTCTTTTGGTTGATGATGATGATAATCTTCGCCAAACCCTTGCAGAACAACTTGATTTGCATGAAGAATTTGAAACGCATCAAGCCTGCACAGCCTCTGAGGGACTTGAAAAGGTGAAAGCCAACCATTTTGATCTGATCTTATTGGATGTGGGTCTGCCTGATATGGATGGCCGAGAAGCTTGCAAAATCCTAAGACGGAATGGCTCCCGCGCACCGGTTATCATGCTAACTGCCCAAGACAGCGACAGTGATCAGATCCTCGGGCTTGAATCTGGTGCGAACGACTATGTCTCAAAACCGTTCCGCATTGGTGTGCTATTGGCCCGCATTCGCGCGCAATTACGTCAACATGAACAAAGTGAAGACGCCATATTCGCCATTGGTCCTTATAGTTTCCAGCCATCGAAAAAAATACTGCTGAACGAAGAAAATGAAGATAAAATTCGTCTCACGGAAAAAGAAACCTCCATATTGAAATATCTCTACCGGGCTGGACAAAAAGTCGTCTCTCGGGATATTTTGTTAAATGAGGTGTGGGGATATAATGCGGGCGTCACGACCCATACGTTGGAGACACATATTTATCGTCTGCGCCAGAAAATTGAAGCAGACCCGTCTGCTGCGACCATATTGGTTACAGAAACCGGCGGATACCGTCTCGCTCCCTGATCGAAGGGTTAACCGTTATGTCTGAGGATGTTTCCAGCGAGATAAAGACTTCCTGAGATCAACAGGCGGCACGGCTGCTTCATCAAGTGAGGGATCAGCATATCAACCGCCTCCTCCACTGAGACAGCAGCGGTACAATCGATGCCGGCGGCCAGTCCAATGGCTGCAAGCTCGGGCGCAGGAGTTGCCGCGGCCTCCCCTTCAATAGGAACCATGACCGCTTTTTGCGTGATGCTTTGTAAATGCCGATAATAGGACAGCTGATCTTTGGTGTTTAGCATGCCAGATATTAGGTACGTTGGCAGGTTATCTGCGGCTTCCCATGTTTTAAAGCAATCAGCGATCTTCTCTCCCGCAGCCTCGTTATGTCCGCCGTCGAGCCAGACTTCGACCGTATCAGGAAGCCGGTTTATGAGGTTTCCTTGGGTTAAACGCTGCATCCTTGCTGGCCATTCGACGGAAACCATTCCGGCCTCGACATGATCTTTGGTGATGGTGAAGCCATCTAATTTTTCAAGAACAGCGACAGCGGTTGCCGCATTTGCTGTTTGGTGAGCGCCATGGAGCGCTGGAGACGAATAAGTTCCGCTCAAATGAGCGCCTTCATATTCCCATTTATCATCAGTTTGAGACAAAACACGCCAATTATCCCCTTCAAACGAGGGGATTGCGTTCTTTTGGGCGGCATGAGCTGCGAGAGCAGCTTTGACCGGTTTGGTTTGAGGGCCGATGATAACAGGCGCGCCTGCTTTCATAATACCGGCTTTCTCGCCAGCAATGCCAATGACGTCAGTTCCTAAAAACTGCGCGTGATCTTGAGAAATAGGGGTGAGCGCTACAACGGCGGGGTTATCCACAACGTTGGTTGCATCTAATCGCCCGCCAAGGCCGGTTTCCAGCAGTAGAATATCGGCAGGTGTATCTGCGAAGGCTTTAAATGCGGCGGCTGTTGTGATTTCAAAATAAGTTATGGGGACAGATCCGTTAATCTGTTCGCAATCCAATAGTAAATCTGCCAGCGCATTTTCTGAAATGGTTTCGCCAGCAAGAACAATACGTTCGGCAAACCGGACCAAATGAGGCGATGTATAGGTGTGAACGCGATAACCCGCAGCTTCCAAAATTGCCCGTAGATAGGCAATTAGGGAGCCTTTACCGTTTGTGCCGGCAACATGGATAACGGGTGGCAATCGCTTCTCAGGATCACCCAGGTTTTTGAGGATATCCACCATTCGATCCAGTGATAGATCTATGATTTTGGGATGAAGCGCCAAGAGGCGCTTCAATATGGTATCACTATTGCGGTCTGGCACGAATAAGACCCTTAGTCTTTATCTGATGGGGTTGGCGCTTCATCGATGACGGCCTCTGGTGCTTCTGTCGCAACCTCAACAACTTCAGCTATATTGCGTTTACTTTCCAATTTGTTGGAAAGCAGATCCACAAGGCGAGACAAAGTATCTTTCATATCGCGGCGATGGACAACCATGTCCAACATTCCTTTATCGAGCAGGAATTCTGCGCGCTGGAACCCTTCAGGTAGTTTTTCCCGAATGGTTTCTTCGATCACGCGGGGACCTGCAAAACAAATCAAGGCGCCGGGCTCTGAAATCTGAACATCACCTAGCATGGCGTATGAGGCCGTAACGCCGCCAGTTGTGGGATCCGTGAGGACCACGATGAACGGCAGCCGCGCTTCTTTCAAGCGTTGGATCGCAACGGTTGTCCGGGGCATTTGCATCAAAGACAAGATGCCCTCTTGCATCCGTGCGCCGCCGGCAGCGGTGAACAAAATAAGCGGTGCTTTTTGCAAGATCGCTAGTTTAGCGGCGGCAATAATAGCCTCGCCAACAGCCATCCCAAGGGATCCACCCATGAAACTGAAGTTCTGGACGCCGACCACAGCCGCATTACCAGATAGCTTCCCGTGAGCAACAATCATGGCATCTTTGTCGCCAGTTTTGCTGCGAGCATCCTTCAGGCGATCCATATATTTCTTTGAATCACGAAATTTCAGCGGATCGATTTGAACGTCCGGTAGCTCAATCACATCGTATTTAGCATCGTCGAACAGGGCACAGAACCGTTGGACCGGGCCAATTCGCATGTGATGTTCACAATGGTTACAAACGTTAGTGTTTGCGGCCAGATCGTTATGAAACAGCATTTCGCCGCATTCTGGACATTTCACCCAAAGGTTATCGGGTGTGTCTTTTGCAGTTGCCAGTTTCCGGATCTTAGGAAGAACTTTATTGGTCAGCCAATTCATTATGCGTTCCTGTAATTATTTAGAAACACTCTGCACACCGGCAGAGAGTTCTGAAGCCAGCTCAAGTAATGAACTGACGGCTTCCTTGTTGGTTTTTGCAGATGCAATTCGTTCCACTAAGGCGGTTCCGACCACGGCACCATCGGCAATTGCTGCGATTTCAGCAGATTGCTTACCCGTCCGAATACCAAAGCCGACAGCAACAGGTAAATCAGTCGCCGCCTTGATGCGCTTCAAGGCAATTGCAACGTCACTTGGTTTTGGTGCCGCAGCGCCCGTTGTTCCGGCGATGGAGACGTAATACAAAAAGCCGGAGCTGTTTTTGAGAACAGCCGGCAGCCGTTTAGCATCAGTGGTTGGGGTGGCAAGGCGGATGAAGTTGATGCCAGCGGCCTGCGCAGGCAAGCACAGCTCGTTATCTTCTTCAGATGGGAGATCAACGACGATCAAGCCATCAACGCCCGCTTCTTTGGCGTCTTTTAAGAAGATGTCCACGCCGTAGCTATAAATTGGGTTGAAATACCCCATCAATACAATTGGTGTCTCTTCATTGCCTTCGCGGAAGGATCTCACCAGTTGCAATGTTGATTTAAGGGTTGTTCCAGACGCCAATGCCCGAAGTCCAGCTTGTTGAATGGCTGGGCCATCCGCCATTGGATCGGTAAAAGGCATTCCGATTTCAATGATATCGGCACCGGCACCGGGCAGGCCCTTAATAATCTCGAGGGCAGTGTCGTGATCTGGGTCGCCGGCCATAACAAAACTGATGAAGGCAGCGCGCCCTTCTTTTTTGAGGGCTGCAAAGCGGCGATCAATACGGGTTTCCATTAAATTTCCACTCCCAGTGCGTCGGCCACTGTGAAAATATCTTTATCTCCCCGGCCAGAGAGATTGACAACAATGACATGATCGCTTGGTAAATCAGGCGCCAGTGTCTTCAAATAAGCAAGGGCATGACTGGATTCAAGCGCTGGAATAATGCCTTCCAGCTCGCAGCAAAGCTGAAAGGCCTCTAGCGCTTCTTGATCTGTAGCGCTTACATAATTTACCCGGCCCATATCGTTGAGCCACGCATGTTCTGGGCCAATGCCCGGATAATCAAGTCCCGCTGAAATTGAGTGAGCCTCGATAATCTGTCCATCGTCATCTTGTAGCAAATATGTCCGGTTGCCATGCAATACGCCCGGGCGGCCACCTTTAAGGGAGGCTGCATGTTTATCCGTATCAAGGCCATGTCCAGCTGCCTCAACACCAATGATATCAATACCATCTTCGTCAAGGAAGGGATGGAACAAGCCCATAGCGTTCGATCCGCCGCCAATGCAGGCAAGCAAGGTATCAGGCAGGCGGCCTTCGGCCTTCATAATTTGGCGGCGAACTTCTTCGCCAATCACATTTTGGAAATCACGAACAAGTGTGGGGTAGGGATGCGGTCCAGCCACAGTTCCAATGATGTAGAATGTATCTTCAACATTGGTTACCCAGTCACGTAACGCCTCGTTCATGGCGTCTTTCAATGTGCGTGAGCCAGACACCACAGGAATAACCTCGGCCCCCATAAGCTTCATGCGGAAGACATTGGGTTTTTGCCGTTCAATATCGACCTCGCCCATGTAAATGGTGCAGGGAAGTCCAAAACGTGCGGCAACAGTTGCGGTTGCGACGCCATGCTGACCCGCGCCGGTTTCAGCGATGATGCGCTTTTTCCCCATGCGCATAGCGAGCAGAATCTGCCCCATGCAGTTGTTGATTTTATGTGCGCCGGTATGGTTCAAGTCTTCGCGCTTGAGGTAAATTTTGGCACCGCCAAAATGTTCGGTCAGACGTTCCGCAAAATAAAGCGGACTTTCGCGTCCCACATAATGCTTGAGGAGACTTTTAAGCTCTGCATCAAATTCAGGATCTTTTTTGGCGGCTTCATAAGCCTCATCGAGTTCCAAAATAAGCGGCATAAGGGTTTCAGCAACAAATTGTCCACCGAATTTGCCAAAATGACCCGTATCATCGGGGCCAGAGCGATATGTGTTCACTTGTTTCATTGAATACTTCTTCTCAAGCGTCAGGTTTATATTTCACGGACTGTTTTCAAAAAGCGAGAAATTTCGGCCACATCTTTGTGTCCTGGTGAAATCTCCACGCCTGAGGAAGTGTCCACACAAGGAGCGCCACTGATGGTAACCGCTTCTTGCACATTATTGGCGTCCAATCCCCCTGCCAGCATCCACGGCAAATCAAAGGACATATTTGTTAGCATGCTCCAGTCGAAAACAAGACCGTTCCCACCGGGAAGTGCATCCTTCTTGGTTTTAGGGGCTTTCGCGTCAAACAGCAACATGTCAGCGACGTTTTCATAGTCTTTTGCAGCCTGTAAATCAGCTTTTTCTGCAATTTTCAACGCTTTCATCACCGGTATTGAATATTGCGCCTTAATAGACGCGATCCGCTCCGGGCTTTCGTTCCCGTGAAGTTGGAGCAAATCAAGCTTAACCGCCCCCAAAACAGAGGCAAGAAGAGCATCATCAGGATCAACAAACAATCCGACAACCTTAACAGTGCTGGGAATATTTTGGGCCAACGCCGCAGCTTCTTCTGGTGTGACAGCCCGCGGGCTTGCCGCAAAAAACACAAGACCGATATAGGCCGCGCCGCCATCAACGGCCGCCGTTACAGATGCCGTGTTACTAAGTCCGCAAATTTTCGTCTGTGTATTGTCCATCAGGTTAAACTCGCAATAATATCAGTTGCCGCCGCCGCGGGGTTGGATGCCCCAGTGATAGGACGGCCAATGACCAGATAATCAGCACCATCTTGCAGGGCTTCAATAGGTGTTTTTACCCGCTTTTGATCGCCATGATCAGAACCTACAGGGCGAATGCCCGGAACCACCAATTTAAAATCAGGGCCGCATTCCCGGCGAATAGCGGCAATCTCTAACGGACTACAAATGGCACCGGTCGCGCCGTTTGCCTGCGCCAATGCTGCAAGACGCAAAACTTGGTCCTGCGTGTCTGCAGATACGCCGATTGCGTTCAAATCGGCACCGTCCATGCTGGTTAGCACCGTTACAGCCAAAATCCACGGGGCCACTTCAAACTCGCTGGCCGCATCGCTTGCAGCCCGGATCATGGCGGGGCCACCGCTTGCGTGAATTGTCATCATGTTGGGAGACATGGCTTTGGTGGCTGATCGGACTGCGCCTGCAACCGTATTTGGGATGTCATGAAACTTTAAATCGAGAAACAGGGGCGTTGTTTTGCCAACCACGTCAAGGATTCCACTAGGACCGTGGGCCGTGAAGAACTCTTTTCCCAGTTTAATGCCACCAGAAATACTGCCAAGCTCCGCTCCAAGCCCCTTGGCAGCGCCCAAATCGTTCTTGTCGATGGCCGTGAAAACCGGATTTTGCGGAACTTGTCTCATATGCGCGGCCCAAAATTAAAGAGGTTTCAAAGAAAAACAGTGGATAATAGCGTTTTTGACATGAAAGTGAAGTGATAGAAGCGGATAATGTCATAATTTGGAATTATAAATAATATTCTACTCTTTATGGCCCTCGGAGATGAGGTGTTTATCTAATTGATCAAAAAGTTTAGGTGAAAAACGCTCAACCAAGGGCTCAAACGCTTCAAATCGGTCCATGCGGAAATGCCGAAAATCATTTCGAAGATCACACCAGGCTGCCAAAAGCTGAATATCTTCAAAGAAAACAATCATAAGGGGGCTCAATACCCGTTCCGTAAGGGTGCCATCCGGGGTGCGGTAGCTGGTTTTTGACTTTACCTGATCGCGAATTGCCTGCCGCACTTTGGGCATAGAGACGTGAATGGGCGTCTTTAATTCGCGTTTTGGGATAACATGACGAATGGACTTGGTTAGGGCCTGTCTGTCATTGGGCAGAACCGCCCCAATTTTTGACAAAACATCTTCAGCGGCCCGTTGGATGGCAACATCGCCATTGGCCCGAACCCACTCAACCCCCAGCATAACTGCGTCAATTTCTTCTTCTGAGAACATAAGCGGGGGCAGATCATATCCTTTTTCAAAAATATATCCGGTGCCCCGCTCCCCGCGAATGGGAACGTGATTGCTCATCAAATCCTGAATGTCGCGGTAAATCGTCCGGGAGGAGACTTCTAATTCTTCTGCGATTTCATGGGCGGTAAGCGCCGTTTTCTGGCGCTGCATGATCTGAATAATCTGAAATAACCTGTCCGCCCGCCGCATGGAAATCCCTTTAGTACAAAATTGTAAATGACTACTGACAGTATGCTGTCAGTAGTGGGTTGCTATCAAGGGGTATAAGGATTTTTTATAAGGATTAGGCAATGTCTTCAGCGATCAAAATTTACCAATTTCCCCCAGTACTTAATATGCAACCCAGCTCCTTTGGATTGAAGCTTGAAACGTGGCTTCGTATGTCGGGGCTGGATTATGATGTGGAATTTACGGTTCGGAAGATGGGACCAAAGGGGAAAATCCCTTATGTGAGTTTTGATGGCCGGGAAATGGGCGATACTGAGTTGATAATTGCTGCGCTTTCAGTCCGGTTTTCAGTGGATATTGATGCAGGATTAAGTGATGAGCAAAAGGCTCACAGCACTCTTTTGAGGCGATTAGGGGAAGAACATCTCTATTTTGCGCTCGTATATTCGCGGTGGGTTGATCCAGATGGGTGGCAGACTTTTAGAGGTCGGATGTTTGGGGAGGTGCCACTGCTCCTTCGCGGGATGATTTCAAAGAAACTGAGAAAACAAGTGGCGGGAACGCTGCACGCCCAAGGAATTGGTCGCCATAGCGCCGCAGAAGTATCCGCCAAAGCCCGTGCAGATCTACAAGCTCTCTCTAAGATGCTGGGTGATAAGGCGTATTTCTTAGGATCTAAGGCAACATCTGTGGATGCGTCTGTGTACGGACTTTTGGCCAACATCTATTTTCAAGAAGATGCAAATGCCTTGCAGGGGATTTTGAAGAATTTTGCGAATTTGACGCGCTATTGTGATCGGATTAAAGCGGAATATTGGTCAGATGCCCAATTGGGCGGCGGAGAAGAGGGGCGTTTTCGGGTGTCCGCGCAAGTGTCGACACTCCAGACTAGCCAGTTGAAGAGTGCTTAGTGTCTGCAATTTGTAAAAGATGATCTGAGCCATTGGCCGGGTTTTCTGATGAGGTGGCGCGGTCTTGTTCAAGACGCGCCACTTCACCTTTTAGGCGAAGCACTTCTTGTTTGTTTGCCCTATTTTCCCGGCGGGCTTTACCATCACTGATCCATGTGCGGACAGACCCGAGCAAAATCCCTAAGAATCCCCCGCCTAAAACAAGGGCGAAGAGCGGAACCTCTATGACGAAGGGGAGCGGGTACAATGAAAAGGTAACGGGGCCTTTGTTGCCAATACTCAAAGTAATAATAGCAACTGCCAAGACGGCGATAAAAACCCAAGAAATGATTTTCACAGTAAATCCTTAAGAATGGATCGAGGGGATACGGTTATCAGTCTTCTGCGTTTAGGCGCTCACGCAGCTCTTTACCGCATTTAAAATAGGGAACAAATTTCTTATCGACCTGTACCGCTTCGCCTGTGCGAGGGTTGCGACCAACACGGGCGGCGCGTTCTTTGATTGAAAAGGCGCCAAAACCACGGAGTTCAACCCGGTCGCCGCGCGACATAGCACTGGATATTTCATCAAAAATCGTGGTTACAATACGTTCTACATCACGCAAAAATAGATGTGGATTTTTTTCTGCGAGAAGTGCAATAAGCTCCGACTTGTTCATTCCAAGATGCCCCCAATGATTTATTAGATTGCCGCGGTCAATCTATGTTTAGTTAAATTCATTCTAGTTAGGGTGCCAAAGGGAGACCAGTCCGTCAAGTGTAAGTCTTTCAGATATAACGCTTTTCCCAAACATTCCTTGTAAAAGCTCCCCCACTAGGCCTTTTGGCGTACTATAATCGGCTGTTATGAGGGGAAGAGAGGCGGAAATCTGCCGATCTGATTCTAGCCAGACGCGTGCCTCTAACAAACCACCGAGCTCATCTACTAGGCCAGCCTGCAAAGCCGTCCTGCCAATAAGCACCCGACCATCAGCAATTTCAGCAGCCTCAGTTCTCGAGAGTGGACGGCGATTTGCCACCAAATCAACAAACCATTCATGGGTTTGGGTCACCATATCTTGAAGATTTTGACGGCCACCAGCTGATATTGGCTTGAACGGGGACGGCTCCCCTTTCAGTTTGCCAGAAGTAATGGCATCGGCCTTCACACCGAGGGTTTCCATAAGGCTTGAAAACTCAGTCAGTTGAACAATAACGCCGATAGAGCCTGTGATGGAGCTTTCACCCGCAAAAATACGGTCACCGGCGAGGGCAGTTAGATATCCGCCCGATGCGCCAATTGTACCAATAACAGCGACAACCGGTTTTTTCTCGGCCACACGGCGCAATGCTTTGAATAAGCGCTCGCTGCCATAAGTGGAGCCACCGGGGCTGTTGATGTAGACCAGCAGGGCTTTGGCCTGATCGTCTTTGAGAATTTTGTTAATTGCGACTTGCCGTCGTTCGTTTTCCACGATGACATTATCAACATTTAGCCGCGCCACATGGTCTTGCGTGTTTGAGGGGCCAAATTTTGCAAACAGCAGTCCGATTGCAATGACGGCAACAATGACAGTGCATGCGCGCCAAAAAAACAGGCGCCGTTTAAAACGGCGCCTGTCTAGTATAGTTTCGGTATCAATGGACATGGTGTTCTCCAATAGGGTTACAGGTCATGTTCATTAATCCGATACGTCTGGTTTTAGCTATCTGTGTCTTCGGCTTTGCGCATTGCAGCACCGAGGATGTCGCCAAGTGAAGCGCCTGCGTCTGAAGAGCCGTATTGTGCAACAGCTTCTTTTTCTTCAGCAACTTCCTTCAATTTAACAGACAATGACACTTTACGGGTCTTGTTGTCGATAGAAGTGATTTTTGCGTCAATCTTGTCGCCAACCGCAAAACGGTCAGAACGTTGTTCAGCACGGTCACGGCTTAGATCACCCTTACGGATGAAGCCTGTAACACCTTCAGCAACTTCTACATCAAGGCCGGCTTCCTGAACTGCAGTAACGGTACAAGTAACAACCGCTCCTTTTTTCATTTCAGCAGCGCCCGCAAATGGATCTTCGCTCATCTGTTTGATACCGAGGCTGATACGCTCTTTCTCGATGTCGATGTCCAGAACTTTGGCAGACACTTCGTCGCCTTTAGTGTAGTTCTGAATGGCTTTTTCGCCAGGCTCTGTCCAGTCGATGTCTGACATGTGAACCATGCCGTCAACGTCATTTTCCAAACCGATGAAGAGACCGAATTCAGTGATGTTCTTAACTTCACCCTTAATTTCAGTTCCAACAGGTGTGGAAGATGCAAAGCTGTCCCATGGGTTGTCTAGGCACTGTTTCAGGCCAAGGCTGATGCGACGACGGCTTTCGTCCACTTCCAGAACCATTACTTCTACTTCTTGTGAAGTTGAAACAATTTTGCCTGGGTGTACGTTTTTCTTAGTCCAGCTCATTTCTGAAACGTGAACAAGACCTTCAACACCAGGTTCTAGCTCAACAAATGCACCATAATCAGTGATATTTGTCACGCGGCCAGAGAATTTGGCGTTAAGTGGGTATTTAGCTTCGAGGCTATCCCATGGATCTGTTTGCAGCTGTTTCATGCCAAGGCTGATACGCTGAGTTTCTTTGTTGAGGCGGATAACCTGAACCTTAACAGTTTCACCGATTGTCAGTGCTTCTGATGGGTGGTTAACACGGCGCCATGCAATGTCAGTAACATGAAGGAGACCATCAACACCGCCAAGATCAACGAACGCACCGTAATCAGTGATGTTCTTAACCACACCTTCAAGTGTTTGGCCTTCTTCCAATGTTCCGATAAGTTCGGCACGTGCTTCTGCACGGCTTTCTTCAAGAACAGCCCGGCGAGAAACAACGATGTTGCCCCGACGACGATCCATTTTCAGGATTTGGAATGGTTGTGGGATACCTTTAAGTGGTGCAATGTCGCGTACTGGACGCACATCTACTTGGCTACCTGGCAAGAAGGCCACGGCGCCGGACAGATCAACAGTGAAACCACCTTTAACACGACCGAAGATAACACCATCAACACGCTCATTGGCGCCAAAGGCAACTTCGAGTTTTTCCCAAGCTTCTTCGCGGCGCGCTTTGTCACGTGACAGAACAGCTTCACCAGCAGAATTTTCGATGCGCTCAAGAAAGACTTCAACAGTATCGCCAATTTTCAGATCAGCTTCCTGACCTGGGGCTGCAAATTCCTTCAAAGGAACGCGGCCTTCAGATTTCAAGCCAACGTCAATGATGGCGAGATCTTTTTCAATGTTGACGATAGTGCCTTTGATGACAGTGCCTTCTAGGCTCATTCCAGAACCGTAGGTTTCATCCAGCATTGCTGCGAAATCTTCAAACGCTGGCATGCCGTCTTCGGCGAGATCAGTATTAGACATATTTTGATTTCCTCAATTGATC
Source organism: Pseudomonas marincola (assembly GCA_036960775.1). Lineage (GTDB taxonomy): Bacteria > Pseudomonadota > Alphaproteobacteria > Sneathiellales > Sneathiellaceae > Sneathiella. The sequence goes on along the minus strand of JBALWO010000044.1, from coordinate 7,178 downwards.
CAAATATCAGGCCAAACCAGTTTCCTGGCGGATCGATGGCCACTTGTTTTCCAGTTTTTAAATCACACGCTTGGAAAACGCGAAAAATTTGACCCCTGCGTGGGCGGGACCGCTTCTAACTTATTACCGATCTGATTTTTAACCCGACAACTTCGCATCAATAATCTGGCAAGCAGCTACAAGAGCCGCTTCTATATCTAATTTTGTTGTATCAAGCAAGTGCGCGTCGTCGGCTTTTGTAAGCGGAGCCGATTTCCGGCCCCGATCACGGGCATCACGGGCTTGCAAATCAGCTAAGACAGCACCTATTGTTACGTTTTGCCCTTTTGCAATCAGCTCCTCATAACGGCGCTCGGCGCGGACCTCTGGGCTGGCCGTAATGAACAGTTTGACAGGGGCGTTTGGACAAACCACGGTTCCAATATCCCGGCCATCCAAAACCGCACCAGGCTTAACTTCTGCCACTTCTCGCTGATAGGATAGCAGGGCTGTCCGCACGTCCTGATTTGCCGCCACAATAGAGGCTGCATTGCCGGTTTCTTCGTTGCGAAGCGACGGGTTTTCAGGGTCAATTTCGCTGACTTTTTGGGCAGCGATTAGCGCAAGATCGGGATCGTTCGGGTCTTGATTATTTTGCAATAAAAAAAGACCAACTGCGCGGTATAAGGCCCCCGTATCAAGGTATTTAAACCCGTAACGGGCAGCGATTCGCCGGGCAAGGGTTCCCTTTCCTGCCGCTACCGGTCCGTCCACGGCAATAATCATGATCCCTGTATCCCAGAAATATTTGCGCCTAAACCGTTTAGTAGAGCACTAAATCCTGGAAAACTTGTTTCCATAACTGTGCCGTCATCAATGGTAACACCTTGTTCTGCTGCCATTCCAAGGACGAGGAACGACATGGCGATGCGGTGATCGAGTTCGGTGAGTACCGTTGCGCCGCCTTTTGGTGGAACGGCGCGGCCATGGACGATTAATCCATCTTCCAACTCTTCCAGCTCCACACCGCAAGCTTTAAGGCCTGCTGCCATAACGGCAATGCGGTCGCTTTCTTTAACCCGAAGTTCTTCAAGGCCCCGCATAGTGGTTGAACCATGGGCAAATGCCGCAGCCACAAACAGCACTGGATATTCGTCAATCATGGAAATCGCGCGCTCTGGCGGAACGACGATGCCCTTCAAAAGGCCACCTTTGATGCGGAGGTCGCCGACTTGCTCGCCGCCAGCCATGCGAATATTTTCAATCTGGATATCCGCACCCATCTCGCCGAGGGTTTCGAACAATCCATCCCGAAGGGGGTTCAGACCGACATTTTCAATGGTCACATCAGATCCTGGCAAGATCGCCGCCGCAACAGCCAAAAACGCCGCAGAAGAGGGATCTCCTGGCACCGTGATGTCCGCAGCGTTGAGTTCTTGCTGGCCTTGATAGCTAATGGTTCGGCTACCATCATCGGCAGTGACAACAGATATCTCAGCTCCAAAATGGCGCAGCATATTTTCGGTATGATCGCGGGTTGGTTTGGGCTCCACCACGGTAGTGACGCCCGGTGTATCAAGCCCCGCCAGAAGAACGCAGGATTTAACCTGCGCCGATGCGACCGGTAATACGTAGGTGACAGGCATCAGATCGCGGCCAGTAACGCATAGCGGAAAGCGATCGCCGCTCCTGGAAGTGATTGTCGCACCCATTTGTGTCAACGGTGTTGAAACCCGTTTCATGGGGCGTTTGTGCAAAGACGCGTCGCCTGAGAAAAAGGTGTTAAACGGCGCACTTGCGACCACACCCATGAGAAGCCGCGCGGCGGTTCCTGAATTTCCCATGTCCAAAACATTGACGGGCTCACTGAGAGCTCCGACACCAACACCGTCGACAACCCAAGCGCCGGGGGCGAGTTGTTCAATTTTTGCCCCCATTTGCTGCATGGCTTTCGCTGTGCAAAGGACGTCTTCGCCTTCTAGCAGGCCATTAATACGGGTTTGTCCCGTGGCAAGGCTGCCCAGAATTAAGGATCGGTGAGAAATGGATTTATCGCCGGGAACAGTGACGCGCCCAGTTAGGGGGCCGCATGCATTTGATGTTACGGCGCCAGCATTATTTGAAGTTGATGTCATTTGATTTGAATTGACCCATGCCGCATGAAATCAGGCGGATCTGAAATATGAGTTAAAAATAATTCCCTTTTTTAACAAGGTTTTTAACGTTTGTCACATATTCCTAGTACACTAAGTGCAGAAATTTTTTGACAGAAGTTTTTTAATCTGGCAAGTCAGCCAACTAGAATAAATTTTTGACCGTAAATTCGTTGGGAGATCAGAATGGCAAAACCGGAATGGGGTGCAAAGCACCAATGTGGATTTTGTAGTAAAATATTTTATGATATGCAGCGGAAACCAATCGTCTGCCCAGGCTGCGAGAAGACGCATGTTCCTGTTGTCATATTGAAACCGGGTCGGACCGTTAATAAGTCGGCTCAAAAAAATATACCAATAAAGCCTGTGGTGGCTGAAGTTGCTACTCCAACTGACAAGCCAAGCGGCGCTCTTTTGGATGATGAAGCAATTTTGACAGAAGAAGAACCTGATGTTTCTGATGACGATAATGTTGATGGTGAAAACCTCGGCGTTGTGGTTCCTGCCTCAGAATCTGAAAGTTAATTTTGGTCATTGCCTGATCACTAATTATGCGGGATCGACATAAATCCGATCCTGCAGTAATTTTTGACTTGAATTTGACCGCGCTTCAGAATAGTTTCTGCGCGCACTGGGATGGCAACATCCCGTTTGTGGGGCCATAGCTCAGTTGGGAGAGCGCTTGGATGGCATTCAAGAGGTCGTCGGTTCGATCCCGTCTGGCTCCACCAGAATTAAAGAAGGGCTTAGCTGGAAACAGCTAAGCCCTTCTTTGTTTTAAGTGACCAAATTGATAATTAATCAAAGGTTTTCTGAACCAAATAGTGGGCGTCAGGAGTATATTCTCTATGTCCCGACAAGATATCTTCCTACCCTTTTAGGTCAAACACCATTTTCACATCGAATTTCGTCGTTATACTTGTGTTGCTCTCTGTGATGGACACTTCATGTCCAGCAATAATTCGATAACGTAGGAATTTCACAAGGTTGCTTGTATTCTCTTGGGGCAGAGATACTCTATCTACATTGGGATATTTTTCAGCCTGCCATAACTTTTTCTTTAACTGCAGAAATAAAGCAGATTGCCTGGCGCTTATGGGCTTTTGGCTAACATACTCTTCAATTATGTCTATGGCGTCGTCATATCTTCCTAACTTATTCGCAGCAACGGCTCCAAGCGGATAAATCAACAATTGGTGGGGCGTTATACGCGCTTTGTCGGCACTTTGCATGGCCAATTCGTACTCCCCTTTTAAAATCTGGACAACTGTCAACGAAGCTTGAAGTGCGGGGTCAAAGACGTCATGAGCGTTTTCAGGAAGTCTAGTTTGCAAAAATAACTTAATTTGATGTTCTGCTTTCTCAAATTGAGAGTCCTGGATCAGGGCAACGATATACGGATAACTGAGTGTGTAATCTTTACCCTCACTTGATGACCTGCCTTCTTGCATTTGTGACATTGCCGTTCTAAATAAACCAACTGATTTTTCAGCATTCCCCATTCGCATAAATATCTCCGCATTAAGTGCGTTGAGGTGATGCGGCGCTGGGTAATTTCCAGAACCTAGTAAATACTTGGTATCCTTAAGAGCGAGGTCAAATTTTTCGGCATCTTTATTTGCCTGCGCACGATTAAGATGCGCCGAAATAAGATAGGGGCTTTCACCTTTATTTATCACATCTGTGAAATGCTTAGCGGCGTTGTCATAATAGCCATTTCCCAGTAGGCCCAATCCACGGTTATAGGTTTTCTCTATGGTACCATCTGCAACCACAGCCGTTGTTGAAATGCAGATATATAAAAGCAAAATAGAAAATAAACGTAATCTTACCATAACCTACATCTCCATCGATTTACGGGTATTTTTCAATATATACACAACCATATAAGCTCAAGCCTTCGCGTGTCCAGCAGGGAAATATCTCAAAAGCACTTAGCTGGAAACGGCGAGGCATTTTACTTTTTAAGTCCCCAGCTATCTATGATCAAATCCCGGCAGGCGTGGCTAATGGCTAATGCGTGGCTTTGTAGGGTGGCTTGTGATTTTTTGGAGATGCTCGAAAAATTTGTGATCTCTGGAATGTTTTTTAAGGCATTCCCAAAAGAAACCATTTTTCCTTCTACTTTGCCTTGCGCCCCTTCTAGTGGCGTTTCAACAATTGCTAATGGTCCATAGTAGAGCACCCAAAAACGGTCGAGCGATTTTTGCCATTCATTTGCATTGTGTGTTGTGCTCAATGTTGACGCTGTTTCCGATGCTTCGAAGCAAAGGTCGAATTGCCGTGTCAGATAGGGCCTGCGGGCCTCTAACCTAAGCGCTTCTGCCTCAATTCGGGCACTTGCCGTTTCTTGCGCTGCGTTATCACTGTATTTCCAAATACCAAAAGCGAATGTAGCAACGGCTAGGATCGTACTTATTAGAATTTGCCAGCGTTCCATAGTTTCCCCTTAAGTTCGCAATAAATGAGACCAGCTTCTCCAATAGTATAATTAGAAATAACGCATGTATATGGGTTGTTGAAAACCAAAAAACCCAACTTTATGAATAATCGACTGTTCTGTGGCCCAAATGTACATTTAGGATTTATTGGGTTTAGAAGGCACCGTGGAGATGAGAATTCGCGGGAACTATCGCGGTATCTGTTTGAAGATATATATGTTCAAGTGCTTATAAATTATGATGTTTTCCCTACAATCCGTATTTTGCGATACGGGCTTTCCATTCGGGATTATCTTTCAAGTAAGGGATTTGAGATTGAAGATAGTCTCGCAGGTTTTTGTCTTCCTGCGCCTGAAAGTTGGCAATTAGGAAGTAGCGGGAAAACGTCGAATGCGGTTTGGTTGAGAAATGAAACACCCCTCCCAAATTATTAGAAGCGATGAGATATCTGGCTGCGCTTGCAGGTATTAAAGTGACATCAGCTGTACCCGCCTGCACATCTTTTAGGGAGCTCAACATTGAGTTTGTCTCTACTTTGCGGATTTTTCGCTTTTTAATATAGGATTCTAAACCAATATAAACGGATCCGGCCACGCCGCTTATGGATTGCGCCACCAACGAGCTGGGCCCAGAATATTCTACCGGTTTGCTTGCTAGAGAAACGATAGCATTTCTGCCTTGCGCATATCCGCTTGTCCAATTGAATTTCTTCAAATTTCTGTCCCGAAACCAAACAGGATTTACCCAAGGCACAACGCATCTACATGATGTTGCAAGTTCCCTGTCTAATGCTAATCGGGAGAGGGTTTCAGTTTCAAATTTGTATTGTCCGTTTGATTTTTCCGTAAGATGTTTTGCCAGCTCATAAGTCGCACCCAGCCGTTTGTTCTGCTCAATAACGAAAGGCGGTAAATTGTGGTAGGTGAGAAAGCGGATGGTTTCCTGAGTTGATCCACTGGATGGTACCAAAAGCAAAAACACAAAACTCAACAGCGATAACATTCCAACGTTCATGAGAGATCCTCGAATGACTTACTCTTTCCTCAAAATAGCTGCGCAATCTTAAAAATCCGTTGTCAGCCCCCCCCAAATCTCTACCAAACCGTTCAGGCTATACCAAGGACACACTGCTTTGGAGTGGCCTATAGTCCATACCTTGCCATTCGGGCTTTCCATTCTCGGCTATCTTTTAAATAGGGCATCAATGTTTGGATATAATCTTGCAGTTCTTTGTCTTTTTGAGAGTCAAAATTGGCAATCATAAAGTGGCGCTGGAAAATCCGATGGGGATTGGTTGAGAAATGGAAAAAACCCGCTAAATTATTCTCTGCAACCAGGTATCTTGCCATGCTGGTTGGAATAAGGGTTACGTCAGCGCGCCCTGCTTGCACAAGTTTCAGTGAACTCAGGAAACTATCTACCTCAATATGAGCTATTCGCCCCTCTTTAATGTGTTTTCCAAGTCCAACCCAAACAGTCCCCCGCAAAGCACTTGTCGTTTTTCCGAACAGCGACTCCGGGCCAGCATACTCAAAACGCTGATGGATCGAGGAGACAACAGCGTTACTTCCAGCCACATAATCTGTTGTCCAATTGTATTTTTCTAAATTTTTGTCACCAAACCATAAAGGGTTGACCCAAGGAACCGCGCATCTGCACTTAACTGAAATTTCCTTGTTCAATCTTTTCCGAGGCAGAACTTGTGTTTGGAAAATATACTTCCCGTTGGAGCTTTGCGTGAGGTAGTCGGCGAGTTCATAGGTTGCACCAAGTTTTAGTTCTTTATCGATAATAAAGGGCGGCGAGTTGTGATACGTCAAAAACCGGATCGTTTCCGGGGAGGCACCGGCGGTGGCAGAGAAAACGCCCACTAAAATGCCGATGACAGAAATGATCGCGATTTTCATGAGAGGTCCTTTCCCAATATACTCCCCATTGAAACTGGGTTTTTAGATCGAAAAGTCTATCCCTTTTTCTGCAAACCGTTTTGCAACATGCGCCAAACGGCCATATCAATACGGTCTTGGCCGAAGAAGGGTTCGCCATCAAACACTAATGTTGGCACTCCCCAATGGCCGGAGGCGTCGAGTTCTGCTTGGTTGCTGGCGATGATGTCATCATAGGCTTGCTCGTTCCCCTCAATTGCCGCCTCCATGTCTGCAAGGTCAAGGCCTGCGCGTGCTGCAGCTTTCGTCATATGGTTGCCCTCGTGCCAATTGACCGTATTACCATCAAAAATCATATGGCTGACTTCATTGAGGAAGGCGAGGCCCTTGCCGCGCGCGGCGGCTTCGACGCCCAAGCGGGTTAAGCGGAAAATGTAGGGTTGGGTATCCGAGATGATCCGTTTTTCGATGTCCATAACAACTGGGTCTGGGCTTGGCCATCTGAAAGTCATGCCGCGATAGTCGGCAACCCGTTTGCAGTCCCGCATGAGATAGGCAATCCATTGCGGGTTGATTGTGGTGAAGAATTCCGGTGTTCGGATGGCAATGGGGTAGACCGGTTTTACTTTGATATCAACATCATATTTGTCCGTAATTTCTTGGTAATGAGGCGTACCAAGATAAGAATAGGGACTTCTGAAAGACCAGTAGAGATGCGC
>JBALWO010000043.1:0-27046 GCA_036960775.1 Pseudomonas marincola | reverse complement strand
GTTGAAGTTCGTGTGGACTATACGGTTACTGGTGATGGTGTCGATCGAACAGATTTCCCTGAAGGCGGCGTTCTATCAGCTTATTTCATGGGCGGAGAAGAAGGCCTTCCAGCGGGTTCAGAAATTGTTATTGAAATTAACATTATCGATGATGATCAGTATCAGGGCGATGAGACTTTTTCCATTAACCTGATCAGCGGAACACTTAATGCTGTTCCCGATGATATGGATGGTGTTTTAGAAGTTACAGTCATAGATGATGAAACGCCGATTGCCGCAGATGAAGCTGAGAGTGCAACTGTCTCTGAAGATGAAATTGATGATAGTTCTGATGATTTGTCTCTGGGATTAACAGGTGGCAGTGGTACCTATAGCAGCTTGGTTTTTGCGGCGTCTCAGCCAGGTTTTGATGCTTTGGGTTTAACGTCAGGCGAGGTTCCTGTGCAATTAACAGGGCTTGGGACCGGAACAGTGCAAGGCGTTGCCGGTGAAGAGGTTATATTTACGGTAACTTTGGCAAGCGACGGCACTTATGATTTGCAATTGACAGGACCCGTTGACCATATTCCGGGTGATGGCATAACGGACACCGCGGCTGCCTTCTCTTTAGCGTTTGATGCAACTGACGCCAATGGATCATCTGTATCCAGTGAAATTTCCATCACCATTGACGACGATAATCCTTTGGCTGTTGATGATGTTGATAGTGCGGTGGAAGGCGGCATTGCAAGCGGCAATGTTCTGACCGGCTTGGAAGTCGCGGGCGACGATAATCTGACAGATGGCGAACTTGATAATATGGGCGCAGATGGCAGTGCTTTAGTCGCTGCATGGGACACTGATGATCCGGGCACAGAGTATGAGCCTGATGGCGCTGGAGTTATTACGATTGTTGGGCAGCATGGCACGCTGACCTTGAATGTGACCGGTGATTATTCCTATCAGGCTAACGATGGATTAGATAACAGCGGTCCGTTAAGTGATGTGTTTGAATATAGAATTATTGATCAGGATGGTGATCCTTCAACGGCGACGCTAACAATCAATGTTTTTGATGTTTTAACGCCTGATGTGGGAGCCGTTGCAAATGTATCCCTTGATGAAGATGATTTAGTTGACGGTAGTGACGATGATAAGGAAAGCCTTGTTGCAGGCGCTGAAGTTCCAATTTCTTTCAATGGAGATGATCCGGGAACCGTGACACTCGATATTACCGGTTTGCCGGAGATCTTTTCGCGCGGCGAGGAAGTGGAATACAGTGTCGAAACACTAGCGGATGGTGTTACCCAGCGGGTGAGTGCCATTGCAATGCCGGATGAGGGCGCACCTCGTACTGTGTTTACTTTGGATTTTGCACCAAATGGGAACGGTGACAATTACAGCTATTCTGCTGAGTTGTTTGATGTCATCGACCATGAAAATGCCGGGGAAGATGCCCTTGAGTTTGTTTTCGGATTTACGGCTGAAGATCAAGATACATCAACCAATACGGGAAGTTTCACTTTCTCAATCATCGATGATGTTCCTGCCGCTGTAATGGATACGGTATCAGTGACAACAGCGCCGAGTGCAAATTATAATTTAGTGTTTGTTTTGGACAGCTCGGGCTCCATGGCGGTAACCGTACCGCAAGATGATGGCCCAGCCAAAACACGGGCACAGATTATGCGAGAAGCTGTTACAAAATTGCTCGACGGATATGAAGAATCTGGAATTGCTTTTAATATTAGTTTCATTGATTTTGACTCTCAAGCAACGCTGGTTTTCAGTGATACTTCAATTGTTGCGGCGCAAAGTTTCATAAGTGACGTCAGTAATTTCACGCCATCGGGCCTCACAAATTATGCGGATGCGCTTTCTGATACTGCAAACGGGGCACAAGGCATTCTTGACTCTCAGTTGAGTGATGCAAGTTTGGATGGTTATACAAGCATCGTTTACTTCATCTCTGACGGTGAACCTTTCCCTTCTGGAAACGGCGTCCCAATTGAAGGGAACTCTGACAACTTATGGCAACTCTTTGTTGATAATAATAACATTGAAGTGATTTCCGTCGGCATTGGTGACGGACTGGATGCTAGTGAATTAGATAAAGTTGAAAATTCAGGAGATAGCGCTGTAATCGTAACAGATGCCAATGATTTGGAAGCTGTATTGGTTGATACCATACCGGAAGTCAAAGAAGGCAACGTGGTGAGTAGCGGAACAGCTGATAAACTCGGTGCAGACGGGGCGACAATTACTTCGATCCTGTTTATAACCACCAACGCGGTTTTGGCGGATGAGTACGAGCTGGATGGTGCCACCATACTCCTCATTGACGAAGGCACATATTCGGTGGAATTTGATGTTCCAACCAATGGAGATGCCTTGGAAATTGAGCTTGAAAGCGGTAGTAATTTCAGTATTTCAATGGATGGGGCATACACATTCGAAGCCGTTACGGGCATTCCTGCGGGAACAGAACATGCCATTACATATACGCTGACGGATGGCGACAATGATGTCAGCGAAGCAACACTTGTTTTCGATTTTGTCGATGATGGTGATGAAGCCGCCGACTTACCCGAAGATGGAATAAGTGGCTCTGAGTTTGTTGGAGATGACCTGGCTAATTCTTTAGTTGGAACTATCGGTGACGATATCATGTCCGGTGGAGATGGTAACGATACGCTAACTGGCAGTGGCGGCGATGACACCTTAACAGGGGGCGATGGTGCTGACCTGTTTGTCATTACTGAAGATGATGCGGGCAATATTGTCATTACTGATTTTGATGCCAGTGAGGATGTGGTCGATTTGGACGACCTGTTCGATGCCCTAGAGCTTGCAGAAGAAGATCGCGGTGAAGGTGATGCTTGGAACATTGAAATCGTGAGTGGTGTCGCAACTCTAAATATCGTGGGGGTTAATTCGCCTTCCATTACTTTCGATGGATTTGTCGATCCGACTGCGCAAGATCTTAATGAACTGGCGGCTCAAATTTCGGTGTCTGACGAGTCCTGACTAATTTTGGGTCAGTAGCCATTTTTTCATACGGGATGTGGCCTCTGGATTTCTGGATGATTTTGGGGTGACGATATAATATCCCTGATCCCCTTTTAAGGGCGTCTTAAAAGGCTGGCATAAACGGCCGGCGCCAATATCCCTTTGCGCCAAAACCGAACTCACCAATGCAATGCCTTGCCCGGCGATTGCCGCGTCCATAGCCAGAGATGTCTGGTTAAATTTCAGTGATTTTGGCAAGGTCGTTGCAGATAACTCAGGGGTTTCGCGGAAAAACAGCGGCCAGAGATTGTGGGCATCATGTAGTAGAACATGGTTTTTCAATTCGGCGAAGCCTGATGGTGGATTTTTCGCAGACATAAGAGCGGGACTACAAACCACGATATACTCAATTGCATAGAGTAACTCAGCATCTACACTATTCCCAAAAGGGGGCGTTCCTTGGCGCACAGATAAATCAATGCCATCACTTTGGAAATTGGAAAGATCCTCTGAGGCGCTTAACTTCACTTCAAGATCCGGATGCTCAGTTGTAAATGCAGCGAGGCGGGGCATAAACCATTTGGATGCAAACGAGGGGGTTAGACTAATACTTACGATGGTCTTCTCTGGCTCAATAGCACGCGTAGCATCTGATATGAGAGCCATGGCTTGGCGAATGGGTCCCGCATACGTGCGGCCCGGTTCTGTTAAAGCTAATCCACGGGGCAAGCGGTTGAAAAGTTGTATTTGAAGATTGTCTTCAAGTCCGCGAATTTGCTGGGCGACAGCACCATGAGTAACCCCAAGTTCTTCTGCCGCTAATCTGAAATTAAGGTGCCGGGCGACAACTTCAAAAACGCGTAAGGCATTTAAAGGGGGCAATCGTTGAGCGTTAGCGTTGTTTTTCATGCTGTAGTTTTTCTATATGCTATGACGTCTATTTCTGGTTAGTCCAAGTTGGGCATCTGTGTCAAATATTGAATGAAAGATTTTCATTATATTAAACGACTGGAGACTGTCATGTCGGATACAAAAGTAGCAATAATAACCGCTGGTGGAAGTGGAATGGGAGCTGGGGCCGCCCGGCAACTCGCGGCAGATGGATTTGAAATTGCTGTTTTATCATCTTCAGGAAAAGGTGAAGCGCTTGCCAAAGAATTTGGCGGAATTGGTGTGACGGGATCAAATCAGGAAACGGCGGATCTTGAAAGCTTGGTGAACCAAGCCATGGATAAATGGGGACGCGTTGATGTTCTCGTTAATAGTGCTGGTCATGGGCCACGCGCGCCGATTTTGGAACTAACGGACGACGATTGGCATCGGGGTATGGATGTGTATTTCATGAATGTCGTGCGCCCAACTCGTTTGGTGACACCTATTATGCAATCTCAAAAAGCTGGAGTGATCATCAATATCTCTACTTTCGCAGCTTTTGAGCCAGATCCAGTGTTCCCAACTTCTGGCGTATTTAGAGCCGGCCTCGCTGCCTATTCTAAGCTCTATTCCGACAAATATGCGGCTGAAAATATTCGCATGAACAATGTTCTTCCAGGCTTCATTGATAGCCTTCCAGAAAAAGAAGAGTTTCGGTCCCGTATTCCCATGGAACGATATGGTAAAACTGAAGAAATCTCCAAAGTTGTCTCGTTTCTGGCGTCTGACGGTGCTGGTTATATCACGGGTCAAAACTTGCGTGTTGATGGCGGTATCACGCGTTCAGTCTAAAGTCACAACAGAAATCTTATTCCAAACTGAGACTTATCCGTGAATTCAACGGAGTTTCAGTTTGGGAATAGGGCTTTAAATTGGGTCTCTCCAGCTTTGCTGAAAGCGACAATGCGGGAGCCTTCTTCGCGTTTTGCCCAGCCCATCTCATAAAATTTATTTAAGAGCTCAGTGCCAAGCGTCCCAGCAAGATGACTGCGCCGGGCACTCCAATCAAGGCAGGATTTACAAACAGGCCTTCTGGTGCGGGAGAGTTGTGAGGGATCTATATCAATTGATTTAAGGAAAGCTGTTCCCGTATCAGTTAGATCTAGAACAGTTTCATCATCGACAATGAATTTTTGGCTGATAAGGCTATCAAGCATCAAAACACCCATTTCACCAGCTAGGTGATTGTAGCAAACTCTGGATTTTCGAAGGGCAGGGTCTTTTGGGCCAGTGCGAACGCGCGTATGCCCATTTTTTGCAGCCAACCCCATCATCGCTTCAAGAACACTTCCAACTTCATCATCTGCGAGGGTGAAATATTTGTGGCGACCTTGTTTGCGTTGTTGTATGAGGCCGCCCATTTCCAATTTCTTGAGATGGGAGCTGGTGGTCTGTACGGTGACATTGGCTTCAACAGCAAGCTCGCTTGGCGTGAGCGCTTTTCCGCTTATAAGTGCGGTGAGTATATTTGCGCGTGCGGGATCACCAATTAGGGAGCCGAGCAAAGCAATGTCTGGACCTTCTTTCATACTTCGACCGTAACCGAAGCATTATTGTAATGCAATGGGTAAAATGGGGTTTCATTCACAGAAGGAGGCCGCAATGATTACCTGTTTTATCCGATACCATATTGACCCCACAAAAAAAGATCAGTTCGTGCAGTATGCCAAAAATTGGGGAGAGGCCATCCCAAGATGCGGCGCTGATCTCGTTGGATATTTTGCGCCCCATGAAGGGTCGAGTACACTGGCGTATGGTGTTTATAATGTTGAGAATTTAGCGGAATATGAAGCCTATAGAGCCAGACTATCTAATGATCCGCTTGGAAAAGAAAATTATGGGTTTGCCCAAAAAGAAAAATTTATACTCCGTGAAGATCGGACTTTTCTTAAACTGGCTTCAGCTCCACACGGAAGAAAGATAATTCTATGATCGCTGTTATTTTTGAAGTTGAACCTGCCTCGTCCCGAAAACAGGAGTATCTCGATATAGCGGCAACCCTATTACCGAAGTTACAGGAAATCGAGGGATTTATTTCCGTGGAGCGGTTTCAAAGTTTGACCAATAATCAGAAAATTCTGTCCCTTTCTTTCTTTGAAGACGAAGCGGCGCTCGTTAAATGGCGAAACTTGGAAGCGCATCGCATTGCGCAATCGTCAGGTCGAAACGGCGTATTTGAGGATTATCACTTACGTATTGCACATGTGATCCGAGATTATGGTATGAATGAGCGTGCAGAAGCACCAAAAGATAGCAAGAAGCGACATAATGAATAATAATAAAAGCGCTTCGCTAGGTGAGCTTGCTCTGTTGGGCGTGCTTGCTTTGCTTTGGGGATCATCCTACTTTCTGACAAAAATTGCCGTGGAGACAATCCCGCCAGTCACATTGATTGCTATGCGGGTAACAACAGCGGCAATATTCCTGATGATTGTCGTCTATTTTAGCGATAATCGTTTTCCGCGAGATGTAAAAACATGGCGGATGCTACTGCTGCAATCCTTCTTTAACAGTATTGGCGGCTGGACCTTGTTGGCTTGGGGGCAGCAATTCGTCGATAGCTCTCTTGCCAGTGTTTTAAACTCAACCTCTCCTATATTTGTGTTCTTTTTTACGGTTTTCATTACCCGACATGAGCCGACAAATCCCTTGAAATTGGTTGGCGCGTGCCTTGGTGTTTTGGGGGTGAGTTTGATTGTCGGTGCAGATGCGCTGCAAGGGTTAGGGCAACAGGTTTTTGCCCAAATCGCAATTCTGGGCGGCGCGATGTTGTATGCTTGCGCGGCTATTTATGGAAAACGGTTTTCGCATCTATCTCCAATGATTACAGCTGCAGGGACCATGTTGTGCGCGAGTATCTGTTTGATACCTATGGCGTTCCTATTTGAAAGCCCGCTGGCTATGGCGCCCTCAGGAAATGCTGTAGCCGCGGTTCTGTTCCTCGGGGTTGTCTCAACCGGTATCGCACTTCTGTTGTATTTCCGTCTTGTCATCACGTTGGGGTCAATGGGTGTTGCTAGCCAGAGTTATTTACGCGCAGGTGTTGGCGTTTTGTTAGGCGTACTTCTACTGGGAGAGCAGATTACGCCGGTGATTGGTTTTGGATTAGCCGCAGCCATTCTTGGTGTAGCCGCGATCAATACACCACTGAGAGCGAAAAAGCGGATTTCTGGGTAACGTAATCGAACTAGGCGGACCTAATAGGCCCGCTCAATGGCGAAATCAACAGCATCAAGCAATGCCGATTTAACGATGCTGTGGTCAAAAATATCGAGTGCTGCTTTTGCTTTTGCGCCATATTCTTGCGCAGCTGCAAAAGTGTCACCGATAGTTCCGTGCTTTTCGATCAGCTCCAATGCCTTTTCTAGATCACCGTCAACTTGGTTATCTTCAATGACGCGAGCCCAGAATTTCCGCTCTTCTGCATCTCCCTTACGGTTAGCAAGAAGGACGGGCAGGGTCACTTTCCCTTCGCGGAAATCATCGCCTATGGCTTTACCAAGCGCCTGCTGATGCGAGGAATAATCAAGGGCATCATCGATGAGCTGAAAGGCAACGCCGAGGTTCGTGCCGTAGTTCCCAAGTGCTGCAATTTCTTCGGTGCTGCGATCAGCGACAACCGCGCCGACTTCACAGGCGGCCGTAAACAAGGCGGCTGTCTTTGCCGCGATCACTTCATAATAGCTCTCTTCACTGAGAGAGACATCGCCCACATTCATGAGCTGTAAAACTTCGCCCTCAGCAATGATCGCAGATGCGCCTGATAAAATTCTAAGAACTTCCAACGATCCATCTTCAACCATCAACTGGAAGGAGCGGCTAAAGAGAAAGTCACCAACAAGAACACTGGCTTGATTGCCCCAAAGAGCATTTGCGGTTTGATTCCCGCGGCGAAGATTGCTTTCATCGACAACATCGTCATGAAGTAATGTCGCGGTGTGAATAAATTCAACGCAGGCCGCTAGTTTTTTAGCCCGGTCACCCTCGTAGCCACAGAGTTTCGCCGCTCCGAGTGTCAGAACAGGGCGTAATCTTTTACCGCCTGCTGCGATCAAATGCCGGGCAAGGGTTGGAATAAGCTCCACATCACTATGCATTCTGTCGAGAATGATCTGGTTGGTGTCATCAAGATCTGATTTGACAATGTCCAGTAGGGGCTGCAAGGAGGCTTTGTGCGAAGATGAGGCACTATTTTTGACGTCGATTGGTGCAGACAAGTTTGCTTCTTTCACTGTCGCCAAAATACGGCGGAAATTTGTCCTGAGCATAGCTTAAGATAAATTACGGTCAAGTGACAGTGCAATGCCTTGGTTTCTTTGTTATTAATGTCTAAACTCAATTGATTGCAGGGAGTGCTATATTCGTGGTTGAACTTATTCGGACAAACGATCTTGTTTTGATTTCCTATCTTGTTTCAGTTTTAAAGGATGAGGAAATCGATGCAGTGGTCCTAGATGAACACACATCTATCCTTGAGGGGAGCATTGGCGCCATTCAAAGGCGTGTTGTGGTTCTGGAAGAAGATCTTATTGCGGCGAAGAGGGTGGTGCGAGATATTGCGCCCGGCGAGTTGAAAGAATAAATTCCCATGCAGTGGACAGTTGATGGTTTTTTGGATGGCAAGCTGAAGATTAAGCAGCCTGCGAAGGGGTTCCGTGCGGGCTCTGATGCTGTGCTGCTCGCGGCCAGCGTAGAGATCGCTGCGGGACAGAGCTTGTTGGATGTCGGGTGCGGCGTTGGAACAGCGGCTCTTTGCGTTAAACACCGGGAACCTAACTGTACGGTATTTGGATTGGAGTATCAGTCTGAGCTGGCAAAAGCCGCACGTGAAAATATCCAGCTAAATGAAATGACCGGTGATTTTACGGTTTTGGATGCAAATATCGCAAACCGGCTCGCCTTTAAGGGAGCGATAGGGCCAACAGGCCGCAATTTCTTGGAAGATCCATTTGATCACGTTATCACAAATCCTCCCTTTTATGCCGAAGGGCGGGCTCAATCTTCTCCAAGTGATATTCGAACAAAAGCACATATTGAAAGTGATGCTGATCTGGACTGTTGGATTAAGTTTTGCACTGCTCGCTTGAAGCCCAAAGGAACCTTATCTGTTATCTATCGGACGGAACGGTTAAGTGATTTGATGGCTCATATGTGCGCAAGCTGCGGCAGCCTTAAAATTATTCCCCTATGGCCGAATGCGGAGACATCTGCAAAACGAGTGATCGTGCAGGGGATCAAAGGCGGAAAAGGACCCTTGGAATTGCTTCCAGGCCTAATTTTGCATGAAAAAGACGGTAAACCGACCGCGATCGCAGAAAAATTGCTCCGAGATGGGGTGGATTTGTCAACTATCGACAATTAGCACTTGCGCTGCTTGATTGTGCCATTACGTTATAAATCATGAAAATAAAGTCCTTAATTGAAAAAACACCGCTGAAACGCCTGTTTAAAAAAGATCCTATTGTTGCGGTTATTCCGTTGCATGGTGTCATCGCATCCGGCGGAGGAAAACTCCGCGGGGAACAGCTTAATTTAATTGGCTTGTCCCAAGTTATAAATGATGCTTTCGATACAAAGGGATTGGTCGCGGTTGCGTTGTCGGTGAATTCACCCGGCGGGTCTCCTGTGCAATCAGCTTTAATCGCAACCCGTATTCGGCAACTTGCTGATGAAAAAGAAATCCCCGTTTATGCGTTTGCAGAAGATGTAATGGCTTCTGGTGGGTATTGGCTTGGCCTTTGCGCTGATGAAATCTACGCAGATCAAAACTCTATCGTGGGATCAATTGGCGTTATTTCGGCAGGATTTGGCTTTACAGGTTTGATGGAAAAGCTGGGTGTGGACAGACGCACTTATTCAGCCGGAGAGAATAAAGCTAAGTTGGATCCGTTTAGTCCCGAAAAAGATGCGGATATCGAATGGCTGAAGAAAATCCAAGTCGAGATCCACGAAAATTTTAAAGATTACGTGAAAGAACGGCGCGGAGAGCGTTTGAAAAAACGGAAAGACAAAGAGTTGTTCTCAGGCGATGTCTGGACCGGATCTAAAGCAGTAGAACTTGGATTGATTGATGGCATATCGGATCTCCGAAGTTTTATGCGGGAAAAATACGGTAAAAAAGTGAAGATGCAACTTCTGGAAGGGCGTCGGAGTTGGATCCAGAAAACCTTGGGGCTTGGGTCTCAATCCATGGTGTCCAACGCGGTAGGGTCGCTTTTTGAGAAAGCTAAGAATGAGTCTGCATGGAATAAATTTGGCCTCTGATTCGCAGGCCAATACACGTTTGAAAGTCGAAGATGCTGTCACCTATTAAAATTATTTTGCTGATTTTGGTCATTGTTGGGGTTTTTGCCATTTCCAAAATTGTCCGCAAAAATATTGCAGGACGACAGGGAAATGATGAAATTGAGCGGGGCGGGAGCCGCAAATCTCCAAAATCGTCAACAGATCTTGTGCAATGTCCCAAGTGCGAAACATTTGTCGCGTCACTGGAAGATCACAGCTGCGACAGTTGATATCATTTTAGGCGCATCACTTCATTGACCCCAGCAAATGGGGGCTCTATGTTGCACCGCACCTATTATTAACAAGAATGTGGTCAGTTTTCATGTCGGCTAAATCGGCTTCGACGCCTACTTCCTCGTTTCAGGATTTGATCCTGACGTTACAACATTTCTGGGCTGATCAAGGATGTATCATTCTTCAGCCATATGATATGGAGGTTGGGGCAGGGACTTTTCACCCAGCAACAACATTACGCGCACTCGGCCCTGAGCCTTGGAAGGCAGCGTATGTGCAGCCGTCTCGCCGTCCATCAGACGGCCGGTATGGCGAGAATCCAAACCGGACGCAGCAGTACTACCAATTCCAGGTAATCTTGAAGCCATCTCCTGAAAATATTCAGGAATTGTATTTGCAAAGCCTGTACGCGCTGGGCATTGATCCCAAAAATCACGACATTCGTTTTGTTGAAGACGATTGGGAAAGCCCGACTTTGGGTGCTTGGGGACTGGGCTGGGAAGTCTGGTGCGACGGCATGGAAGTCAGCCAGTTTACTTATTTCCAGCAAGTTGGCGGCTTTGATTGCAGCCCTGTATCTGGCGAGCTGACATACGGTTTGGAACGTCTTGCCATGTATGTGCAGGGCGTTGACAGCATGTTTGATTTGAAGTGGAACAATGACGGCGTGACCTACGGTGATGTTTTCTTGCAAAATGAGCAAGAAATGTCCGCTTATAACTTTGAAATTTCGGATCCCGATATTCTTTTCCGTCAATTTGAAGATGCTGAAAAGCAGTGCGGCCAAATCTTGGCAGCAGGCTTGGCGCTTCCTGCATATGATCAATGTATGAAAGCAAGTCATGTCTTCAATTTGCTGGATGCGCGCGGCGTTATTAGTGTAACCGAACGTGCAGCTTATATTGGACGTGTTCGTGCGCTGGCTAAAGGCTGCGCAGAACAATGGCTTAGAAGTCGTGGTCATCTGGATGGGGAAGCGTAATCATGAGTGAATTATTGCTGGAGTTATTCTCCGAAGAAATCCCTGCGCGCATGCAAACCAAGGCAGCGGCTGATTTAGCCCGTCTTGTTACTGCAGGACTGAAAGAGGCCGGCCTTGAATATGCCGCGGTGTCTTCTTATTCCACACCTCGCAGATTGACGCTTGTTATTGCAGGTCTACCGCTCTCGCAGCCTGATAAATCGGAAGAACGCCGGGGCCCGCGTGTCGGCGCACCTGAAAAAGCTCTTGAGGGTTTCCTGCGCTCCACGGGTCTTACGAAAGATCAGCTCGAAGAACGCGAAACCCCTAAAGGCGCGTTTTATTATGCGGTTATGGAGACAAAAGGCGGGCAAACTGCTGATGTTCTTTTAACAGTTTTACCTGCCGCATTATCAGCTATCCCGTGGCCTAAGCCCATGAAATGGTCTGATTTGACAGCGCGCTGGGTAAGACCACTTCACAACATATTATGTGTATTTGATAGCCATGCGCTTCCCATGAAATGGGAACATCTAACGGCAAATGATCAAACTTTCGGTCATCGTTTCATGGCCCCAGAAGCTTTGACAATTTCAAGTTTTTCAGATTATGAAGCAAAACTGAAATCAGCTTTTGTTGTCATCGATGACAGTGAACGCCGGACGATTATTGCTAAAGATGCGAACAGACTAGCCAAAGAAGAAGGTTTGTCACTTATTAAAGACGATGGGTTGTTGGCCGAAGTTGCAGGCCTTGTCGAATGGCCGGAAGCATTGATCGGTGCCATTGATCCCCGGTTTATGGAAGTGCCGCACGAAGCCTTGATTTCGGCAATGCGCAGCCATCAGAAATATTTCTCATTGTCTGATGGGGCCGGTAAAATGGCACCGCGCTTTATTACTGTCGCGAATTTACGAGCTGAAGACGGTGGCAAAAAAATAACGGCTGGTAATGAGCGCGTGTTGAGTGCACGGCTTTCAGATGCGAAATTCTTTTGGGATCTCGATCTTAAAAATACGCTCGAAAGCCGAGTTAAGGCGCTTGAAAAAGTTGTCTTCCATGCGCGTCTTGGAACGGTTCGCGAGAAAGTGGAGCGGGTTATCGCTCTATCAGCGAAGATTGCGCCTTATGTAAACGGAGCTGATGTCGCAGATTGCCAAAGGGCTGCGCTTTTGTCCAAGGCGGATTTGAGCAGTGAGATGGTTGGCGAGTTTGCTGATTTGCAAGGATTGATGGGCCGCTATTACGCGGACCATGACGGTGAGAAGCCAACGGTCTCAATGGCCGTTCAAGAGCATTATTCGCCGCTTGGCCCTACTGACGTTTGCCCATCTAGCCCTGAAAGTGTGGTTGTCGCGCTTGCCGACAAAATCGATACGCTTGTTGGCTTCTTTGCAATGGATGAAAAGCCAACAGGCTCAAAAGACCCATACGCATTGCGCCGTGCCGCCCTTGGGGTGATCCGGCTTATACTGGAAAACGGACTGCGACTGCCACTAGCTGATATTTTTGATACGTCTGGTGCGCTGCAAAAGATTGATGGAAAACTCGACGTTGATGAATTGCTCTCTTTCTTTGCTGATCGTTTGAAAGTTCATTTGAAAGAGCAGAATGTACGCCATGACCATGTGGCGGCAGTCTTTGCGCTGGGCGGAACAAGCGATTTAGTGCGGCTTATGGCACAAGTTAATGCCTTGTCTGCATTTTTGGAAACAGATGACGGTGCCAATCTATTGGTTGCCTACCGGCGGGCTGCGAACATCCTCCGAATTGAAGAAAAAAAGGATGGCGCCTCCTACGATCAATTACCGGATCAAGCACTTCTTGAAGAAGACGTTGAAAAGGACCTTTATCACCGTATTGATGAGGTCTCGGGCTTGCTTTCTTCTGCTCTTGGAGCAGATGAATTTGAAGTGGCAGGAAAAGCGGCTGCGACACTTCGTATGCCCGTAGACTCCTTCTTCGACAGCGTGATTGTAAATGCAGACGATACAAATGTGCGCGCTAACCGGCTCCGGCTGCTAGCGGCCATTCGAAATTCTCTAGACCAACTGGCTGATTTTTCAAAAATTGATGGTTAGCCTAAAGTAAATAGCATAGCGAAAAGTGGACATTAAGATGACAAAGTGGGTTTATTCCTTTGGTGACGGTACGGCTGATGGAGCGGCTGAAATGCGGAACCTATTGGGAGGGAAAGGCGCCAATCTTGCTGAAATGAGCAATTTGGGTTTACCTGTTCCATCTGGATTTACACTTTCCACCGAGGTTTGTACGTCCTATTACGATAATGATTGTAATTATCCAAAAGAGCTGACAGCGCAAGTTGACGCGGCCATCGAAAAAATTGAAAATTCGGTTGGCTTTAAGTTTGGCGATAAAAATCACCCTCTTCTTGTTTCTGTCCGCTCAGGTGCCCGCGCATCTATGCCGGGAATGATGGACACTGTTCTTAATCTTGGCCTTAATGATGAGACCGTTGAAGGTTTGGCTAAACAATCAGGCGACAGACGTTTTGCGTTCGACAGTTATCGCCGGTTTATCCAAATGTATTCAGACGTTGTTCTTGAAGTTGAGCATTATCACTTTGAAGAGCTTCTCGAAATTCTAAAAGAAGAAAACGGCTATTCCCTCGATACTGACTTGTCTGCAGATGACTGGGAAAAGCTGGTTGGTCAATTCAAGGCAAAAGTTGAAGAAGAGCTCGGACGTCCTTTCCCGCAAAATGTACAAGATCAATTATGGGGCGCCACTAGCGCTGTGTTTGGATCGTGGATGAACCAACGAGCGATTACCTATCGCAGACTTAACGATATTCCAGCGGCATGGGGCACAGCAGTTAATATTCAGGCCATGGTGTTTGGTAATATGGGCGATGACAGTGCAACAGGCGTTGCCTTTACACGTGATCCATCAACTGGCGAAAAACTCTTTTACGGTGAGTTCCTTGTAAACGCTCAAGGTGAAGATGTGGTCGCCGGTATTCGGACACCGCAGAACTTAACGAAACAATCGCGCATTGACGCCGGATCTGACGCCCCTTCAATGGAGGAATTATTCCCTGAAGTGTTTGGTGAATTGGTCGATGTTTACCTACGGCTAGAAGCTCATTACCGGGATATGCAAGACATCGAGTTTACGGTTCAGCAAGGTAAGTTGTGGATGCTTCAGACCCGCTCTGGTAAGCGGACTGCTAAAGCGGCCCTGCAAATTGCCATTGATATGGTCAGCGAAGATCTCATCTCAAAAGAAGAAGCCATCAAGCGTATTGAGCCATCTTCTTTGGACCAATTACTCCATCCAACTCTTGATCCATCAGCTGAACGAAACATCATTGCTCGCGGTCTGCCTGCAAGTCCTGGTGCAGCATCTGGTCAAATTGTCTTCACTAGTGACGAAGCCGAAGTTCTTGCGAACGAAGGAAAGTCAGTCATTCTGGTCCGTGTTGAAACTAGCCCTGAAGATATTCATGGGATGCACGCAGCCAAGGGGATTTTGACAAGTCGCGGCGGAATGACATCTCATGCAGCGGTTGTTGCGCGGGGTATGGGCCGGGCCTGTGTGTCTGGTGCTGGATCTCTTAATATTGACTACCGCGAACAAACTCTGACCGTGTTGGGGCAAGTGTTTAATAAAGGCGACATCATTACAATTGACGGCGGGACCGGCGAAGTGATGGTGGGTGCTGTCGATACAATTCTTCCAGAACTGTCAGGAACATTTGGTATTTTGATGGGATGGGCAGATGAAATTCGCCGTATGAAAATCAGAACCAATGCGGAAACACCGTTAGACGCTGAAACTGCTCGCAAATTTGGTGCCGAAGGCATTGGCCTTTGCCGGACAGAGCATATGTTCTTTGACGCTGACCGAATTGTTGCCGTTCGCCAGATGATTTTGGCTGAAGATTTGGCTGAACGCCAAATCGCATTGGCGAAGTTGCTTCCTGTTCAAAGAGCCGATTTTGTCGAGCTTTTCCGTATTATGGCGGGATTACCAGTGACGGTCCGTTTGCTCGATCCCCCTCTTCATGAGTTTTTACCCAAAACTGACGAAGAGATTGATGATTTGGCAGCGGCGCTTGGTGCGGATGCTAAAAAACTCCGGCACAGAGCCTTGCAGCTCCATGAATTTAACCCAATGCTAGGTCATCGCGGCTGCCGTCTTGGTATTTCATACCCTGAAATTTATGAGATGCAGGCCCGCGCAATTTTGGAAGCTGCCGCCACTGTCAGTAAAGAACTGGGCGACACTGTTGTTCCTGAAATCATGATCCCACTTGTTGCAACCGACCGGGAACTTGAAATTCTGAAGGAAAAAATTGCGGCTGTTGCCAAAGAGATTTCCAAAGAAACAGGTAAAGAAGTCGACTATTTGATCGGGACCATGATTGAGTTGCCACGGGCAGCACTGCAAGCTGGAAAAATTGCCAATGAGGCAGAATTCTTCTCGTTTGGGACGAACGACCTGACCCAGACAACTTATGGCATTAGCCGCGACGATTCAGGCTCGTTCCTTGATGACTACGTCGGGCAGGGCATTTATGAAATTGATCCTTTTGTATCGTTAGATACGGAGGGTGTTGGTGAGCTTGTGAAAATCGCGGTGGAGCGGGGACGTGCAACGCGGCCTGATATCAAACTTGGTATCTGCGGCGAACATGGCGGCGATCCGGCGAGTATTGATTTCTGCGAATCTATAGGTTTGGATTATGTTTCTTGTTCTCCGTACCGTGTGCCGATTGCACGGCTTGCGGCGGCGCAAGCGGCTCTTGGGTTGCTTCGGGTATCAGAAGCGTAAACATTACATTGATTAATAAAAAAGGCTGGCAGAGTGATCTACCAGCCTTTTTTATTGGAATTGATAATTTATTCGACGATGAAAGCAGGACCTTCTGATGCCAAGCTTTCCTCAATTTTCAGCTGAATTTTTTCTGAGATAGCTTTGTAGATTGTCGCGTGTACGCCGTCTGGGTCAGTAGCCGTGATCGGCGTTCCAGCATCCGACGTTTCGCGAATTTCCATATGAAGAGGGACTTCACCCAAAAAGTCGAGGTTAAGCTCTGCGGCCGTCTCACGAGCGCCGCCATGTCCGAAAATCTCACTGCGATCGCCGCAAGATGGGCAAAGGAAATAGCTCATATTTTCAACAATACCAAAAACGGGCACATCTACTTTTTTGAACATGTTAAGGCCCTTGCGAGCATCCAAAAGAGCAATGTCTTGCGGGGTGGAGACAACGATGGCGCCGGTCAGAGGAACGCGCTGAGCCATGGTTAGCTGCGCATCGCCAGTTCCGGGCGGCATATCCACCACAAGCACGTCAAGCTCTCCCCATTCCACTTCAAATACCATTTGCTGCAACGCGCTCATGACCATAGGTCCGCGCCAGATCATGGGGGTGTCTTCTTCGACTAAGAAGCCCATAGACATGACTTTTAAGCCCCATTTTTCCATGGGCTTTAATTTCTTGCCGTTCACAGTGTCTGGTTTGCCGGAAAGGCCGAGCATACGGGGCAAGGATGGTCCGTAAATGTCCGCGTCCAGCATGCCGACACTTAAGCCTTGTGCAGCCAATCCAAGGGCAATGTTTACAGCGCACGTGGATTTACCAACGCCGCCTTTTCCAGATGCGACCGCGATGATAGAGGCGACACCGGGAACTTCTGGTTTTTGGGCCGGTTGCTTCGGTGCTGGTTTTTGAGGGGCGGCGGTTTGGGACGATTTTTCAGCCGTGAGAACCACACTGACGGACTTGACACCGTTCATGCCATAGACGGCCTGTTCAGTCTCTTTCCTTAAAACTTCCATTTCACCAGCATCCGTTGGATTGATTTCCAACGCGAAGGCAACATTGCCGTCCTTCACTGCTAATCCACTAACCATTCCAAGAGAGACAATGTCTTTCCCGCTTTTTTTCTCGATAATCCGGGCCAAATGACTCAAAATATCTTGTTCAGTAATGGTTCCCATACTTGAAAACTCCAGTTTCGCTACAAAATGGTTATACAACGCAATGCAGGTACATTGCAGAATTGTTCTGGGTGTCATATAACCCTTGTTACAACGTTAAGCAATTTCGCTGATTAGATAGAGGAGAGTTTATCCCATGCCTTGGAGCAATCAAGGTGGTAATGGTGGTGGTTGGCAAGGCGGCGGCGATGGAGGTCGTGGCCCATGGGGTCAAGGTCCCAGCGGTCAGCAGCCCCCCAACCTGGAAGATATCATCAAAAAAGGTCAAGAAAAACTGAAGGACTCTCTCCCCGGTGGCGGTGGCGGGAAACTCGGTTTCTTCATTATTTTCATGGTTGCGATTGTCGTTTGGCTTGCCAGCGGATTCTATAAAGTCGAAACTAATCAGCAGGGTGTGGTTCTTCGCTTCGGCGAGAAAGTTGCGATTACGCAACCGGGCCTCAATTATCATCTACCGTTTCCTATCGAAACAGTGTTGGTCCCTAATGTTACCAAAGTGAACAGTATTGAAATCGGATTTCGTCAAACACGATCAGGTTCTCAAACACCGTTCACTGCAGAAAGCTTGATGCTGACGGGTGATGAAAACATCATCAATATTGGCTTCACTGTTTTGTGGCGTATCAAAGATGCGAGCGAATTTCTGTTTAATGTAACTGAGCAAGAACTGACAATTCGGGCAGCGGCGGAAAGTGCCATGCGGGAAATTGTTGGACGTACTCAATTGACAGCGGCCATTACTGAAGGTCGGTTGAAAATTGAAAGTGAGGTGCAGGCGAAATTGCAAGCAGTTGTGGACGTCTATGGTTTGGGCGTTGAAATTGCTGAAGTCAAATTGCAAGATTCTGAACCACCAGCTCAAGTAATTGATGCTTTCCGGGATGTTCAGGCGGCTGTGGCTGATAAAGAACGTGCGCAAAACGAAGCGTTGGCTTATGCCAATGATATTGTTCCGCGTGCACGTGGTCAGGCTGAAATGATGCGTCAAGAAGCTGAAGGCTATAAGCAACGTGTTATTGCTGAAGCTGAAGGTGAAGCGGCTCGTTTTGTATCCATTTATGATGAATATAAAAAGGCGCCTGGTGTCACCCGTCAGCGCATCTATCTGGAGACCATGCAAGAGGTTCTTACAGGTAAGAATAAAGTGATCATTGATAGCGACGGCGCCGGTCAAGGTGTGGTTCCGTATCTGCCCCTTAATCAGTTGAATAATAAGGGAACGAAATAATGGGTAAAACATTTTCTATTGTTCTCGCCATTATCGTTGTTGTTGGCGGTATCATTACTTCGAGCACTCTGTTCACAGTTAATGAAACGCAACAAGCAATGGTCATGCAGTTTGGTAAAGTGAGCAATGTGATCACTAAGCCGGGCTTGCAAGTCAAAATACCGTTTGTGCAAGATGTTGTTTTTGTTGAAAAACGTGTTATGGCCGTTAATACGCGCCGTAGTGAAGTTGTGACGCAAGATCAAAAACGTTTGATGGTAGATAGTTTTGCTCGTTTCAAAATTATCGACCCACTTCTTTATTATCAATCATTTGGTAATTTGAACGTGGCGCTTGTTCGTATGGAAACACTTCTCAGTTCGCAAGTTAAGCAAATCTTGGGTCGTGAAATTCTAACGAATATCGTATCTGGCGAACGGTCCCAACTTATGGACACGATCAAAAATCAAGTGAATGCTGAAACAGAAGGTGGCGGCATTCAGGTGGTTGATGTTCGGATTGTGCGGGCTGACTTGCCACAAGCCAACAGCGAAAAAGTTTTCGAACGGATGCGGACACAACGGGAGCAGGAAGCACGTGAAATTCGTGCCGAAGGCGCCGAAATTGCCCAACGTATTCGGGCGAAATCCGATCGTGACAAAACTGTCATCGTTGCCAATGCCAAGAAAGATTCTGAAATCTTACGCGGTAACGGCGATGGTGAGAAGAACCGTATCTTTGCCGAAGCATTCGGTCGTGATGCCGATTTCTTTGCATTCTACCGGTCAATGCAAGCTTACCGTGAAGCAATTTCAGACGACGACACAACAATGGTTCTGTCGCCAAACTCTGACTTCTTCAAGTATTTTGGCTCGCAGTCAAGACGCCCCGCTAATTAATTGAGCGGAGTTTAAAGATAAGCCTGCAGGGGTAACTCTGCAGGCTTTTTTAATGGAGGTACTGTTGTTAGAGAATATACTGCTAGCGGGTGCGCTTGTTTTGTTTTTTGAAGGAGCGCTGTATGCGCTGTTTCCCGATGGCATGAAACGTATGATGATGTCAGTTTTGCAAACACCTAGTCTCAATCTTCGCGTCTTTGGCGTGGTTTCGGCTATTCTTGGCGTTGTATGTGTTTGGCTTTTAAAAAGTAATTAAATTTATTTGTCAGAAATAAATCAATTTTTAAAAGAAATTCAGCAAAAATGTCTGAATACACAATTATGCCATAATTAACTTCCAGTTAAAGATAGACGCTTGTCGATGAATGTCGGCTAAATAGCATAATTGGTATTAAAGAACGGATATATGTTAGCGAGGCGAAAATATTAATCGCGCAGCTAGCTCCGTGTAAGGAATAGATAGAAGGACCGCGACGTTGTACACACCCTATCACACCTCAGAAAATCAAAAATCAGCCGGTATACGGTATGAGCATGCAAAAGTGAAAGCCGAACGTCACTCGGGTTATCAGCTTAGTATGGCTGTGACCGCGTTTGTTGTTGTCTCTTTATTTGCGTTTAGCGCATTTGCCAAGGCAGCGCCTGAAAGCTTTGCAGACCTTGCTGAAAAATTGTCACCGGCAGTTGTCAATATCTCGACAACTCAAACTGTCAAAAGTGAACAAGGCAGTGTGCTCCCCCAATTCCCCCCGGGACATCCATTCGAGGATTTCTTCAAGGACTTTGGCGGCAAAGGCAAAAAAGGTGACCGAGCGCGTAAGGCGACGTCACTGGGCTCTGGGTTCGTAATCGATACGGACGGTTTGGTGATTACCAATAACCACGTTATCGATGGCGCCGATGAAATTTATGTCATTTTTCAAGATGGCGAAAAAGTACCTGCTGAGTTAGTTGGCCGTGATCCAAAAACGGATGTCGCGGTTTTACGGATTGAGCCAGGTGATAAAAAGCTGGTTGCGGCTTCTTGGGGCAATAGTGACAAGTCACGTGTTGGCGATTGGGTTATGGCAATCGGCAATCCTTTTGGTCTTGGTGGAACAGTGACTGCCGGTATTATTTCTGCGCGCGGGCGTGATATTCGCTCTGGTCCCTACGATGATTATATTCAAACAGATGCCTCAATTAATAAAGGCAACTCGGGTGGTCCGCTTTTCAATATGAAAGGTGAAATCATCGGGATCAACACAGCGATCTTCTCGCAATCTGGTGGTAGTATCGGAATTGGCTTTTCTATTCCCTCGCAGCTCGCAAAAAAGGTTGTTGCGCAACTTATTGAATTTGGCCAAACCCGTCGCGGCTGGCTTGGTGTTGTTATTCAAAACGTAACCGATGAACTTGCCGAAGGCTTGGGACTTGGAAATACAGACGGTGTATTGGTTGCCGGGGTTCCAGAAGATGGACCCGCGTTTAAAGCCGGGATCAAAGCCGGTGATGTTATTTTGAAGTTCAACAAAAAACGCGTTCGTGAAACCCGTGAGCTTTCTCGGGCCGTTGCCGAAACTGATGTTGGAACAAAAGTTAAGGTTCAACTCTGGCGGAACGGAAAGAAAATCACGAAAACTGTTCGTCTTGGCGAGCTGGAAAAAGCAGAGACTAAGTTTGCAGAACAAAATGGTAAAAGTAACTCCAAAGCAGTAACGACTTCCGTTTTGGGAATGAAACTTGCCACTGTTTCTGCAAAGCTAAGAGAACAGTTTAAACTCAGCGATGATGTTGAAGGCGTTATTGTCATCGATGTTGCCGAAGGAAGTGAAGCCGCGGAAAAAGACATTCGTCCGGGGGATCAAATCCTGGAAGTACAGTTGAAGCCTGTGGCATCCGTTGCTGATGTGAAAACCAGCGTTAAGGAAATCATGGCATCAGATCGAAAATCAATCCTGATGCTAACCCGCAGAGGATTGGGCTCTCGTTTTGTAGCTCTAAGCATGGAAAAATAAAAAGCGGATCGTTTGATCAGCCAAAAACAAACCCCGCTTCGGCGGGGTTTGTTCGTTTTGGGAGTTAATCAGTTACAAACTCATCTTCGCGGTAGCCTTGAAAGTACAGCAGGGTGGTTAAATCGCCGAAACGGATAGAAGCATCAGCGGCCGCCTCTGCTGCGGGCTTGGCATGGAACGAGACACCCAGTCCCGCAGCGTCAATCATTGGGATGTCGTTCGCACCGTCACCAATGGCCACGCTTTGCGATCGCGTAATTTCTTTTTCCGCCAATAAACGGTTTAGGTTTTTCAATTTTGCTTGCGAGTTTAGAATGGGCTCCGCCGCCAAACCTGTCAGTTCACCATTTTCAAACAGAAGTTCGTTAGCTTCTTGCATATCAAAACCAACTATATCCCGAATACGGCGGGTGAAATACGTAAAGCCGCCTGAGACAAGTGCACTATACGCGCCGTTTGCTTTCATGGTTTGGATGAGGGTTCGTGCGCCACTTGTTGGAACGACCCGTTGATCAAAGGTTTCCTCTAATGTGCTTTCTTTCAAGCCTTTTAGCATTGCAACGCGGGACCGGAAGGCTTCATCAAAATCAAGCTCCCCGCGCATGGCGCGCTCGGTTATTTCTGAAACGGCGTCTTTGATGCCGGCAAAATCGGCAAGCTCGTCAATACATTCGACTGTGATAATTGTGCTGTCCATATCGGCAAGCAATAATTTTTTGCGGCGATCTTCAGAGGGCTGCAAGCAATAATCCGCGGCCTCAACCGTTGCGCTGAGGTCGTCTTTGGAGATAGTTCCGTTAAACTCAATATCGACCGCAACATCTTCTTTGAGCCATTTTAAATCTAAATCCGTAGCGCCGAGCGCCGTAAGCCTAGCGCGGGCCGCAGTGACTATGCTAGAAAAAGAGCTAAGATCGGACGGATCTGCAACAAGTGTCAATACAGTCATCATGATTTTTTACCGGTAATCCATTTATGGCCAAAACAGTTATCAATGCCCCAAGTCAGCAAGGCTGCCTTCTTTTAGCAGGCCCAACAGCCAGCGGCAAATCCGCTTTGGCGATTTCTATTGCTAAGGAGTTTGATGGCGTGGTCATTAATGCAGATTCCATGCAGGTTTATAGCGGATTGAGAGTGATCACAGCGCGCCCTGACGCGGCAGAGGAGGCATCTGCCCCTCATGAGCTTTATGGTGTGTTAGCGCCTGATGATTTTTGTTCGGCGGCCCGTTGGCGGGATATGGCACTTACCGAGATCGCAAAATGCCATGCGAAGGGCAAACTTCCGATTATTGTAGGGGGGACAGGATTGTATTTCGAAATCCTGACCAAGGGAATCGCTCACATACCAGCTATCAGTGACAAGGTGCGGGACGGCTTGCGCTTGCTCCAGAAAGAGCAGGGTAATCAAATCATCTACGATCGTCTTTTGGAAAAAGACCCGAAGATGGCGGCTAAACTCAATTTAGGAGACACTCAGCGATTACTTCGTGCTTTGGAAATTGTGGAAGAAACCGGGATTCCCATGACGGAATGGCACCAGAAGAGCCCGGAAGGCCCCGTACTCGAATGTCCACGGCTTTGGCTGGCGCTGATGCCTGAGCGTCAATGGCTCTACGACAGATGTGATCGACGGTTGGATTGGATGATAGAGGAGGGCGGCGCAATTGAAGAAGTTCGATTGTTGCTTGAGCAGAATTTAGATCCCGCGCTTCCCGTGATGAAGGCATTGGGTGTGCCCGAAATCATTGAAATACTGAGGGAAACTCTGACAAAGGCTGAGGCGTTGGCGCGTATCAAAATGCTGACAAGGCGCTATGCCAAGCGCCAAACTACATGGGTTCGCAATAAAATGGAGACTGCTGAAAAGTCATCCGCGCAAGATTTGGAAAGTTTAAAGGCAAATTTCTTTCCATTTATTCGTCATTTTCTATTGACCCTCGAAGAATGAAAGTCTAGTTTCCGTTTTGTTGACGAAGGGAAATCCTTTCTGTTTTTCAAGGATCAACCGAAGTTTCGCTCGGATGTAAATTCGGGCGCTTTTTTCGTTTATACATTTTTTAAGCTGTTACCTTATTTATAGAGATTAGAGGCTACCAATGGCAAACCAGGAAATGACTGGCGCAGAGATCGTAATCAAATCACTCATCGACCAAGGCGTCGAAGTGATTTTCGGGTACCCCGGCGGCGCTGTCCTTCCTCTCTATGACGAGTTGTTTAAACAAAATAGCATTCGTCATATTTTGGTCCGCCAAGAAGGCGGCGCGGTTCACGCGGCAGAAGGTTATGCCCGTTCCACTGGAAAACCCGGCGTTGTTCTCGTAACATCCGGACCCGGCGCGACAAACGCTGTAACCGGCCTTGCTGATGCCCTGCTCGACAGTATTCCCATCATTTGCCTAACAGGGCAGGTGGCTACGCATCTAATCGGTAATGACGCCTTTCAAGAAGCTGATACTGTTGGTATTACGCGACCAGTGACCAAGCATAACTATCTTGTGAAATCAGCAAATGATTTGGCCAGAACCATGCATGAGGCATTTTATGTAGCAACAACAGGCCGTCCGGGCCCTGTTGTTATTGATTTGCCAAAAGATGTGCAGTTCGAAGCTGGAACTTATATCCCGCCATCACTTGTGCAGCATAAAAGCTACAAGCCTCGAATTAAAGGCGATTTGAAGGCAATCAAGGAAGCGGTTAAATTAATAGCTGGCGCGAAAAAGCCCATTTTCTACAGTGGTGGCGGCGTTATCAATTCAGGTCCGAAAGCCTCGAAGATCTTAACGCAGCTTGTTCGAATGACAGGCTACCCGATCACCAGCACGCTAATGGGACTTGGTGCTTATCCTGCGTCTGATAAGCAATCTCTCGGCATGTTGGGAATGCACGGAACGTATGAGGCCAACAACGCTATGCATGACTGCGATGTTATGATTTGTGTTGGTGCACGTTTTGATGATCGTATTACGGGTCGCCTCGATGCGTTTTCACCAAATTCTAAGAAAATCCATATTGATATTGATCCATCGTCTATCAATAAAAATATCCGCGTGGATCTGCCTATTGTTGGCGATGTTGCCCATGTGCTTGAAGATATGGTCAAGGTTTGGAAATCAGAAGTTTGCGTGCCCGATGCCGCAGCTCTTGACAGCTGGTGGTCAGAAATTGCGGCATGGCGTTCTCGCGATTGTTTGAAGTTCAAACAAGAAGGTTCAGTGATCAAGCCGCAATATGCGCTGTCACGCCTTCAAGAGCTTACAAAAGACCATGACCGTTATATCACAACGGAAGTTGGACAGCATCAAATGTGGGCCGCTCAATATCTAAAGTTTGATGAGCCTAATCGGTGGATGACATCCGGTGGTCTTGGCACGATGGGCTATGGCCTGCCAGCTGCTGTTGGCACTCAAATCGCTCACCCTGACGCGTTGGTTATTGATGTGGCAGGTGAAGCCTCCATCATGATGAACATTCAAGAGATGTCTACGATCTTGCAATATCGCTTGCCGGTGAAAATTTTCATCTTGAATAACCAGTATATGGGGATGGTTCGTCAGTGGCAGGAACTCATGCATGGTAGCCGTTATTCAGAAAGCTATATGGAAAGCCTTCCTGATTTTGTGAAATTGGCAGAAGCGTTCGGTGCAAAAGGCCTGCGCTGTGACCATGTGGATAATGTGGATGACTGCATTAAAGAAATGCTTGAAACACCGGGCGCCGTACTTGTTGATATGCTGGTAGATCAGACAGAAAATGTCTTTCCTATGGTGCCATCAGGGGCTGCACATAACCAAATGCTGCTGGCTGATGATAAAGAAGGCGAGGGACCGGAAGTTTCCTCCAAAGGGCGTGCGCTGGTTTAACTCTGTTATTAAAGAGGACAACCTCTCGGATTTGGTATAATAAATTGGGTATGAAATAAGGCCCTTGGAAATACTTGGACAAAGATGGACGATAACGAAATTCACCGGCATACAATTGCCGTTCTAGTTGACAACGAATTTGGTGTTTTGGCGCGCGTTGTCGGCCTGTTCTCTGGGCGTGGCTATAATATTGAAAGCCTGACTGTTGCTAAAGTTGATGACGCAGAAAACTGGTCACGGATTACAATTGTAACCACCGGAAATGACATGGTGATCCCGCAGATCAAGGCCCAACTTGAACGGCTTGTTCCTGTCCATAAAATTGCCGATTTGACCACTGATGGCCCCAGCGTTGAGCGGGAAATGGCCTTGGTGAAAGTTGAGTGCAAGGGCGAGAAACGGGTTGAAGCATTGCGCATGGCGGATATTTTCCGCGCCCGCGCCATTGATACAACCGAAACATCGTTTGTTTTCGAGGTAACAGGTGTTCGTGACAAGGTGAAAGCCTTTGTCAATCTCATGGAGCCTCTTGGAAGAATTGAAGTTTGCCGCACTGGTATTGTGGCTGTTAAACGAGGCAGTGACACTATTTAGCAGGTGTTTGCCTATACATAATTGAAGAAATTTATATCTAGAAGGAAATAGTGACATGCGCGTTTATTACGACAGTGATGCCGATGTAAACCTAATCAAAGGCAAAAATGTTGTCATCGTTGGTTACGGTAGCCAAGGGCACGCACACGCCAACAACCTAAAAGACTCTGGCGCTGCAAACATTGCGGTTGCTCTTCGTGCTGACAGCTCGTCTGTTAAAAAAGCCGAAGGCGCTGGCCTTACGGTTATGACACCTGCGGCCGCTGCTGCATGGGGCGATGTTATTATGATGCTCACACCTGATGAGCTTCAAGCAGACATTTACGAAGAAGATTTGGCGCCTAACATGAAACAAGGCGCTGCTCTTGTCTTCGCTCATGGCCTGAACGTTCACTTCAACCTGATCGCACCACGTGCTGACATGGATGTTTTCATGATTGCACCTAAGGGCCCAGGTCACACTGTTCGCTCTGAATACCAAAAAGGCGGCGGGGTTCCGTGTCTCGTAGCTGTTCATCAAGACGCATCTGGTAACGCCCTTGATATTGCACTGTCATACGCATCAGCAATTGGTGGCGGCCGTGCCGGTATCATCGAAACTTCTTTTAAAGAAGAATGCGAAACTGACTTGTTCGGTGAGCAAGCTGTTCTTTGTGGTGGTTTGGTTGAACTTATCCGCGCTGGTTTCGAAACTTTGGTTGAAGGCGGCTATGCCCCTGAAATGGCTTACTTCGAATGCTTGCACGAAGTGAAACTCATCGTTGACCTGATGTATGAAGGCGGTATCGCCAACATGAACTACTCCATCTCCAACACTGCGGAGTACGGCGAATATGTATCTGGCCCACGCATCATCACTTCTGAGACTAAAGCAGAAATGAAGCGTATTCTGGACGACATCCAAACTGGTAAATTTACACGCGACTTCATGCTGGAAAACAAAGTTCGCCAGCCATTCTTGAAAGCAACTCGTTCCCTGAACGATGCGCATCAAATCGAAGAAGTTGGCGCCAAGCTCCGTGGCATGATGTCATGGATCGGCGAAAACGCCATGGTAGACAAAACCAAAAACTAAGCGCTTAGCGCTTTTCCAATTGGAATGCTGAAAAGCCGGTGC